>JAKSNA010000037.1 GCA_024400295.1 Bacteroidales bacterium | reverse complement strand
CAGAAAACCCTACAGAAAACCCTACAGAAAACCCTACAGAAAACCCTACAGAAAATGTTTCATTAACACCATTGGAAAGGAAAATCATTGAGGCGTTGAAACGAAATCCGGATTTCACGCAAAAGCAGGTGGCCGATGAAATTGGCATTGGTTTTGTGACAGTTCGGGAATATATCGGGAAGTTGAGGAAGAAAGGCGCCCTTATCCGTGTCGGACCCGACAAAGGTGGGCATTGGCAAGTGAATGAAAATCCGCGTGGGTGATATGTGCACTTGCGATGGAATGGCGATGCAACGTCTTCGACGACCCGCAAATGGCGAAACTGAAATTTGAGTAATAGTAGAATTTGTTGTTGAACAATTGAATCATGGCAAACAATCATCGTACAGTAAAAAACGTGACGCAAGGCGTCATGAACAGGATATTCGCTTTTTTCGCGAGGCATTTGTTTCCCGCACAACTACGAATGCCTTTTTATAAGGCTATGGGCGTGAAAGTAGGGAAGGGCTCGAAGATAGCGGCAAGCGTTGAAATTGATATGTCGGCTCCAGAACTGATTACCATTGGTAAAAACGTTTGGGTGACACGCGGCGTGATGCTCCTGTGCCATCAGCGTGATTTGTCGTTCTATGAAGTCGGGAAGCCCGTAATGGATTGCCCTTTGAAATTCGCACCTATAAATATTAAGGATGGAGTCCATGTCGGCATTGGCTCCATCATCATGCCGGGTGTCACGATAGGTGAAGGCGCTGTGATTGGTGCGGGTTCTGTCGTCACCCGCGATATTCCGCCTTATTGTGTGGCAGTGGGTGTGCCTGCAAAAGTTATTAAGACATTGGAAAACAAATAAATATGAAATATATATTTGAATTGAACCATCCGAAGCATTACTACCAGTTCAAGTATGTAATGCAGATGCTGAAAAATGATGGTCATGATATTTTGGTCTTGGCCAGGGATAAAGATGTGTTGCTGAAGGTTTTGGAGGAAGAAGGCGTGCCGTATGAAATCTTTGGCCTGCACAAGAAAAAGATGATAGAGAAAATTTTGGGATCTTTCTCTTTGTTAAGATGCTATTCGAAAATCGTGAAAAGGTACCGTCCGGATGTCATTGTGTCGAAAGCTTCGCTCTTCGGGGTCTTGATGGCAAAAAAATATAAAGCGAAGTCGGTGATTTTTCCAGATTCGGAAGTCGTTGCCTTGACCAATAAACATGTGGTGCCTCGCTGTACCAAGGTTGTTACCCCAGAAAACTTCACATTGGATTACGGCGAAAAACATATTCGTGTGAAAGGCGTTTTCGAAGATTGCTATCTGGCTCCGTCTGTTTTTCAGCCAAATGAAAAAGTGATTTCGGAAAATGGCTTAAAAAAGCCGTACGTGGTTTTCCGCTTCGTGGGCTGGTTTGCCAATCACGATGTGAACAACAGCGGTTTCAATTTGGAGGAGAAGATGAAACTAGTGAAAGCGGTGGAACCTTATATGACGGTATACATTTCTTCAGAAAAAGAGCTGCCGGAAGAATTGAAAAAGTACAAGTTGCCTACGCCGGCTTCTGCCATTCACAGTGTTTTGGCTTTTGCTGATTTGTATTTGGGCGATTCTCAGACGATGGCCACGGAAGCCGCCTTGTTAGGCACACCTGCTATCCGCTCCAATTCCTTTGTCGGTGAAAATGATATGTCGAATTTCAAGATGCTGGAACAAAAATACGGTTTGCTTCGCAATATAGCTCCTTTTGATGAGGTGCTGAAGACAGTTGAAGATTTTGCATCCAATTCGCGCAAGGAAGAATGGTTGAAAAAGAAAGAAGCCTATTATGCTGCCGTAGGTGATGTGAATCGGGAAATTGCGGATTTGCTGGAGAAGATATGAACTCTTGTTTAAATCATAATCTTTGTTATTTTAACCATAAAATAAGCCGATAAGTTAAAATATTTGTATATTTGCAGCGTTTTTCTTATTTTCATTACAAAGTGATTATCGCTTGATGATCATCAGAGGATGATAATTTGTATTTTGGCATTTGGATAAGAAAGGGAGAGAAAGTGTGATGGGGAATAAAGATTTTACTTTAAAAAAATACCGTGAACTGCTTGTGGCTTTGAAGGGTTATGGCGAAATCATCCTTCGCCACGATGTTGACTTGAAGCCTAAAAACAGTCTGGCAACGGCCAAAATCGAGCATGAATTGGGCTGGAAGGCGGTTTATTATTTCCGCGCAGTTCCAGAAAGTTGGGATGAAAGCATCATCCGAGAAATCGCTTCGCTCGGTCACGAAATCGGTTATCACTATGAATCGTTGACCACTTGTGACGGTGATGTAGATGCCGCTTATCGCGATTTTTGTGAAAATTTGGAAAAGCTGAGAGCTATTGTTCCTGTGAAAAGCATTTGTATGCACGGCAGCCCGAAATCAAAATGGGACAGCAAGGACATTTGGAAAAAATATGACTATCATCAGCTTGGCATCGAGTTTGAACCCTATTTTGATACTGATTTTTCCAAGACTTTCTATCTGACCGACACGGGACGCCGTTGGGATGGCTTCAATGTCAGCGTGAGAGACAGAATACCGGTTCATCAGGACAGGTGGTGCAGGGAAGGCTTGGTGTTTCATTCCACGGATGATGTAATTGATGCGGCAAGAGAAAACAAATTGCCAGGGTCAATCATGATAACCACCCATCCGCAACGTTGGGCAGATAACACGGCGGAGTGGTTGAGTGAGTTGGTTGTTCAAAATGTTAAGAACGTCGTAAAATTTTTCATCACAAAAATTTGATTTTTCTTAATAAATCAAAAGATATAAAAAATGTTTACTATCTTTGTGACTTGGTTTTTTGTGAGTTAATATAAATTTATATGAGGATTAAATCATTGGTAATCATATTATTCCTGACAGGCGTGATGTTATCTTGCATCACACCAAAGAAGGTTTTGTATCTTCAGGATATGGACGAAACAACACAAATTGAACTTGAGAACAGGTTTGAGGCGGTGATAAGTCCGTACGACGAGCTTATGATTGGCGTTTCAAGCTCTGAAAAAGAGCTTGCGGAACCGTTTAATGTTTTCGGTGGATTGCAGTCAAACAGTAATAACTATAACAGAGGTTATCTGGTTGACGTCAATGGCAATATAGAATTTCCGGAAATCGGTCAGATCCATGTGGCAGGCATGACACGTCTCCAACTGCAGAATTATATAAGGAATGTTCTCGAAACCGGCGAACTGCTCCAGAATCCTTTCGTGAACGTGCGATTCAACAATTTCAAGATTTTCTTCCTCAGTCCTGAAGGCGGAAGCTCAATAACCATCAGCAATGAGCGTTGCACTTTCCTTGAAGCCCTTGCCCTGTCAGGCGGAATCGACAAATATACACGACGCGACAAAATAGGTGTGTTAAGAAATGTTGAAGGTAAAATGGTCATGCACTATATGGACCCGCGATCCGTAGAGATTTTCAATGACCCGTTTTTCCTGCTACAGCAAAATGACTTTATTATTACAGAATCAATCAAATCGAAGTATTATAAGGATGAGTTCAACTATTGGATGTCGTGGCTGGCATTTGTTACGTCAATTTCATCAATCATAACGATGATAACAGTGTTGGTGAAAAAATAATTTGGTACTATGGCGAATAATCAAGATGACGAAAACAAAGATTTCCTTGAAGAAGAGAACGGAGCGGCGTTACATATCAAGGATATTCTTTTTGAGATACTGAGGAATCTGCACTGGTTAGTCTTGTGTGGGTTTATTGGTGCGTTTATAGCTGGTTATAATGTCAGAAAAAAAGACAGGATATACGAAAGTGGCGCCAAAGTGATGCTCAAGTTCAACAACTCAAAGTTGACAGATGGCATGACCCGTGAGACAGCGTTGATTTCTGAATATTCAAGAACAGGCTACGTCATATCAAGTTCCATAAATAACGAGATGATGATCATGGAATCCAAAACAACAATGCTGGAGGTCGTCAGACGGCTGAACCTTGAAATGTTTTACACTCATCAGACAAAAATCGTCAGAAGAACAAGTGACTTATACAGAAATTCCCCGATTGAAGTTGTCTTGCCAGACGTTCATGAAACACAAAACATGGGTATGCTTGTCACACCAATCAGTGAAGATTCGCTGACTTTGTCGAGTTCATCTTTGGGAGCTGTCAATGCTGCATTCGGAGATACCATATACAGTCAGGAAGGCAGAATCATTGTCAACAAGACTTGGAGTTTCAGTAATTCATCTATAAATGACCCTATAGAAGTCAGACATTTAAATGCGTCTTACATCGCTGATGTTTTCAGGTCGCGCTTGCAAATATACAGGGACAGTGAGAAAAACTCTTTGGTGAGTTTGTATATCACGGACGTGTCTCCTGTCCGTGCGAGTGACATCATCAACACATTGATAGATGTCTATAATGACGATGCCATGAATGATAAGAGAAGGATTATTGAAAACACATACTCATATATTAACAGCCGTTTGGATGCCATTGATAAGGATCTTGGTGATAAGGAGACCGAACTTGCTGTTTTCAAAAAGGAACATTCTCTTCTAAACATCAATGAGTATGGTCAGTCATACCTTCAGACGAGTATCGAGTCATCAGAGGAGGTTATCAAGTTGGAAGAACGCAAATCGCTTGCAAACTATCTGTACAACTATGTCGATAAGAATGTTGAGAATAAGCTGATTCCGATTTTGCCTGACGTTGATGACAAAAACATTCAAGGTGCTGTTGAAAACTTTAACGAATCAGTGCTAAAACTTGAAAAATATCAGAAGAATGGAACATCAAACAATCCTTATGTCATTGGCATGATGGAGGAACAGGAAGTTCTCAAAAGCAATATAAAAACATTGTTAAGTGCGTATGTTGACGGTATCGATGGGAAGATAAACATTGCGACGAACAAGGAAAGAGAAGCGACGCAGGCAATGAATGATGTGCCGGAGCAGCAGATATATCTTACTAATGTCGAGCGTATTCAGAAGATTAAAGAAGAAATATACGTCAACTTGCTGACAAGACGCGAGGAGCTTCTCATCAGCCAGCCTCAAATTGACGGAAACGCGAAGGTCGTTGATGAGGCGCGTGTTAATACCACGCCGATTTCACCTAACGAGCCAAAGGTCGTTCTGATTGGACTAATAATTGGTCTCGCTGTCCCTGTCGCAATATACTTCCTCAGAAAACTGCTTGATACAAAAGTCAGGTTCAGTTCAGAGATCAAAAAAGCAACATCAGTGCCTGTACTATGCGAATTGCCGATAAAGCCTGTGACTGATAAGAGAGATATTGTGGTTTTGGATAACAAACGTGACCAGATTACTGAGGCGTTCAGAATGCTCAGGTCAAACTTGGATTTCCTGATGTGCGAAAATGGTCAACATGCGAAAGTACTCATGTTCACCTCTTTCGGCGAGAGTTCCGGCAAGACGTTCATCTCATCGAATCTTGCAGTCAGTTTGGCGTTGGCATCAAAGAAAGTGGTTGTCGTTGACCTTGATATTCGTAAAGGCACTTTGGCAAAACGTCTTGACAGAAAAGGAGTCGGTGGAGTTACCAATTACCTTACCGGACATCTGACAGATGTAAGAGACATTATCCAGAATGATGTCATGACGAGTGGACTTGATATTGTTTTTTCAGGTCCTGTCCCGCCTAATCCGGCAGAGCTTCTCAGTTCGAAACGTCTTGATGATATGGTCAGTCAATTGAAAGAAATGTATGATTATGTTCTTCTTGACTGCGTGCCGGCAGGCTATGTGGCCGATGTGGATATAGTGAAACATCTTGCTGATGCGACAGTTTTTGTCATCCGTTCTGGAAGGATTGACAAGAGAATGCTTCCTGAACTTAACCGAATCCATAAAGAAAACATTTTGCCCAATATGTATGTTGTGATGAATGCCACGGATTATAAGAAGTTACCAGGCTATGGCAACGGTTATGGTTATGGTTATGGTTATGGTTATGGTTATGGTTACGGTTATGGTTACGGTTACGGTTATGGTTATGGTTATGGTTATGGTTACGGTTATGGAGACGAGGATGAAAAAAACAAAAAGAAGAAATTATTTAGAAAAAAGTAATATTAATTAAAAAAAGGTAAAATTAAAGCTATGTCAAAAAAATGTAAAGTTTTAGCGTTATTGATGCTAATTTTATTTTCGGTTGGTGCAACGGCTCAGGATAACGCTGTGATCACTCATAAATGGGAGAATCAAAATAGAAATGTCAAAGTGAAGAAAACCATTGACGTTAACGAAGAGGAAAACATAGTACTCAGTGACTCGACGGCTGTTATCCTCGGAAGACCTAATGACAACTGGTATTTGGGCGTCAGTGCCGGTATTCACATGTTCTCTGGCAATGAGGATGTCTCTTCAGCGAGAATTAACCCGATTACGCCGCAAATAGGGGTGAAGGCTGGTAAATGGCTTACTCCCAGCGTAGCTTTGTCCGCCAATTTGGATCTTGGTTATGCAAAAGGACAAAGCCGTAATAATGTTTACGTACCCGAACTAAATACCGGCGAGTACCAGAGTTTTACATTCTACTATTGTGACTTGTATGGTGAGGTTACATTAGACTGGATGAGTCTTACCACTAACTATGCACGTAGCAGTCGTATGAAGTATCATTTGCAGAATACCATAGGAATGGGTTGTGCTTGGCAGACAGGAAAGGCCGGCACCCCTGATAGGAAGGGAAATGTAAGCAACTATGAATTTTCATTCCATTTTGGCTTTAACAATGATTTCAGATTGAATGACAAGGTGATTATTTTCATCGAACCGAAATTGGCTTTGATTAAAGGCACTTGGGATTATTCTCCAATGTCAAATAATACATGGGGCAGGATGGATTATATGATATCAATTTCTATAGGTGCAAAATTTGGGCTTGGCAAGAAATCAAGACATGGCTTCGTTACTATTGATAGTGTGAAGTAGATGAAATCAGATAACTGACTATTAATCATCTTTCAAACACATAAAAAACTTGCCTCGTGTTTCGGGGCAAGTTTTTATTTATATATCGAATTTCTTCGGGAATGGTGTTTCAAATTTCAGGTCCTCACCAGTAATCGGATGGATAAAACAAAGTTTGTACGCGTGCAGTCCGAGACGGCCAATCGGGTCGTCGCCGTCACCGTATTTGGGGTCGCCGACAACAGGGAAGCCGATGTCTTGCATGTGAACGCGTATCTGGTTCTTCCGGCCTGTCTCCAGCTGAAGCTCCACAAGAGAATGGCCGTCAGCGACTTTCAGCAATCTGTAATGAGTTACCGCGTATTTCCCTCCGTTGTCGAATTTGTCAGAGAACGTCACAAACTGACTGTTGTCCTTCAGCCATGAACTGATGGTTCCGCTCTCTTTCTTCATCTCACCGTGAACTAAAGCAACATAACGACGGTCGTAAACCGTTTGTTTCCAATTGTCTTCAAACATCAGCGCGATTTTCTTGTCCTTCGCGAAAAGCATCAATCCGGAAGTGTCTCTGTCGAGACGGTGGATAGTATGCGCATGACACCGCTGATGCTTGCTTTCAAGGTATTTGTTCAAAATGCTCTGAACGGTCTCGTCACCCGGATGAGGAGAGTTGCAAAGAATGCCGTTCCTTTTCTCGATGACAAAAAGGTATCTGTCTTCATAAACAATTTTTAACCAATGACTTTTAAAGACATTGCCGCCACCATTGCGGATTATCTCAACCGTCATCTCTGGCTCAAGCAGGAAGTTGTGCTGCGTTATTGACTTGCCGTTCACGCAAACAGTTCCGCTCGAAAGAATGTTCTTAGCCTTGGTGCGACTTATGCCGTTCATCTTTTTCATTATGAATGGCAGCAGCTTGTCGCATTCCAATACTTTGAAAACCAAATTGTTATATTTCTTTTCATCCGGATTATTCATCTTTGAAAATAATTTTTAATATTTTCGGCAAATGTAATAAAAATAATTGTTTGCAAAATAAAATTGCATAAATTTGCACGAGTTAAAAATATGAACGAAATACACTGTTAAATAATGACTATCAATGAATTAAAAGATGTCGCATCGCAGGTTCGACGCGATATTATCAGAATGGTTCATGCATGTCAGTCGGGGCATCCTGGTGGATCACTTGGCGCGACCGACATCGTGACGGCATTGTACTTTGACCAAATGCAGATTGACCCGAAGAATTTCCTTATGGATGGGGCGGGGGAGGACATGTTTTTCCTTTCAAACGGCCACATCAGCCCGATGTTTTACAGCATCCTTGCTCATCGCGGATTCTTTCCTGTTGCCGAACTCGCTACATTCCGGCGTCTTGGCACTCGCCTTCAGGGACACCCGACCACAGCGGAAGGTCTTCCTGGCGTGAGAGTCGCTTCCGGCTCACTCGGACAGGGGCTTTCCGTGGCGTGCGGTGCGGCGCAAGCGAAGAAACTCAGCGGTGACAACCATCTCGTTTTCTGCCTCATGGGCGACGGCGAACAGGAGGAAGGCCAGATATGGGAAGCCGCGATGTATGCACCGGCAAAGCATGTCGATAACCTCGTGGCAATCATTGATTATAATAAGAAACAGATTGACGGAAGCACCGACGATGTCCTTAACCTCGGCGACATGAAAGCGAAATACGAAGCTTTCGGATGGCAGGTTTATGAACTCAATGGGAATGATATGCAGCAAGTTGTTGATAATCTGAATGTTGTCCGCAAAAATGCGCATAATGGCCGTCCGCAGCTCTTGCTCGCACATACCGAAATGGGCATGGGCGTTGATTTCATGATGGGCACCCATAAATGGCACGGAAGCGCTCCGAATGATGAACAGGCCGCTTGTGCATTGTCACAACTTAAAGAAACATTAGGCGATTATTGATAACAAAAAACCGTCATTTCCAACGAATTGAGAAATCTCATAAAAATAATGAATCATGAAATTTGAAGTTCAAAATTATAAAGATACAAGAAGCGGTTTCGGCGAAGGTCTGCTTGAAGCTGGCAAACGTAACCCTAAGGTCGTTGGCCTCTGCGCCGACCTTACAGGCTCATTGAAGATGGGCGATTTCCAGAAGGCATTCCCGGAGAGATTCTTTCAGATGGGCATCGCGGAAGCCAACATGATCGGCATGGCGGCAGGTCTCGCCATCGGTGGTTATATTCCGTTCACAGGCACTTTCGCCAACTTCTCCACCGCACGCGTCTATGACCAGATTCGACAAGTCGTCGCTTATTCCAATAAGAATGTGAAAGTCTGCGCGTCACATGCAGGTATCACTCTCGGCGAAGACGGAGCGACACACCAGACATTAGAAGATGTCGGCATGATGAAAATGCTGCCGAACATGACGGTAATCGTTCCATGCGATTTCAATCAGACTAAGAATGCAACAATAGCCTGCGCTGAATACGACGGACCTGTCTATCTGCGTTTTGGCCGTCCGAAAGTGGCCAACTTCACACCGGCTGATGAGAAGTTCATCATCGGAAAGGCTCAGATGATAGAGGAGGGAACAGATGTTTCCATTTTCGCCTGCGGACATCTTGTGTGGAGGGCAATTCAGGCTCTGCCGATATTAAAAGAGATGGGTATCAATGCTGAATTGATTAACATCCACACAATTAAGCCGTTGGATAAAGAGGCGGTGCTTAAATCTGTGGCAAAGACCGGCTGTGTGGTGACAGCTGAAGAACACATGCGCAATGGCGGTCTCGGCGACAGCATAGCGCAACTTCTTGCAACGAACAATCCCAAACCAATCGAGATGGTCGCCATCAACGATGTGTTCGGACAGAGTGGCACGCCTGATGAATTGATGAGATTGTATCACCTCGACACTCCAGATATTGTGGAAGCCGCAAAGAGGGCTGTCGCAAGAAAATAAACTGTTGAGATAAACGCGAAAACGGAGCCGACGGAATTTTGCTGTCAGCTCCGTTTTTTATGCACGAAAAAAGGCTCTCGATGTCGAAAGCCTTTGTCTTGTCGGGGTAGCAGGATTCGAACCTGCGACCCCCTGCTCCCAAAGCAGGTGCGCTAGCCGGACTGCGCTATGCCCCGATTATCCGGCGGAGAAGGGGGGATTCGAACCCCCGGTAGCCTTAGGGGCTACGACAGTTTAGCAAACTGTTGGTTTCAGCCACTCACCCACCTCTCCGTGTTCTGTGGTTTTGCGAGTGCAAAGATACATCTATTTTCATTATGTTTTACATTTTTTTTGAAAAATTTTTTATGCTCTTTTGGAATGCGATTTTTTGTTTTTTTGTTACCTTTGCGAAAAATGTAAATGTAATGAAAATGGTAAAATCGTTTCTGTTTTATATTTCTGTAATAGCTTTGTTATTAACGTCTTGCAGTAATTGTAGCAACAATGAAAATGTCGTATGTAATAATGATTCACCAAAGAATGTGGTATTAATGATAGGTGATGGAATGGGGCTTGCACAGGTCTATTCGTTGCTTCTCGTTAGCGAAAATCGCACTTCTTTCGAGCGTTTTCCTTATTCAGGGCTTGCAATTACACGCTCTTTCTCGAATAAAGTCACTGATTCCGCCGCTGCCGGAACAGCTATAGCGACTGGCCATAAAACAAGAAACCATATAATCGGGATGACTGCCGACAGCATTCCTGTACCGAGCCTCCTTGAAATTCTGGCTGAAAAAGGGAAGAAGACCGGCGTTGTGGTGACGTGTTACGCTTCTCATGCTACACCAGCGGCTTTCCTTGCGCATAACGTTGACAGAAATAAATATGAGGAAATCACATCTGAGATTGTGAATAGGGAAGACCTTGACTTGCTCATTGCTGGCGGCAGGAAATATTTCAACGAGAGAAAAGACAACGGCGACTTGATTGAAGTCATGAGGCGTTCCGATTGGTCAGTCCATGATTCGCTATCTCAAATCACTGATAATGAGGTTAGAACAGCAGTGATTGCATCACGGAAAAATCTGCCCAAGGCACCTGATAGAGGCGATTTTCTTCCTGATGCAACTGCAAGGGCACTTGAAATACTCAATAGAGGTGAAAACGGTTTCTTCCTCATGGTCGAAGGTTCGCAGATTGACATGGCCTGTCATAAAGGAGACTCAACTTATTTGGTTGAAGAGATGAAAGACTTCGACAAGACAATAAATGTTGTACTTGATTTTGCCGAAAATAATGAAAACACTCTGGTGATTGTGGCGGCGGATCACGAAACGGGCGGACTGACCATCATTGACTCTGATGGGAAATATACAAAGACTGAATTCAAGTTCAGCACAAGAAGCCACACTCCGGTGTTTGTGCCGGTTTTCGCTTACGGTCCTGGTGCGGAGAATTTCAGCGGAATCTTTGACAACACTGACATCATGAAAAAAATCCTTGAAATTGTGAGATGACCGGCAAATTCCGACAAAAAAGGGAATCCATGCGGACTCCCTTTTCTTGTCGCTTAAACGTTGACGTTTATGCTTCTGTTGCCGGCTCTTCAGCTGGAGCTTCTGCTGCTGTTTCTTCAGCCGCTTTTGCCGCTGCTTCCTCGGCTGCCTTTGCTGCGAGTTCAGCCTTCTTCTGGGCAATCACTTCAGCGCGTGCTGCGTTGACCTTGCTTTCAGCTTCGATTCTTGCCTTGTAGTCGGCTCTCTTCTTTTCAGCTGTAATCTTGTTGTCCTGTGCAGCTTTGGCTTCTTTTTCTTTCATCCAAGCCTGGAATTTGACTTCAGCCTGTTCTGCTGTCAAAGCACCTTTCTTAACACCGACGAGGAGGTGCTTCTTGAGCAATACGCCCTTGTGCGAAAGGATTGAACGGACTGTGTCTGTCGGCTGAGCACCCTTGTCTAACCATTCAAGGGCTTTCTCAAAATTGAGACTGATCTCAGCTGGAACCGTGATAGGATTGTAGGTTCCGATCTTTTCAATAAATCTACCATCACGAGGTGCACGACCGTCTGCAATTACAATGTGATAGAAAGGCTGGCCCTTCTTACCGTGTCTCTGTAATCTGATTTTTGCTGGCATAAAATTAAATGTTTTTGTTTAATTGATTTATAATTAGTTAATTCAAACCTACCCGAGGTTTGCGGCTGCAAAAGTACAAAAAATTTCTTTTGAAAAAATATTATTTTATTTATTTTTTTTACACCCGAATAGGGGACGTGTCTTGAAAAAAATATTAACTTTGCAACTCTAAATATTTAATTATGGACAAGCAAATCAGATTGATTTACAGATGTTTAAAGACATTTCTGCTTTTATTGCTTTTATGTCCGTCTTTCCCCTTGTTTTCACAGAATGACACATTGAATGTCAATCCAAAAAATATTGACGGATACATTGATGTCGGAATACTGAACATTTTCTCTGAACCCGAGGATGAAGCGTCTGTGTATATCGATGATGTGTTGGTCGGATACACTCCATTCCAGAAAAAAATAGCCGTTGGAGAACATAAACTTTGTATCAGAAAAGAACATTATTACGACTATAACGAGGTAATAACGATGTCAGAGACTAAAATGGTCAAGAAAGTGAGACTTGATCTTATGTTCGGTTATATTAAAGTTTCCTCAACACCAGCAGGTGCCATGGTCTATATTAACGACAAAGAGACTTCGTTGATGACTCCTTGCATGACAGGACAAATCAGTCATGGTCCAACTAAAATATCATTAAAACTAAATGAATATCTGACATTTGACACTGTTGTTGATGTCGCTGAAAATTCCGTTAGCAGACTTAACGTGAATTTGCAGAAATCAGATTTGTACAACAACATTGCAAAAGACGAGTATTATAATCAACTTTATGCTGATACGGTCAGGCTGTCGATGCTGCACGCATCTGATTATATTGCGTCTCAAATTGATGATGCTGCTGATGAAACTCAAAAAAATGGCAGAGATGAGAAATCGAACCGTAAGAGAGTAGTGGCTTTGGGTGAAAAGAAATCAGAACTGAAAAAAAAGAATGAGTTTGGACATACGGTGTGGCTTAAGGTCGGTTCCGGACTATCCGGCATTTGGAATGTTGGTGAAAACAGCACTTCCAGCGAATATTCAATGAAATTCCCGACATTCTATGCGGGGATGCAGTATTCATACAGATTTAACAGATTCTTTGGACTTGGAGCAGAGCTTATTTATTCGAGGACTGGTTATAAAAACTCGTACGTTGTTGATGATTATCAATATGATGATAGTTTTAAATTTAACACCATTGACATTCCTGTTCTGGCTAAATTCTATTTTTTGAAGAATGGTTTAGGTCCGGTGATTGAGATTGGCCCTATTTTAAATTATAAGGCGAACTACATCATGACCCGTAATCCTGGGAATGGAAAACCGGAAACAATAAAAGCTTCATACAATGCTTTGAATTATGGCGCGACAGCCGGCATCGGCTGTGACTTCAGAATTTCCGATGTTGTTTTCACGGTGAATGTCAGGACAATTATGGAATTGACGAGTGTGTTTGAAAATGTCAATCACAATATGTTTCATGTTCAAGTCGGCTTGGGCGTAAAGATTTATTGATATGTTTTTGGTTTTCGATACTGAGACGACAGGTCTTCCACTGAGAAAAGATGCGCCATTGACGGATTATGACAACTGGCCGAGAGTTGTGCAACTTGCATGGCAGGTCTATGATGAAATTGGTCATCTTGCTGATTCTCAAAATTATATCATTCGACCTGATGGGTTTGAGATTCCAATCAATGCGAAAATGGTGCACGGAATTTCAACCGAGCACGCCTTGAAGGTCGGGAGACCGATTGGAGAAGTCCTTGACATATTCATCGAATCGGCTCAAAAGTCAAAATATTTTGTCGGACATAACATCAATTTCGATCTGAGTGTCCTTGGCTGCGAGTTCTTGAGAAACAGGGGAGAAAACCCGTTGCCGAATTGGAAGATCATCGACACCTGCACGGAAAAGACAGCGATGTTCTGCAAGATACCCGGCGGGACGCACGGAGGTTTCAGGTTCCCGAAGCTGACAAATTTCTATAAGTTGTTGTTTGGCAATGAGTTTGACTCGGCCCATAACGCTATGGCAGATGTCTCCGCCACGGCGCGAGTGTTTCTCGAACTCGTCAGAATAGGCGTCCTGAATAAAATTGATATTCCTGAAAATGATGAATTCTTTTCGAATTTCAAAAGCGCAAATCCTGATACGATCCAAGCTGCTGACATTAATGTCATCTCCAATACAGAAGAAACGCCGGTGATAGAAAATGTTGAACAACAACCTGTTACTGAACGTGTCGCGGTGCCTGAAAAAATCAATTTCACACATCTTCATGTCCACTCGCATTTTTCCATCCTCGACGGAATGTCGAAGGTCTCTGATCTTGTTGATAAATGCAAACGCTGCGGCATGTATGCCATGGCTCTCACAGATCACGGCAATATGTTCGGCATCAAGGAGTTGGCCGATTATTCCGGCAAGGTGAACGGGAAAATAAAAGAAAAGATAAAAGAGAAGGAAGCCATTTTAAATAAGGGGGATGTAACCGAAGAAGAGAAGAATGATGCCGCCGCCGAGATTGAGAAACTGAAAGGTCAGTACTTCAAGCCGATTTTCGGGACCGAGGCTTATTGCGCTCCCGTTGAAATCGCAAAACGCGACGGACGTCAGGACCGTGGTTGGCACCTTATTTTGTTGGCAAAGAATAAAATAGGTTACAAAAACCTTTGTAAACTCGCCTCAATCGCATACACCGACGGCTTCTACTATAATCCACGTATCGACCATTCTCTGATTGAAAAGTATCATGAAGGATTAATCTGCAGCTCTGCGTGTCTTGGCGGCGAGGTGCCTCAGAAGATAATGAGTGGCGACGTCAAAGGCGCGGAAGAGACGATACTCTGGTTCAAGAGCATCTTTGGTGATGATTATTATCTTGAGATTCAACGACATAAGACAGACAAGCCTGGCGGCGACAAAGAAGTGTATGAACGTCAGGTCGAGGTGAATAAGGTGATTCTTGAGCTTGCGAAGAAGACAAACACAAAGGTGATTGCAACAAACGATGCACATTTTGTGGAGGAGGAACATGGCGAGGCGCACGACCGTCTTATCTGCCTCAGCACCGGCAAGGATGTTGACGACCCAACGCGAATGCACTACACGAAACAGGAATGGCTGAAGTCACCGGAAGAGATGTGGGAGATTTTCAGCGATGTCCCCGAAGCGTTGGCGAATACCATGGAAATAGCCGATAAGGTTGAAAGTTATAGTCTTGATTCTGACCCTATTATGCCGGCGTTTGACATTCCGGAAGATTTCGGCACTGTTGAACAATATCGTCAGAAATATACTGAGGAAGACCTGTTCAACGAGTTTACCCGTAATGAGCATGGCGAGGTGGTCATGAGTCAGGCTGAAGCCGAGAAGAAGATTAAGAAGCTTGGCGGTTACGATAAGTTATACAGAATCAAACTTGAAGCGGATTATTTGGCGAAACTTGCATGGGAAGGCGCGAAGATGCGTTATGGCGAGAACCTTACCGAGGAACAGCATGAACGCATTGTATTTGAGTTGCATATAATGAAGACAATGGGCTTCCCCGGCTACTTCCTCATTGTTCAGGATTATATCCGCGGCGCCCGTGAGGAGCTTGGCGTCAGTGTCGGTCCCGGACGTGGCTCGGCAGCCGGCTCCGTGGTGGCTTACTGCCTGAAAATCACCGATGTTGACCCACTTAAGTATGACTTGCTGTTTGAGCGTTTCCTTAATCCTGACAGAATCTCATTGCCCGATATCGACGTTGACTTCGATGACGACGGACGTGGCAAGGTGCTTGACTGGATTACTCGTAAGTATGGAAAAGAGAAAGTAGCTCACATCATCACATACGGAACGATGGCAACAAAGTCGGCCATTCAGGATGTGAGCCGTGTCCAGAAAATTCCGTTATCGACAGTCGCTGAAATAAAGAGTTTCATCCCAGACAAGAACTTTCCCGATAACATCAAAGATGAAAACGGTAAGGCACCAAAGGTAAATCTCAAAAATTGTTATAAATACGTTCCGGAACTTAAAGCATTGGTTGAAGGTGAGGATGAGAACATATCATCAATGCTGACATACGCACAGGAGCTTGAAGACACAAACCGTCAGATTGGCATTCATGCCTGTGGCGTTATCATCGGAGCCGATGACCTTACGAAATTCGCACCGGTCTGCACCATCAAAGACAAGGATACCAACGAGGATGTGCTTGTAACTCAATACGATGGACATGTCGTTGAAAGTGTAGGCCTTATCAAGATGGACTTTTTGGGTCTTAAGACTTTGACGCAGATCAAGGACGCACTTGCCAATATAAAGAAAACACATGGCATTGATCTTGACATCGACAACATCCCGATTGATGACCCTGAGACATATAAACTTTATAGTTCCGGCAACACGATAGGCACGTTCCAGTTCGAATCGCCCGGAATGCAGAAATATCTGCGTGAACTGCAACCGACTGTGTTTGAGGACCTTATCGCTATGAATGCGCTATATCGTCCCGGTCCGATGGATTACATCCCGACGTTCATCGCGCGTAAGCAAGGCAAGGAACCTATTGAGTATGACTTCCCGGAAATGGAGAAGTACTTGAAAGACACATACGGTGTTACGGTGTATCAGGAGCAAGTGATGCTTCTTTCAAGGCAGTTGGCGAATTTCACCCGTGGTGAGTCTGATACCCTGCGTAAAGCTATGGGTAAGAAACAGATAGCCAAGATGATGGAACTCAAGGACAAGTTCATGAAACAAGGTCAGGAGCTTGGTCACGACGTTAAGATTCTTGAGAAGATCTGGGCTGACTGGGAAAAATTCGCATCGTACGCTTTTAACAAATCTCACGCAACATGCTATTCTTGGGTCGCGTACCAGACCGCATACCTCAAAGCCCATTATCCGGCTGAATTCATGGCAGCCGTCCTCAACAGCAGCATCACCGACTCAAAGGAAGTGGTGTTTATGATGGATGAATGCAAGAGAATGAAAATCAATGTCTTGCCGCCAAATGTCAATAAGTCAGATTATAAGTTCACTGTCGATACCAATGGAAATATTTATTTCGGTTTCGGTGGCATCAAAGGTGTTGGAGAGGCCGCGAATGTCATCAGTGAAGAGCGTGAATTGAACGGGCGTTATACAAGTTTCGCTGATTTCATGGCAAGAGTGGGGGCTAAGAACCTTAATCGAAAGGTGCTTGAATCGTTGGCCAAAGCTGGTGCCTTTAGCGATTTCACAGAGCTTCACCGAGCTGCGTATTTCTATGTCGCGCCGGGTGAGAAAGCGACGTTCATAGAGAAATCCATCCGCATGGTCAATGCGAGCAATGACCGGAAGAACAATGCGCAGATTGACCTTTTCGGCGAACTGGAAGCCCAAGGCGACAGCATGTTCCAACTTGATATTCCTGTCTGTGAACGCTGGTCTAACATAAAAATGCTCGACGAAGAGAAGGATGTGATAGGTTTCTATCTCAGCTCGCATCCGCTTGAAACGTACAGACATGCACTCGATTTCTTTGTTGATGTCAGTTTGGATAAGATTCAGGAGGTCATTAGAACCAAAAAAGGGATAACGGTTCATTTTGCCGGAATAGTGACTTCAAGCACTGAAATGACCGCAAAATCCAGTGGAAACAAATTCGGTAAATACACCATTGAAGACATGAGCGGAAGCTACGACTTCCCTCTGTTTTCAAAAGATTACATGAAGTTCAACTATCTGTTCGTGGCCGGTACGCCGCTGTTTATTACCGGAATCGTGCAGGAACCTTTTTACAACAGAGATTTGCCCGAGGAGAAAAAACGTCCTAATGAATTGAAAATCATGGATGTTGATCTTCTTGAGAATGTATTTCCGAAAACAAAGCGCGAGGCTAAATTCGTGTTTAACGTGAACAATCTTGACAGTAAAAATGTTAAGGAAATGATTGATGTCTTTACATCAAATAAAGGTGAACAGCGTTTCTCGGTCTTGCTTGTCGATAGGGAACGTGGCATGACTTGCTCGTTACATCCCGATAAAAACAAGATCAACATCGAAACGGTTTTTAATGCCATCGATGAACTTAAGAAAAAAAACAGCGACTATGCTGATTTGGTGAGCTATGATTTGCTGAAATGATTATCTTTGCGACTTGAAAAAACAAACTTTAAATTACAAATATTATGGCTAAACAGATTTCAGAAGAAACATTTGAACAGGATGTTCTCAAAGCAGAACTTCCGGTTATGGTTGATTTTGGTGCGACATGGTGCGGACCATGCAAGATGATTGCACCTTACATGGAACAACTCAGCGAGGAATATGCTGGTAAGGCATTGGTTTTCAAAGCCGATGTCGATGACTGCCCTGGCCTTGCAGGAAAATTCGGAATAAGAAACGTCCCGACGGTCCTTTACTTCAAGGGCGGTCAGGTGGTTGACAAGAATGTCGGCGGCGCAGCAAAAACAGTGTTCGAAGACAAACTGAAAAAACTTATCTAATAGTTAATCAGGTGTTTGAGGTAATTAGGAATTTTAGGCAAACAGGAGTTTAAGGTATTAGGAATTATAGGTAAACAGAAGTTTAAGGTAATTATACTTTAAACTCTTGAAACCTCAATCCATAATTACCTAACAACCTAATCACCTAACAACCTAATTACCTAACGACCTAATCACCTAACGACCTAATCACCTGAATTGCCAATACAGAGGAATAACATAGCTGATCTCGGAAGCCTTGAGTTTCTTGCTAAACAGATTGTTGAGGGGTTCATCACCGGTCTCCACAAGAGTCCGTTCCATGGTTTTTCTGTCGAATTTGCAGAACATCGTCTTTATAATTCTGGCGAACCGATAAGGAATATTGATTGGAAACTATATGGCAGAACAGAGAAGCTGTTTGTCAAACGCTATGAGGAGGAAACCAATCTGCGCTGCCAACTTGTTATTGATTCAAGTTCGAGTATGTTCTTTCCAGTAAGGCAAAACCTTGATTATCAGCATCCTAACAAACTGTGGTTTTCTGTTTACAGTGCGGCTTCACTGATGGAGCTGATGCGACGGCAACGCGATGCTGCCGGTCTTGACTTGTTCGACAATGACATTGATTTTCACATCGATGCGAAACTTTCTCCAGTGCATATCAATCTGATATACAGTGAGTTGGAGAAGCTTCTTCTGCCATATAACAAAACGGAAAAGAAAACCACCGACGCAATATCATGTCTCCACAAAATTGCTGAAATGACACACCAACGCTCTTTGGTAATCATTTTCAGTGATATGATCCAAAACCTTGACTCGTATGGCGGGCTGTTCGCCGCACTCGAACATCTGCGTTACAATAAACATGAAGTCGTGCTTTTCCACGTTCATGACGAACTTCTCGAACAGAAACTTGAATACGAAAACCGCCCGTATCGTTTCGTTGACCTTGAATCAGGTGATGTCGTGAAACTTAACCCATTGGATGTCAAGGAGAAATATGAAGCAATCATGAAACAGCGTAAGGATGAACTTCTTCGCCACTGCTACCAATATCAAGTTGATTACGTTGAGGCAGATATCAATAAGTTGTACGACCAAGTGCTTACGGCGTATCTGATTAAACGCGAGAAACTGCTTTAGAGTTTCAAAATCATTTGCAATTTACCATCGGTTTTCACATTACCTTCGATTTTTTCCAAATCACTGCCAATCTCATTGATGTCACTGTAAATTGTGCATCCGATTTTTGCGTATAATGAGAGAATCTTTGAGAATTTGTATTTTGCAACCAAATACATCCTCATTCCTTTGTGATACATAGAACCAATTGAAAATGAGTAAAGTACATCGTTTTCGTATGCGTAAACCGCTCCCACAGGGCTGTCGAATAAAGCATATCTGAAAGATAAATTGATTGGCTTTTCCGGTGGATTGAAAATTATATCTTGATAAATCAAGTATGATTTTTTTGTTTGTTCCAAATCTGTTTTGATAATGTGATATTCAGCTCTGTTTTTTAATGTGACAGATTCGCCGATGGGGTAGGTGATGTGGAATCTAAACATTGTTTTTCTCTCATGAACCAACTTGCGCATATACGTCATTTCGCTGCTGCCGTTTATTTCCTTGTCTTTGTACTTTAACTCAATGAAAAACAATGCTTTGCTGTTTATCTGATGGTTGATTTGCAAGTCGTACGACCGACTTCTGCTCGGAGAATAGGATGTTGTTTTGATCCAATCCGACTGCGGGAAATCTGCGGTGGCGACTATTTTCCATTTTGGCGCAAATGAGAAAGATGTTGAAAGATAAACACCTTTTTCATTGCGTGTGCCGCTCCCGGCCGCAAAAGAATTACTGTAAAAATTCTGATATTTCTTGTCATAATTGCGATATAAAATTGTAAAATCCACATAACCTACCGGTTGTATAGTGGTTGCTATGAGAAACGCCGGTGCTTTGTTGTCGCTAATTGCCGCTTCTCCATAAAATGAGATTTTTTTAAAGATATAGTAAAAGTCAATGCCTTGATTTACAAGTGATTTGCCTTTAAAATAGAATGTGTTGTAGATTCTTGGGTCTGGATATAATTCACAACTTAGATTTGTTTTGTGAATGGTGTAACCGATTTGAAAATGGTTTGACTTATAACTGATGTTACATCCAAACAATTCTTTTGTAATGGTGTGTCTGTCAATGAGTTCGCCATAAGTTCGATGTAGCCCTGTCTGTTGCAGTGCGGTTATTTGTGTTGGGTTGCCGAGGCTGTCAACTGCACTCACGTTTGCATCGGCTTTTGTGTTTGAATAAAACGCTGTCACGTCAAAGCTGTATATTCTGAATGTTGCGGCTGCGCCCCTCAGGTAATTCACCTCGTTTGCCGATTTTGAAGCTCTGATGTTTTTGGCTTTGCGCAATAGAGAACCGCCGCTGCCTGTAAATGACACGCCTGAACCCATTGTAACTCCCTGTCCGAATCCGACTTGATAGTCACCGAGTGCTAATGCCTTGATTTTTAGGTTGTTGCTTAAGTTGATGTCTCGAACCAAAAAATGAAACGACCAGAAATCAATTGTTGAATACAGATGTCCGTCAAGCATTTTCCTGATTGAATCGTTGATTTTCGGAGTGAAAAGATATTCGCCCGCGTCCTTTTCAAGTGCAAAACCCGCTTCTATTTTGTCGCGATATGAAAAATTATACCTGAGGAACAGCCGCTGTGGACTTCCCAAATACTTTTTGTTGGGCTTTTCATACAGAATGGAATCGCTAATATTTTGATAACCAGCCTTTTTGTTAAAATTGCGGTCTGTCTCAAAAACGATTTGATGCTTTGCGAATTTTATAATGTCTTTGACATTGAACTTGTTTGAACTCGAAGGCTTTTCAAAGCAAATGAGCGGTTCCAATACAATCAGCGTCAGCTCGTCGATTCCGTCTATCAGCTTTAGTTCGTCAAAAAAGCGAATGTCGCCAAAGTTCTTTCTGTAGTCGTTGATACTTTCTGTAATGTAAGTGCTAATTAAATGAAACTCAATCAATTGTGATAACTCTTCGTTGTTGTTGACATTAATCTTGCTGTCAAGCATGTCGAAGTAGGCATTAACCAGCTCGCTGTAGTCTGTCTCTTTTTCGCTGTTCTCAGTCATGCGTTCTATCTGGCTGATAATCAGGCTTTCCGTGATGTCATTTTGACATGATGCCACAAACGGAAAGCATAAAAATAAAGTTAAAATTATCTTTTTCATAATCTGAAAATCATGCTGCTTTGAAATGAGACTCCTGTATGTTGATTCATTTTGGCACTGATGTCGATGGTGAACCATTTGATTGAATAGCCTGCGCCAAAACATGCTGTGGCAGGATTTGTATAAACTCCGGCTCTTAGGGAAAAACCTTTTAACACATTGTATTCCAATCCGATACGATAATCCATGTTTTTGTCTGAATTGTATTCCAATTCTGTCGTTCCCCAAAAATCGTTGGTGATTTTGTAAGACAGACCAAACCTGAATACGATAGGAATATCATTCTTTATTGTCGTGCTGGTTTTTACATTGATTGGATTAAAGATGTACGCACCGATGCAGAGCTTTTCGGTTATGTCAGATTGAACGCCTAATTCGAATGTGGCGGCTCGTTGTTTTCCATACGCGTTTGAAAAGTTAAAATAAAGATAATCAATCTGTAAGCCGATTTTCAGATGTGGACCGAAACTGCGTGCGTAGGAGATTCCAATTTTGTTTTCACTGAAATCTGAAAATCCGAAACGGCTGAATGTCAAACCAAGAGCACCTATATTATTAATAGGTGTTGTAAAAGCGGCATTGACAAATGACAATTCTTTCATGGAGAACCGGTTTTCGTAAGATATGCCGATTGCCATGTCGTTCCAATCTGCCATTCCGGCAGGATTGTTGAGAATACTCCAAAAATCGTGGAGTGCTACCGAACAGTTTCCTAAAGATGAGCTGCGACTGCCCGTTGGACTGACCAGCCCCCATGCCATGCACTGGGAGCACAATAGGCACAAGCCTACCGCAAAAAGATTTCTTTTCATGGTTTTTAGTTATTACGTAAAAAATCTATATCATTTTCAAAAGTGCTGCAAAAATACACTTTTTTTCAGAAACGTCAAGTATTTTTAGTAACTTTGTGCAAATTTTTTGATATGGATATTATTCTCGTTATTGCAGCATTTATTGTGCTTGTTTTAGGTTTGATAGGTGATGTTCTGCCTGGCATTCCGGGCACACCGGTGACTTATCTGGCTTTGCTTATACTTCATTGGACCGACAAAATCAGTTATTCAGCTCAGTTTCTTGTAATCACCGGACTTATTGCCGCCGCGATAACAGTCCTTGATTATGTCGTGCCGGTCTGGGGTACAAAGAAATTCGGCGGCACAAAATCCGGTGCGCGTGGAAGTACTATTGGGTTGATTGTCAGTGTGATAGTTCTTCCGATGCTTGGAATTATCATCGGGCCTTTCGGAATCATCGGGCTTCTCGGCGGACCGTTTTTAGGTGCATATATCGCTGAAAAAAGAGCGGGAAACGATGATACGCTTGCGTGGCGCTCGGCATTCGGCTCGTTCCTCGGTTTTCTGACCGGGACATTGATGAAAATAGTTTATACTCTCGTCATCGGATTTTTCATGGTGAAAGATGTTGTAATGTTGGCATTTAATTAAAATGATAATATGAATTTGGAAGAAAAGGCGAAACATATCAGGAATTTGATAATCAACGCATTGGCGGAAGCCGGCTCCGGGCATACCGGCGGCTCCTTGGATTTGGTAGATATTTTCACGGTGTTGTATTTCAACCATTTGCGATTTGATTCTGAAAATCCGAAGTGGGAAGATCGCGACAGAGTGGTGCTTTCTATCGGACATACCGCGCCGGTGCTTTATGCGACTTTGGCTGCTGCGGGATTTTTCCCTGAAGAAGAGATGATGACGCTTCGTAAATTCGGAAGCAGATTGCAGGGACATCCGAGTCTCGATTTTCGTTTGCCAGGTGTCGAGACATCGGCGGGTTCGCTCGGACAAGGCCTGTCAATCTCCAATGGCATGGCTTTTGCGGCGAAACTTGACAAGAAAGATTATCGCGTTTATTGCGTGATGGGCGATGGCGAGATTCAGGAAGGCAGCGTCTATGAAGCTGCAATGGCGGCGGCACATCACAGTCTTGACAACGTTTGTGCAATCCTTGACAGAAACCGCCTTCAGATTGACGGAAACACCGAAGACGTGATGGCACTCGAACCGCTTGCCGACAAATGGCACGCTTTTGGATGGAATGTCATTGAGATTGACGGACATAATCATTCTGAAATCAAAGAGGCTTTGGTCAAGGCTGAACAATGCAAAGGAAAACCGACAATAATCATCGCTCATACGATTATGGGAAAAGGCGTTCCTGAAATCGAGAATAACAACAAATGGCACGGGAAAGTGCCGACGAAAGAACAGGCTGTTGAGTGGATAAATAGAAAATTATGATTTATATTAATAAAGGTGACAGACCGACCAAAACGGGTTTTGGCGAGGGTGTCCGTGATGCGGCGAGGAAAAACGGAAACGTTGTCGGCATCGGAGCTGACATCACGGCATCGGTTGGAATGAATATTTTCTCTGAAGCGTTCCCGGAACGTTTCATTTCGTTGGGGATAGCCGAACAGAACTGCGTCGCGACGGCCGCAGGCTTGGCGCTTTCAGGCAAGATTCCTGTTTTCAGCACATACGGAGTTTTTGCGGCGCATCGTGCCAATGACCAGATTCGTATTTCGTTGTGCTATAATAATTTACATGCTATAATAGGTGGCGCGCACGCTGGCGTTTCTGTCGGCCCGGACGGTGCCACGCATCAGGCTTTGGAAGACATTGCGACAATGCGCGTGCTCCCGAGAATGACCGTGATTTCGCCTTGTGACGCGACACAGGCTCGTATCGCGACGGAAAAGGCGATTCTTGAACTCGACAGCCCCGTCTATATCCGCTTCGGTCGTGAACCTGTGGCTGATTTTACATCTGAAAATCAGGATTTTACAATCGGGAAAGGTCAGTTGATGAGAGATGGCGATGACGCTTGTATCATCGCGACGGGCCATGAAGTGTGGGAGTCGTTGAAGGCCGCCGAGAGACTTGAGGAGAACGGACTTCATGCCACGGTCATCAACATCCATACGATAAAGCCGCTTGACGAGGAGCTTCTGCTTGATGTGGCGCGGCGTTTCAAAACGATTTATACTGTTGAAGAACATCAGGTTACAGGCGGGCTTGGCGGTGCGGTGGCGGAGTTTCTCTCTGAAAAAAGGCCTACGAGAATTGTCAGAATCGGCGTTAATGACCGTTTCGGAGAGTCGGGGAAGGCCGGCGAACTGATGCATCATTTCGGTCTCGACGCTGAATCTATATATAATAAGGTGTGTTCTGATATTATTGAAAAATAATCTTTTAATGCATAAATAATTGAATATGAATAAAATAACAAAGTTTATCACGGCTTTATTACTTTTCGCGGGTTTGAATTCTTTTGCCTGCACTAATTTCCTTGTCACAAAAGGAGCTTCCGTTGACGGCTCCAATTTCATAACCTACGCCGCCGACTCGCATATCCGTTACGGCGAGCTTTATTTCACCCCAGCCGCCGACTGGCCGGAGGGAAGCATGAGGACGATTTATGACCGTGGGACGGCAGAGCCGCGCGGACAGGTGCCGCAGCCGCCGCATACCTATCAAGTTGTTGGCTATATCAATGAAAATCAAGTGGCAATGGGGGAGACGACCTTCGGCGGTCGTGAGGAACTCATTGACAAAAACGGCCTCATCGACTACGGCAGCCTGATGTTCATGGCCCTCGAACGCAGCACCTCGGCGCGTGAGGCGATAAAAATCATCGCCGACCTAGTTGAAATATACGGCTATGCGAGCGACGGCGAGTCGTTCTCGATCTCCGACAAAGACGAGGTCTGGTACATGGAAATCATCGGGAAAGGCGAGGAGAGAGGCTGCGTGTGGGTCGCAATCCGCATCCCTGACGGCTGTGTCTCGGGACACGCAAACGCCGCGAGAATACAGAATTTCCCGTTGAGAGACGGCAAGAAATCAATCACGGACAAAGACTGGAAACGGCTTTATAATCAAGATGTTGAGGTGATTTATAAACATGATGTCATCACTTTCGCGCGTAAGAAAGGCTATTTCAGCGGCAAGGATTCCGACTTTGATTTCAGTGCTGCATACGCGCCGGTTGATTTCTCCGCCGCCCGCATCTGCGACCTCCGCGTCTGGGCGATGTTCAATGAAGTGTGCGATGATATGGGCCAATATTGGAATTATGCGACAGGAAAAGACCTCGGACACGGACGTATGCCGTTGTATGTCAAGCCGAACCGTAAGATTTCCTTGAGCGACATGATGGGTTTCATGCGTAATTACTATCAGGGGACTGAACTTGACAAATCGCAAGGTGTCGGTGCAGGCGTGTGCGGCTCGCCTTATCGGATGAACCCGCTTTATTGGGAATACGACGGCGAAAAATATTTCAACGAGAGAAGCACTGTCGCCCTGCAAACAGGTTTCTCGTTCATCGCACAGACAAGAAACTGGCTTCCGAATCAGATTGGCGGAATCATCTGGTTCGGCGTAGATGACACAAACTCAACGGTTTACACGCCGTTCTACTGCTCGATTTCCGAAGTGCCGGTTGAGTTCCGCCAAGGGAACGGCGACATGCTGACATATTCCGACAATGCCGCTTTCTGGGTCTTCAACCGTCTCGCTCATTTCAAATATCTGTTCTACAACCGTGTGATTGGTGATATCCAAAAGGTTCAGAACGAACTTGAAAATTCATATCAGAATCAAGTTAAAACTGTTGATAATCAGGCATTAGAGCTTTTGAAAAACAATAAGATTGATGAAACGGTCGCGATGCTGACAGATTTTTCGTCGAAAGCGGGCGCAAACACCGTGGCACGATGGAAGGAACTTGACAACTATCTGTTAGTCAAATATTTGGACAGCAATGTGAAACAGGAAGAGAACGGTGAGTTCAAACGCAATCCGTGGGGTTATCCTGTGCGTCCGCAGCAGCCCGGCTATCCCGATTTCTGGAAAAAAGCCGTGATTGAAGAAAGCGGGGAAAGATTTAAGAGGTAAGCCATGAAAAACTCAAAGCCTTTGGCGGAGCGACTCCGTCCGACATCGCTTGACCAATATATCGGCCAGAAACATTTGATTGGTGAAAATGCGGTGTTGCGCCGCGCCATCGAGAGCGGGCACATCCCGTCGATGATTTTCTGGGGGCCTCCGGGTGTCGGGAAAACAACGTTGGCATACATCATCTCGAAGCAGGTGAAACGGCAGTTTTTCGTCTTGAGTGCGGTGAGCAGCGGCGTGAAGGACGTCCGCGAGATATATGACCGTGCGCGGATGGCACCTGAGGCACCGATCCTGTTCATTGATGAAATACATCGTTTCTCAAAGGCGCAGCAGGACTCGCTGCTCGGCGCAGTCGAGAAAGGTCTCGTCACACTCATCGGCGCGACGACGGAGAATCCGAGTTTTGAGGTGATTTCGCCTTTGCTCTCCCGCTGTCAGGTCTATATCCTGAAAAGTCTTGAAAAAGATGATCTTAAACAACTGATTGTCAATGCTGTTGAAACATTAAAGGCAGATTACGGCAAGGAGATTGCCGTTGAGGAAGACGAGGCACTGATGCAGGTAAGTGGCGGCGACGCACGTAAACTTCTGAATGCTATCGACTTGGTTGTCAGTATGTTGAATGACGAAAACCAAGATGCAGATAAACTTGTTGTCACTAACGAGATGACGACGAAATACATACAAAGTAACCTGTTGAAGTACGACCGGATGGGGGAGATGCACTATGACATCATCTCAGCCTTCATCAAGTCGATCCGTGGCAGCGACCCGAATGCGGCGGTTTATTATCTCGCAAGGATGATTGAGGCAGGCGAAGACCCGCTTTTCATCGCGCGGCGTATGCTGATACTTTCATCCGAAGACATCGGGAACGCCAACCCGAATGCGCTTCTGCTCGCCAACGCATGCTTCGACGCCGTGAGCAAGATCGGTTTCCCGGAAAGCAGGATAATCCTCTCACAGACAGCGACTTATCTCGCTTCCTCGGCCAAGAGCAACGCCGCTGTCATGGCGATTGACTCGGCTCAGGCATTGGTGCACAAGACCGGAAACCTCAGCGTGCCGATGCATCTGCGCAACGCCCCGACGAAACTGATGAAAGACATCGGCTACAGCGACGGCTACAAATACGCACATGATTATCCCGGTAATTTCGTCGAGCAGGAGTTTCTGCCGGCGGAGATTTCAGGCACACGGCTTTACTCGCCGCAGGACAATCCCAAGGAGATTGAGTTGCGCCGTTCGCTGAAGGCAAAATGGAAAGACAAGTACGGGTATTGATTGGATTATGCGTAAAACGTAATTACAGATGTCAGGAAATTTTGCGAAATTTGCAGCCAAGTTGCGCGTGTTAGAGACTGTTGGTTGTTTGGTTTTATGCACTGAAAAAAACACTTGTAATCAATGATATACGCAACTTTTTAAACGAAAACAATCAAAATATTTAAGCGGGTTTTATGCCGCGGAAACGATAATCTACACTCTATGACGACACAGGAACAACAGGCAAACACAAAATCTTTTATTGAATATTGGGCCAATCGCGGTGACGAAAAAAGCGACACGCAGCAATTCTGGACCAACCTTCTCACTTCAGTTTTTGGTGTTACCGAACCGCAGACGTACATTGAATTTGAAAAACGGGTGAAACTCACTCACACAAGTTTCATTGACGCATATATACCTTCGACCAAGGTTTTGATTGAGCAAAAAAGCGCTGACATCGACCTTCGTAAAGGCTACAGGCAGAGCGACGGTTCCGTGCTTACGCCGTTCCAGCAGGCAAAACGATATGCCAATGAAATGCCTTATTCGTTGCGTCCGCGTTGGGTGGTCGTCTGCAACTTCCAGTCGTTTTTGGTTTACGACATGGAAAACCCGAACGGCGAGCCATTTGAAATTCTTCTGAAAAATCTTGACAAGGAATACTCGCGCCTTTCGTTTTTGACCGATGAAGGCAATATCCATTTGAAAAAAGAAATGGAGATAAGTATCAAAGCAGGTGATTTGGTCGGTAAAATTTATGATGCGCTGCTTGCTCAATACAAAGACGCGACAAACGCCGAAACGCTGAAAAGTCTGAACGTGCTTTGTGTTCGTTTGGTGTTTCTGCTTTATGCCGAAGATGCCGGGATTTTTGGCGTAAAGAATATGTTTTACGATTATATGGTGCGTTTCCCGGCAAGGGATTTCAGACGCGCTTTGATTGATTTGTTCCAAGTTCTTGATACAAAAAAAGAAGACAGAGATGCCTATCTTGATGCCGATTTGGCTCAATTCCCGTATGTTAACGGCGGTTTGTTCTCAAAGAACGACATTGAGATACCGCAATTCACCGATGAGCTTCGCAAACTGATACTCGACAAAGCAAGCGAGGGCTTTGACTGGAGCGAAATTTCGCCAACCATTTTTGGTGCCGTATTCGAAAGCACGTTGAACCCGGAGACTCGTCGTTCAGGCGGAATGCACTACACCAGCATCGAAAACATTCACAAAGTAATAGACCCGTTGTTTTTGAACGAGTTGCGTAACGAATTGGAAGACATCAAGGCTGAGCTAGTAGCAAAAACACAGTTAAAACGCGCAAGTGAATTTCAAAACAAATTAGCCTCCCTTA
>JAKSNA010000036.1 GCA_024400295.1 Bacteroidales bacterium | reverse complement strand
TTGAGCCACGTGTCGGACTCGAACCAACGACCTACGCATTACGAATGCGTTGCTCTACCAACTGAGCTAAAGTGGCTTGCTTTTCAAGGCGCAAAGATACAATTTTTTTTATTACGCAACATTGCAAAACAAAAATATTATTTTAACTTTTAATTACAAAAAAAATCATGGTTTGGAAATTCTTTTCAGTGATGCTTTTCGCGACAGTCAAGACGCTGTTTGCTCCGTCGTTGGGGTTCGCCGAAGGGATGCCGTTTCTCACGACATTCACGGCGACGGCCATCGGAGGCGTGCTGGGCTTCATGGTGTTCTATTTTTTCTCAAGCCAGATAATGAATTATCTTAACAAAAAGAGAAAAGAGGGCAATCGCGCAAAGCAACTGAAAAAGGCAAGGAAAATCGTCATGATGAAAAGAAAATACCCGATGTGGCTTTTCATCTTCATCCTGCCTTTCCTGTCGATACCCGTCATGGCAGTGGTTGTCAGGAAGTTCTATGGCCGCGACAAGAAAATCACAATGCTTTCATGTCTCGCGACGATTCTTTTCGCGCTCCTCGGCTGCGTCACATATCCTGCGCTGAAATGACAAATATCAGGCGTTAAATACTAAATACCCCCCCCGTTCACTGTCAAGTACTTGATACACAGAGTTGTTTGACTTAAATTCAGGGACGATTTTCTTCATCTGTCCGACAATCATGAAGTCGTCGCACGACGGCAATATTTCATGCAGCACCTTGATTTCGGCGTTGACTTCGTCTTCGGTGTATTCGCGCACCTTTGCACGCATGATTTTCGGATGTTCCGTCGGGATGGTGTTCTCCCTGGTCGCCAGGAGTTCCTCGTACAGTTTCTCGCCGGGGCGCAGTCCTGTTATCTCGATTTGCACGTTCGGGACGTGCGACAGCTTTATCATCTTGCTTGCGAGGTCGTAGATTTTCACAGGCTTGCCCATGTCGAAGACGAAGATGTCGTCGTCTTCGCCGATGGCGCCGGCTTCAAGCACGAGGCTGCACGCCTCCGGGATTGTCATGAAGTAGCGTATGATGTCGCGGCTCGTGACGGTGAGCGGGCCTCCGTGGGCGAGCTGTTTCTTGAACAGCGGGATGACCGAGCCGTTGGAACCGAGGACGTTGCCGAAACGTGTCGTGACGAACTTCGTCGCGCTGTTGCGGCTCTGTGTGTATATCTCGGCGATGCGTTTCGTGGCGCCCATGACGTTGGTGGGGTTGACGGCCTTGTCGGTCGAGATCATCACGAACTTCTCCGCGTCGTATTTTATGGCGAGGTCGGCTATGTTCTTGGTGCCGAAGACGTTGACGAAGACGGCTTCATAAGGGAAACTCTCCATCAACGGGACATGTTTGTACGCCGCCGCATGATAGATGACCTGCGGACGGTACTTCCCGAACACCTCCTCCATCTTCACCGCGTCCTTGACGTTGCCTATGACATAGTCTTTCGGCACAGGGATGTGTTTGTACGGCTCCTCGTTGTTCAACTCGAACTGAAGGTCATACATCGGCGACTCGGCCTGGTCGAGCATGACGAGCTGCTTCGGATTGTGATGCAGCACCTGACGACATATCTCGCTCCCGATGGAACCGGCGGCGCCTGTCACAAGGACGACCTTGCCCTCAAGTTCCCTCTTGACATTCTCGTTGCCAAGCTTGATAGGCTCCCTCTCAAGCAAATCCTCAATCTTGATGTCCTCGATCTTCACGTTTTCAGTGTCGCCATTTTCAATCCACGAAATGGTGTGCGGCACCGACTTCACATTCAGCCCGGTGTCGAGAAGCCTGTTGAGCAGCTCCTGCTTTTTCTCGATGCCGAGGCTCGGCACCGCCAGAATCACAGTGTCAATCTTCCTTTCCTGAAGGAATTTTTTGTTGAAGACAGCATCCGGCTTGCGAACCATGATGCCGTTGATGGATTTCCCGATCTTCGAATCCGAGTCGTCAACAAAAGAAATCACGTTGTATTGATTCATGTTGTCCTGGCTTATGGCATTCAGCGTGATGATGCCTGCATCACCGGCACCATATATCACCGCGTTGATGACATGCGGATGCGGACGCAGATATTCATTGTATATCCTTCGCACAGTCAGACGCGACAACATTATGAAAATCAACGACATCGTGCAAATCAACAGCACATTGGCATACGACGGGAAATATGCCATCAGACATGACAAAGCACTGACGTGTTTCACAATGATATTCGAGATACACAAAGCCACAAACACAAATATAGACACACCGACAATCTTCTCAATGTCCTGAAAACCAGTATATCTCACCATCCCTTTGTATGAGCCGGTTATGACAAACGCCAAAATGAAATATATCATCAGGGATATGGAACCGTTAAGATACGCGCTGATTTGCCTTGATTCCATTTCGGGAAAGAACCTCACCACCAGCACGAAAAGCACAGCCAGAAAAACCAAGATTATGTCAAAAAGCAACACGAAACATCTTGGCATCGAACTTGAATTTGACTTTCCAAATATGAATTTTGCAATTCTAACAATTAATTTTTTCATGATATTATTTTTTATTGTTTATTTCTGCCATTCCTTTATTTGCTGTTCATCTTGCATCTTACAGATGAGGAGACAGTCGTTGTCATCCACAACTATATAATTGTCAAGACCTTGTACTATGACTTTCTTTTTTCCGAATGAACGCACGATGCAGTTTTCGCTCCCGACCATCTTGACGTTCTCACCGATGATGGCGTTATTGTTTTCGTCAGGTTCGATGTGTGTGTAAAGGCTGCCCCATGTGCCGATGTCGCTCCATCCGAAACTCGCCGGAAACACATACACATCGCTCGAATTCTCCATCACGGCGTAGTCGATGGAGACGTTCTGGCATGTCGGGAACAGCTCGTCGATGACATTCTGTTCTTCACCTTTATAGAAATGCGGCTCTATCTTGTCGAAGACTTTTGCCAGATTAGGGACGAGTTCCTTTATGGTGTTCACAACCATCTTGGCGTTCCAGACGAAGATGCCGGCGTTCCAGTAGTAACCGCCTTCGGCGAGATATGCCTTCGCTGTCTTGATGTCGGGCTTCTCCTTGAACGCCTCCACTTTCAGGATCTCTCCGCCGCAATATGCCGACTTTGCGCTGTCCGACTTGATGTAACCGTAGCCCGTCTCCGGCCTCGTCGGCATCATCCCGAGCGTCACTATGACGTCTTTGTCTTTCGTGAACTCCAATGATTTCTGTATGACTTCCTTGAAATGCCGCGTGTCGAGGACGATGTGGTCGGCCGGCGAGAACACCAGGTTCGCGTCCGGGTATTTTGAGTAAATCTTACGGCTCACATATTCGATGCAAGGCGCGGTGTTTCTCATGCAAGGCTCCATGAGTATCTGTTGCTCAGGCACTTCCGGCAACTGCTGCATCACCATGTCCTTGTATTTCTTCGATGTCACGATCCACACGTGGTCAGGCTCGATGACGCCGCTGAAACGCTCGACGGTGAGCTGTATCATGGTCTTCCCGACTCCCATCACGTCGATGAACTGCTTCGGTCTCTCCGGCGTTGACATCGGCCAGAACCTCGAGCCGACACCGCCGGCCATTATTATAAGGTGATTGTTGTCCATTGTCATTTTAAGTTTTACTGATTCAAAATTTAAAGACTCACAAAAGACTATTCTTCAACCTTGAATTTTGTCTTTCCGGCCCTGTAGGCTTTCTCCCATTCCCAGGCTGATTTTGTCATCTCGTCGATGGAACGTTCGGCTTTCCAGCCTAACTCGTTGTTGGTGAATGTCGGGTCAGCCCAGATCTTCACGATGTCGCCGGCTCTGCGGCCCACGATCTCGTAGTTGAGCGGCTTGCCTGACGCCTTCTCAAACGAATGGATGGCTTCCAGGACAGAATAGCCTTTGCCGGTCCCGACGTTGAAGACTTCAAAATTTTTTTTCATCTTTCCGCCGGCCATGCGTTCGACGGCGGCGACGTGTGCCTTGGCGAGGTCCATCACGTGGATGTAGTCGCGTATCGGTGTCCCGTCGGGCGTGTCGTAGTCGTCGCCGAACACCTTCAGGCATTGTCTGATGCCGAAGCCGGTCTGCGTGATGTATGGCATGAGGTTGTTCGGCACTCCGAAAGGAAGCTCGCCGAGCTGTGCGCTCTCGTGCGCCCCGACAGGGTTGAAGTATCTCAACGCTATGACGTTCAATGTCTTGTAAGCGTTGACGCTGTCTTCAAGAATCTCCTCTGCAATCTGTTTGGTGTTGCCATAAGGGCATTCGGCCTTTTTTATCGGTGCCTTTTCGGAAATCGGGAGGTTGCCGGCGTCAGGCTCGCCATAGACGGTGCACGACGACGAGAAGACGATGTTCGGGACATTATATCTCCGCATCGCCTCAAGGATGTTCATCAGCGAGACGAGGTTGTTGCGGTAATATCTGAGCGGCTGCTCCACCGACTCGCCGACGGCTTTGTGCGCCGCGAAGTGTATCACGCCCTTGATGTCGGCGTGGCGGCTGAAGAAGTCATCGACTTTCGCGTTGTCGGTGAGGTCGAACTGCTCAAACTCCGGACGTCTGCCCGTCACCGTCTCTATCGCGTCGATGGCTTCGGCCCTTGAGTTGAAGAGGGCATCGACGATGACGACCTCGTGGCCTTTCTGTATCAGCTCGACTGTGGTGTGCGAGCCGATGTATCCTGTTCCTCCTGTTACTAAAATCTTCATTATCTCTTGATTTCTAAAATGTTATCATTCAGTTGATAGCAGCGTCCGCATTCGCATTGAAGCGTCTCGCCAAGTCTTCTGCCGCATTCGCACACCCAGCCGACCTGTCGCGCGGGCACGCCTGCCATGAGTGCGAAGTCTTTCACGTCTTTCGTCACGACGGCACCGGCGGCGATGAGTGCGCTTCTCCCGACGGTGTGGCCGCACACGACGGTACAGTTGGCGCCGAGAGACGCACCTTCTTTAATCAATGTCTTTGCATATACTCCGTGAACCGGAAAATGTGCACGCGGCGTGGCGACGTTGGTGAACACGCAGCTCGGGCCGCAGAACACATTGTCCTCAATCTCAACGCCTTCATAGACGGAGACGTTGTTCTGAATCCTCACGCCATCGCCTATTTTGACGTTGCTGCCGATGTTCACGTTCTGCCCGAGCGAACAGTTTTTTCCGAGCCGTGCGCCTTTCTGGACGTGGCAGAAATGCCATATCTTGGTGCCTTCCCCGATCTCGACGTCGTCGTCAACGTACGACGACTCATGTACGAAGTAATCCGCCATTATAAGTTGTTTTTTTCGATGTCTTTGAAATAGTTGACCGTCCCGACTTTCAGCTCGTCGGTGGCTGCGTCGTCGCACACGATGATACCTTTCCTGTGCATCTGCAACGCGCTTACGGTGCAGAGGTGGCACACGCCGCCTTCGATGGCGGCGGCGATGGCACGCGCCTTGTTGTGGCCGCTCGCCAAGATCATCACCTCCTTGGCGTCCATCACCGTGCCCACGCCGACCGTCAGAGCCGTCTTCGGCACCTTATTAATATCATTGTCGAAGAAACGTGAGTTAGCGATGATGGTGTCGGTGGTCAGCGACTTCACGCGCGTGCGCGATGTCAGCGACGAGCCAGGCTCGTTGAATGCGATGTGACCGTCGGGGCCGATGCCGCCCATGAAGAGATGAATGCCTCTGTAACTCCTGATGCACTCCTCGTAACGCTCGCATTCCTCCTCGAGGTCATTCGCGTTCCCGTTGAGGATGTGGACGTTGTCCCTGTTGATGTCGATGTGGCTGAAGAAATTGTTCCACATGAACGAATGGTAGCTTTCAGGATGCTCCTCCGGGAGGTTGACGTATTCATCCATGTTGAATGTCACGACATTCCTGAACGAGACTCTGCCCTCCTCGTATGCTTTGATAAGATGTTTATATGTGCCGAGCGGCGTTGAGCCTGTCGGCAGACCGAGGACGAAAGGATTCCCCGGCATCGGGTTGAACTCATTGATTCTGCGGACGATATGCTCTGCCGCCCACTCTGACATCTTGTCGTAATTTGGTTCGATTATTACTCTCATGACTTTAATTTTTTATTTTCGAAAAATGATGAACCGTTTTCTCACAAACCGTCCTCATCTCTCTTAACTTTACTCTTTTAACTCTTAACTGTTTTCGAAAAATGATGAACCGTTTTCTCACAAACCGTCCTCATCTCTCTTAACTTTACTCTTTTAACTCTTAACTGTTTTCGAAAAATGATGAACCGTTTTTTCACAAACCGTCCCCATCTCACTAATCTTTACTCTTTACTCTTTACTCTTTTAACTTTTAACTAATCCTCTTTCTCGCTTCCGCGATGTTCGCCATCGCCTCGGCGGTTTCTTTTCTTATTTGTCTGACAAAACTGTTGTCTTCAAGTCTTCCGTTGACGGCATCTCTTTCCTCAAGGTTTCTGAATGTCGAGTTGCGTATCTCGTTTTCGTAGTCTTTTTCTCTTGAGACATAGACCTGTTCGCAGACGAAATTGAGCAGTTTCTCGCCTTTGTCGAGTGCGTCGTTGAATATTTCCTTGGTGAGTGTGTCGCATCTGTAGATGAACCTCAGCGCCTGGTAGCTGTGCAGCAGTTTCTGCGCCTGATAGTCGGCCCATATCTCGTTGTAGCGGTTGTGGATGTCGTCCCAGCTGTCGAGCGTGCCGTTGCAGATGTCATCGATCAGGCGTTCGAGTTCGTCGCCTGTCACTAACTGTCCGCCGAGGTTGACCCATTCGCGCTGGCGGAGGTTTGTCAGATGTTGGCACATGTCGTCAAACGACTCATCCGGATTGTTTTTGAGATAAACGCACAGGTTTCTCACGGCATAGTACATAATCATCTGGCCGTAGGAGTGATATGCCTCGAATGGTTTCAGGATCAGTACTTTACGGTGGCTTTTCTCAATGTTTTCACCGAGAACCTCAAGTTTCTTGACGGTGTCTTTCTCTTCGTAAAGAAGACGGCGTCCAATCTCCCTGAGTTGTTTGTATTCGACATCCAGCGGTTCGCCCTTTGAGCGGAGGTAAGCCTTTGCCGTCCACACCTCGAGGAGCTTCCTTCCGGCTATGACCTCCTCCATGGTGTCGGGCGCAAATGTCTCAAACTCAATGTTTTGTATCTTGCGCTGGCGTTTGTCGCGTTTCTGGTATTTCGAGGTGTTCCGCGCTATGGCGTACATGTTGTACATCCACCAGTAGGCGGGCATTATCTCGAGCCGGTCTTTCGCGGTGTTGTTGTTCACCAGGCAGAACGGCAGCGTGATGTCCATCTCGTTCGGGTAGTCGGACTTCGAGAGCAGCGTGAACGACGCGAACTTCGACGAGTGCTTGACGCTGGTGCAGAGACCCGGCCAGAAGCCGCGTTTCGCCACTATCTCGCCGTCGGTGGCGCGGCTGTTGTGGTTTGAGCCGAGCGTGGCGCCGGCCGCCATGTTGCTCTGCCCCATCACGCAGGCCGCGATGAGGAACGAGTTGTTGTGATGCTGCTCGTGCGCCGGGAAGATGAGGTTGTTCAACACCTCGCAGCACGAGATGGTGGAGTTGTCGCCCAACACCGAATAGATCACGCGGGCGCCGTATTTCAGGTTGCAGTTGTCGCCGATGACGAACCTCGTCCCGACCACCGAGTAGAAGATCCTGCAGCCGTAGCCGACGATGCCGTTGACAAGTATCACGCCTTCGCCGATCTGCGTCGGCTCCTGCTCCGACGAGTTGATGGTGACGTTCTTCAGCTTGTTGGCGCCCTTGATGTAACACGACGGCCCTATCTTCGTGTCCTTCAGAATCCACGAGTTCTTGATGACGCAGCCCTCGCCGACGGTGCCGTAATAGCCTCGGTGACTGTCGAATGACTTGTTCGTTATGTCAAAAAGACGCTTCTGAAGCTGCCGGTTGTCGGTGTATTTCGCCCAGAGATAGGCGTCGGCGGTTATCATCCCGTCGAACGGGAGGATCTTGCGCCCGCCGCCTTCGTTCATCACCTCAAGCCACACGCGCACGTCTTCCGGCTCGCCGTCCTTCAGGATGCCGTTGCCGAATTTGGAGTGGTCGGTGCATGACAGCTCGTGGATGTTGAACAGAATGCAATGGTCGCCGATGATGTAGTTCGCCATGTAGTGCACGTCGTGGATCGCGGCGTAATCGCCGATGTCGCACGAGACGATGCTGCTGTCGGTGATGCCGCACGGCATGCGGAGGTCGTGGTACTGAAGCGCGACGTTCTCGATGGCCCCGATCCTGACAAGCCCGAAGAAACGGTTGTTCTTCACGAGGTTGGTGTCGAACTTGTCGGTGACGAGGATGTCGTCCCATCTGGTCGCCTGGTTGTCGTTCTTCACAAGACGCTCAACCTCGTCCGACCGCAGATGCCGCCAGCCGCCCTCAGGCTTCTTCACCTGTTTGTCTCTGAAAAAATATTCATCACGCCCGTCAACGAGATACTTCTCGTCAATGAAATTCTTGTATATCTTCTCGTATGGTATTATTGTTACTTTGTCCATGTTTGCAAATTTGATTTGACAATTTTTGATTCAAAACACAAAAAACCACGCGTGATCACGGGAAAGGCGTGACGACTAATGCATATCTGCACTTCGATTTGAAAATATGTAATGCCTTATCTGTTAGCATACATTGACTCGTAATACTTCTCGTATTCGCCGCTTGTGATGTTGTCCATCCACGCCTGGTTGTCGAGGTACCATCTCACGGTCTTCTCGATGCCTTCCTCGAACTGCAGGCTCGGCTCCCATCCGAGTTCCCTCTGCAACTTCGTGGAGTCGATGGCGTAGCGCATGTCGTGACCGGCGCGGTCGGTGACGTAGGTGATGAGGTCCATGTCCTCGCCTTCCTTTCTCCCCAAGATGCGGTCAACGGTGTTGATGACGACTTTTATTATGTCGATGTTCTTCCATTCGTTGAATCCGCCGATGTTATATGTCTCCGCGATGGTCCCCTTGTGGAAGATCAGGTCGATGGCTCTTGCGTGGTCTTCGACGAACAGCCAGTCGCGGACGTTCTCTCCCTTGCCATAGACCGGAAGCGGCTTCCTGTGCCTTATGTTGTTGATGAACAACGGGATGAGCTTCTCCGGGAACTGGTAAGGACCGTAGTTGTTCGAGCAGTTTGTCACGATGGTCGGCATCCCGTAGGTGTCGTGGAACGCCCTGACGAAGTGGTCGGAGCTGGCCTTCGCCGCCGAATACGGAGAATGCGGCTGGTATTTCAGGTCTTCGGTGAAGAACTTGCTTCCGTATGCCAAATGATGTTTGCCCGACGACGCCTTCGTGGTGAACGGCGGCTCGATGCCGTCGGGGTCGGTCATCTCCAACGCGCCATAGACCTCGTCGGTCGAGATGTGGTAGAAACGCTTGCCTTCCCATTTCTCAGGAAGCGACTCCCAATAGAGCTTCGCCGCCTGAAGCATTGACAATGTGCCCATCACGTTCGTCTGCGCGAATGTGAACGGGTCTTTGATGGAGCGGTCAACGTGGCTCTCGGCGGCGAGGTGAATCACGCCATCGACGTTGTGTTTCCTGAAGATGCCCATGATTGTCTCGAAGTCGCAGATGTCGGCTTTCACGAAAGTGTAGTTGGGCTTGTCCTCGATGTCTTTCAGGTTCGCCAAGTTACCGGCGTATGTCAGCTTATCGACGTTGATGATATGATAGTCAGGATATTTGTTTACAAAAAGTCGGACAACATGGCTTCCGATGAATCCTGCGCCGCCGGTGATGATGATGTTTCTCATTTGTTTCAGTTTAATATTTGAACGGGGTTTCTAAATCTTTCAAGAATGGATGTTTCCTGTCTTTTTCGGAAAGGATGACGTCGGCTGCCGGGATGCGCCAGTCGATGTTGATGTCGGGGTCGTTCCAGATGAGAGCGCCTTCGCTCTGCGGCGCGTAGTAGTTGTCGCATTTGTACTGGAAAATGGCGGTGTCGCTCAGCACCGAGAAGCCGTGCGCGAAGCCTTGCGGGATGAAGAACATCCTGTGGTTCTCCTCGCTCAGCTCAACGGAGACGTATTTCCCGAATGTCGGGGAGCCTTTGCGGATGTCAACGGCCACGTCCAAGACCCTGCCTCTGACGCAGCTCACGAGTTTTGCCTGTGTGTGAGGCGGCTTCTGGAAATGCAGCCCGCGCAGCACGCCGTAACGTGACATCGACTGGTTGTCCTGCACGAAGACGGTCTTGCCGATGTTCTCGTCAAACTCTCTTTGTGAAAACGCCTCGAAAAAATACCCGCGCGCGTCGCCGAAAACCTTTGGCTCGATGATATAAACGCCTTCTATTTCAGTCTTTATGAAGTTCATGTCTATCTCTTTAATCTTTAATCTTTAATCTTTAATCTCTAATCTTTAATCTCTAACCTCTAACCTCTAACCTTTCAGTTCGTCGATAACGCGTAAAAGATATTGTCCGTATTCATTCTTAATCATCGGCTTTGCGTTTTCGCGCATCTGTTCTTCTGTGATCCAACCCTGACGGTAGGCGATGCCTTCGAGACAGCCGATTTTGAGGCCGGTGCGTTTCTCGATGACTTCGACGAAGGTCGAGGCCTCCGACAGAGAGTCGTGCGTGCCGGTGTCGAGCCATGCGAAACCGCGTCCGAGAAGCTGCACTTTCAGCTCGTTGTCTTTCAGGAACTCCTGGTTCACTGTGGTGATCTCAAGTTCTCCGCGTGCCGACGGCTTGATGGTCTTCGCCACGTTGACGACCTTGTTGGGATAGAAATACAGTCCGACGACAGCATAGTTCGACTTTGGCTCTTTGGGTTTTTCCTCGATTGAAAGGACATTGCCGTCTTTGTCGAACTCCGCCACGCCGTAGCGTTCCGGGTCGGCGACCCAATATCCGAAGACGGTAGCTTTCTTGTTCTCCTCTGCGTCGGTGACGGCCTGTTTCAAGAGTTTCGTGAAGCCGTTGCCGTAGAAGATGTTGTCGCCCAACACCAGGCAGGCGCTGTCGTTCCCGATGAATTTCTCACCAATGATGAATGCCTGCGCGAGGCCGTCAGGTGAAGGCTGCTCCGCATACTCAAAATGAACGCCGAAGTTGCTGCCGTCGCCTAAAAGGCGTTGAAAACCAGGCAGGTCGTGCGGCGTCGAAATGATCAGAATTTCCCGGATGCCAGCAAGCATCAATGCCGAAACAGGATAATATACCATCGGCTTGTCGTAGATTGGTAATAATTGTTTGCTAATTCCTTTGGTGATAGGGTAAAGGCGCGTTCCTGAACCTCCAGCTAATACAATGCCTTTCATTTTATTTTATTTTTAACTTATTGACTATCAATTTAATAAATAAACTGCTCATAAGATGCAGAGAAATTCAAACTTGCAAATTTAATATAAAAAAACATAAGTAAAAGAAAAAATCGAAAAAATCTGCCTATAGCTGCAAGATTTGCGGAAATTAACACTAATTTTGCGGAAAATTTTTGGATATGATTCTTTGTTTGGAAACAGCGACGCCATCATGTTCGGTGGCGTTGGTACATGACGGCGAGGTTTTGGCTTTCGAGGAGGATCCGAAAGGCCAGAACCATTCTGAGAAGATCACTCTTTTCATTGATTCTGTGATGAATAAGGCAGGCGTCTCTTACAGCCAACTCGATGCCGTGGCGGTGAGTATGGGTCCGGGTTCCTACACGGGTCTCCGTATCGGTGTCAGCACAGCGAAAGGCCTCTGCTACGCCGCCGAGAAACCGCTGATAGCCATCGACACGCTCCACGCAATGGCGTTCGGCGGGAAAACGAAAATCAATGCCGGAAACCCCGTCCTGATCCCGATGATTGACGCCCGCCGGATGGAGGTCTATGCCGAGATCTTCGATGAGAATATCAACAAAATCGAAGACACGAAAGCGATGATAATCAACGAGAACTCATTCTCCGAATATAAGTCGGAACATGAGGTGTGGCTCTTTGGCGACGGCGCCGACAAATGTGCGGAACTTTTCGCCAACGACAACAGAATCAACGTGATAAAGGATTTTTACTGCTCGGCGAAATATATGGACAAACTCGCACAGCAGAAACTCGAAAACAAGGATTTCGTCGATGTCGCGTATTTCGAGCCTTTCTACTTGAAAGATTTCGTTCCGGGGATTCCGACGGTTAAAGGCTTGAGGTAGAATAATTTTGAACAGATACGTAACATGTTTTGTTGCAATTGAATAAATGATGAGGAAGAGAATAACCGCCATAATGTTGATGTTTGCCTGTGCGATGCTTTTGTTTCACGCAGCGGTGCCGCATCATCATCATCCCGGCGTTGTTGTCTGTTTCCAACATCATCATCACGATTGTGATGCTCACCACGATCACGATGGTTGCGGTGAAGGTGCTTGCGTGATTTCGGATTTCTTCTCGCCTTCTGATATTCAACATATTGATGTTCAACTTAATGAATGTGAATACTTAAACTTATATTTCGATAATTATTTAGAACCTGACAACTTGATTTTCGGTCTTGAAGGAACTCAATTCCGAGAACGGCCGTATCTTTTTGTCATCAATGAAACCGATGTGACACGTCTCGGCGTGCTGCATGCTCCGCCTGTTTTATGTTAAAAAATATTTGTATTTGAAATTTGAGTTTCTATTACTTTTTTTTAACATAATGACGATGAAAAAATTATTAATTATTTCAATAATATTGGGGCTTTTGTCGTGTGCGCAAAACGAAACGCACGAACACAATCACGAACACGAAGGCCATGTCCACACCTCGGAATGCGGTCACGAACATCATCACGACGCAGATGAACATCATCACAACCACGAAGAAGTTGTGAGTAACACGGTCGCCTTTTCCCACGGGCAAATGGAGAAAGTCGATTTCGAGGTCATGAAAGTCGAAAACAAAGCTATCTGTCAGATTATCAAGACGACAGCCCGTGTCTTGCCTGCCCAGAATGACGTGAAAATCATCACGGCTGCCACCGACGGAATCGTTGAGTTTTCAAAAGACAATTTTGTGGAAGGACTGAATCTGACGGAAGGAATGGTGGTTTTGACCATAAATAACGGTAAAATGGCGCAGGGAAACTTGTCGGTTTTGCAGGAGGAAGTAACCGCCGATTACAATCGTACCAAGGCGAATTACGAACGCAAGAAGTCGTTGTTTGCCGACAAGCTTGTCACAGAAAATGATCTGCAAGAGGCTGAGGCTGAATACCTTAAGGCGAAAAAAGCATACGACAACATGCAGGAGAATTTCGCCGACGGCAAGCAAGTTATAAAGTCGCCTGTTTCAGGATACGTGAAAGACATTTTCGTAGCAAACGGCTCATACGTTGTTGCTGGTCAGGAACTTATGACGATTTGCCGTGCCGGGAGACTTTATCTCAGGGCAGATTTGCAGTCGAAGTATTTTCCTGTATTGAAAAATGTCGTCTCGGCAAACTTTAAGTCGTTGAACAACAATAAGATGTATTCTCTTGACGATTTGAACGGCCGTTTGCTTTCATACGGGAAAGCGACTTCTTTTGACAGTCCGCTGATTCCCGTGACTTTTGAGATTGACGACAATGATGAACTTGTAAGTGGTTCATTTGTCGAGCTTTACATCATGACAAAAGATGAAAGCGAAGGCATCATGGTTCCAAATTCCGCTTTGATAGAGGAGATGGGCAGTTTCTTTGTCTTCGTTGAGGTTCGGCATGAACTTTTCGAGAAACGTGCTGTCACCGTTGGAGTTTCAGATGGCTTTAACACTCAGATTGTCAGGGGTTTGGAGCCGGATGAGACTATTGTGAGCAAAGGTGCGATTTACATCAAATTGGCGCAGGGGTCGGGAAAGCTCGACCCTCATGCCGGTCACGTTCATTAGGAGGTTGCCATGCTTAACAAGATTATTAAATTCTCGTTGGAAAACAAGCTGTTAGTGCTTGTCGGGGCCGTGCTTTTGGTCATCGGCGGCTATCTTTCGTCACGTCAGATGGACATTGATGTCTTTCCGGACCTCACCGCCCCAACGGTCGTGGTGATGACCGACGCGCATCGTATGGCCGCCGAAGAAGTCGAGAGGCTCGTCACTTTTCCCATCGAAACGTCGATGAACGGCGCTACCAATGTGCGTCGCGTGCGTTCCGCCTCCATGATGGGCTATTCGTTTGTCTGGGTCGAGTTCGACTGGGGCATGGACGTGTTCAAGGCGCGACAGATCGTCTCCGAAAAGATGGTCACGCTTTCGGACGTCCTGCCCGAAGGTATCACGCCGGTGCTGGCGCCGCAGTCGAGCGTCATGGGTGAGATATTATTCGTTGGCTTACAGTCAGATACGACATCGATGATGGATCTTCGCACCTTGGCGGAATGGGTCGTGAAACCGGCAGTCCTCGCCACCGGCGGCGTGTCGCAGGTCACAATCATCGGCGGCGACCTGAAACAATACCAAATCATCGCCGACCCTATCCGCATGAACGCTTACGGCGTGACGATGGACGACCTCGAAGCTGTTGGTAAGACGTTGAGCGTCAACTCTGTAGGTGGCGTTGTCCGCGACTTCGGCAACGAATACGCACTTCGAGGAATGGGCAGGACAAACGACATCGACGAGCTTGGTAAGACGTTTGTGAAATATGCACCGTCAGACAGTAGAGACGGAGCATCAAATTATGGAGACGGAGCACGCTCCGTCTCTACACCAATCGTGTTGTCGGATGTCGCCGACATTCGTATCGGAAGTGCCGTTAAGATGGGCTACGCCTCGCACAACGCCAAGGACGCTATCATTCTTTCAATATCCAAACAGCCGAATATCAATACTTTAGAGGTGACGAAAAACATTGAGAAGAACCTCGTCGAGATACAGAAATCGCTGCCGGCGGATGTGAAGATGGACACTAAAATATTCCGTCAGGCCGACTTCATCGAGGCATCAGTGAATAATGTCGCGAAAGCTTTGATTGAGGGTGCTATCTTCGTGATAATCATACTGTTCCTGTTTCTCGGGAGTTTCCGCACAACTGTCATCTCCGTCTTGGCGATACCGCTTTCGCTGCTCGGCACGCTCATCGTCCTCAACCTCATGGGAATGAACATCAACACCATGACTTTAGGCGGGATGTGCATCGCCATCGGCTCGCTCGTCGATGACGCCATCATTGATGTCGAAAATGTCTATAAACGATTGAGACAGAATCACTTGCTTCCGAAAGAACAACGCGAAAGCACATTCAGCGTCGTCTTCCACGGCTCAAGCGAAATACGCACCTCTATCATTAATGCGACATTCATCACCATCGTGGCTTTCGTGCCGCTTTTCTTCCTTTCCGGAATGGAAGGACGAATGCTTAAACCATTGGGAATCAGTTATATAATTGCGCTTTTGATGTCGCTTGTGGTGGCGATGACGGTGACACCGCTGCTTTGCAAGATGCTTCTCTCCGATGAGAAATATCTCGAAAAGCAAGAAAAGGAAAGCTGGCTGTCGCGCCATCTGATGCGTGGCTACAGCACCTCGCTGGATTGGTCGCTGAACCATAAAAAGACTGTGATTTTCAGCACGTTGGCGTTGCTGATAATAGCCGTGTGTATGTTTTTCGCGATGGGTCAGAGTTTCTTGCCCGACTTCAACGAAGGCTCTTTGACGATAACGGCTATTTCAAAGCCAGGCATTTCGCTGGAGGAAAGCAACAAACTCGGCAATGTCATTGAGAATGAGCTGCTTGCGATTCCTGAGGTAAACAGCACGGCGCGTCGGTCGGGGAGAGGCGAACTTGACGAACACTCGCAGGCCACCAACGCCGCTGAAATAGACGTAAACTTCACATTGTCAGAGCGTTCGCAGGAAGAGTTCCTCGCTGAAGTGCGTCATCGCCTGTCGGAAATTCCAGGAATTGCCGCCACCGTCGGACAGCCGCTCGGTCATCGCATCGACCACATGCTCACTGGAACGCGTGCCGCGATAGCAATCAAAATCTTCGGCACCGATATCAGCGAATTGTTTATGACAGCAAACAGACTGAAGGACGAAATCGCTGATATTGAAGGGCTTGTGGATCTGAGCGTCGAGCAGCAGACCGAAACGCCAGAAATCCAGATCCGCGCCAACCGCGACATGCTCGCACGCTACGGCATTACGATGGAGGAATTTAACCACTTTGTCGAACTCGCTTTTTCCGGCGAGAAACTGTCGGAGATTTATGAAGGCCAGCGCAGTTTCGACCTCGTGCTGCGCCTCGATCCGAGCTACACAGAAAACATTGAAAAACTGAAGTCAGCCTTGATAAGCACCGGCGGCGGTGCGATGGTGCCGTTGGAGGAAGTCGCTGATATTGTTTCAGTTGGCGGCCCGAACTCCATATCAAGGGAAAACGTCCAGCGTAAAATCGTCGTTTCAGCCAACGTCTCCAGTCGCGATGTCGTGAGTGTGGTGAACGACATCAAAGAACGTGTTGATGAACATATCGCATTGCCGGAAGGCTACAGAATAGAATACGGCGGACAGTTCCAAAGTGCGAAAGACGCATCTAAGATATTGCTAATCATGACGTTGGTGGCGTTGGTGGTGATTTTCCTGCTGCTTTACGGCGAGTTCAAGAACGTCACGCTTTCGGCAATCACGTTGCTGAACCTGCCGCTTGCCGTCATCGGCGGTGTCTTCGCGATCTACATTTCATCGGCGGTCGTCAGCATCCCCGCGATAATCGGGTTCATCACCTTGTTCGGCATCGCCACAAGAAACGGTATCTTGTTGATTTCCAGGTATCAAGTCTGTGAAAACAAAGGTGAATCGTTGCGTCAGGCCATCATCGACGGCTCGAAAGACCGTCTCAATCCTATCCTGATGACAGCCTTGACATCGGCTTTGGCGCTGATTCCGCTGGTGCTGAACGGCGACGCTTCCGGCAACGAAATCCAAAGCCCGATGGCGGTCGTCGTCCTCGGCGGCCTGCTGACCTCCACATTATTAAACATTTACGTTATTCCGGTGGTTTACGAATTAATAAACAGAAAGAAATGAAGAAATATATTCTAATAGCATTGATTCTCAATGTTTTATCGCTTAACGCGCAAAACGCTTACCAGTCGGTTCTCAATCAGATTGAGGCAAACAGCACGGTGCTTTCCGCCTATCGTTCACAGGCTGAAGCCGAAAAGGCGGAGAATTATGCCGGTTCGTTTTTCGCGAATCCGGAACTCGAAGCCGGCTACCTTTTCGGAATCAACGACGGCTCTGAACATCGTATCGATTTGAGTATCAATCAGGAATTTGATTTTCCGACTGTTTATTCAAATAAAAACAAGATTCGTAAAATGAATAATGAAGTCATCGACTTGGAATATGAAATTCAAAGAAATGAAGTTTTTTATCAGGCGCAGCAGATTTGTACCGATTTGATTTTCAATAATATATGTCTGAAATATCACGAGCAATGCCTTGAAAACGCCGAGACGATGGAGAAAGCTCTCCAGCGGAAACTTGAAATCGGTGAAGCCACTGTTTTGGAATACAGAAACGCGAAGATGAATTATATCAGTGTACGTAACGAATATGAGATGCATGTCATTGAACGCGAGCGACTTATTGGTGAACTGAAGACTTTGAACGGCGGTGTCGCCATTGATTTCACGCAAGATTTCTACGATGAAATGTCGTTGCCTGAAGATTTTGATTCTTGGTATCGAACGGTTGAAAACAGCTGCCCGGTTTTTGCTCATCTGAGTGCGCAAAACACTGTCAATCAACAAAATGTGAGACTTGCCAAATCGGAATGGGCACCGAAGCTGAATGTCGGTTACATGATGGAAAAGGAGTCTGACGGCGGTTATCACGGCCCGACGATCGGGATTTCGTTGCCGTTTTGGGGCAACGCGAGGACGGTGAAAGCCGCGAAGGCCAAGGCCGCGAGTGGCGAGTCGCTTCTCGAAAACCAAAAGGCGGTCTTGTACAATGAGTTGCAGAACACGTATCTCCGTGCCAAGTCACTTCAACGTAACTACTTGGAAATGAAAGACATTCTTGAAGACACCGACAGCCGCGACCTTTTGCGTGAAGCATACGAGAAAGGTGAGAAGACGCTCGTCGAATATCTCGTTGAGTTTGAATATCAACATGATGCGGTGCTGGAAGTTTTCCAGATGCAGCATGAATACCAGAGGGCTTTGATTGAGTTTAACAGATTTGTCTATTAAGTTCGCCAGTATCACTTAATTACGATTCTTCTTCCCTCCGAGTAAGCCCCGAACTCCGGCGCGTATTGGCATTGCACCACGGCGTAACCGGCACTGAATGAGCCTTCTTTTGTGACGTAAACTGTGTGCGAGAGTTCATGTTTGCCCTTCGGCATGTTGTCGAAGAAGAACTCCATCGCCACGTCGCTCGTGCTTTGGTAATACCATAGACCGTCGCTGTAGTGATAACGCGAAATCTGTTCCGTCGGCTCGAAGCACGCGCCGCGCAGGTCTTTCAGATACACAAACTCCATATCCTGCTGGTTTTCAATATGAAGCACAATCTTAATCTTGTCGCCGACCCTGATGTCTTCTTCAGAAACCGGCACATATTTTGTCTTGTCGCCTTCAATTCTTTCAACGAAAAACTCGCGTCTCAACTTCATGTCTTCGTTCGACTTCTGAACTTTGTCAATCGGCACGAAATACTGCCGGAACATTCCGCCCCACACCTGGTGATTTGTCTGATTATCAATGGAAACGTTTGAATAATCGCCGTCAACAGGAAGTGACTGTTGAATGAAATTATCAGCTTCATCTCTAATCTCTAATCTTTTACCGTTAATCTCAATAACCACTTCGCCGTTGTCGTTGACCCAGTCGGTTCCGCGGTTCACGATGGCGTAAACCGCCTCGGCTGTGGCACGGTCGTTGTCCCACATGTTAGTCCGTTTCTGTCCGAGAATCCAGAAGCGCATTGCGTCGATCTCTTCGTTTTTCGGGTCGATTTCGTTGAACGCCTCAAGGATGCGAGCCTCGTCTTCAACGCCGACTCCAACCCAATACATTCCGAGGTTGTTCTTCTGGGCGCATTCGCGCAATGACTTCAAGATTGCCATCGCCTCGGTCTTGTCACCGTTTCTGTTGAGAATCAACGCAATGCCAGCCTGCGCCTTGAAGTTGAAACTCGTCCAGTCATTCTTGAGTTTCCCGATATAGAACGCCTTCGCTTCATTGAATTTCCCGCTTGTCTCGAACTTCGGGAAATAACTCATCACGAAAAGCTCCCTGACAATCATCACGCTGCAATGATAGTCTTTCCTGTCGGATTCTTTCAAATCGCTGAATCTCTTAACCACGTCATTTTCAATGAAATGGAACGCTTTTTCTGAAATCTGACTTTCCAATTCTCTAATCTCTAATCTCTCATCTCTAATCTCTAAGCCTTCAAGCCGTCCCAAGCCGCCTAATATGTATTGCGTCACGTATGCGCTTTCAGGCATCCCCTCGACCCACGGCCAGCCGCCGCTCGGTTTCTGTTTCTTCTTCAAAATCTTCAAAGCCGATTCGATGTTTTTGTCAATCGCTTTTGTATCAAAGAGTTTCGAGATGTTAGCACGTTGTTCGGCTTCGTTTTTGGCATCCACGACCCAAGGCGTTTCGTTAAGAAGAATCTCTTTCAGTTCTTGATTTTTCTCAAGTTCCGACTTGGCGTTGTTTGAAGAATCGTCGTTCAAAGATTCGAGCAGTTTTTTCATCTCCGGCGAGTTTTTCAGGCTTGCCGCGATGTGTCTTGCAACCGAATTTGTGAAATATCTGTGGAAAGCGGTCTCGGCATATTTCTCGTTATCGTTGTTGAGATACGGCAGTGCCTGAACCGCGTACCAAGTCGGGTTCTTGCTGAAATTCAACATGATAGCGTGATTTCTCTCGCCTTCATTCTCGAAGTTGAAGTTGTAATTTTTCTTCTCATTTCCTTTCGCGATGAGCGAGAAAGTCTGTGTCATGAAGACGTCGGTGCTGAGTACCGGCATGATGTGCTGTTCGGCGTCGCTGAAGTCGCCGGCGGTGGCCGAGAACCTGAAAGTCAGCAGGTTGACATCTTTTTTCATCGCCACTTTCCATCTCACGCTCTGACTTCTTCCCGCCGGAATCTCTTTCATCTTGATTTCCTTTTCGGAAAGAACAACTCCACTCTCAACTCTCAACTCTCCACTCTCATCAAAAACCTCAAGTCTCGCGACCGGCGAAATCGCCTCTTCAGAAAGGTTAACCACGTTCGCGACGAGCCACAGCGTGTCTTCATCGTAGCAGAACCGCGGCATGTCGGCCATGATCATCACAGGTTTTTGGGTGACAAAAGTCTTTTCGAGTGTCCCGACTTTCAGGTCTTTTGTGTAGGCAAGCATTCTCAGTTTCCAGCGCGTCAAAGCGTCAGGCATTGTAAATGTGAACGTCGCATCGCCGTTTTCATCGGTTTTGAGGTTCGGATAGAAGAACGCCGTCTCGTTGAAGTTCGAGCGGATTTGGATGTCATTTTTTTTCACATTCGTTTTGTCATTGGCATTTTCGTCCAAATCTACCGGATCAGCTATTTTATAAATTTCAGCTTGGACAAGTTCTTCCTCATACCCCAAGGCTTCATCACTCACATACATTAAATTAGTTACTTTCCTACCATTATAATATATATTGAATTTCAATAAATTAGAGTTTGAAAATAAATCACCATAGTTGAAATTGAAATAATAAACATTATTGTAATTGTAATATCTGTTTATAGTACTTATATAGTTATTATCAATCATCAAGCGTGTTCCACAATAACTATGCGGAATCACGTCAAGATTCCAGTCAATTTTATGGAAAAATTGTGATACGGAATTCAGAGATGCATCGTACATACCAGCCAGCAACGATGAAGGTGTACCTTTTTTGGTATAATCTGATATTTTAACCTTCCAGGTTTCTTCACCACCCGGCGACAAAACGTCACGCTCTGTTTCAAGTTTCACATTAAGTTTCAGGTTGTCGTATGGGACATCAACGGTGTAATTCACATCGAAAAACTCGTTTAATTTCTCAAAAGCAACGTTAAAATTCAACCTGCCTCTATCTTCATCATTCACTTTGAAAGAGATAGTTTTTACATTGTTGTTCAATAAAATGCGTTCTGTCTGATACACTTTTGACCCATTATCAACAATCAAAAATGCCATCACATCTTTTTCTGATGAACCAAATGAAAAGTTCACAATGTCGCCAGGTTGTGCGGTTGTCTTGTCAATAACAGACCAACCTATACTCTTATACGGCATTTTTTTGGATTTCGGATTGAAAAGAACAAATTCTTCGGTAAATTGTGACAATGTATCATCCACAGATTTCAATTCGATGATATATCTTCCTGCGGTAAAATCGATATTTTCGGTTATGAGTAAAGGTTTCTCTTCAGCTTTGATAACACAATTGTAAACGAGGTCGTAGCCATTTATATTTTGTGATTTTTTGTTGTAGTAGTCAAAATTCGGGAATAGTGTTTCCAACTCTTCATCATCTAAAATCTGTCTGTCGAAATCACAGATATGTTTCTCGAATTTTTTGTTCTCAGGTAGTCTATATATCTTGCATTCAATGTCTGTGGTGGTTTTTTCACCGGCAATATTTGATACAGATATCTTGCAGTTCTTCAGATTGTCAGGTGTAAGTGATGAAGTGCCATCACTAACAAATTGGTTTTCAATATCAAGCGAAAGATTATATTTGTTATATGAGGCATTTATGTAATATTTGGCTTCTCTTGTTTCACCTTGTACGTTTGTGGCTTTGACATTTACGACATACGTGTAAAGCGGCAACTCTCTTATTTTTACATCGCCATCAGGAAGCAATTGAAAATCAATGTTAAAAGAGCCATCATTGCTTGTGATGCCTTTCCCTGAAAAAATTTGTCTGTCAGCGACAGGTCTTGGTATAAACCACCATAATCTGCATGGGAATGCTGTTTGACGTGTCACAGTGTATTCATAATTTACATTATCCATGCCAAAGCCTGCAAAAGACTGTACATTTCCGGAGACACTGACATTGTCGTTGATAGCGAATTCTTTTTGGATGCCGTTAAATGTCACTTCGAACGTTGGGCGTTTGTATTCTTCAACATTGAAATACGCATTCCCATTTTTGGTGGATACTTTATAAGTTCCGCTCAATCTGTCTTTCGGCAAAACAAAACTGCCCGAAAATGCCCCGTACTCGTCGGTTGTAAAAGATTTAGTCTCAATGATTTGACCACTGGCATCCATCAGAGAAACTTCCAAAGAGTCATCGCATATCAAATCATATTCCATGTTGTTACTCTGGTATGAAATGCCTTTGAATAGAACTGTCTGTCCGGGTCGATAAATTGGTCTGTCAGTGTACAGTTGAATTTTGTTCGTTGAATTGTAAGATGTTAAATAATTGAATACATAATTGTCATTATATAGTATGGTGTCTGTACCATAGTACAAATTAACTTTTCCTTTTTCAACGTTCTGCGGTAAAATAGCGCAACCGTTTTTATCTGAAACAACACTTGCGATTGTTTTTTTTATGTATTTCCTTTTGTTATAGTTGTAACTATCTGTAGTGATTTCAACGGTGACTCCGCCAACAGGTTGCCCCGTTGTCCTGTCAAGGGTGTATATTTCCGTTTTGTCTTTAAAGGAATTGATGGCGTACGTCAAATTGCTGACCTGAAATCCACAGACGAACAAGCTTTCAAGGTCATCAAACTCATCAGTTGGTGAAAAAACCAATAGGTATGTTCCTACCTCAAGTGGTGGAATCGCTATCAGTGATGAATGCTTTTTGTAATCAGTTTCTACGGGAATTTGTAAGGTCTTTTCATCAACAATTTCGTTAAAAACAAGTGAATTGATGATTTCTTCGGTTTGTTTTCCATTGAAATTTTTTATGTCATCTGCGTTGATTTTGTATATTCTATACGACGGATTTGTGGTGTTTTTGTACGTCAGTCCGACTGGAATTGACTGGTGAGGAATCTGCTCATTCTGTTTTTCAACTAACACATACTTTTTTAATATCTCTTTTTTACATTCCTTACACTTTGTCGTACTTCCAGATTTGATATTCAATGCAATGACTTCATCGCACAATTTCAACGCTTCAACATAATTTTCCTCACGCATCATAATGTTGGCCTGCGATGCCTTTATCCGACCAATGGTGATTTTGTCGTCACACTTTGTCGCCAATGAATCCAATTCGTTGAAATATTTCAAATTATGTTTGCTGTCATTGAAATAGATGGCCAAATCTTCAATTTGGTGAATCTTGTTAAAATTAGCCGCTTTGATGTAATTGTTTGAAAGATCAAAATCAATAAGTTGCTTATAATAATCATTGTATTTGTGAAAGACATCATTACTGACTGAGTAATCAAAAACGTAATTCCTTGCCAATGAACTTATATCAATGTAATCCAAGATGTTATGCATGGCGAAATCATACAGTGTGGGTTCAAGGTCAAGGTCATATTTAATGTTTTCCTTGTCGTAAAGAGTCACATAGTCTGCCATGGAGTGATTGCCGAGTTCTTTTGCTTTTTCTATAGCAGCAACATATTGAGATTCAATAAGTTCTTCACGAACATCGTGCAAATGCGTTCTGTTTGCCTTTGCTATTTCAACCTGCAGAATCACCTGCGAAGCCGCTGAAAGCTCAGGAAGTTTCGCCTTGCAGTAACTGATTATCGAATCGGACGGTGCCTCGCTCGTCATGCTGATGACATCGCAGCGATTTATTATCACTTTCAGCAGCTGGACATCGTTCTTATCTTTAACAGCTTGTTTTTCAATGTCATCCAAGACTTTGGCCGCCGACTCTGGAAGTCGTTTCGAGATGTTTTCATCAAATTCTTTCCAGAGGCTGTCGTAGTTTTGGGCGTTGATAATCAATGGGAACAACGCAATGATGAATGCGAAAAGATATTTGACTTTCATAATATTATGATTTTATTTCACGATATAACGATGAAATCCTACAAAAAGTTTGTGCCGGCTGAAACTTTCCGGCACAACTTCTCTCTTCACTCTTAACACTTCAAACTTCACTCTTTTTTTTCGGCCATCGCCTTGAGGTAGCAGCTTCTGCAAAGCGGCTCATAGCTCTCCGTCTCGCCGAGCACCACGAGCTTGTCGCCGGCTATGGTGCGGTGCGAATATTGCGCCAAGCTGCCGCATCTCATGCATATCGCGTGCACCTTCGTGACATCTTCGGCTATCGCCATGAGGTTGGGCATCGGGCCGAAAGGCTTCCCGAGAAAGTCCATGTCGAGACCCGCGACGATGACTCTGATGCCTTGGTTGGCAAGCTGCTGGCAGACGTCAACGAGTTCGCTGCCGAAAAACTGTGCTTCATCAATGCCGACGACATCAACATCGTTGGCGTAAAACAAGATCTGCTGTGCGTTCTCCACCGGAATGGAATTGACAGAATTGGCGTTGTGCGAGACGACATCTTCCTCGCTGTAGCGTGTGTCGATGCCCGGCTTGAAAATCTCAACCTTCAGTTTTGCGATGCGCGCGCGGTTCAGACGGCGTATCAGCTCTTCGGTCTTGCCCGAAAACATCGAGCCGCAGACAACCTCAATCCAACCCTGCGTCTTGTTGTGATAATCTTTTTCGAGAAACATATCTGTCGTATTGAAAAAAAATCTATTTTTGTCAGCTCGCAAAATTAGAAAAATTATCGCTATGGAAACACAAAAAAATAACGGAAATGTCGTCCTCAATCTGAAGCGGCAGATTGGGAAAATGTTGGTTCAAGTTGACTTCCTTTACAGAAACGGTCGTGAGATGACACAGTTTGATTACGACATACTGATGGACAGGACACGCGAGCTTTATGAATATCTCATTGATAGTCAAGCTGAAAATGTAAATTTTGAACAAGATGCTGAAAAAGCCGATGAGAAATCGGCCGACAATGACGTTGAATTTGAGATAGCGACTCCGGAAACTCGCGATGAAGTTGCGGAAGAGCCGGAAGAAGACCGCGATGATGAAGACCTTGACGATGAAGACTGGGAAGACGAGGAAGATGTGACTTTCAGCGTGGAGCCGTTGAGTTTGAAAACAGATGAGGTTGAGGAAGAAGAGGCTGAGATACAAGAAGAGACAGTGGTGCAGGAAGAGGTGGCGGAAGAACCTTTGCATGAAGATGTTCCGGAAGACAACAGCCTTGCGGCGCGTCTCCAGCGTCAGCCGGTGACCGACATAAAAGATGCCATAATGCTGAACGACAGGATAATGATGATCAACGACCTCTTCAAAGGCTCATCGGAACGTTATACCAAGGCTGTCAATGAGTTGAACGAGTTCCCCACCCTCGGCGGAGCGTTGGTTTACATGAGTGAGCTGCGTGTCGAGTTCCAGTGGGATGTCGAGTCGGAGGCTTACCTGAAACTCAAAGAGCTTGTCGAACGCCGGTTCTTGTAACCTAAACTTTAAAACTGATGAAACTGTATTTAGTCCCGACGCCGATCGGCAACCTCGAAGACATCACCTTGCGGGCCTTGCGCGTCCTTCGCGAAGAGGTCGATGTCATTCTCGCCGAGGACACGCGTACAAGCGGTAACTTATTGAAACACTATGATATAAGCAAGCCGATGGTGGCGTTTCACCTTAATAACGAACACGTCGTCGTTGAGCGTATCGCACAGCGCATCGCCAATGGTGAGCGCATGGCTCTCGTCACCGATGCCGGCACGCCGGCCATCTCCGACCCTGGCTTCATGCTCGTGCGCGAATGCCTCCGCATCGGTGTGCCAGTGGAATGCCTCCCTGGCGCGACGGCGTTTGTCCCAGCACTCGTCAACTCCGGCCTCGCCGCCGACCATTTCATCTTCGAAGGCTTCCTGCCACATAAAAAAGGCCGTCAGACGAAGATAAGGCAAATCGTTGAAAACGAATATACTACGATACTTTATGAGTCGCCATTCCGACTTGTGAAGACACTCGAACAACTCGCCGAAGCCGCCGGTCACGACCGCAGGGTGTCGGTCGCCCGCGAACTGACGAAAATCTATGAGGAGAACGTCCGCGGCACACTCGCCGAGGTGATTGAGTATTTTTCAGCTAAAGAGGTGAAAGGAGAGATTGTGATCGTCTTTGAAGGGAAAAACTCAGGCCATAACCAAAATGATAACGAATAGATTAACCATAAAAATTCTGACAATGAAGAAATTATTGACATTTGCGATGCTGCTTCTGATTTCATTCGGACTTGCGGCGCAGACAACGGCGACTGCAAAACCAAAGAAAGAGAAGAAAGCCAAGAAAGAGAAGATTTACAACGAGAAAGGCGAGATCATCAAGAAAGGCTGGAACTTCGGCCCGCTTCCGGTGGTGGGCTTCCGCTCCGACATGGGCTTCCAGTACGGCGTCTGCATGGATGTCTTCAACTACGGCGACGGCTCTAATTATCCGGGCTACAACTTCAAGCTGAACTTCGAGGTCTCCACCTACACAAAAGGATCGAGCGTGTTCCGCTTCTACAGCTATTGGAACAACATCATCCCGAAAGGCAAGCTTTTCGTTGACGTCTCTTATTTCATCGACAAGAAATTCGACTTCTACGGCTTCAATGGATATGCCGCGCCATACAACAAAGATCTCGCCATCATAAATAATATTCCAGACTTTGAATATGGGATGAAAAACAGCGGGTTCTATGGTTTCAGCCGCAACCAGTTCCGTGTTGTCGCGAGCATGCAACGGCAGATTGGAGACATAAAAGGATTCTATTACAGTGCCGGCGTTGCATATTACAACAACGTCATCGACAAGCTGAAACTGAACGCATACGAAGGACAGAAAACTCTCTATGACTTGTATTGTGACCACGGCCTCATCCGTGAGAACGAGAAAAACGGCGGCAACGTCACGCAGTTCAAGGCCGGTCTGATCTACGACACGAAAGACTATGAGAACGACCCGACACGCGGCATGTACGCCGAGGCTGTCATCACCGCCGCGCCCGACATGATCGACGGCAAGGATTACTCGCACCTGACATTCACCGGCATCTTCCAGCATTACGTGCCGTTGTACAAGGAACACCTCACTTTCGCGTACCGCATCGGCGCACAGAATGTCCTTGCCGGCGACATCCCGTTCTATGCGATGCAGAACACCAACACATTGTTTTTCAAAAAGATGTACACTGACGCTTTAGGCGGGGCCTCAATAGTGCGTGGTCTCAACAGAAACAGTGTCATCGGCAAGGGCTTCGCCTGGCTGAATCTTGACATCCGCTGGAGAATGGTCAATTTCAAATTCATAAATCAGAACTGGTGCGTGGTGCTGAATCCGTTTGTCGATGCCGGCATGGTGACGCAGGCTTTCCGTCTTGACGAACAGAAGAAAATCGAAGAAGAAACATCCCTGATGTTGTCAGACACTGATGTCATTTACAGCGACAAGAAAGAGGTCCCGCACTGGGCCGGCGGCCTCGGCCTGAAGCTCATCATGAACAAGAATTTCATTATTTCAGCCGAGTTCGCGAAGCCGTTCGACAAACTTGACGGAACGGGAATGTCAGCATATATAGGTTTCAATTATATATTCTGATTTTCAGATATTTGCGTCAAATTGTGGAGACGTCATAATGTGGCGTCTCTACCGTTTTATGTTCGAATTTTTCAGGTCATTTGATGTTTTTTCTCATCTTTGCGGTGACGATGCTGCAAATCACAATCACTATCGCGCTGCATATCACGCCGAACAGCTGCCAGCCCCAGATGCCCGGATTGTGTGTTTCGGCGTAGTTTTTCATCGTCATCTTGACCGACTTGATGATGGCGGTTGAAGTGAAAGTGGCTCCGCTGACGGCATCGACCTGACAGCCTGTCACTTCAGCGGGAGTGAGACCGTAGAACTTCTCGATGATGCCAGCGTTTTCCACACGGCTCATGTATCTCGGCGTCTCACGGTTTTCGAGAATCTCAATGCCGGAGATGATGCCTTGTTCCAAGATGATTTTCAGAGGCACAACATCGTTATAGCCAACGACTTCGCTGCAAAGCGGCTGGGTGTAAAGTTCTTCTTGTGCCAGCGGGATGTAGGGCTTTTTGCCCATGTTTTCAACAGCGAACATCACGGCGAAAAATCCGAGCGCCACGGCCGCCACGCAACTTAAAATTCTGAATATCCTTGCCATATAGGTGTGTTTTGTAAATCTTGGCGCAAAATTATAAATTTTTATCCTAACTTTTCGTTTTTTGTGTAATTTTGCGCCCCGAAAAAGTATAAGTATGTCGAACATTTACGATAAAGACTGGTTTTACAGGGTTTTAAAGTTTTTCGCCTGTCGTCATATTCATCGCAGTTTCAAGCGTTATCACGTCATCGGGAAGGAGAATATCCCAGACGATGGTCTTTGCATCTTCGGCATCAATCACAGCAACGCGTTGACAGATGCTTTGGCGATTATTCTGTCATTGCCTGGCTATCAGCTGTTTATGGCACGTGCCGACATTTTCCAAAGCAAAACATGGGGCGCGTTTTTACGTCGTCTGAAGATGTTGCCGATTTACCGCATGCGTGACGGCATCGATGCGGTGCGCGACAAAAACGCCGCTGTCATCGATGAGGCTATCGAGTCGATGTACCACGGCGTGCCGTTGTATCTCTTCCCTGAGGCGACACACCGCGCCATGCATTCCTTGAGGCCGCTCTCGAAAGGCATCTTCCATATGGCGTTCCAGGCAAACGAGAAATACGGCGACAAGAAACCTGTCTATATAGTGCCGGTCGGCATTGAATACGGCGACTATTTCCGTTTCCGCTCGACGGCGTTGGTGAGTTTCGGCAAACCTATTAACATAACTGAATATCTCAATAACAACACCGATAAGTCAGAGCCGGAGAAGCTCCTTGAATTGAAGAGTGTTCTCACGGAAAGATTGGCATCGCTCATATCGTATATTCCTGATAATGAAGACTATGACGCGATATGGGAACTGACGAAAATGCACGCTGGACTGCCGCCTGTCTCGCTGAAGAGACGACGTGACAGAAACCAGCGATTCATCAGGAAATATGTCGATTTCAGCAAGAAGGAACCGGAGAAGGCAAAGACGCTCTTCGAGAAAGTCAAGGTGTTCACAAAGCACCGCAAGGAAAAGAAAATCTCGGTGATTTCAGTGTCGAAGAGAAGACCAGGCTGGAACATGCTCTGGAAAACCCTCATGGTCATCCTCGGCTTCCCGATCTTTATGGTAAGCGGCGCCGTGTCGATACCGATATGGGGCATCACAAGCATTATAACCAACAAATTGAAAGACAAGGCTTTCGGCAATTCCGTTAACTTCGTGGTGGAACTGCTGATGCACCCGCTGATGTTGGCCGTCGGCACGACTTTGCTGTTCTGTCTGACACCATGGCAGGTGGCGGTTTTCGGCATTGTCTTTATCTACTACAGCTATGTGTTTACCTTCGACTATTACCAGTACATCCGCAAATGGCTGTCTGACATCCGCTGGACTTTCAACCGTGAATTGAGAGATGAATTCAACGAATTGAAAAAGCTCTAAAAAGTTTTTTTTTACTTTTTATTACTAAAAATGTCCTATTTTTGCGAAAATTTAGGAAAGAGACTTCGTGTACGTCACAGAAACATGTGACCGAAAGGGCGAAGCTGTGTATTCTCGTCTCTATGTTGTTTTATATCAATAACGTGAGTTCGATGAAAACATAACATTGATTATAAACGATTTACTAAAAAG
>JAKSNA010000035.1 GCA_024400295.1 Bacteroidales bacterium | reverse complement strand
TGTCCACTTGAGAGCAACGTCTCAAAAACAGCCTAAAATTTGTCCATTACACCGATAAAAAGATAAAATACAATATATCACTATCACATGGAATGTCTGCTGTTGTATTGGTTCTTGCTAGAATCTTAAAACTTTGTTCAAATGAGCAAAAGGCGAAAGTTGAACTAATGATAACCAATTCGGTTAATTATATTCTGTCTCAGGAAATTGATGTCAATAAATACGGCTCTTTTTTCCCTTACACTTCATTGGATAATGATGTGGATATTGCTGGTAGCCGCCTTGCATGGTGCTATGGCGATCTCGGCATCTGCGCAATGCTGTATCAGGCTGGTATAGCTATGAACAGGAAGAATTGGATTGATATTGCCGTGAAAATAATGATGTATGCAGCCAAATATCGCAGGAATCTAAAAGATAATTTGGTGGCAGATTCATGTTTTTGCCATGGTGCGGCTGGAATTGGCCATATATTTTATCGGATGTGGTGGAACACCAGAATATCTGAATTTAAAGATGCCACCGATTATTGGTTTGAGGAAACCATTAAAATGGCGGATTTTAATGACGGGTATGCTGGTTTTAAAAAATGGAAAGGAAAAGAAAACGGGTATATAAATGAAACTTCTCTGTTAAACGGAATTGCTGGTATTGGTTTGGCTCTTGCAACATACTCGTGTAATGCTGAACCACAATGGGACAGATGCCTATTGTTAAGTTGAAATTAAATAACATAAAACCATGAAAATAAAATACAATAATAGCCGCTTATCATCGTTGATTGATTCAACGAGTAGAAGCGGTTTTTTGATACGATAGGCTGTGTGACTTCAGTTAACCGTCATCACACAGCAATGACAAATAAATATGATATGTTTATTTGTGGCATATTTTAAGATGATTGGCGGCTGTCATAAATCTAATTGTTATGAATTAAAATACTAATAAAATGAAAAAATTAAGTTTAAATAAGAAAATCGTGTCAAACTTGAATAGCCAAGATATGAATGATGTTAAAGGTGGTGTGGCTACTATATTCAAAATCGTAAAAGAGGTCGTAATATGGGGATTTGAACATTGGGTTGAGACAAAAGATAGGTGCTTAACTGACGGTGTTTGTATGCCATCTGACAAAACATGGACTTGTGCGGCAGATTGTACAACCGATTGCCCACCTTGTTGATTGTATAAAATATAAAGCACGAGCAACAATTGATGACTGATGTGTAAAATAATTTAACTGCCATTGATAAATTAAGAATCATCGACTCATCAATTGTTGTTTAATTATAAGCGTAATCACATGAACGGTTTAAAAACAAATATTTTCAAATTGTGTGCTTGGCTAACAAGAATGTCCTGGGTTAAATTTGTATTTATCCAATTATTAATAAGCTTGTTGTCAGTATCTATTGGGGTAGTTTTAATGTATTCATTTGATTGTGTACCTGTGTCTTCTGATGAAGATGATATACCAATGATATATTTGCTTTTTTTGCCTTTGAGTGCTTTGATTGAGACACTCATATTCCAACATTTGCCAATGATATTTTTTAAATCAAGATTAAATAAAGATAATAAAAAGTACCCATTAATATATATAATTTTCAGTGCATTGATTTTTGGAATCTTTCATTTGGTTAGAAGTGAGGATTCTGTAGTGTTTGAAATCATTAGAATTATCGATGCTACTATCGTTGGAATAGTATTGGCAACCTCTTATTATATCCTTTGGCATAAGCAACAACATCCAGTTATTAGTGTATCTATAATCCATCTTATGCATAATATGATAATATTAGGATTGGCGTGTGTTTTATAAAATTGAATGTGTAACATGAAAATGTACAGAACGTTTGATGCTTTAATTTTTCGCGCACCATTGCTTCGTATAGACGATATTAGAAATTTTGTAAACGTAGAAAAGGATGATAAGAGTTTATTATTCACTATATCCACCAATCCTTCCGTTAAGGAAGCCCTCTTTCTCGCCTCGCCGTCATTTTACCGCGAAGTGCAAAAATGGCTCGATAGGAAACTGCCGAACAAAAAGGAGGAAGACAAGTTAATGCAGGGCCTTTACCGCTACATGGCCCGGATGTGTACCCGCTGCACCCCATTCGGGATGTTCGCCGGAATATCCGTCGGCGAAATTGCTGACAGCACGGAGATGGTGATGGCAACCGAAAAGACCAACATGCTGCATGTGCGCCTCGACATGAATTACATCTGCGCCCTCGCAAAAGACATTGCGGAAATACCCGACATCAAGAACAAGATATTATTTTACCCAAACGACAGCATCTACAAAGTCGGCGACAGGATGCGCTATGTCGAGTATGGCTTTGTGAAGGCAAGACGCAGCCATCACATCTCTGCTGTCGATGCAACGGATTACCTGCAAAAGATTCTCGATGAATCAAGGCAGGGGAGACGCCTCGATGATCTGGCAGAACTGCTTGTTGATGATGAGATTACATTTGACGATGCCAAGGATTTCATTGATGAAATGGTCGCCGCCCAGCTTCTGATAAGCGAGTTGGAGCCGACGGTAATCGGGACATCACCTCTCGAACAGATGATCGCTGTCCTTGGCAAGTGTGACGATGAGATCGCAGAAAGCATCAGAGTCAGGCTGGAGGAAATCAGCCATTTGCTCCAAACGCTTGGCAGTTTCAGTGAAAATGAGGCTGAAAACACAAAGCGGCTGAAGATTTACGAAGAAATAAAAGCGATACTCGACACATTCCCTACAAAGTACGATGAGAAATTCCTTTATCAGGCCGACATGCTTCAAAAGCCGGTGAAAAACACGATGAGCCGTGCCGTTGCCGAAGATGTGTTCAGGACGGCGGAGTTCCTGAACAGTCTGACTCCGGCTTTCGAGAATGAGAACCTCAAAAACTTCAGGGAGGCGTTTTATTCGAGATACGAGGATGAGGAAATTCCGCTGGCACAGGCTCTCGACACGGAGAGCGGCGTCGGTTACATGCAAAACACCTACAGCGGCATAACTCCGTTGGTTGACGACATCGCATTTCCTGTTAAGATGCAGAACTACCAGAATTACAGAATGTCACCTATCGATGCCGTGATGCAGCGCAAGTTATCAGATGCCTTGCAAAACGGGAAAAATGAGATTCAACTTGAAAAATCGGACTTTGAAGGTTCGAGTGCGAAATGGGATGACACACAGGAGACAATTTCGGCTTTCATACAGCTTTTTGACAACGGCCGTTATTATGTACATTCGATTGGCGGCTCATGCGCCGCTAACCTGATAGGCAGGTTCTGCCATTTAGACTCGTCACTTCTCAATCACACAAAGGAAATCATCGAAAAAGACGAGGCTAACGAGAACTGCATATATGCTGAAATCGTTCATCTTCCGGAATCACGCGTCGGCAACATACTGCACCGGCCTTCAATCAGAAAATACGAGATTCCATATCTCGCCCGCTCATCACAGCCTTCGGAAAACCAGATTGGTCTTGATGACCTGATGGTTTCAGTGAGAGGCGGAAGAATCATCCTGAGATCTAAAAAGCACAATAAAGTTGTCATACCCCGTCTGACGACAGCTCACAATTTCAGCCAAAACTCGCTGCCTGTCTATCATTTCCTGTGTGACATGCAGAACTATGGCAAGCGCGGAGGTTTCGGATTCTCATGGGGAGCAATCGGCAACACCATGCCCTACTTGCCGCGAGTCACATTCGGCAATGCAATCCTTTCTTTGCAGACATGGAATTTTTCAAGAAAAGACATAGAAAGCCTGAATAAGGCAAAAGACATCGAGGAACACATGAATCTTTTTGCTGAAATGGCATCAAACAGAAAAATGGTCGATGAGGTTATACTTGAAGATGGCGACAATGAGTTATACATAAACATAAAAAACCGCACTTGCATAAAAATCCTCCTCGACCTTGTCAAGAACCGCATGGGATTCACGCTGAAGGAGTTCCCTTTCGGCATTTACTCCAGCCCTGTCAAATCTGAAGGCGGCAATTTTGCGAATGAGATTCTGGTTTCCTATTATAAAAACCATGAGGAAGGAGGAAACTCATGACAAGGAATTTCATCATAGGCAGCGAATGGCTGTTCTATAAAATATATTGCGGCTACGGAACGGCTGACGAACTGCTTGCTTCTGTAATGGAACAGTTGGCGGAATCGCTAAAAGCTGCCGGTTTGATTGATAAATGGTTTTTCATCAGATACGCCGACCCCAATCCTCATATACGCCTGCGGTTTCATGTTGGTAACTTGGCCTGTCTCGGTGGTGTTGAGATCGCCTTTGCTAAAGCAATTCATCCATACATGGAATCCGGGCAGGTTAACAAGATTATGGTTGACACATACAAGCGTGAAATTGAGCGTTATGGGGAACCGACGATGGAATATTGCGAAACATTGTTTTTCCATGACAGCGTGATGGTTACGGAAATGCTGTCTCGCTCGTGCGAGCTGCCTGAAAAAGAGACTTATAGATGGCTGTTTTCACTGAAAGCAATAGACGCAACTCTTTCCGATTTCGGCTATTCGCTCGAAGAGCGCCATTCGTTCATGAAAGCATCCGCCGATTCATTCGGCAAGGAGTTTGGCATTACAGAGTTCACAATCAAACAGTTCAGCGACAAATACCGTTCAACAAAAGACAGGATTTCAAAGTTCATTCATGGTGATGACGAAAAATCGCTTGAACTTTATTCTATCATTTCTGAAAAGTCTGAAAAGACAAAAGATTTGATAAAGGCGTTTAAAGAAACGTGTCAAGACAAGAAACGGCTTGATGAGATCATGCAGAGTATGATTCACATGACAATGAACCGCATCTTTGTTGCCCAGCAGAGGAAACATGAGGTTGTCTTGTATGGTTTTCTTGAGAGGTATTACCGTTCGGAAGTTGCTCGGCGCAAGTATTGCAAATAAAGGCTTATGGCTATTAAGTTTCCTTTCTTCCACCAGCACGACGCCATGGACTGCGGGCCGTCTTGCCTCCGCATGATAGCGAAATACTACGGCCGGCATTACACCCTCGAAGGGCTGCGGCAACGCTGCCACATCAGCCGCGAGGGGGTGAGCCTGCTCGGGATAAGCAGCGCCGCCGAAGAGATAGGGTTCAAGACCATTGGCGTGCACCTGCCGTTCAGCCAGCTGAAAGACGAGGTGCCGCTGCCGTGCATAGTCCATTGGCGACAAAACCATTTCGTGGTGGTATATAAGATACACCACGGGACTGTCTATGTGGCAGACCCAGCATCGGGACTTCTGAAATATTCCGAAAAGGAGTTTTTAGACGGATGGATAAGCCGGCACGAGAACGGCGACGAAGGCATAGCACTGCTGCTCGAACCACAACCCGACTTCTACGCCGAAGAAGGCGAGAAACCCGACAAGGCAAAGTTTTCGTTCATACTCAAATACCTGAAACCTTACAGGAAACTCATCGCGCAGCTGTTCATGGGCATGATAATGGGCACGCTGCTGCAACTCATATTCCCGTTCTTCACCCAGAGCATAGTCGATTACGGCATCGGCAACAGCAACCTGAGCTTCGTCACGCTGATACTCGTGGCACAGCTCACGCTATACGTCGCCCAGACCGCCGTGGAGTTCATCCGCTCGTGGATACTGCTGCACATAAGCACGCGGATAAACATCAGCATCATCTCCGACTTTCTGATAAAGCTGATGAAACTGCCGATAGGCTTCTTCGACACCAAGATGATAGGCGACCTCATGCAACGCATCGGCGACCACCAGCGCATCGAGTCGTTCCTAACCTCATCGACACTCAACACGCTGTTCTCGTTCGTCACGTTCATCGTGTTCGCAGTGATACTCGCACTTTACAGCATAAAACTGCTTGTCGTATTTTTGATTGGCAGTGCACTTTATGTCGTTTGGGTCTTGATATTCCTGAAATACCGCCGCGAACTCGACTACAAACGTTTCTCACAGGCATCGGCGGAGCAGAGCAACCTCATACAGATGATAACAGGAATGCAGGAGATTAAGCTCAACAACTGCGAGAAACAGAAACGTTGGGAATGGGAGAACATTCAGGCCAAACTCTTCAAGGTGAGCATCAGTAGCCTGAAACTCAGCCAGTGGCAGCAGAGCGGCGCGGTGTTCATCAACGAGACAAAGAACATCCTGATTTCTTATATTTCCGCAAGGGCTGTGATACAGGGCGACATGAGCCTCGGCATGATGATGGCGGTGCAGACCATCGTCGGGCAGCTCAACTCGCCGATAAGCCAGATGATCGGCTTCATACAGAGCGCACAAGATGCCAAGATAAGCCTTGAACGTCTCGGCGAGATACACAACAAGAAAGACGAGACGGAAGAGGGCGACGGCCGCACTTCGATATTCACCGATGACAGGAGCATCGGCATTGAGAACCTCACTTTCCATTACGACCCGTTGTCGGACGCGGTGCTTAATGACGTGAGCCTCACCATTCCTGAAGGGAAGGTGACAGCCATCGTGGGCATGAGCGGAAGCGGCAAGACGACGTTGGTGAAGCTGCTGCTCGGCTTCTACCCGCCGACAGGCGGAAGCATCCGCGTCGGCGGAATAAACATGAAGAACATCGACCCGAAGGCATGGCGCGACCGCTGCGGAACGGTCATGCAGGAAGGCTTCATCTTCTCCGACAGCATCGCAAAGAACATAGCTATCGGCGAAGATCACATCGACGAGCAACGTCTGCTTCATGCCGCGAAAGTGGCGAACATACAGGACATGATAGAAAGCCTGCCTCTCGGTTACAACACAAAAATCGGGCAGGAAGGCAACGGCATTTCGCAAGGCCAGAAACAGCGCATTCTGATTGCTCGTGCGGTATATAAAAACCCGGATTACATCTTCCTCGATGAGGCCACCAACTCGCTTGATGCGAACAACGAACGCGTCATCATGGACAACCTGCAGGAGTTTTTCAAGGGGAAGACGGTCGTTGTTGTGGCGCACCGACTGAGCACAGTCAAGAACGCCGACCAGATTGTCGTCATCAACCACGGAAAAATCACCGAGACAGGCACTCACGAGGAACTGACAGCACGACGCGGCGAATACTACACTCTGGTTAAGAATCAACTTGAACTTGGAAAATGAGCGACGAAATAATTGATAACAAAAGCGAAAGCTCCGAGCAGCACCTCAAAGGTCTCAACATCCACAGCGAGCAGGTCCAGGACATCATGGGGCGTCCTCCGGGATGGTTGGTGAGGTGCGGAATTTCAATCATTTTGCTGGTGATTGTGCTGTTACTCGTTGGCAGCGCGTTCGTCAAATATCCTGAAGTGCTGACGGCGGCGATAAAGATCAACGCCTACAACCTGCCGGCGCAGGTGAAGGCGCGCAGCACCGGACGCATCGACACTCTGTTTGTCAGGGAAGGAGACACGGTTAATGCAGGTGTTCCGCTGGCTCTGGTTGAGAATCCGGCCAAATATGAAGACATCATTTTCCTGAAAGAAAACATGGCTTCAGTGGCGCACGACTCGGCGTGGCATTGTGACAGACCGCTCCAGCTCGGCGAGGTGCAGAACAGTTATCTGTCGTATGTCCAGGCAGTTAATGCCTTGACGTTCTTTGTCGGGAACGACTATCTCGGCGAGATGATAGCGTCGAAGAGAAAACAGATTGACGTCATGTCGAAGACGCTGAATAACTACAAACGGCAGTCGAGGATTGGGGCAGAGCAACTGTCGGTGGCGAAAGAGAAATTCGCCGTTGACTCCACATTGTTCAAAAAAGGAGTGATATCAAAAGTCAATTTCAGCGAGAGCAGGAATGTTTTTCTCCAGCAGCGTATGGCATATCAGTCGATGCTCATCGAGACTGACAACGTGAGGCTGAACCTACTGCAGGCCGAGCAGTCTGTGACAGAGCTGGAACAGAGCCGCATTGAGCAGTGCAACGACCTTTCGCTCCAGCTTGAAATAGCGAGAGGACAGCTTGAGGCAAGCATCAGGCAATGGGAGCAGAACTATCTTCTCGTGAGTCCGGCGAGAGGGACTATTGCGCTGACGATGTTCTGGCAACGGAACCAGAACATCACCGCAGGTGAGACGATGCTCGCCGTGGTGCCCGTTGAAAGGTCATCATATTTCGGCAAGATTTATCTTTCTCAACAGGGAGCCGGCAAGGTTAAAACAGGACAAAACGTGAATATCAAACTCGACGACTATCCGTATATGGAGTTCGGTTTCGTGCAGGTCGGGCTGTCGAAGATGTCGCTGATGCCATACGAGGACGCCTCCGCCGGCAATATATACGTCATGGAGGTTGAACTTCCCGACAGCCTTGTCACCCAATATGGAAAGGTCATCCCGTATCGTCCAGAAATGTCAGGCACAGCGGAAATCATCACGGAAGACATGTCGGTCCTTGTGAGATTGATAAACCCGATTCGGGCGGTGCTGAGGAGGTGATGTCCGGATGACATTTTTGGTGCAGACAGGCGGAGTTTGGGAAGCCGTTAGGCGGGCTGTTTCATTTTACATCTTGCTACGAACGAAACAGTTACCCATTTTATCTATAGCTTTAATACATTGTATGATACGCAAGTTTGGAAAAGTTTCGCCGGATCGGATTTTGTCATGAATGTAAAATTTAATTGAAAGATCCGGTTAGTTTCCGTTATGTCTTGAAAAAATACATAAATTTGCAGCGTCATTTTGAAAATATGACAAAACATATATAAAAGCGTTTTGCTTTATTTCTTCTGCTTGGAAATTTGGCGATTTGAGAGTTAATGAAGAAATCAAGTCACAATGCTCATGCCAATCGCGTGAGCTTGACTTATTTCTGTATTTACCGGGTCACGCCAAATACCTCAAGCAGCGAGAACGAGTTGAGTTTTACGCTTTTTTTGTGCTTTGTCGGAAACAAGATGACAAAATACCAAAGCAAAAACTTCGTGATATGTCAACGTCAAACGTGATGTGCTGGTAAACATGCACCATGTAGTGGAGTTTCAGCACGCATCATTTTTTGACTTTTGGAGGAATCCGTGAAAAAAGCGTGATTTCACGTCCGAAGGACAGCGAAACGCCCCAAAAAACGGCATTTTCAATTATACGCTCGCCAATGAATAAGACACGCTCACAAGAAATAATGACAAGGATGTAAATTGTTGATTTAAAATAAATACCTTCGCAACAGCAAACTGAAATAATTTAAAAGAGCCAACGTTATGAGTGGCGTAAACAAATTTTTTAATTATGAGACATGTCCTTTCTTTATGGTTTGTCTTGCTAACTTGCAGTGTGTTTTCGCAAAATAGCAACGTGTTGAATGTCAGTGTAATGGTGGCTGATTCAACTGGAAAGGCAATAAAAGACGTAGCCATATACAACTCAAAACAAAAAGTCATTGGTATTACCGACAGTTACGGAACTGCCACAATATCTGTAAATTATGGTGATTTTGTGGCATTTTCGCATATCAGTTTCGAAACGTTAAGGGTAAGCGTTTCCGACAAGAGCAACATGCTCATCATCATGAATGAAACGAAGAACATGTTACCTGAAGTTGAAATTGTTGAAAACACGCCTCATCTGGCATATAACAACAAGGACGTTTGGATTGTCGATTACACCGTCGGCGAAGAAGGAATCTTTGCCATTACCACCACTGGAAGAAATTCGCATCTGTTACATCTCGGATTTGAACAAGACACGTTGTCAAAAAGGGAAATAAGCACCAAATACGAGCACATCACACGAGATGTCTTCGGGAACATCCATCTGATTGGTCCTGACTCAACTTATCAAGTGTATTCCGACAGACAAACAATGCATCTTTTGTACGGTGCGACTTTGGGGAAATACAATGAAACATTCGCGCCGATTGCCACACTGACAGACAGCATTCTCGTGACAAAGAAATCGTTTTACGACGGACAGGAGATTGCGTTTTTTAAAGTAAATCTTAACAATAAGAAAAGCGAGTTTCTTTGCGATGTTTATAGCGAGGCCAAAGAAATGGCGAAAAATTGGAACAGAGACAATGTAAGACTACAACGTATTCTGAATTCCGACTTGGAACTCTTTTACAGCCCGATTGAACGACCAGAACACCGAGCGGAAATCGAGGAGAACATGCTTAAACGCCTTATGTTAAAAGAAATTTACGCACCAGTATTTAACATTGAAAATCACGTCTTTATCTTTGATTTTAACAAAAACGCCATCTATAAATATAACAAAGTCGGGGATTATGAAGACAGAATTGAAATTGTATTTCATAGAGGTTTTCGTAACAGCATCGAAAAAAAATGGTGCAACAACATCATTTTCGACACATCGAGGCAGGAATGCTATGCACAGTTTTTGCATGACGGTATTGTGACATTAAAAAAAATTGACCTAAAAAACGGCAATGTGATTGGCACCTATATACTTGATGCTCACGTTTTTCCGACAAACATTCAAGTTTATGATGGCGTTGTTTATTATCAATTCATTGATGTCCGTCAAACTTACGGACAAGATTGCAGAAGTTTATACAAAGTGACTTTAAAATGATAATTATTGAAAATAAAATACAAGAAATTGCCAATACTTTGGCATCTTACCAACCAGTTAAATATGGCTTTGAGAGATGTCGTGGCGTTGCTCTATTTCTATTGCAATACTATCAATATACCAAAAATGAAATTTACTATAACAAAGCTATAGATCTCATCGAAAAAGAATTTGAATTTTATGGTGAACACTGTGATAATCCGTCATTTTGGACAGATGTGGCGGAATCGGGCTGTTTTTTAAAGAAACTTTCCGCCGTCCGTGAAATTCTTTGCGAACTTATGCGAGAGTTATCAATTTTTCGTAAGTTTGCAAAAATATTTTCGAGATGGAAACAAAACTTTTTGATGACGAGAAATACATTGATAACTCGTTGGATTACAACTTAGTAAGTGATATTTTGGATTTTTTGGCGTACATGATGACCCCGCAGTCGAAAAGTTCTATCGCAAGTAACATCAGGTACATAAACTATTCATATAAGAAGGTCGTAGTTGACAAGCATGTCGATTATTGTATTGAGAACAATCTCCTCATGTCGAAAAGGAAAATTTACAACGGCAGGGACGAGACAAATGTCTTTTTTTTGCCCGTGTCAGCGCAGCTTGACAGGCTTTATGACATTTCCAAAGATGCCCAAAGGCTGAAAAAAGTCAGCAGATACGAGAACTTGCAATATTTTTCGATTTATGGCTTGTCCGACCTTCGTGATGCGATTTTCAGTTATTTCAACGGCAAAATTACGTATTTGTACAGACTTGCTGAAAACCCCCAATGTGATGAGTATGTCAAGGCGATGTTTTATGATGAGAGGTATTTCGGTTTTTTAAGCAGGCTTGCCCAAAACAGTCACGATGTCTTGTATCTCAAGTTTATGGGTCTTTACTTCAATGAAGACAACAGGCCGAGTGTCGCGGCTTATAAAACGATATTTGTTGAAAATCAATATCTTATACAAGAGGTTTGTGACAGATACCGCATGGCTGTGGAGCTGTTTGAAAACGTGTTGGCGTTTAAGCTGGATGATTCAATAGAATATGAAAATGACAAATCGGCGAATCATCTTGTCGCCCTCGCACTCAGACGTCAGTATCACGGTGACATTGAAGCCGCTTTGAAATATTACGCAAAGGCATTCAGAGGAATTTCAAGCGGAATATTGAATTGTTTCGCAATTACATACTACACTATTGCATTATATCAGGCTAATAATCCAAATAGTCTGAAAAAAGTTGAAAGACTCAGGTCAAATATCGAGAGATGTCTGCCGGAATCGCTGCCTGCGAAAATAGTGGCTGACCTCATTCAGGACGGTTCCGTCAAAAATCACATTCGGGAATACAAGTCGATTGTCAATTCAGAATATATCAGCCGATGCTCCAAATTGTTGAGTTTCATTATTTTAAAACAGTTGGGAGAAACTGACTTGATAGATATTCCTGAAACATTGTTCGACACTATCCGTCGTGACCCGTATATGGCACTTATCAGGTTTGAGATGTCGGGATGTTTTGAGGAAATGAAATCTGAAAATGATGAAGCGATTGATAATCAAGAATTAAGACCCATTGTTACATGTCTTTCGCAACGGCATGAATGGGAGGTCATAATGCGCAAGATGGAAGCCGCAGTAGAAAGTTCACACGCAAGGCCTGCGGGCGTTGCTGTAAGCGGACAGAGGATAATCTATGGCGTGACAAACTCTTTCAAGTTGTTTTGTTACAAGCAGAAATGGTTGAAATCGGGCAGATGGGGCAAGGCGTATTTCGTTGATCCATACGACATTAAACGTGATTTTAAAGATCTTGACGATGTTGACCGTAAGGTGTTGGGACATCTGCGCAACTATTACAGTTACGATGAATCGCCGTTTCATAACAACGCTTTCGTCGAATTGATTGGTTCCGACAAGGTTTTCAGGCTTCTCAAAGACGGCATCACCACTCCCGTGAGAGTTGAAAAATCAGAGCCTTCAATCATTGCGAAAAAGACCAAGGATGGTATTGCAATACATACGGATATTAACATTTCAAAGGCCGAGGACGGTGTCATTTTGAAATTTGAAGACAATTACAGCACCATCAAGGTTATATCGTTTGACAGCAATCAGTTGGAGATATTCGGAATATTGAAGGACAAGGTCGTTTTCCCTTCTGAACAGGAAGACAAATTGTCTAAGATACTCGGCGAAATCAACGAAAATTGCAAGATAACCTTGCAGTCCGACTTGGTGCAGACAAATGAAAACATCAGAAAGATTGATGCTGACACGTTGATTACCGGTGTTTTACGTCCGGTTGAAGACGGCTTGACATTGAAACTCTTCGTGAAGCCCTTGGTGACGGCTCCGCCTTATTGCGAACCGGGAAGAGGCGCGGCGGCTGTCCTCGGAATGGTTGACGGCGAACAGGTACAGGCTGTGAGAAGTCTTGATGTTGAAAAAAAGAATTTCAATGACATCAAAAAAATGCTCCAACAAAACCTATACTTGGATTACACAAATTCAATAGAGACGACCGGTTTGGTCAACTCGCTTCTGCTTCTGGAGCTTCTCCAGAAAAATCAGGATGTCATAAGGACTGAATGGCCGGAAGGTTACGACTTCAAATTGGCCGGAAGCGCTGATTTCAAGAATTTGTCGATAAGCGTCAAGTCTGATAACCAATGGCTTGACGTTGAAGGGGAACTGAAAGTAGGGGAGGACATCATTCTGAAGATGTCGGAGCTTATCGAAAAGGTGCGCGAATCAAAAGACCGTTTCATCAAACTTGACGACAAGACGTTCCTCATGTTGAGCGAGCAGCTGAAGAAACAGCTCGACGTCTTCGCTTCCATGGCGAACATCGAGCGCAAAAAAGTGAAACTCTCTGCTTTTGAGGCGTTTGCCATGGAAGGCTTCGAGGAGAACGGCACGGAGATGCAGACCGACAAGTTTTACAGGAACATTGTGAAAAAAATCAAGGACGCCGACAAGCAGACGTTTGACATCCCTAAGGGTCTGAAAGCTGAATTACGTGATTATCAGGAAGATGGATACAGATGGATGATGCGTCTCAACTCATGGGGCGCGGGTGCGTGCCTCGCCGATGACATGGGACTCGGCAAGACGTTGCAGGCCATTGCGGTGATGCTCAAGAAAGCTGACCAAGGCTCTTCGCTGGTGGTCTGCCCGGCTTCGGTGCTGCTTAACTGGCGCAACGAATTGGAGCGGTTCGCACCGTCGTTGTCACCTCTGCTGATACATAACGCCGACAAGCAGCGCGGCGACAAAATATCTGATGCCACAGACCACGACATAGTGCTTGTCACCTACGGAATCTTGATAACCGAAGCGGAGAGACTCGCTGAAAAACAATGGAATGTGATAGTCCTCGACGAGGCGCATACCATCAAGAACAAGGAGACCAAAATGTCGAAGGCGGCGATGAACCTGAAAGGCGATTTCAAGGTCATCCTCACCGGAACGCCGTTGCAGAACCATCTCGGCGAGATATGGAACCTCTTCCAGTTCATCAACCCCGGACTGCTCGGCACATTCGGCCATTTCACCGATAACTACATCACGCCAATTGTGAAAAATGATGACAAGCAACGGCAGAAACAGCTGAAAAACAGACTGTTGCCTTTCATGCTCCGTCGCACGAAAAACGATGTCCTTGACGAGTTGCCGGAAAAGACGGAGATTGTGCTTGACGTTAATCTGACTGAAGAGGAGGAGGCGTTTTACGAAAACATGCGTCGCGTCGCGGTCGAAAAAGTAAAAGAGAGCGACAACGCCGGCATTCAGACTTTGGCCGAGATCACCCGTCTGCGCCAGGCGGCTTGCAACGTGAAACTGATTGACAGAGAACTTAATCTGACATCGTCGAAGACCGAGACGTTCATGGAGCTTGTGAACGAGTTGTGCACCAACAATCACCGTGCATTGGTGTTCAGTCAGTTTACATCACATTTAGCTTTGATAATCAAACGATTGGAAGAAGAAAACATCAAATATCTTTATCTTGACGGCTCGACGCCTGTGAGGGAACGTGAGAGGTTGGTCAAGGCGTTTCAGAAAAGCGAAGACATACCGTTGTTTCTGATAAGCATGAAGGCTGGCGGTCTCGGCCTGAATCTCACTGCCGCCGACTACATCATCCATCTCGACCCGTGGTGGAATCCGGCTGTCGAAGACCAGGCTTCCGACCGAGCCTACAGGATAGGGCAGACGCGTCCGGTGACCGTGTATCGACTCATCTCGAAAAACACCATCGAAGAAAAAATCATCAGGCTTCACCAGACGAAGAAGTCGCTCGCCGACGCCTTGCTCGACGGAAGCGACATGTCGCACAAACTGACCAAAGAGGAAATGTTGGAGTTGCTTGGCGCGAAAATATGAAAACATGTCTTGTTCAGGAAAACAGGTTTGCTGCTGTCCGTTTCTACATCTTGCAACGAAAGAAACAATGACGCGTACAATGATTCCTGCGACAAAGTGGTGAAGAAATGGATGCAGTATAATATTGAGTGAAAATTTATTATTTCACTTTTGCAAAGGTGAATTTTGTGTATCTTTGCGCGGAAATTTTGTGCGGGAGAAATGTGAAGAGTGATATGGAATATATTGAAATACAATGATTTGAGAAAATGGATTTAAGCAAGATAAAACTCATCGCCGTCGATGCCGACGACACTCTTTGGGATAACCAGACTTATTACGACCGCGCGGAGGACGTTTTCACCGAGACGCTGAAGGAATACGGCTCGGCGGAGGAACTTTCGGAGAAACTTTTTGAGATTGAGTCGGCAAACATGCCGCTCCTCGGCTACGGCGGCAAGGCGGTATGCATCTCCATGATGGAGGCCGCGCTGAAAATCTCTGATTATAAGATAGATGGCCGAAAACTGCAGAAAATCATCACAACGGTGAAGTCGCTGCTCTCGATCCCCGTGCCGCCGCTGAAAGGCGTCGCTGAGACTTTGCAAATCATGCACGACTCACAGCGTTACCGTATAATACTACTCACAAAAGGCGACATACTCGACCAGGAAAACAAAGTCAAGAGGTCGGGACTTGCGAAATATTTTGAGAGGGTAGTGGTAGTTTCAAACAAGGGACTCGCTGAATATCAACAGCTTTGCAAAGACGAGAACGTGAAGCCCGAAGAGTTCCTGATGATTGGGAATTCGTTCAAGTCGGATATAAGCCCCGTTTTGAAGATGGGTGGCTACGGAATCCATATCCCGTTCCACACGACGTGGCGGCATGAGGTTGTTGAGACATACGAACACCCGAATGTTGTGAAAATCAGTGAGTTCTCGGAAGTATTGGATGTCCTGGAATTGAGACGTTGAGCTGTTTGGCTTTTAATCTTTCAAGCAGCCGATAGGGACAACGAGAACGCCGTCAGGACGACGGTAGGCGTATGAGCCGACACCGGTTAAGACCATCATGAATGACGGCTGCGGCATTTTCGTCGTGTCGATCTTGTCGGCCATTTTCTTTAGCGTCGCCGCCGCTTTTTCGATGTTGTCCAGACCGCCGAGTTTAATCTCAATCAGCGCATACGAGCCGTTGCGTCGGTGAAGCACCGCATCGCATTCAAGGCCTTTCGAGTCACGGTAATGGAAGATTTTCCCGTCCATGGCATCGGCGTATGTGCGCAGGTCGCGGACTGCCATCGTCTCGAAGAACAATCCGAAGCTGCAAAGGTCATTCAAAAGGTCATCGGGGCTTATGCCGAGTGCTGCGGTGGCGATGCTCGGATCCGTAAAATACCGTGTGTCAGTGCTTTGTATCGCAATCTTACTCCTTAGATTCGGATTCCATGCGGGCATGTCCTCAATCACAAAAATCTTCCTCAGCGCACCGACATAGTCGGAAATCGTCTCCGATGAAATTGATTTGTTGTCATTGTCGATTATCTCGGCGTTCATCTTCTCGAAACTTATTGACGAGCCTTGGTTGCGGGCGTATGACCTGAGAAGCAGACGTGCACGTTCGCTGCTGCGTCTGATGTTATCAACTCTGTGAATGTCAACATTGTAAATTGCGTCGAAATAATCAAACGCTTCGTCAAGGGCTGCGTTTTTCCTCAGCAATGTCGATTTCGGCCATCCGCCGCGGCATATAAGAAAAGCCAGCTGTTCGATGTTGATGTCGTTTGACGGAGTGCCGAAATCGACTCCGTTGAAGAGGTCGCTGAGGCTGACGCTTCCCGACGACTCCTCCGATTCCCATAGGCTCATGGTTCTCATCTTGAGCCGTCCGATTCGGCCTGTTCCGCTGTGTATCAACGAATCCTGTTCCGGCGGCACGCTGCTTCCCGTCAGGATGAAATGCCCTTCGCCTTGACGCTCGTCAACCTCCGACCTGACCATGTCCCACAGCGGTGTCATCGTCTGCCACTCGTCAATCAACCTCGGCGTGTCGCCTTCAAGCAACTTCTTCGGCTGCATCTGGAAATCCTGTTGCGCCTCCTTTAAAACAGTAATGTCGCCCAAATTGAGGATGCTTCCCGCAACTTGTTTGGCGGTCGTGGTCTTGCCGCACCACTTGGGACCCTCAATCAAAATCGCACCTTTCCCTTCAAGCCTCCGCCGTAGCATATAATCGGCGATTCTTTGCTTGTATTTTACTTCTTTTGACATAAAAATTCTATCATTTTATTTCGGCTGCAAAGATACACATTATTTTGGAGTTACAATATTTTTCCGACATTTTTTCTAAAAATTTTCCGACACTTTTTCCAAAATTATTCCGACACTTTTTCCAAAGTTATTCCGACACTTTTTCCAAAGTTTTTCCGACACTTTTTCCAAAGTTATTCCGATACTTTTTCCAAAGTTATTCCGATACTTTTTCCAAAATATAACTCATTTATGTTATTAATCGAATTGAAATTTAATGTATTTTTGCATCTCAAATCAGTTTTGAATTTTACGTTTAAATCATGAACATTGAACAATTCCGTGAATACTGCTTGTCGCTTCCTTTCGCGACAGAAGACATGCCTTTCGATGATACCGTGTTGGTTTTCAGGCTTAAAGGCAAGATTTTTGGTGCAATAATTTTGGATAAAACGAATTTGGTCGTCCTGAAATGCGAGCCCGAATATGCTCTTGAACTTCGTGAACATTATCCTGAAATCGAAGGCGCTCACCATTGGAACAAAAAATATTGGAATCAGATTCATCTCGACGGACAAATTTCTGATGACCTTGTTGAATCTCTTTGCAGACATTCTTTCGGCGAAGTGAACAAGAAACTGCCGAAAAAGGAACAGGTCAAATTTAATTGTTAATAAATATTTACAAAAAATAAGAAAATGTTAAAAAATTTTAAATTATCGCTTTTTGTTGCTATAATGACGGTTGCATTTGCGTCTTGCAAAGATGAAAGACAAAATCGCAGTTATTGGGCAACTGACGAGGCTTGGTTTCAGACTGGAAAAGAAATCGATGAAAACTTTGTCGATGCCTTTTATATTGTCTCCACAAATGTCATGCAATCGTTTGATTCTCAAGGAAATGAACATTATACGGCAGTTCTCGGCGAAAACGAAAGAAAGACGTTGGCAATCGAAATGGATTTTGTCCAAAAGACAATTTTCCCTGATTCGATAAATTACTATTCGCCTTATTATCATCAGTTTACGATGAGTTCCTTGGCGTTGCCTCAAGATGATTTCAAAGCAATTTATGATAGTGTGAAAAGTGAAATCTTCAATGCGTTCGACTTTTATATGCAGACATGGAATAATGGCCACCGTTTTGTAATTATCGGCTTCAGCCAAGGGGCTATGATGACCAAGGAACTTCTGAAACATCTTGACAATGAACAATATAACCGTCTTGTCGCTGCATACGTGATAGGGGATGGAATCAGTGAGGATGATTTGAAATGCGAACACATTGTTCCCGCTGAATCGGCTTCTGACACCGGCGTGACAATCTCGTTCAACTCCGTGAAAAGCTCCGACGGCATCTGGACACCTGTTTATGAAAACTCCGTAACATGCATAAATCCAATTACTTGGACTACTGACGCAACTCCGGCTGATTTCAGTTTCGGGGAACAGAATGTCACCGCAACGGTTGACACAGCCTTGAATGTGCTGATTGTCAGTGATTTTGAAAAACCGGAACTGCCATTCACAGAGGTATGGCCTGAAGACTGCCTGCATTTCTATGACATACAGTTTTATAATAACTCATTGAGAGAGAACGTCTTATTAAGAGCATACAAACGTTAATTTTTATTTACAATTAAAAGTTAATAATTCTTTACAAATGGTGAAAACGGATTTTGTAAGAAAATATTCAAATATCGTAAAATTACATGATAATGAATAAATTATACGATACAATGCTGTCAAAACGCGATGATTCTCAAGTTACGGGATTATCACGTTTCTTCAAGACCGGCAAAGGACAATACGGCGAGGGCGACAGGTTTCTGGGCATAAAAGTTCCTGTTACAAGAAGCGTGATCAAGGATCTTTGGAAAGAAACGAATTTCGATGAACTTGAAGAATGCATTTCGAGCGAATATCATGAGGTCAGACTTGCTGCGCTTCTGGCACTTGTGCAGATATTCAAACACTCGAAAAATATCAGAAAGGAGTGCGTTGATTTTTATCTTTCTCATACTCAATATATTAACAATTGGGATTTGGTTGATCTGAGCTGTTACGAGATTCTTGGCGCATGGCTTTTCGACAAGGACAGGACGTTGCTTTATGACCTTGCCAGAAACGGAAAAACCATCTGGGAGCAACGGATCGGGATTGTAAGCACGATGGCATTCATCAGGAATGGCGAGCTTGACGACACGTATAAAATCGCCGGCATTTTCCTTGAAAAGCCTATGCCGCTGCACGATTTGCTGCAAAAAGCCGTCGGCTGGCTTGTGCGTGAGGCCGGCAAGCGCGACATGGATCGTCTCCGCGAATGGCTGGAGCCGCGATATGAAACGATGCCGCGGACGATGTTGCGGTACGCGATAGAGAAGTTGCCGGAAGGGGAGAGAAACGGGTATTTAAGGCAATAAAAAAAGCACTCGGTTGAGTGCTTTTCCCTTTTCAAGTAGTTGATTAGTTTTCTTTCTTCTTGAGAACTTCCTTGATTCTTGCTTTCTTTCCGCGAAGACCTCTGAGGTAGTAGATTCTTGCTCTGCGGACTGAACCGATCTTGTTGATTTCGATGCTGTCGATCATCGGGTCAGCGATAGGGAAGATTCTTTCAACGCCGATGTTGTTGGAAATCTTTCTGACTGTGAACGTTGCCATCTTGCCTTCACCAGCACGCTGAAGCACAACACCCTGGAATTTCTGCAAACGCTCTTTGTTTCCTTCAACAATCTTGTAAGTCACGGTGATGGTGTCACCTGACTTGAACTGTGGAAAATCTTTCACTTGTACTTGATTTTCAACAAATTGGATTAACGGGTTTTTCATTTTATGTATTATTTATTTGTTTAATTTTCTGACTTTAAAAAAACGTGCAAATATATATAAAAATTCAATGCGCAAAACATTTATTTATTTTTTTTCAAAATTTCGTACATCTCCGGCCTTCTGGCCTTCGTTCTTTCTAATGCCTGCTGGTATTTCCAATCATTTATCACTGCATCGTTGCCGGAAAGAAGCACGTCGGGGACGGCCCATCCTTTGTATTCGCGCGGCCTTGTGTAAACCGGCGGCGACACCATCCCGTCCTGAAATGAGTCGGAAAGTGCTGAAGTCTCATCGGAGAGGGCACCGGGGATTAACCTGACGAGGCTGTCGGTCAGCACAGCCGCGGCAAGCTCGCCGCCCGACAAGACATAGTTACCGATTGAAATCTCCATCGTCACTATATGTTCGCGGATGCGTTCGTCTATGCCTTTGTAATGACCGCAAAGCATGATGAGGTTCTGGTTCATAGATAGCTGATTGACAACAGGTTGCGTGAGCATGATGCCGTCTGGACTCATGTATATGACCTCATCGTAACCGCGTTCCGATTTGAGTTTTGAGATACAGTTGTCAACTGGCTCAATCATCATCACCATGCCTGCACCGGCCGAAAACGGATAGTCATCAACACGCTTGTGTTTGTCGGTACTGTAATCGCGAAGGTTGTGTAAATGTATATCAACCAAGCCTTTGTTGATTGCTCTCTTTACAATGGATTCGGTGAACGGGCCGTTGAACATTTCCGGAAAAATGGTGATGATATCTATGCGCATCTCTGTAAAATTGTTGAAAAATTTTCGAGCTGCAAAATTAGTAAAAATTTCAAAAAAAATAGTACTTTTGCACCCGTATTAATTAAGGTAACAGAAATGAAAAGGATTTTATCATTATTTTCGCTTCTCGCGATGATTTTCAGTGCTTCAGCACAAGTTGCGCCAAACCGTTATTGGGTGCAGTTTACCGACAAAAACGACTCGCAGTATTCAGTCAGCAGGCCGGAGGAATTCCTGAGCCAGCGTGCCATCGAACGCCGCGCGAAATATAATATAGCCGTTGATGAATTGGACATCCCTGTAAATCAGAGTTATATCGATGCTGTGGCTGGATGCGGGGCTGAAATACTGAATCCTTCCAAGTGGCTTAATGGTGTGACAATCAGGACTTTTGATGAGTCAGTTCTCGATGATATAAATGCGTTGGAATTTGTTTCAGAAGTCCGTGCATGCGTCGATGAACCTGTAAAAAAGGAAATCAAGGACAAGTTTTATTTCGAAAATATACGTTATGAGATTGAGGGTAGAAACATCTGTGATAATTATTATGGCTATGCCTATCCGCAGATTAATCAGCTGAACGGCATTGCCGTGCATCAGGCCGGTTTCACAGGCGAAGGCGTTTTGATCGGGATTTGTGACGGAGGGTTCGCGGGTGCTGACAACATCGCTGTTTTTGCGGCTGCCCGCGATGAAGGCCGGTTGCTCGGGACACGCGATTTCGTGCGCGGTGGCACAGATGTCTTCAACGAAAGCGCTCATGGCACCGCGGTGTGGGGACTCATCGGCGGGAAGATTGAGAACACTTACGTCGGGACAGCACCCGATGCAATGTTCTATCTTTGCAGGACGGAAGATGTCGGGACGGAGAATGTCATAGAAGAATACAACTGGGTGTCGGGCGTTGAGCTTCTCGACAGCATCGGCGCCGACATCATGAACTCGTCACTCGGCTATATCACTTTCGATGACCCTCTGATGAACCATACATACAATGAGATGGATGGCGCGACGTGCGTTATCACGATAGGAGCAGAGATTGCCTGTTCACGCGGCATTCTTGTTGTCAACTCAGCCGGCAATGAAGGGACGGAATATAACGCATGGCGCTGGATGGGTGCACCTGCCGATGGCGCTCACGTCCTCACGGTAGGCGCGGTGGATGCCAATGGAGTCCGTGCCGAGTTCAGCTCGATAGGGCCTACATACGACAACCGGATCAAACCTGACGTGATGGCTCACGGACAGGATGTGTATGTCACTGGCAGCATGAACGACTGGTTCAGCCCAGGCAGCGGCACGTCGTTTTCATCGCCAGTCACTTGCGGAATGACCGCTTGTCTCATGCAGGCGATGCCACAGAAATCACCAGCCGAAGTCAGAGACTGCATCAGAAGGGCAGGCAACAGGTCGGACAATCCGGATAGCTTCTATGGCTATGGCATCCCTGATTACATGGAAGCATTGAATTTACTGTCGATTTCCGAGACGCAAAACACATCTGATTTATGCATGAAAATCTATCCAAATCCATCAAATGGCGTTATTTTTGTTGATTTCGGCGTGGAAGGCGATAAAAACGTTCAGGTGTTCGATGTGTTAGGTAAAATGATTTATAATGTTGATATTCAAGATGATGACTCAAAGATTCAAGACTTTTTGACAAATTTGTCCTCAGGGGTGTATCTTGTGAAAATGACATCTGAATCACAAAATGAGACGTTGAAAGTCGTTAAGAATTAAATAGTTGCAAAATATTTAAAATTTTTTTGAAAAAATCGTTGCGAAAGTGTTGCACGTATTGAAAAAATATGTATTTTTGCGGCGTCTTTTGAGAGGGAGTTAAATGCTAAAGGTTCTTTGAGAAACTCCTGATCGGAGATGGCGAAGCCCAGGTGGTGAAATTGGTAGACACGCTACTTTGAGGGGGTAGTGACGAATGCGTCATGCAAGTTCGACTCTTGTCCTGGGCACCAACGGAATCCAAGAAATTCCACCCAAAGCCCATGTGGTGAAATTGGTAAACACGCTACATTCAGGGTGTAGTGAGCGGACGCTCTTGGAAGTTCGAGTCTTCTCATGGGCACAGAAACAGAATCGGCAAATGCCGATTTTTTTTGTACATACATTGATTTTAAAGTCTATGAAATTTGTTGATGATAAAAAACAAAAAAAGACTTGCGTTGCTTAAAAATGTTATTTATCTTTGCAAAATTTTTCTTATGTAGGAAAAATGAATTTGATACGATAGAATCAAGATATTCGGAGATTTATGAAGGTTGCGTTAATAGAAATATAATAGAAAAATAGACAATGGCAAATTTCGCTTTAATAGGTGTTGCAGGATATATCGCACCACGTCATTTGAAAGCAATAGCTGACACGGGCAACAAGCTTGTGGCCGCATACGACAGGTTCGACAGCGTCGGACGTCTCGACAGTTTCTTCCCCGATTGCTCGTTCTTTACGGAACAGGAGCAGTTCGACAGATTCTGCAGCAAGGTTAAGGGCACTGACGAAAACATCGACTGGCTGTCGGTCTGTACTCCTAACTACACACACGACGCGTTCATCCGCTACGGTCTTCGTATAGGTGCCAACGTCATCTGCGAGAAACCTGTGGTGCTAAACCCGTGGAATATAGATGCGTTGATGAAAGTAGAGGAGGAAACAGGCATGAAAGCCTATAACATATTGCAGCTCAGGCTGCATGACAGCATCGTGGCCCTGAAAAAGAAAGTGGAGGAAGGCCCGAAAGACAAGATTTACAACATTGATTTGACATATATCACATCGCGTGGCAAATGGTATTATTCGTCATGGAAAGGCGACAACCACAAGAGCGGCGGCGTCGCCACGAATATCGGAGTCCATTTCTACGACATGCTCCAGTGGATTTTCGGTCCGGTGCAGGAGAACATAGTACACGTGATGAGCTTCGACCGTGTGGCGGGCTATCTCGGACTGAAGAACGCCAGGGTGCGTTATTTCTTGAGTATCAATGCCGAATGCCTTCCGCCAAATGCGGTTCAAGGTGAAAAGAAAACGTATCGCACGCTGAATATCGACGGCGATGAGTTCGAGTTCAGCGAGGGGTTCACCGAACTTCACACAAAGAGTTATCAGAACATCTTGGCTGGCAATGGATTCAGAATCTCGGAGGCACGAAACTGCATCCAGATTGTACACGACATACGTAATTCAAAGCCAATCGGTCTTGTCGGTGACTATCATCCGCTTGCGAAAATGCCATTGGCGAAGCATCCGTTCGGGTGGGAAGATGTCATGTATTGAGTATTTGAGGATTTAAAGGCATCGGAATTGATAGAAGAGAACAAGATACCGGTTTTTAACAACGTCCGCGAAGGTGAAATTGTTAGGTGGTGCAAGAGACACCAGAAAGGTATCTCCAACGGTGGCGCGTTCGACATATCATCTCTGAAAGACGAAGAGCTTGAAAAGGTTTTCAGGGTTCTGTTTAAGCCTATAACGGATGAAAATGTTGCGTGGTTGAGAAGATATTCGGCCGACAGCTTCAATGTGCCCGACGGTACGGCTCATGTCGTTCTTGCCGAATGGCTTCTTAACAACCAGCGTTATCTTAACAGATATTTTATATCTGTAAATCAAAAGCTTGAGACTGGCGGTTATCTGATCGCCTCATTCGAGACGGCGAAAAAACGCCACGACAAATATTACAAGGGGGGGGGGCATCCGAGGTGGTTTGCGAGACTGCTGTACGGATTCGATTTCTTCTGGCATCGCATGTGTCCTAAGATGAGGCTGACAAAGAAATTCTATTTCTGTGTCACCAGAAAAGTCAGACGTGCATTGCCGCGTGTAGAGGTGTTCGGCAGACTGTATTATTGCGGCTTCGAGTTATATAGGGAGCTGTATGTCGGCGAGCATTATTTCATCATCGCAAAAAAAGTTAAGGAACCGAGCAAGGATGAACATCCGTCGTACAGCCCTCTGGTCAAACTGAAGAGAGTGGGCAAGGACGGTAAGATAATAAACGTATATAAGTGCCGCTCGATGTACGCCTATTCAGAGTATCTTCAGAAAGAGATGTTCGACTCAAACAATCTCGACAAGGGAGGCAAGATACACGATGACTTCCGCATCACCGAGTGGGGACGCATCATGCGGAAGTACTGGATTGATGAGTGGCCGATGTTTATCAATGTGTTGAAGGGAGAAATGACCATAATAGGCGTGAGGCCGTTGAGCCAGCATTATTTCAGTCTGTATTCGCCGGAGCTTCAACAACTTAGAACGAAGTTCAAGCCGGGCATGCTGCCACCGTTCTATGCCGACAATCCGGAGACGCTGGAGGAGATACAGGAAAGCGAGATGCGTTACCTGAAAGCGTATGAGAAACACAAGCTGCGCACAAAGTGGGTGTATTTCTGGAAAATCATGAAAAATATCTTGATTAAACACAAACGTTCCAACTGATTCTGTCTTAAGATTGACGCTGTTTTGGATGTTGAAATAAGGTTGATAATTTTATAAAAAATGTCAATGCTGTGTGTCAATCAATGAAAAACAAATGTTATATTTGCACTTTTGGGAATTTGGACGCATGAAAGAAACTGTCAATGCGGAGAAACTTGACGGTATCTTTGTAACGTCTTGATTTTTATCTGATTATTGGAATGCCTATTGGGTCAGATGTGACTCAAGGGGCGAAGCTATGCAAAGACATCAGTGTGTTTTTTGAGTAATTTCACGCATGAAAGAAGATAATTGGGATGTAGTGATTAAGCCGAAGGACCGCATGTTGGCCATCGACTTCAGGGAGATGTGGCGCTACCGCGACCTCTTCACGCTTTTTGTCAGGAGGGATATATCGACCGCATATAAGCAGACAGTGCTCGGACCGCTCTGGTGGATCATCAACCCGGTGCTGTCGATGGTTGTCATGGTGGCCGTTTTCGGAGGCATAGTCGGCATTCCGACGGATGGCGTGCCGGCGACGATGTTCTACCTGCTCGGCCCGGCGGTGTGGAGCTATTTCTCAAGTTGTCTGACAGCTACTTCCAACTCATTCGTAACCAATTCAAACATCTTCGGGAAGGTCTATTTCCCGAGGATGATAATGCCGTTTGTGGCGGTAACGACAAATTTGGTCTCGTTTGGAGTGCAGATGCTGATCTTCGCCGGATTCTACACATACTATGTGGCAACAGGCGTGTCGATAGCACCAAATCTTGTCGGGCTTCTTTTCCCGTTCCTCGTTGTGATGCTCGCACTCACGGCGGCTGGCTTCGGCATGGTGGTGTCTTCGATGACGACAAAATACAGGGATTTGCAGTTGGTGTTCACGTATTTTGTGAATCTGTGGATGTATGTCACGCCGGTGATATATCCTCTGAGCATGGTGACGAACCCGAAACTTCACACTCTGATGTCGTTGAATCCGGTGACGCCCATACTCGAAGCCGTGAAATACGGTCTGATGGGAGTCGGCGATTTCAGCTGGCTGTGGCTCGGTTATAGTTTTGTGTTTATGGTGGTTCTGTTGGCATTCGGCATCATCGTCTTCAACAGGACGCAGAAATCGTTTATGGATACGGTTTAACCTAAACCTAAACCAAAACCAAAACTAAAACTAAAACTAAAACTAAAACTAAAACTAAAAGCAAAATTATATGAGAAACTTTAGGAACTATAAGGTGTGGAGGGATGCTGTTGATTTTTCCACAAAAATATATCAAGCTACTGATAAAATGCCTTGGTTTGAGAAAAAAGGACTGTGTAATCAGTTGCAGAGGGCATCAGTGTCAATTAGCTCTAATATAGCTGAAGGCTGTGCGAGACATTCTGACTCTGATTTTTCACATTTTTTAGATATAGCACTCGGATCTGCTAATGAAGTTGAAACCCAATTGAATATATCGAAAAATGTTGGTTATATAGAAGAAAAAATATTTTGTGAATTAATTGGTGGTGTCCGAGATATTCAAAAACAAATATCCGGACTGATAAAGATAATCCGAAAGTAATCAAATCACTCTTAATGGTTTTGGTTATGGTTAAGGTTTTTGGTTAGATTATGGAGAATTTCACGACAGAGATAAAGCCCAAGGACAAGCTGTTCAACCTTGATTTGAAGGAGGTCTGGGCGAAGAAGTATCTGCTTTGGCTGTTCATCAAGCGTGACATCTTGGTGCAGTTCAAGCAGACGATCTTCGGTTTGGGGTGGTATTTCATCTCGCCATTGATTTCCACTGGCATTTACATCATCATATTCAGCCGCGTGGCGGGCATCCCGACCGATGGCATCCCGCAGCCGTTGTTCTATCTTTCCGGTGTGTGTCTGTGGAACTATTTCTCGCAGTGCCTGACCAAGATTTCCGAGACTTTTTCCTCGAATGCCGACCTTTTCGGAAAGGTGTATTTCCCGAGGCTGATAATACCGATCTCGCAGGTGGTGTCGCATCTTTTCAGGTTCTCGATTCAGATGGCGTTGTTTGTGGTAGTTTATGTTGTCTATGCGATTCTCGGTACGCATGTAAGCCCGAACTGGTATCTGTTGCTGTTCCCTGTTTTGGTGTTCATGCTTGGGTTCACGGCGATGGGTTTGGGATTGATAGTCACATCGCTGACTACGAAATACCGCGACCTGAAGAATTTCTTCGGAGTGTTTGTCTCATTGTGGATGTATGCCACGCCGGTTGTGTATCCAATGAGTGTAATAAAGAACGAGACGTTGGCAAACATCATGAGGCTCAATCCGTTGACATCCGTCACAGAGGCGTTCAAGTACGGTGCCATGGGCGCCGGAGAGTTCAGCTGGGGCTGGCTCGCGTACAGTTTCGGCATCATGGTCGCGTTGCTGCTGATTGGCACGCTGATGTTCAACAGGAGGCAGAAGGTGTTTATTGACACGATATGATATGGAAAAGATAACATTATGCAAGTAAAACATAATGTTTGTTAAGCATAATAAGAAGTTTATAAAGACTCCCTCATACTTCATCGGCGACCCGTTTTCCAGGCGCTTTCTGTTGGAATGAGAAATGCGTTCCTGATGAAAAGAAACAGATTAAATGTGGGATATTGTTTTTTGCACAACGCAAACAAAGGTTTGATTCTTCGCATTGGTCCAGACAAAGGTGGGAGATTTTGAGTAGTAACAAACCTTAATATAAAACAACCGTGCATTGTGCATTATGAATGAAAAGATATATCTCCATGCAAGTCCGTTGTGACTTAATGGGTAGCATATTTTTCAAAGGTAAAGATAAGGTGATGATAGAGAGATTGTAGTTTGGCAAAATATAAAGAATTTGTGTTATGTTTGCTAAAAAAGTTCGTAATCAGAATAGTAGAGGGGGATAGTTTAGAGGACGGCGACGTGGTCGCCTACAGTTTAGAGTTTAGAGTTTAGAGGACGGCGCAAGCGCCTACAGTTGAGAGTATGAAAATAGGGAGGGAAAGTGTCGACCAAGTGTCTGTCAAGTGTCGGTCAACCCTCGGACCTAAAAAACAGATAAAAGACTGATTAAAAATGATGGATTGATGGATTGATGCGCCGCAAGCGGCTAATGATGAAAACAACTGTGCATTGTGCATTGTGAACTGCCAATCGCCATTGTGCATTGTCAACTATCAATCGAATAATAATCCCCGTGTTCGACTCTGGGTAGGACTACAAAAAGGATAAATTGGAAATGAAAGGAAAAGGGATGAAATATATGAGTCAGATTAAACGTATATGTGATTTACTTTTTCACGCCAATGTGATAAAGACGATTATTTTCAATTTTAGGATGCTACCCAAAGAGCAAGCAATTAGATTGCCTATATGGCTGTATGGGCGTGTTGATATTGGCGAATGTACGGAGGGGGGGGGTAAAATTGTGTTCTCATCGCAACAAAAGCCACATTTTGGAGGATGGAAAATAGGATTAAACATAGATTTCCTTATGGGAGTCAATACTCATCCATATCAAACGCGATTTATTATAAATGGGAGACTTATTTTAGGAGAACATGGTCGTTTGGCGAATGGGACATTGGTTCACGTGCGAGAAAATGCAATGCTATCATTAGGTGATGATTTCTTATTGAATTTTTCCTCAAAAATAGCATGTTATGAGCAAATCTCTATAGCTTCACATTGTCGTATATCATGGGAAACACAAATATTTGATACTAACTTTCATTATATGGCAGACAATGCTGGCGATGTGCAACGTAAAGAAAAGCCAATCTATATAGGAAATAATGTATGGATTGGCAATCGTGTAACTATTGCCAAAGGTGCGAAGTTATGTGATCAATCTGTGGTTGCGAGTAATAGTGTCGTCAATAAAGATTTTAGTAAACAAAGTGGAGTCTATGCTGGAATACCTGCGAAATTAGTAACATTAAACAAATATAGGATTCTCGATATTTATCAAGAATTTGCACTAGATATGATTTTTCTTGACTCAAATTGTTTGACATACAATCTTGATTTATTAGACAATGGTTTATAGTTTTGACATATTTGACACTTGCCTTGTTCGCAAGTGCGGCACACCGGAAAGTATGCTGGATGTGCTATCATTGCGAGTGTTCAAAGAACCTGTTGAAGAATGGGTAAGGCAAGAATTTGTTGTGGCTCGAAAAACGGCACAAGATAAAGTATGGGAAGAAACCCCGTTTATTTCTATAGTCGATATTTATAATGCCATGGATTTTCGATGCCCCCAACTTAAAGAAAAAGAGGAATTAATCCAAATTGAGAAGAATCTCGAGAAGGAACTGCTTGTGCCTGTATTGGAAATGCGTGAGCGAATTAACAAGCTTCGTTCAAAAGGAAATCATATCATCTATATCTCTGATATGTATCTTTCGGATGAACTTATTAGGAATAAAATGTCGGAATATGATTTTCTTAAAGGAAACGATACGTTGTATGTGTCTGGAACTATTGGTAAACTAAAACAAGACGGCTCACTCTTTGAATATGTTCGCATGAAAGAGGGGTTATCATTTCGGAATTGGAAACATATTGGAGATAGTAAACATAATGACTATACTATTCCACGAAAATTGGGCATTAAGGCAGAATTAGTAAATTGGGGTGTAATGGACAAATTTTAGGCTGTTTTTGAGACGTTGCTCTCAAGTGGACA
>JAKSNA010000034.1 GCA_024400295.1 Bacteroidales bacterium | reverse complement strand
CAGCATTATATGCTTACCCGTCCAATACTATCGAATTTTTTTGTAATTTAGTTAAGAAGCTGTTTTGATTTCTTACAATGATAATTATATTGTATGTCATTTCGATGCGATTTGCATATCTTTCCGGCATCTTTTCCTCGTTTCACTCCTCGAATAGTCCACTATTCTTCGTCGCAAAACAAGAAAAATCTGCTCGAAAATCTAATGCAAATCCCTATCGAACAAATCAAAACAGCTTCTAAAAATATAAAATTTTGACTTCAAAAATCGCCATGAAAAAATCTATGTTATTCGTACTGGCCGTAGCGGCCGCACTTCTGCTGACCGGTTGCCGGAATTGCAACCAGGCGAATATCAAAATCGTGGAATTGCGTTCAGCAGGCAAGGAATTACCCAACCCGAACATTAATCCTTCCCATTGCAAGCCCGAAGGGCCGGAGGCAAGGGAAAGACTTATATGTACGTCTTCGGTAAGGGCTATGAAAAAGGTTCCACTCACGGAGAGGATTACAAGAAAGCCTGCCACGCCTGCGAGCTGACATACGCATTCAACAACCTCGTTTACGAAGACGGCGCTCCATTCGACCCGGTTCTCACGAAACGTTTCAGCAACATCTTTGTGAACTTCGCGCGCACCGGCAACCCGAGCATCGAAGGACTCGACATCCCGGAGTATGACAAGACCGACAGAAGCACCGTCATCGTCGGACGCAACGCTGAGATTTATGTCGAGAAGAACCCGCTTCCGAAAGAGACGGAACTGCTTCTGCCGACGTATCATGACTTTTTCCTGAAGAAATAATATAACAAACAGCAGTAATAAATAAGATGTTTATAATAACCCGTTGGCGGAATTAATCCAGAGCGTATTTGACATGGCCGATGGGTCTGCCGGAGAGATAATTGACATATTGCAAAGTGGTGAAAGACGCAATCTTACTGATGACTCTGGCAAACAGTCCCGGTGGCTGTTTGGCGTAGTTCCGGTTCAGCATGAACTGCCCGACAAACTGGGAGAAATCCGTTTCTATACGCTTTCTGGCCTTTGCAAAAGGGATGAAAGTCGGTTTCCAACCCTTCTGATTCAATCTGTAAGGAACTTCCAGTCGAATGTTGGCTGATTCGAAAAGGTCCAGCTGCATGGAGGCGCTGATATAGCCTCTGTCGCCGAAGATGCTGCAGTCGTGATATTCATATTTGACATCCTTCAAGTAATTGATGTCGTGAACGTTTGCCTTGGTGATGTCAAACGAATGGATGACTCCGCCAAGGCCGCAGACGGCATGCAGCTTGTACCTGAAGAGTGACTCACCGCCGTCGATTTCGTCGGTCATACGTTCACGAATGGCATTACAGACCGGGATGGTCAGTTTGCGCCTTGTGTTGAACTGTCTTCTGCTTATCAGGTTGGGGAACAGGTCCCCAAGACCTTTCAGTCTGACAAACAGACAGTTTTCGCTGTCGATACTGAGGGATTCTGCAGTGAGTGACAAGGCGATTACTTCAAGGTCAGAGAACTTGGGCACGACACCTCTTCTTGGCACGTTGCCTTGTTCGTTGACAAGATTTTTTGAAAACTGCTTGCATATATCAAGAATTTTCACGTACTTTGCATAAAAGTTGTGCATGGCGGCAATCTTTTGTAATTGATTGATTTACACTACAGAAATACAAAAAAATTATTGACATGCTCAACTTTTTTGAAAGAAATTATTGACAAATTAATTCATCCAACGGGTAAATGTGTTTAAAAATGAAACTGTTACGTATTTTATTGATTGTCATGGCAATGATGTTTGCGTCTTGTAATTTTGAACCTGAAAGGCATACGCTGCATGTCGTTTCCACCGGCGATGTTCATGGGGCTTGGTTTGATGATGATTATCTTGATTCGGGTGAAAAATCCACGAGTCTGATTGCGGTGGGCAAGAAAATCAACGACTTGCGCGACTCGGTGGGGGCGGAGAACGTCTTGCTTATCGATGCAGGCGACTGTCTGCAAGGCGATGTCGCGCCATACTATTATAATTATGTGAAAACCGACGTGCCGCATCTGTTCCCGCGCATGATGAAATACATGGGCTACGACTGTGTTGTCGTTGGTAATCATGACATTGAGACCGGTCATGCGGTTTACGACAAGGTTCGGAAGGAGATGGACGAGGCTGAAATTCCGTGGCTCGGCGGCAATGCAATCCGCGAAAATGGCGATATTTATTTTCAGGAATATAAGGTTTTTGAAAGGGCAGGGCTGAAGGTTCTTGTGCTTGGATACACCAATCCGAATATCTCGGAATGGCTTCAGGAAGAGAAGTGGAAAGGCTTGACATTCAACAGCTTGGTGCCATACGTGCAGGAAAGGGTTGATGCCGTCAAAGCGAAGGAAAACCCTGATGTCACTGTCGTGGCGGTTCATTCCGGATCGGGTAAAGGCGATGGCAGTGTTTTTGAAAATCAAGGGCTTGACTTGTTTAAAAGTCTTAAAGGCGTGGATTTGATTATCACCGCCCATGACCACAAGCCTTATGTCGATAACGTGAATGGTGTCGCATATCAGAATGGAGGGGCGAAAGCTGCAAAAATCGCACATTCGGTCATCGAGGTGACAAAGAACAATGGCAAAGTGATGAATGTCAATGCGATAACTACCATTGATGATATTGACAAGAATGATGTCGATTCGGCGATGAAAGAATATTTCGCCGCCGATTATGAAGAGGTTAAGAGATTCAGCACCAATAAGATAGGAACACTTGAGGAGACAATCCGCACGCGCGAGGCTTTCCGTGGACAGTGTGCCTACACGAACCTCATCAACACAGTGATGCTTCGCGCCACAGACGCCGACATCGCATTCACGGCACCGCTCACCTACAACGGTATCGTCAACGCGGGCGACATCCGTTATTGCGATCTGCGGACGATATATCCGTTTGAAAATGAGATGGTTGTGCTGAAAATGAAAGGTGAAGAGATAAAGGACTTCCTTGAGTTTTCATACGATAAGTGGATAAATGTCTGCAATTCTGACGATGCAGGAAACTCTGATGCGCATGTTTTGAAAATCATTGAAAAAGACGACCAGCGCAATGGCACTAAAGGCTGGAGCTTCGTGGAGAAATCGTACAATTTCGAGTCGGCTGCCGGCTTGAATTATTTTGTCGATGTCACGAAATCTTTTGGGAAGCGTGTGATTATCAGTGGTTTAGCCGACGGCGAACCTTTCGATTATGATGAGTTTTATAAAGTTGCGATGACATCATACCGCTTCAGCGGCGCGGGCGACCTGCTCCCGGACGGCGCCGGAATCAGTGCGGAAGAAGCGCAAAAACGTGTCGTCGCCAAATATCGTGAAATTCGTGACTTGATAAACGAGTTCGTGATTGATAATCAGAATATTAAGATTGATTTGATTTCTGATAAGAAAGTACTTGGAGAGTGGCGGTTCGAACCAGCAAATGTCGTCGAACCTTTGATGGCAAAAGACATGAACCTGCTTTTTCCTGATGTTAAATGATTGAAAATAAATTTGATATGAATAAAAAAGAATATACGCCAGACGGCTGTTTCTTTTTCGGAAAAGTAACCAAGACACATGGACTGAAAGGGGAGGTGACGATAAAACTTGATGTCGCCAATCCGTTGGATTTCAAGAATTTAAATTATGTGATGATGGATGTCAACGGCGACATCGTGCCGTTTTTCATCGAAAGCTCTAAGTTGGTCGGCGACAAGATGTTCGTGCTTTTCCAAGACGTGAAAACGATGGAACAGGCCGCTTCGTTCCTCGGAATGGCAGTCTATCTGCCGAACGAAATGCTGCCGGAACTTGATGATAACGACTTCTATTTCAAGGACATAATCGGTTATAAACTCGTTGATGAGACATACGGCGAAGTCGGGGATGTCAGCGATGTGTTCGAATATCCCACGCAGGCCGTCATCCAGGTGATGAAAGACGGAAAAGAAATCCTCATTCCTATACATGATGACATTATCAGGAAGGTTGATAAAAAATCTAAAGTACTGAATGTCAAGGCTCCTGAGGGTCTTATTGATATGTATTTCTCTGTTTAGACATGGACACGCGACCGTTTTTTTTCAAGAAATTCGGGCTTTTTCACCATCGCTCCACGATGAAGATAGGTACGGATGCGATACTCTTGTCACGTTGGGTCGAGGTCAGCACAAACGATGACGTGCTTGACATCGGGACGGGCTGCGGACTCATCCTGCTCATGCTCTCGCAGAAAGGCATCCGTCACGCCGACGCTGTGGAGATTGACCATGATTCGTTTGAAGAGGCGTCACTTAACTTCAAAAACTCCGCGTGGCGCGACAAACTCGCTGTGTATCACGAAGATGTGAAGACATTCGCTGACAGAAACATCGCAAGGTATGACTTGATCGTATCCAATCCGCCATTCTTTTTCGGCGATAACGTCCCGCAGAAAACGAAGAAAGGTCTGGCACGTCACACCAATACGCTGAGTTACAAAGATTTGCTTGTGTCGGTGAAAAAAATGCTGAAAACAGACGGACGTTTTGCACTCGTTTTGCCTGCAATCGAGTCGGTGGCTTTCCTGAAAATCGCCTCGGAACTCGGTTTCTCACTTCAGAAGGAAATGAAAATTGTTCCGATTGAAGGGAAAGAACCTAATAGAATTAATATGCAACTTATTGCTAATCAATGTAAAACGATAAGCGAAACATTTGTCTTGAGATACGAAAACCATGTTTTTACAAGAGAATACAAAGAGTTTTTAAAAGACTTCTATCTTGATTGAAAAATTTTGTATCTTTGCCGCTTCAAATTTTAAAATTGTTGATTTAGAAAAATATCTGTAAAATGAAAAAAATATTGGTTTTCTGTGCCTTTGCACTCATGTTTGTGATGGTGTCATGTTCTGATCCGATGGTCGGCTCATGGGTCATGCCCGCGACGAATTACACGCCCGAACAGGGTTTTGAATTGAAGAAAGATGGCACCGCCGAAGCCATCAATATGGATTTTGTAGAGTTTACAACCTGGCAGAAAGAAGGCGACAAGTTGATTCTCAATGGCAAGAACACAGGCTCCATTAAGGGTGATTTTTCTGACGAGATGAATATCGTTGAGGTCACAAAAGAGGAGATGAAGCTTGAGACCGGAGGTATCACATTGACATACAAGAAAAAAGAGTTTTAATTTCTAAAAGAAATAAGTATGAGCAAATTGGTTGTTGTTGCCCTTGGCGGAAATGCATTGCTTAGGAGTAATCAAAAGGGAACGTATCAAGAACAGATTCAAAATGTTACGGAGACATGCGAGGCTCTGATGAGTTTTGTCGCCAATGGTGACAAGGTCATCATCGGTCATGGGAACGGCCCGCAGGTCGGCAACGTGATGCTTCAGCATGAGGCTGGCGCCAAGGCGTTTGATGTCCAGGCGATGCCGATGGATTTCTGCGTCTCCGAGACGCAAGGCTCGATAGGTTACCTTATAGAGACGGGTTTCCGCAAGGTTATGGCGCAGCATGGCATAAAGAGAAATATCGTGACGCTGGTCACGCAGGTCGTCGTTGACAGCAATGACCCGATGTTCAAGAACCCCACAAAACCAGTCGGGCCGTATTACACGAAGGAAGATGCTGACAAGTACGCGGCGGCTACCGGCTCGGTCTTCAAGGAGGATCCGAAGGGCAGGGGCTGGCGCAAGGTCGTGGCATCACCGAAGCCGATAAAAGTAGCGAATATTGAGATCGTCGAGCAGCTTGCGAACGCCGGCAATATCGTGGTGACAGTAGGCGGCGGCGGTATCCCTGTCGTTGAAAAAGACGGCTATTATGGTGGCGTAGAAGCGGTTATCGACAAGGATCTTGCCTCTTCATTGACGGCTGTCGATGCTAAGGCTGATGAGTTCTACATCCTGACAGATGTCCCGCAGGCATATATCAATTTCCGCAAGGAGAACGAACAGGCGCTTGGCATGATCACCGTGGAGGAGGCTAAGAAATATCTCGCCGACGGACAGTTCACCGAAGGGTCAATGGCGCCGAAGATGCGTGCCGCCGTGAAGTTCGTCGAGGAGACCGGGCATGACGCGGTCATCATTGACGCCGCAAGTCTCGGCAATCCGAATGCGGGGACGAGAATCGTAAGATAAGATAGTACTGAAGATAGAATTAAAAGAGCGCGGAGTGATAAATCGCTTCGCGCCCTTTTTATCTTTTTACTTTCAACTTTTAACTAAAACGGCACGTCGTCGAGCGGCTCGGAGTTCATCCTCGACCCAAGACGTTTGATGCCGCCTTCTGGCATTCCGTTGGAGAAGGCTGTGTTTGGCGCGAACTGATTTGTCTCGCTCATGCCGCCTGATGGTGAGTCGCCGATGTTTTGAGTGTCATTGGTCAGGTTTTGCTCGAGGTCTTCAAAACGAGCGTATTGTCCGACGAAGCGCAGGTCGATGTCGCCGAGTTTGCCGTTGCGGTGTTTCGCTATGCTGACAGTGGCGACGCCTTTCGTCGAGGCGTGGTTTTCGTCTTCCTGGAGTCCGTAATATTCAGGACGATAGATGAACAGAACCATGTCGGCGTCTTGTTCAATGGCGCCCGATTCACGCAAGTCGGAGAGGATAGGTTTCTTTGAGCCCGGGCGCGACTCAACGCTACGTGAGAGCTGTGACAAGGCTAAAACGGGGATGTTGAGTTCTTTCGCCAAACTCTTCAACGAGCGGCTTATGGTGCTGATCTCCTGCTCGCGGTTTCCGTTCTTCTCTGTCTTCGCTGTCATAAGTTGCAGATAGTCAATGAAAACCATCTGTATGTCGTGCTGCTGTTTCAATCGGCGGCATTTTGCTCTTAAGTCGAAGACCGAGAGTTGGGGCGTGTCATCGATGAAGAGTTTGGCGTTGACGAGCGGCGACACTTTCGTGTTCAGCTGTTGCCATTCGTATTCGGCGAGCTGTCCGGTGCGCAGTTTGTCGGCTGTGAGTGATGTCTCGGCTGAAATCAGACGGGTCACGAGCTGCACTGACGACATCTCCAGTGAGAAGAACGCTATAGGCTTGTTGAAATCGACGGCCGCGTTGCGTGCCATGTTTAGCGCGAAAGCGGTCTTACCCATGCTCGGACGTGCCGCGAGAATGATGAGGTCGGATTTCTGCCAGCCTTGGGTGATGCGGTCGAGTTCGGTGTATCCTGACGGCACGCCACGTAACGTCGAACCGGCGTTCTTCGCTTTCTCGATGTCTTCGATGGCGAGTTTCACCAAGTCGGGCATCTGATCGTAGTTGCGGCGCAGGTTGTTCTCGCTGATCTGGAAAAGCTTGTTCTCGGCTGAATCCAGCAGGTCGAAGACATCAGTCGAGTCCTCGTAAGCGTCTTTTATCGTCTCGGAAGAGATCAGAATCAGTTGACGCTGAATGTATTTCTGAAGGATGATGCGTGAGTGATATTCTATGTTCGCCGACGACACGACGCGGTTCGTGAGCTGTGAGATGTAATACGGCCCGCCGACGGCCTCAAGGTCGCCCGTCGATTTTAGATGATTTGTAACAGTCAGAATGTCAATGGGCTCGGATTTTGTGAACAACTCCTTTATCGCCGAGAAGATGATTTGATGTGCTTCTTTGTAAAACACCTCGGGTGTCAAAATGTCAATCACGGCATTCACAGCTTCCTTTTCAAGCATAAGTGCGCCAAGCACAACTTCTTCCAAGTCAACGGCCTGCGGCGGCACACGCCCTTGACTTGCAAGGAGTTCCGACGGTAATGTCATTGTCTGTTGCCTGTTGAATCCGGTTTTTTTGATGGAGTCGTTATTCATTTCCAAAATTTTTTTCAGGCTGCAAAGTTATAACAAATGATGATTTGTTTATAAGATGTTGATAACTTTTCCTTCTTAACGGCAGAAATGACGATACACGTCGCGTAAGGCTTTGTTTTCCAATTCCATGTCTCTTGTGACCATGTTTTTTTCGGTGCTGCCGAATGCGTTGAGGATGATGCGGCTGTGCTCGAAAAGTGTCTTGTTGGGGTACAAACTTTCGTAAACGTTTTTTAATGACATGTCGCGTTTGGTCTTGTCGTGATAATAACGCGATTCGCGGAGTATGTCTCTGAAATTCAATATCTTGTAGTTGATGTCCTTTGAGTCGATGACGCTGAATCTCTGCAACGACGCGGTGATGTTTTGTGGCGCGAAACACACAACACGTTCAAAACCAGAGAGTTGCTTTCTTAGCAGTTCGAGGCAGTCTTTCCATTTTGACAAATCATCGAGGCAGTCCCAGTTGTAAATCCTGTCGAAACTTCCGTTGTTTGAAAGTATTGAGAATCCGATGATGAACTCGGTGTATGGCTTGTCGCCGTCGAAGATTGGCACTGCCGGACTGTAAAACAAAAGGTTGAGAAACGCTGTCGGTCTGTCCCGTTCTCCGAGAAGGTCGAAAAGTGATTTGTAATCAATATGATACGTTCTCTGACGTACTGCATCAATCTGCTCGTCGGTGAGGCCTTCGGTGTATAGCTCGCTGTCTTCGGGGACGTCTTTCCAGCAATGTCCGTGGAAATCACAACGATACGGAAGTTCACATTGCCTTCCTATCTCGATTTTCGGGGAATGCGGCTGTGCAATGGCTTCTTTGAAACTCCTGATGTTCTCCGCTATGACATCGTGATATTGTTCGGCGTAATCTTTAACAGATTGAAATACAAATAATTGTGTTAAGTTCAAGTCGCCGTTTTTGACATAGTCTTTGTTGATATACATAAGTTGAATGTCGGAAACCGGCACGCCGCTTCCTTTCAAGACATAATATTGCAGTGCGGCGTCTTTGTAATAAGTCAGGCTTAGACTCAATGAGCTTTTCACTTCAATGGCCCGCCATTTGTCGCCGTCGCGGACAATGATGTCGAGCATTATCAAGGTGTCATCATATTGAAACACAGCCTCATACATCACGTTGACATCTGGGTTGCTGATGTTTTCCATTGTTTCCTTCACCATTTTGTCGAAGAGTGCCGGCGACTTCGGGGTCATGTTGATGCCGCCGGGGAAGCATTGTTGCGCAAGGATCCCGACATCTGTGCCTCGGCGGAATTTGGCTATTTTTTCAAGGCTCAGCTTGTCGCGAAGGAAAGGACGGTTTTTGAAAAGATACAGTGCCTTGATGCATTGCTCGCCTTTGATGTATGTTGACTTTGATAGTATGTGCATGTCATTGATTTTTATTTGATTGTAAAATATTTTTCTTTGCCATGAGGGTCATCGACGCACCTCTTGCCGCCATGAAGGAGAGGAACGCAATCCACAGTCCGTGGTTGCCGAATCTCGGTACAAGAAGATAACAAAGTGGAGCGAAAACTGCTAATGAAGCGATAATCATGGTGTTACGGATTGCTTTTGAGGCGGTCGCGCCGATGTAGATTCCGTCCCAAAGGAATGCCGCGAATGTTATGACCGGAATGACGGCCATATATATATAATAAGGTGATGTTTCCGCTATTATTTCGGCGTTGTCGGAGATGATTTTCACGAAGGTGGTTGGGAACAAGGCGTACAGGACCGTGAACGGAATGCTTATGTATGCGCCCCATCTGAAAAGGTGCGTGACTACGCTTCTGAGACTTTCACTGTCGCCGGCGCCTGTGAATCTTCCGACAAGAGCTTCGCCCGCGTATGCGAATCCGTCAGTGAAATAAGAGAAAATATAGAAGAGTTGCAGCAATATCATGTTGATTGACAGAATGTTGTCTCCAAGTTTCGCGGATTGGTTGGTGAAAAACGCGATTGTTAAAATCAAGAGAATGCTTCGCGTCATGAAGTCGGTGTTGACTTTAAAAAACCGTTTTAACTTATTGGCATTCAATAAAATGCTGAAGTTGATTCTTGACAGGTTTTTCCTGTATTTTCGGAAGAGACAAAACAACGCTGTCGCGAGTCCGCAGTATTGTGCCATCACGGTCCCGAGCGCCACGCCGGCGACATCTTGCTTCATCACGATGACGAGGAAAATGCTGAAAATTATGTTGGACACGTTGATTATTATGGCGATGGCCATTGGTATGCGGGTGTTCTGCATTCCTATGAACCAGCCGTTGAGGCAGTAGAGGAACATGTTGGCAGGTGCCGCCCAAATTCTGACGTAAAAATATGTGATGGCCAGATTTTTCACTTCGTCACTGCCGTCGAGAAGCAGAAGGCTTAACCTCGCTATCGGGTTTTGCAGACTGATAATCAATATTGAAGCAATTGTAGCGATGAAAAGAGGCCTGTACAGCGAGTGGCTTATTTCGGTGCTGTCACCGCCGCCGAATGCTTGGGCGGTGAAACCGGTGGTGCCGGCACGCATGAAACTGAAAAAAGAATACATTACGCTGAAAATCGTTCCGCCAAGGGCAATGGCTCCGATATAGACAGGCGAACTCAAATGCCCCATCAATATCATGTCAACAAGACCGAGAAGTGGAATTGTTATGTTGCTGATTATGTTCGGAATAGCAAGCCTAAGGATTGAACGATTCATTTTCAAAATTTTTGTGCAAAATTAAATATTTTTGATGGTTGTATTAATAATTGTTGTATTTTTGCACCATTAAATTTTGAGGGGGATGTGGAATGTTGTGATTAAATTCCACATTTTTCCACAATATTTGATGAGAAAAAAGATTTTGTCATAATTTTTTTTATGATTGATTATTATTGGGTTATAAAAATTATTGACAAAAAATAAAGTTTGGCACAACATTGGTGCTATTACTTTTGCGTAAGCACAGACTATTTTAAAATTATAAAAAAATGAAGAAATCATTAACAATTGTAGCAGTCGCATTAGTAGCATTTGTTTTTAGCTCGTGCGTCGAAAATTCAAAGAAGTATCAGGCTTTGTTAGCTGAAAAACAGGCGGTTGAAGTCCAGAAGACAGACTTGGAAAATCAGTACAACTCAGCTATCGGTATCATCAATGATGTTGAAAACAACCTTCAAGCAATCCGTGACGCGGAAGGCATTCTTCTTGTTCAGCAGGAAGGTTCACAGAGAGAACAGATTGTGTCTGAGCTTATCCAGATCAAAGAAACCATGGCGGCAAACCGCGCTCGCCTCGATTCATTGAGCACAGTTCTCGAAAAGTCAAACAAGAACGTTGCAAACCTCCGTTATCAGATTAAGAAGCTCCAGGCTCAGATTGCCGAGAAGGATCAGATGATTGCAGACCTCCAAGCACAAATAGCTCAGAAAGACAATGAAATCGCAGATCTCAACGCAAATGTCGCCAACCTCAATAATAACCTTAACAACGCCAATGCTGAAATTGAGAGAATCAGCAACGAAAAGACAGCCCAGACAAATGAAATGAATGTTGTCTATTACATTGGCGCAACAAAGAAAGAACTCAAAGCTAACGGCATCCTCAACAGAAGAGATGTTTTGAAGACCAATGTCCCAACAAGTCTCTTCACACAGGCTGACAAACGTGATCTCAACGAGGTCGTGTTCAACGCAAAGAAAGTCTATGTTCTCACAAGCCATCCAATGGATTCATACACACTCGTGAACGGCGAAGGAACAGTCACATTGCAAATCACAGATCCAGAAGCATTCTGGAGTGTTTCAAGATATTTGGTTGCAAGAACCAGATAATTTTCTGCTCGTTTTCAATATTTACGGAAGTCCGACATCGCCTGATGCCGGATTTCCTATTTTATGCCATTGCCCTCATAAAAAATTTTTTTTGATGTTCTGTAATAATTGATAAAATTCGTACTTTTGCAGCCAGAGTAGAATTTTACAATGAACAAACGGATATTAATTGTCGAAGATGATACGGCTTTCGGAGTGATGCTTGAGAAATGGTTCGCGAGGAACCATTGGCAAACCACCCTCACATCGAAGGTTGCAGCAGCGATAAAGGAAGTTGATAATAATCAATTTGAGTTGATAATCAGTGATTTGAGGCTTCCTGATGGCGACGGGATAATGCTTTTGACATACGCCAAGGAGAAAAAAATAGCTACACCTTTTATTATTATGACGGGTTATGCGGATGTGCAAACCGCTGTCAATGCGATGAAACTTGGTGCGTATGATTATCTGAAAAAGCCCATCAATCCTGAAATTCTCCAACAGAAAATAGATGCTGCAATGAAATTGCAGTCAGCCGGAAACCTTGAAACCAAATCTCGCTCAAAGTGTTCGGTGAATGATGTCGTAAAGGGCAAAAGTGCTGTCATTCAAAGAGTTTACTCTCACGTCGCACTCGTCGCACCGACTAATATGTCTGTGCTGATTCTCGGCGAAAGCGGAACGGGAAAAGAATATGTCGCCAGAATGATTCATGAACAAAGTAAGCGCAGAGACAAACCTTATGTTGCGGTCGATTGCGGCAGTCTGTCGAAAGAGCTTGCTCCATCGGAACTTTTCGGCCACTTGAAAGGTTCTTTCACATCGGCTGTCAACGATAAAAGAGGTGTGTTTGAAGAAGCCAAAGGCGGCACTGTGTTTCTTGATGAGATAGGGAATCTGCCGTATGATGTTCAGAAACAGTTGCTTAGGGCTTTGCAGGAACACAAGGTGCGTCCTGTCGGCTCGGCGAGAGATGTTGATATTGATGTGCGCATTGTCGCCGCTACGAACGAGAATCTGCTTGATGCCATTGAAGACGGCTCTTTCCGACAGGATTTGTATCACAGAATCAATGAGTTCACTATTGAGATGCCGCCGCTTCGTGAGAGGATGGAGGACCTTGAGGAATTTTCGTATCATTTCCTGAATCAGGCGAATGCTGAACTCGGGAAGAATGTCGCTCGTATCAGCGACGAGGCGTTTGCTGTCTTGCGCAGACAGCAATGGAACGGCAATTTCCGTGAGTTGCGTAATGTGATACGACGGGCGGCTCTATTCGCTGAAAATCATGAGATTTCTGTTGAACATCTTCCGGTGTTTGCCCAGACACAAACAAAAAATGCCAATGATGATTTGGCGCTGAGACCCGGAAATGAAAAAGAACAGATTGCTGCGGCCTTGAACAAGGCCCGCGGAAACAAGACGGTCGCGGCCCGTCTCCTGCAAATCGACAGGAAGACATTATATAATAAAATGCATCTTTATGGAATGGAATTGTAATCTATTTAAAATCAAATATTTATATGGAAGAAAACGAAAAATTTGAATTGCCCGGCAACGCGCAGCGCGAACTGAAACCGGGCGAGGTCTATGAACCGATCCTGTCACCGAAGAAGAAATACAAAGAGGTGACGGCGTGGTCAGTCATTGTCGGACTTTTAATGACAATCCTGTTTTCGGCCGCCGCAGCTTATCTCGGGCTGAAAGTCGGTCAGGTCTTCGAGGCCGCAATCCCGATAGCAATCATCGCAATCGGCTTGTCGAATGTCGCGAAGAAAAACGACGCCCTTTCGCAAAATGTCATCATCCAGTCGATTGGCGGCTGCTCAGGCGGTGTGGTCGCCGGCGCGATATTCACGCTCCCGGCCTTGTATATCCTTCAGGGGAAAGGCTATGACATCGAAATCAATTACATGCAGGTCTTCCTGAGTTCGCTGCTCGGCGGCGTCCTCGGAATTTTGTTCCTCATCCCTTTCAGGAAATATTTCGTCAAGGAACAGCACGGCAAGTTCCCGTTCCCGGAAGCGACCGCCACGACGCAGGTGCTCGTCAGCGGACAGAAAAAAGGAAAAGACTCTTTGCTGCTGGTTATCAGCGGACTGATCGGCGGACTTTACGATTTCTGCATCTCCACGTTCGGACTTTGGACTGAGACTGTCTCCACGAAGGTGATGGAGTGGGGGATGGCTCTCGCCGACAAAGTGAAACTCATGTTCAAAGTCAATGTCGGGGCCGCTGTTCTGGGTCTCGGTTACATCATCGGACTGAAATATGCCTTCATAATCTGCTGTGGCTCAATGCTTGTGTGGTTCATCATCATTCCAGGGATGAACCTCATCTGGGGCGCTGACATCATCGACCTGATGAACACAGGCGTCCAGATGACAATCGGCGACATGTCACCGGAGATGATTTTCAAGGATTATGCGCGTCATATCGGCATCGGCGGCATCGCGATGGCCGGTGTCATCAGCATCATAAGGTCGTGGGGCGTGATAAAGTCGTCGGTCGGGCTTGCCGCCAATGAGTTCAAGGGCAAGAAAAGTGCTGAAAATGAAGATCGTACACAACGCGACCTTTCGATGAAATTCATAGTTGTCGGTGTCATCGCAATCTTGGCTCTGACATTCTTGTTCTTCAGATTCGGTGTCGTCGGCAACTTCGGGCACGCTGCAATAGGTATCCTTGTCGTGGCAGTCATCGCGTTCTTGTTCACGACAGTGGCTGCAAACGCCATTGCCATCGTCGGCTCTAACCCTGTCAGCGGCATGACGCTCATGACGTTGATTCTCGCATCGTTGGTGATGGTCGCCGCCGGGTTGAGCGGTGCGGCTGGCATGACGGCTGCGTTGATAATAGGCGGCGTGGTCTGCACGGCATTGGCTGTCGCCGGCGCATTCATCACCGACTTGAAGGTCGGCTATTGGATCGGAACGACGCCTAAGAACCAGGAGGTCTGGAAGTTCGTCGGCGTGGCGGTGGCTTCGGCGACGGTGGCTGGCGTCATCATGGTCTTGAACAAGGCATACGGTTTCGTCGGTGACGGCGCGTTGGTCGCACCGCAGGCAAACGCCATGTCGGCGGTCATTGAGCCGATGATGTCGGGCGGCAACGCTCCGTGGCTCCTCTACGGAATCGGTGCGGCTATTGCTTTGATACTCACTTTCTTGAAGGTGCCGGCACTGCCGTTCGCACTCGGCATGTTCATCCCGATCGACCTCAATATCCCGCTTCTCATCGGCGGCGCGGTGTCGTGGTACGTCGCACGTGGCAAGGACGAGAGACTCAGCAAGGCGCGTTATGACCGCGGCACTCTCATCGCCTCAGGCTTCATCGCCGGCGGCGCGTTGATGGGCGTCGTGAGCGCAATCCTGAAATTCGCCGAAGTTGACCTCATCGTAAAGACAAGTGACGGCGTATTCTCTTCATTGCCAGTGGCTTCGCTCATCGCAGTCGTCATGTACATCATCCTGATAGCCTACATGATCTGGGATTCAAAACGCGCAAAAGTAGAATAAATTAACACATCAGATATATGGAAAAATTATTGGATAAATTCTTGCGTTACGTCGCCGTCGAGACGACATCCGACGAGAATTCGGAGACGCAGCCAAGTTCGCAGAAGGAGTTCGACCTGCTCCGCATGTTGCAGAAAGAGCTTCAAGATATGGGAATCAAGGCCGACCTTGATGAGTACGGCTACGTGATGGCGACGATTCCGGCAAATTCCGACAAGGAAATCCCTGCCATCGGTTTCATCGCACACGTTGACACGTCGCCTGATGCTTCCGGCAAGGACATAAAACCGCAGATTATTGAGAATTATCAGGGAGGCGACATCTTGCTTAACGCAGAAAAGGATATTGTGCTGAGAGTGAGCGAGTTCCCTGAGATGCGGCAATACATCGGGAAGACGATGATCACCACCGACGGCACTACGTTGCTCGGCGCCGACGACAAGGGCGGCGTGGCTGCTATCATGTGCGCAGCGGAATACATCATGGAACATCCTGAATTCAAGCATGGTGGGATAAAAATCGGTTTCACCCCTGACGAGGAGATCGGACGCGGTGTCGCGAAGTTCGACGTCAAGAAGTTCGGCGCACGTTACGCTTACACCATCGACGGCGGCGAAATCGGCGAACTCGAATACGAGAACTTCAACGCTGCCGCCGCGAAGATCCATATTCAGGGCAGCAACATTCACCCCGGCTATGGAAAAGGCAAGATGGTCAACTCGATGCTTATCGCCATGGAACTCAATGCGATGCTTCCAGTCGAGCAGCGTCCGGCATACACATCGGGTTATGAGGGGTTCTTCCATCTGACGGAAATCAACGGGACGGTGGAGGAGACGACGATGAGTTACATCATCCGCGACCACGACAGGGCGAAGTTTGAGGCGAAGAAAGAACTTATGACTTCGATTGCCGAATATCTCAACAAGAAATATGGTGATGTGGTGAAGCTTGAGTTTAAGCACCAGTATTACAATATGCGCCAGGAGGTTGAGCCTCATTACTTTATCGTTGAGAAGGCAATCAAGGCCATAGAGATGGCCGGCATAAAACCGAAGGTCCAGCCGATTCGTGGCGGCACCGACGGCGCGAACCTCAGCTTCATGGGACTGCCATGTCCAAACCTCTTTGCCGGCGGGCACAACTTCCACGGCAAGTACGAATACGTCCCGCTCGAGAGCATGGAGAAAGCCTCTGAGGTGATTCTGAATATCGTGAAACTGTTTGAAGAATAATATGTTGCGATATTAATTGGAAAATCCCGCATCAAGACGGTGCGGGATTTTTTTTTGAAATTTGCGTGTTCAGCCTATTGCAAGTAAGCATTCCAAAACATTTAGAACTCAATCTCCTTCTCCGGCGTGCCTAACGATGTTATCCACGCTCTGCTGCTGGTCATGAAATAGACGATGGTGTTGTCGTCGTTCTCGTCGTACATGCCGCGGAGCTGCGGGTAGCTGTCGAGCATCGATTTCTTGGCTTCCACGCGTTCGTCAGCAACGAGTGTGGTCTCGATGCGGATCCATGAACTGCCGTTGAAGGCGCATATCTCGGCGTGCGGGTTCAAGGCGAGCTGCTGCGCTGTGCGCTTCTTTTTCCCTGTCTGGATGTAAAGTTTCCCCTCGAAAATGTTCACCGTCCCAAACGGTCTCACACGCGGACGCTCGCCGTCAACGGTGGCGAGGTAATACGTCTCGCAATCTTTCAAAAACTGATAGACTTCTTCCATGTTTTCTGTGTTATTTGTTTGATATTCAGATGCAATTGTTTCTTTTTGAGCGTTTTGTTCATTCTCTTCTCCGCAGCATGACTCAAAACCTAATGCCGTCGCCGCAATAATCAATAATGTGAAAATCTTTTTCATGGTTGTAATTATAAATGTGATGAAATGTGATCGCTTTGCGTTCTTTTAACTCTAAGCTCCGGGTTCAATTCGTAAAACTTCTCTTCAAAAGTCCTTACTCTGTTCAGTGATTTGCGTGTCCAGTCGAGGCGGATTTCTTGTTTCTCCTCTTCGGAAAGCTGCCAGCGGATGTCGCTTTTGTGAAGGCGTTGTGTCAGCGTGTACATCAACAGTGCTGCTGACACGCTGATGTTGAAACTCTCTGTGAATCCGTGCATTGGGATCTGTACGTACATATCGGCGTGTTCGAGTGCGTAGTCGGTGAGGCCTGTCTTTTCGGTGCCGAAGACCACGGCGATGGGCTGTTCGAGCGGCAGAGTGTCGGGCGTGTAGTCGTTCTGATGCGGACATGTCGCCACGATTTTGTAACCTTTGTTGTGCAGCAAATCAAACGCTTCCGGCGTATTGAACTCGTTGATGTTGTATTTGTGCAAGTCAAGCCATTTCGTGCTGCCGACCACAATGTCTGGGTTGATGTCATAAACCCATTGGTTTTCAATGATGTGAATGTCCTGGATGCCGGTTAGGTCACAGCTTCTCAACACCGCACTCGCGTTGTGCGACTGGTAAATGTCCTCCAAAACGATGGAGATGTGGCGAGTCCTGTATTCCAGCACCTGCTCAAATCTCTTTTTCCTTTCCTCTGTGACAAATCCTGAAAGAAATTCGTATAGTTTCTGATCTTTTTCTGTCATTTTCTAATATTTAAGTGCAAGTTTTTGACTGTCTAAATGCAAAAAACACAATTGTATTCAAAGTTTTGATTCGGAATCCATATCCGAATTGCAGTTTACACATGCGTTTGTCATTGCCGTAACTTGTTGAATTTATGATGATTACATCAAGGATGAATCATAGTAATCTATGCTTTGAAAAATTTTAGCAAATATATGAAATTTTTTGTCAGGCCAATGAAGAAAAATCGTAAATTTGCAGCTCGAAAATAAGTACAGAAATGGCAAAAGAAAATTTACAGAAAGACGAGGAACGTCTCGAATCCATTGAATCAACATTAGGTAGTGCTGAATTGTTTATTGAGAAGAACCAGAAGACAATTACAGGCGTGATTATCGCAATAGTCATTGTTGTTCTTGCAATTTTCGGTTATAAGAAATGGTATCAGGAGCCGCGTGAAGAGAAGGCGCAGGCCGCTATTTTCCGCGCGGAGGCTTTGTTTGAAAAAGATGATTTCGCGACAGCCCTTAACGGAAACGGCAACGATGTGATGGGTTTCCTTGAGGTTATTGATGAATTTGGTGGAACAAAGACCGCTAACCTCGCTAAATATTACGCAGGTATTTGCTATCTTAACACAGGCGATTTCAGCAACGCCATCAAGTATCTCGGCGAGTTCAAAGGCAAAGATCGGTTGGTCAAGCCTCTTGCAATCGGTGCGATGGGTGATGCGAACCTTGAACTCGGCAATGCGGCTGAAGCTGCAAGATGCTATGAGAATGCAGCCAAGGCTTCAAATAACTCATTCACGTCGCCGATGATGATGATGAAAGCCGCGCTCACTTACGAGATGGCAGGGAATTATGCCAAGTCAGTTGAAATGTACAAGGCTATCAAGGCTGATTTCCCTAACAGCACCGAGGCTCGTGACATCGAGAAATACATCATGGCAGCACAGATGAAGCTCGCGAAATAAGAAGTTTAGTTTGATTATAATAGTGTAACGGCCTGGTTCTGAATAAGAATCAGGCTTTTTTACAAAAATATGTGATATGAGAATAGTGTATTTTGGAACACCAGAGATTGCCGCCTCGCAGCTTGAGGCGATATTGAATGCCGGTTATGAGGTGGCCGCCGTCGTGACGACTCCTGACCGTCCCGCAGGACGCGGCAAACAGTTGCACGCCTCGGAAGTGAAAGAGTGCGCGTTGAGGCATGGTTTGCCGGTTCTTCAGCCGGAGAAGCTTAAAGACGAGTCTTTCATCGGGCAGCTGCGCTCATATAACGCGGATCTGTTTGTTGTGGTGGCGTTCAGGATGCTGCCGGAAGTGGTCTGGGCTATGCCGCCGCTCGGGACGTTCAACCTTCATGCGTCGCTGCTTCCGCAATATCGCGGCGCGGCTCCGATAAACCATGCAATAATAAACGGGGAAACTGAGACAGGCTTGACGACGTTCCTCCTTGATAAAGAGATAGATACCGGCGCGATTATCATGCAGGAAAAAGTGACGATAGGGGAGACGATGAATGCCGGCGAACTTCACGACAGACTTATGGAACTCGGCAACAGCGTGGTCGTCAAGACTTTGAAAATGATTGAGAATGGCGAGGTGAAGCTGGAGACACAGAACTCGGTGATTGAGAAGGATAATCTTGTGTTGAAACCCGCCCCTAAGATTTTCAAGGACGACTGTTATATAGATTGGAGAAAGAAAAGCCGTGACATATATAATTTCGTGAGGGGACTTTCTCCATACCCGGCTGCACATACGAAAATCCAAAAACCTGATGGCGAAATTATTGACTTGAAAGTGTTTGAGACAAATATTTCAGAAAAAAACAGTCAAAATGGCGTAATTTTCAGCATAGAAACGGACCAAAAATCGTATTTGAGGGTGGTTGTGAGCGATGCTTTGGTGAATATCACCATGTTGCAGCAGCCTGGGAAAAAGGCGATGAAAATTGCGGAATTCCTTAGGGGAACTAATGTTTCCGAAGATTGGAAACTCGTTTTATAAGTCGTGATTTTTGTTTTTTTTGATGATTTTAAAAAAAATAAAAAATTTTGTTGTTTTATATGAAAAATCGTTTAATTTTGCGAGGTAAATGAAGTTAAACCTCATAAAATTAACAAAATGAATAAAATAGAATTAGTAAACGTGGTGGCCGAGAAAGCTGGTCTCACAAAAGTTGATGCAAAAAAGGCAGTTGATGCAGTCGTTTGTGCAACAGTTGAAGCGATTAACAAAGGTGAACGTGTTTCATTAGTTGGCTTCGGAACATTTATGACAGCAACTCGTAAGGCACGCAAGGGCCGCAACCCACAGACAGGTGCGAAGATTATGATTCCTGAGAAGAAGCTCGTGAAGTTCAAAGCCGGTTCAGGATTTACAAAATAAGTTACACTTATTATTGACGCTAAAGGGTCGCTTGATGCGGCCTTTTTTATTTGAATAGCCTCGACTGACGGTCTCTGAGTCTCAAGTTGCCGTTCTCGTCTTTCTCGATGACCTCGTTGTCGAGCATCCAACGTACAGTTTCAAGGACTTTCTCCTCAAGATGCCACTTCGCCAATGATGGCGTTTCAAAGACTGGGACGACTCTTTTCCCAAGTTCATCAAGTATTGCCTTGCTTATGTCGTTGTATTCGACATCGTTGATTTTCATTTGGTTGCGTATGCTGCAGACGTCGCATCTGCCGCATCTGCTTTTAATGTTCTCTCCGAAATAACGCAATAGCTGGACGCTACGGCATTCTTTGTCGTTATTCACAAAATCGACGACCGCCTGGACACGCCGTGAGGCATCCTCTTTCCTGTCTTTATAAATCTCATCGGAAAGCGTAAAGTGTTTTGTGTCCTGACGCTCCGTAACGAATTGAATCTGAGGCTTGTCGCTCCGCTGGATGTATGTTAGAAAATTGTAACTTTCTAATTTCTTCAAGATCCCACAGACTTTCTCCACGCTGATGCCGAGTGCCACACTGAACTGTTCCTCCCGGATTCGCACAAAGTCGGAAAGTATCCCCGGGAAACTCCGAAGCATGAATTTTATCATTGGGTCGAAAGCCGGATATTCCATCTGAAAACGATAAAGATCTTCACGACCAGCTGTAATCATAATCTGCGAGGGCGTGTTCATCGCCTCTGTTATGGCAATAAGTCCTTCTTTTTCAATGAGCTTTAATGAGTTGAAGACTTCAAGGATTGAGAGACCGTAATGATGCGTAAAATCAGCCATGTCGAAGTCATAACATCGCCCCGCACCTGCACCAACTGGGATTTGAAGGTAGTTGCCGAGAGCATCGTATATGGCTTTGATACGTGTAAGCTCTGGATAAGATGATTGTAAATTGTCTTTAAGCTGCTGAATATCAGTGTCGGCGACTAATAAAAATGCTTCAGACGGCTTGAGGTCGCGTCCTGCTCTGCCAGCCTCTTGGAAATAAGCCTCAATACTGTCGGGAAGGTCCATGTGGACCACCAGCCGCACGTCGGGCTTGTCGATACCCATGCCGAAGGCGTTGGTGGCAACGATGACTTTGATCTTCCCGTCCATCCATTGCCGCTGCCGTTCGTCGCGCGTCTTGGCATCAATGCCGGCGTGATAGAACGTTGCGCTTATCCCGACCGACTGCAACCAGTCGGCGATGACTTTGGTCCTGCGTCTGTTTCGAACGTAAACGATGCCGCTGCCGCTTTCCATCCGCATGAAAAGACGATACATCATGCTGTATTTGTCGGCGATGCGCATTACGTTGTATGTGACGTTTTTGCGCTCGTAACTTGTCTGAAAAACGTTCCTCTCCTTGAAACCTAAGCGTAACTGAATGTCTTCCACTACTTTAGGTGTCGCTGTCGCGGTGAGGGCGAGGACGGACGCGTCAGGAACATATTGCCGTATCTCGGCTATTTTCAGATAAGGAGGTCGGAAATCATAACCCCATTGTGAGATGCAGTGTGACTCGTCGATGGCAAGAAGACACACTTTCATTTTCTGAATCGCTTCGATGAAAGCATCGGTTAAGAGACGTTCCGGCGAGACGTAGAGAAACTTCAACCTGCCGAAAACCGCTTGATTATAAGCAAGTTCCACTTCGCTTGGATGCATACCTGAAAATATTGCAGCGGCGGGAATGTTGATGTTCTTCAGATGTTGGACTTGGTCTTTCATGAGCGAGATGAGCGGTGTGACAACGATGCAGATGCCGTCCATGGCCATCGCCGGTACTTGAAAACATATCGACTTTCCGCCACCGGTCGGGAGAAGCGCGAGTGTATCGCGGCCTGAAATCGCGCAGTCAACGATGTCTTCCTGCATCGGCCGGAACGATGGATAGCCCCAGTATTTTAAAAGCACAGAACGCGTAAGCTCACTCATGATTGAATTTTTCTGCAAAGGTAATATTTATTTTCAAGAATGGAGGTTTGAATATTAAGATTCAAGACGAAATTTCGTAAAAACATTCACAGAACAAAAGAAAATCACAGGCTTTTGCATAGTTAAAATTGTGTAAAAACTCAATATTTTAAACTACTTATCGGCACGACAATCACTCCGTCTTCGCGTTGGTAGGCGTAATGTCCAGATGCGACAAGCACCATCATGAATGAAGGCGCATACATTTTTTCGGAGTCGATTTTTTTCGACAGTGATAAAAGGTTTGCGGCTCCTTCTTCGATTAGTTTTTCTCCGCCGAGTTTTATCTCAATCAGGCCGTAATGCCCGTTACGCAGGTGTAACACGCTGTCGCATTCGAGGCCGTTGTTGTCTCTATAATGGAAAATGTTTCCGTTAATGACTTCGGCATACACACGTAAATCTCTGACTGCCAATGTTTCGAAAAGCAACCCTAATGTGTTGAGGTCTTTTATCAGATCGTTTGGACCGAGGCCGAGTGCAGCGGTGGCGATGCTCGGATCGACAAAATATCTGGTGGCAGTAGTGCGTATCGCTGCCTTGGAACGTAGATTTGGATTCCATGCTTCCATGTCTTCTATCACAAAAATCTTCCGCAATGCGTTGAGATACGAGGCGATGGTGTCGCTGTCAAGTGTGTTCCCGTCGTTTGTGCTTAAGTCGGCTGCGATGGTTCCGTTGGTGGCCTGTGTCGCCTGATGTCTCGCATAGCTCCGTAATATTCTCCTTGTGTTTGTCTCGCTTCTGTTTATCGCGTCAACTTCAATTATTTCGCGTTTAGCCACTGCATCAACGTAATTGAACGCCTGTTTCAATGCGGACTGTTCTGATTTCCCGATTGCTTTTGGCCAGCCGCCGCGGCAGATGAGATGGCAGATGTTACGTAGGTTTAGCTCGATTCCTGCGGACGGTTTCAAAGGGCCATCGAACAATTCGAGTAGTGAGACGCTTCCGTTTGACTCGCCGGATTCGTAGAGAGACATCGGACGCATTTTCACCCACCCGACACGCCCTGTCCCAGTGTGACTCATCTTGATCTGGTCAACTGGCTCTGCGCTGCCTGTAAGTATGAACTGGCCTTCGTCACCACGACGGTCAACGATAAAACGGCAGGCATCCCAAAACTGCGGTGCTTTCTGCCACTCGTCGATGAGCCGTGGTGCTGCGCCATCCAGCAAGACCTCAATGTCGGTTTCGGCAAGACGCATGTATTCATCCTGACGTTTCGGCTCGTCCATGAACAGTACGCTTTTCGCTTTTTGTAGAGCTGATGTTGTCTTTCCGCACCATTTTGCACCTTCAACCAAGACGATTCCGGCTGCTTCAAGTTGTTGGTCAATTAGGATGTCTGCGACACGTTTTTTGTATTCTTTTTCTGCTTCCATATTTTGTTTTTTTTATTTTCGCTGCAAAAATACAAAAAAATATTGAAATACAACATTTTATTAAAATTTTTTCGGTAGTTTGAAGAAAATCTATTCGGTAGTTTGAAGAAAATTCGTTCGGTAGTTTGAAGAAAATCTATTCGGCAGTTTGAAGAAAATTCGTTCGGCAGTTTGAAGATAATCTGTTCGGTAGTTTGAAGAAAATCTATTCGGCAGTTTGAAGAAAATTCGTTCGGTAGTTTGAGGAAAATTTCTGTATTCAACACTTTAAAAAAATATGCGAATCACATTTAATTATGTCTTTTTTTTCATAACTTTGCACCCGATTTTCTGATAAAAGTTTTATTTATTGGAAAATGACGATAACTCGTTGTAAATCAACTAAAATTAAAGAAATGACAAGTATTAGAAATGTTGCGATTATCGCTCACGTTGACCACGGAAAGACGACGTTGGTGGACCGTATCCTTTTTCAGTCAAAATTATTCAGGGACGACAAGGATAACGGAGGAGATTTGATTCTGGATAACAACGATCTTGAGCGTGAACGAGGTATCACTATTCTTTCGAAGAATGTGTCGGTGCGTTATAAAGATGTGAAAATCAATATCATCGATACTCCTGGCCACAGCGATTTCGGCGGCGAGGTTGAGCGTGTGCTTAACATGGCCGACGGTGTCATTTTGCTCGTCGATGCCTTTGAAGGCCCGATGCCGCAGACACGCTTCGTGCTTGAGAAAGCAATTCAGCTCGGACTGAAGCCTATCGTTGTTGTCAACAAGGTCGATAAGCCGAACTGCACACCTGAAGAGACGCAGGAAGCTGTCTTCGACCTCATGTACAACCTCGGCGCCAACGACGACCAGCTCGATTTCCCGACGGTATATGGCTCTTCAAAACAGGGCTGGATGTCGGATCACTGGACGCATGTCACAAATGACGTGTCGTATCTGCTTGATACTATTATCAATACGATTCCGGAGGCGAAATATGAAGAGGGCACCCCGCAGATGCTCATCACTTCATTGGACTACAGCTCATACGTTGGTCGTATCGCTGTCGGTCGTCTGAAACGCGGCACGCTGCAGGCCGGAATGAATGTCTCACTCGTGAAACGTGACGGGACAATAGAGAAGAATCAGATCAAAGAACTTTATACTTTCGAAGGTCTCGGAAAAGAACGCACCAAGAAGCCGGTGATGGCGGGCGACATCGTTGCCATCATGGGACTTGAAAACTTTGAAATCGGTGACACCGTCGCTGACTTCGAGAATCCGGAGGCGCTTCCTCCAATCCATGTCGATGAGCCGACGATGAGCATGTTGTTCACAATCAACAACTCACCGTTCTTCGGCAAGGAAGGCAAGTACGTTACATCACGCCACCTGCGTGAGCGTCTTTACAAAGAAACGGAGAAAAACCTCGCACTGAAAGTCGAAGACACAGAGTCTCCTGATTCGCTGATGGTCTATGGCCGCGGCATCCTTCATCTCAGCATCTTGGTTGAGACGATGCGCCGTGAAGGCTATGAGTTCCAGATCGGACAGCCGAAGGTCATCTTGAAAGAAATTGACGGCAGGAAGTGCGAGCCTGTCGAAGTGATGAACGTGCAGGTTCCGGAAGACTTTGCCGGTCGTGTCATCGAGCTTGCGTCACAGCACAAGGGCGAGATGACAAACATGTCGCCTAAGGGCGACCGCATGAACCTTGAGTTCGACATTCCGGCGAGAGGACTCATAGGCCTGAGGAGCGCTATGCTGACAGCAACGGAAGGCGAGGCCGTGATGTCGCACCGTTTCAAGGATTATGAGCCTTGGAAAGGCGACATGGAATTCCGTGATGTCGGTGCGCTCATCGCGATGGAGACCGGCTCGGCGGTGCCCTACGCGTTGTGGAAACTCCAGGACCGCGGCAAGTTCTTCGTGCTGCCAAATGAAGATGTGTACATGGGCGAGGTTATCGGTGAGAATACCCGTTCAAACGATATTGTGTTGAATGTCAATAAGACAAAGCACCTGACCAACGTCCGTGCGTCAGGATCTGACGACAAGATTGTTCTTATCCCGCCGGTAAGGATGTCTCTTGAAGAATACATGGAATACATCCGCGATGACGAGTATCTCGAGGTCACGCCGAAGAGCCTCCGATTGAGGAAGATCATTCTCGACGAAATAGAGAGGAAGAGAAGCGGAAGAAAGAGCGAGTCGGTTGAGGACTGATTTGATTAAAATTATATTAAAACTATTTACAATTTATTAATCATGAAAAAGTATTTGAAAATTATGGCTTGCGCGGTGATGATTCTCGCAATGGCTGGCATGATGAGTTCATGCAAGAAAGAGTACAAGACACAGGTCGTTTACAAAGCAGGATGGGCTGAATATCATTTCCTTTCTGATAATGATTTTAAGATTGCCCAGGATTATCTTGTGGAAAAGGGTGCCTTGAACATCAATGAATACAAGTTTTACAATGTGACAAGCAAAAACAGTGAGTCGGATTGCCTGAAACAGGCTGATGAAATGGCGAAGTCTGATTTCGCCAATTCCACACGTAATCTGAATGTGGAGGAAGTCCAGTCAAGGATTGCAGCTGGCAGTTCATTTGTTTACAACTGGTTCAGAACCGATGATAACGGCAGTGACGTTGAAATCGGCAGATGGGAATGTCCATCAGTGCCGATTCCGGAGGTGTTTGGAAAAATAACCGTTGACGGATCTGAATATTCTGTGAAAAGGGCATTGTTATCAGGATCGATGATAGGCGAAACTCCCGCTTGTTCTATGGTGTTAACAGCAGAGAGTGTGAAATGTTCACTGACAATTAGTGATTCGGAGTATAGCTTCCTTAACCCTGTTGTCCCTATAGGGGAGTTTAGCATTGATGATGTGAATAATAAATGTGTTGTGATTATTGATAAGATAAAATATCATGCAAATGGCATAACATGCACCATCTCGAAGAATGGCGTGTACTACAGACTCGTATCATCGGGAACTGCAACGGCTGAAGATGGCGCCACGATTAATTTCAACTTGAATTGTGATAAGGTCGTGTTTAATTAGTCTAACTTGAAATACCTTTTGGGGACATACTAATACTGCGCCGGCTGCTTGCAGCCGGCGCAGTATTTCTTTCGTTCAACCTCGTCTCTTATTTGAAGTAGCGGTTGAACAGTCCTTCGAAGCCTTTCCCGTGACGTGCCTCGTCTTTTGCCATCTCGTGGACTGTGTCGTGGATGGCATCGAGGTTGCGTTCCTTGGCGATGCGTGCGATGCGCATCTTGTCTTCGCAGGCGCCGCATTCGGCGACCATTCTCTTTTCGAGGTTGGTCTTGGTGTCCCAAACGATATCACCGAGGAGTTCCGCGAATTTCGCGCAGTGCTCGGCCTCTTCAAATGCGTAACGCTTGAATGCCTCTGCAATCTCAGGATAACCCTCGCGGTCAGCCTGACGGCTCATTGCCAGATACATACCGACTTCCGTGGCTTCACCCATGAAATGTGCGTTGAGGTCTTTGATCATGTCCTCGCCTGTGCCTTTGGCGACACCGATGACGTGTTCCGTGACGAAATTCAACTTCGCACCTTCTTCCAGAACATTCCATTCAACAATCTGTTTGCACTGCGGGCATCTCTCAGGAGCCTCTTCACCTTCGTGAACATAGCCGCAAATCGGGCATACGAACTTTTTCTTCATGATAAATCTGATTTTAATTAAAATTTAACATTATGTTTGTGTTTAATGATTTTTTAAATTTCTATGGATATGGAATCGCTACGCGATTCTCTAATCTTTTATCTCTAATCTCTAATCCCTAATCATATTTGGAGGCGTGTTTGTAACCTTTGACCTTATCCCAATCGCCTCTCGTGAAATCTGGCATCCTCACCGGCATCCCGTGGTTTTCAATCGATGCAGCCGAAAGCTCGCCGATGCAAGACCACTCCGCCGCATCATAGACGTCTTCATCGAGCGGGAGGCCGTTGCGCAGACAGTAAATCAACCGGTAGTCCATGATGAAGTCCATCCCGCCGTGACCGCCAACTTCTTTCGCCTTCTCCTCAATGTCAACGATGATTGGGTGTTTGTATGCCGTTAACAGTGAGTCTTTTACGTTTTCCGGCACCCATGTATGGTAGTCGAGGACTTCGTTGTCTGGCACCATGCCTTCCGGCAGGTTGTCGCCCTTCAGCGTGAAGCCTTCCCTCATGTATTTGTTCGCCCAGCCTTCGGTTCCGGTGAGCTGGTACAGTCTGTTATACGGACGCGGAGTGTAAACGTCATGCTCAATCAATATCGTCTTGCCTTTGTGTGTCTGTATCATCGTCGTGGTCATATCGCCGTTGGCGAAGGTGTCAACGCCCATCGTCTCTTTCGCAATCTTGAGTCCATTGTACGAAGGTGTGCTCATCGAGACGAGGTATTCCATCCTATCGCCTCGGTGTATGTCCAAAACCTGGCAGATTGGGCCGAGGCCGTGTGTGGCATAGACGTCACCGCCGTGTTTCTGGTTGAAGTCGAGCCGCCAGTTGTCCTGATAATAAGGCCAAAACGGCTCGAGGTTGTGGATGTATGCGCCTTCGCCGTGGATCACCTCGCCGAAGAGACCGTTCTGCGCCATGTTGAGGCATGTCATCTCGAAGAAGTCGTAGCAGCAGTTCTCGAGCATCATGCAGTGACTGCGTGTCTGTTCGGAGACGTCAACGAACTGCCAGCATTCCTCGATGGAGGTGGCGGCGGGCACCTCGATGGCGACGTGCTTGCCGTGTTGCATGGCGTAAACGGCGATCGGAACGTGGACCTGCCAGCCGGTGCAGATATATACGAGGTCGATGTCGTCGCGCTCGCAAAGCTCCTTGTAGGCTTCCGGCCCGACATATTCGGCGGCACGGGGGAGGCCTTTGGCCTCAAGCACGTTTTTCTGCACTTTCTCGATGTTTTCCGGAAGGAGGTCGCACAACGCAACGGCCTTGACACCATCTATATATGTCATGCGGTTCACTGCGTCAGGGCCGCGCATACCTAATCCGATGAAGCCGATACGCACAGTGTCCAAAGGCTCAGCTGCGAACTGCAACATGCTCGTCTGACCTTCCGCACGCTCCGGCTCGCTGAAGACGATGGCGTTGTCAATTATCTTGTAGTTTTTTGTCTCTTCTTTATTGTTGCTTGTGCAACAATACATTGAAACCACTAAAAACAATAATCCGAATAAGGTGTAACGTCCGATTTTCATTGCTTTCGGTCTGATGATTTCAAGCCGTAAAGTTACCAATTATTTCTTTATGAAAAAGATTTTTTAATTTTTCCTGTATTACAATCCAATAAGATAGCCGAGTATGTTGATGAAGAACAATACAGCGCCAGCTTTGTGCGGACCGAAGTCGCCGGAAATGAATTCAAGCTCGCAGCCGGTGTTTTCAAGAGCTTCATTCATCAGTTCACTGTTGATGTAAGGCACCATGTCGTCGGTGGTGCTGTGTAGGATAGAAATATCTTCACCGTTGTTGGGTGTCCATGTGTCGGTGAGCCGGTTCTTGCGGGCGGCCTCCATGATTTTTGACGTCACCGGATGCGTCTTGTCGAACATGAACTCGTTGAAAATGTCGGTGGCTTTGTTGTCTGTCAGAATTTCGTTTAGCTCGTCTGCGTCGTATTGCTTCGACAAAACCAGCCTGTAATTTTCGCGTGTCTTGCCGATGAAGATGTCGTCAAGATTGAGATTCAAGTTCTGTGCGCAATCAAGACCGTTGATAATCATTGGCATGCCGTATGGGATGCCTGTGAAATTTTTTTCTACCACGTCATCGAATGTGGCTTCGATGTCATATACGCCGCCTCCCATGAAGGACTTGGTGAACTGTATTTTGTCGGAATATGATTCTGTCACCATGCGGAGTGTGGCCATGGCTGATGAACCGCCTTGCGAGTAACCGATGTTGTAAATCTCGTCTCCGATGTTGTAACCGTTGTCTTCGAGATATTCTCTGGCGGCGAGATATGAGTCGATGCATGACTGCGCCGTTGAAGTCCAGTCAAGGTACGGATGTCCCATGTCAACAGTCTTGCCATAACCGATGTAGTCGGGCATGACGACGGCGTAGCCGAGAATCGAGTAAATGGCCTCGAGCTGGAGAATCCGATTTGACGGGCATTCCCTGTCGGCCGCTTTCGTGAAGTGGCTTGCCAATATGATACCCCTCAAATCTTTGGTCTGGTCAAGATAAACATATACTCTCCCTGACAACGTCTTCGGATTCCCCGCGACATCTTTGGATGAATAATACATCTTCCCTGTGACGATGCCACTCCAGTTTGACAGCAGGTAACTAATGGCATCTTGCACACTGATGCCGTTCGGAACAACACTTGTGTTTATTTCGTTTATGTTTATGCCTGTGTCACCTGCAAGAGTGCCGAGATTCAGTATGATATCCAACGGATTAATTATAGTGTCCATTTCAATCATTTCGTACAGATGCGACTCCACAGGAGTAATTGGAGCTGGTTTTTCTTTCTTGCAGCTGAAAAAAGCTGTCATTGAGAATAATAGGATGAATGCGAGTCTGAATTTTTTTTTCATGTCTGAATTATTTGAATATTAGTTAGTTGTGATTGTAATTTTCAGCCTGCAAAGATACAAAAAAAAATATTGATTTTCATATAAAATGTTTTTTTTATCTTTGCCGAATTAAAATAAAAAATATGGAATACTTACTCGCTATTGCAACTCAATTTGAGATTTCAGAAAAGATAACAGCCGTGGAGCCTCTCGGCGAAGGCCTCATCAACGACACTTACAAGGTCATTGTTGACGGAGATGCCGAACCGCGTTACGTGCTTCAACACATCAACAACGCCATTT
>JAKSNA010000033.1 GCA_024400295.1 Bacteroidales bacterium | reverse complement strand
CGCAAGCCTACAGTCCCGTTGAAGGATTTGCTGGGGGCTGTAACCATGGGTGTTGCCGAAGAAGATTTGTTCTTATCCTTGGCAAACCGGTTGATTCGCCTGAACAGGGAAATAACGGAAAAGGAGCGCGAGAAAATAGAATCCCTCTCCAAAGGAAAGAGTCTGGGGCAAATAAGCGCGGAGTTACTGAATGCTTTCGATGCAGATAAAATTGAGGAAGAGTCTCGCTTGGAACTGCAAAAAATCCCCCGAATGGAAATAACGCCTGCCATTGAGGAACAAATTCGTGCAAAGGCGCAACAAAAACTTGCCAATGTTGCCAGCAGTACGTTCAATGGCGAGTTGAACGAATATATTGTTACCGTTCGCAATCTGCATGACCAGAAAATCGACAGCATTAACATTGATACCGTTGTACGGAGCGGCTTTAATAGTTTTACGCAAGAAAAAGCCAAGGAAACCATTAAATCGTTTGCCGAATATCTGGAGCAGCACAAGGACGAGATTATGGCATTGAGCATATTTTACAACCAGCCTTACAACCGCCGCAACCTCACACTGAAAATGGCGCAGGAACTGCTTGAAAAACTGAAACAAGACAAGCCGTTGCTTGCTCCTTCGTATGTGTGGGATGCCTATTGTGCGGTTGAAAATGTGAAAGCGAACCAGCCAAAGGCAGAGCTTACGGCCTTGGTTTCGTTGGTACGCCACGCTTGCGGAATTGACAAGAAACTTGCCCCTTTCGACAGCATTATAAATGCCAATTACCAGAAATGGATTCTGCACCAGAATGCTGGGAATCACAAGCGTTTTACACCAGAGCAGTTGGACTGGCTGCGTATGATTAAAGACCATATCATAAGCAGTTATCACCTCGATTTAGACGACTTGGACTACACGCCATTCGATGCCCAAGGAGGACGAGGGAAAATGTACCAGCTCTTTGGTAACGAAATGGAACAGATAATAAAGGAATTGAATGAAGTGTTAGTAGCGTAAATAATGGAAAAATTCAGGAATAAATATCGAATAGAATCCAATCGACTGCGAGGGTGGAATTACGCAAATTCTGGCCTTTATTTCATTACAATTGTTACCGCAAACCGTATGTGTGTGTTTGGTAATGTAGAAAATGGAGAAATGCGATTTTCTGAATTAGGGGAAATTGCATATGATGAATTTCTGAAATCGTTTGAAATCCGGAAGGAATTACAATTATGTGCATTTTGTTTGATGCCCAATCATTTACACGCCATTGTCGGGTTGGAAAACCATATTACGGAAACGAACATTGAAAATACCGAAACGAATGGTTCCATCGTTGAAACGAATGGTTTCGTCACCGTAGAGACGCACGGCCGTGCGTCTCTACAACAATCGCAACCATTGCAACAATGCGAATCGCAACCGCACGGCATTGCATATCGTTCGCCAAAATCAATTTCGTCATTTGTGGCACAATACAAATCGGCGGTCGTATCGCGATACGATGATTGGGTGGATGCCGTCAATGTCGGCGAAAAATATAATCGTGCAAATCCCTTGTGGCAATCCAATTATCACGACCATATTATTCGTACGCAATTGGAATACAATACAATAGAAAATTATATTTTCAATAATCCGTTGAAATGGAACGATGATAAATTTTTTCAATTATGATCCAATATCCAATATATTGTTCCATTGCCGAAACGAATGATTCCATTGCGGGTTCCATCGTCGCCGTAGAGACGCACGGCCGTGCGTCTCTACAATGCGGAAATGGCCGTGCGTCTCTACAATATGACACCAACAATCCAATAAACAATCAAACCACCAACAATCCGTTGAAATGGAACGATGATAAATTTTTTCAATTATGATTCAATACCCAACATATTGTTCCATTGCCGAAACGAATGATTCCATTGCGGGTTCCATTGTCGCCGTAGAGACGCACGGCCGTGCGTCTCTACAATTAGAAATGGCCGTGCGTCTCTACAATGCGGAAATGGTCGTGCGTCTCTACAATGCGGAAATGGTCGTGCGTCTCTACAATATGACAACGACACCAACAATCCAATAAACAATCAAACCACCAACAATCCGTTGAAATAGAACGACAATAAATTTTTTCAATTATGATTCAATACCCAATATACAAACTCGTCGAAATATGTGATATTTTGAATGGTTTTGCATTCAAGAGTTCTAATTATGTTTCTGATGGATTGAGAGTTATTAGAATTACAAATGTCAAAAAAGGTTATGTAATTGACGAAGAACCACAATTTTATCCGATTGAAACACAAGAAGAACTGAAAAAATATGTTCTGAAGAAAGGTGATTTATTGATTTCATTAACGGGAAATGTCGGACGAGTGGGGATTTTGAATGAAGAACTTCTTCCTGCTGCATTAAATCAGCGAGTTGGATGTCTTCGGGTAAAAGACAAAAGCCTTGTTTCTTTGCAGTATTTATTTCATTTATTTAATACTGATTCTTTTGAAAAAGACTGTATAAACTCTTCAAAAGGAATTGCTCAGAAAAATATGAGTACGGAGTGGCTGAAAGAATATGAAATCCCCCTTCCCCCTCTCGCCACCCAGCGCGCCATAGTCACCCGCATAGAATCCCTCTTTGCCGAATTGGACAAAGGCGTGGAAAAACTGAAAACCGCACAGCAACAACTGAAAGTCTATAGACAGGCGGTGCTGAATGATTGCTTGACTAAAGACAGTGAGAAGTGGGAGAAAGTGAAGTTGGGTGAGGTGGCGGAAAAAATATTTGACGGACCTTTCGGAACCCATTTGAAAAGTGACGATTATGTTTCATCTGGCATTAGAGTTGTTCGATTGGAAAATATTAAAGCAGGCTATTTTGATGATTCTAAACAATCCTATGTTACACCAGAAAAATATGAAATAATAAAAAGGCATACAGTATATCCAACCGATTTGATTATGTCAACATTTATTTCTGAAGAAGTGAAAGTGTGTCAAATGCCTAAACATATTGAATTTGCTGTAAATAAGGCAGATTGTATTGGAATTAGACTAAAAGCTTCAGCAAATAATGACTTTATAAAATATTATTTGTCATTACGTTCTGTGTATCATCAATTGGAAATACAAGTTCACGGAGCAACAAGACCAAGAGTAAATACAACTCAAATTAAAAATATAGAAATCAATCTTCCTCCTCTTCCCACCCAGCAGTGCATAGTCCAAGAAATCGAAACCCGATTATCGGCTTGCGATGAGGTGGAGAAAAACATCAACGAATCGTTGCAGCAAGCCGAGGCCTTGCGACAGAGCATTCTGAAAAAGGCTTTCGAGGGGGAATTGGTGTAGATGAGTTTATAAGTTGTTTGGCTTATAAATATTGTTTATAAGTTATTTGGCTTATAAATATGTTAAGTACAAAATATATGACGTGAAAACAAAACCAAGGCAATTTTATGATGGTGTTGGTGAAATTGTAATTTTATGCAAGATATAATGCGTAAATAAAAGTATGTATCTTATAATACATAAATAAAAATACGATACATATAATGTATATGATAAAATATGAGTTAAGTTATTCATATTTTATATATCTTTGCAATTGTAAATACTATGGATATGGAAAAAAAGAAAGTGGCTGTAATCACTGGTGATTTAATCAATTCACGCCAAATTTCTATCGAAAACCGAAAAGAAATCTACGCGTACATGAAATGGTGTTATTCTCATTTTGTCATTCAGCGAGGTTGCCTTACTGATTTCAAATTAGAATTTTTCAGAGGCGACAGTTTCCAGTTGCTGGTGGAAGATCCTGAAATGGCTCTGCGTATGGCATTGTTTCTACGTGCAAGATTGCGTGCTGCCTATGGGAGAAAGCATCTGCAGGAAGAACCATCGTTGTCAAAATATATGCAGAAGAGCGGCAACAAGAAACTATGGGATGCACGAATGTCTATAGGTATTGGTGACATGGAATATCGTTCAAAGTCAGTCATAACTTCCGATGGTGAAGCCTTCGTTTTGTCAGGGCACGAGCTGGACAAAATGAAATCAAATGAACGTCTGGCCATAAAAATGCAAGGTGTTGACGAGTATTCGTTAATGCAGTCGCAATTCAACACACTGCTTCGCATGGGGGACGCATTGGTACAGGGATGGACGGAAGCCCAGTCACAATTGGCGGCAGAATGTCTTTTGTTTCCTAATAAGACACAGCAAGCATTGGAAAAGGAATATGGAATCCCCCAAACTACCATAAGCCGACGAAAATCAGGGGGACACATTGATGAAATATTGAGCTTGTGTGATTATTTTGAAAAATTAATACCGACATTGCTATGAATATAATACTTGTCATTACTGTCTTTTTGCTCGTTCATGTTTTGTTTGATTTTTATTTTCAACCGTCTGAATGGGTGGGCTCAAAAACAACCGAAGGCTTTAAGTCGAAATATTTGTATTTACACTGCTTTATATATGCTTTGGCGGTCTCAAGCTCAGTTTTCTTTTTGACACACCTATGTTGGCTGACTATAGTTTCATTTGTTGGTGTCGGCATTTCACATTTGGTAATAGATGGTTTAAAAAAGAAATATAAAGATAGTACGGCTTATTTCTTTATAGACCAGTTCTTTCATATACTTGTATTAGGACTTATTGTGTGGCAGGTTTGCATGAAACAGGCTATTGAAATTGACAGGAAGTGGTTAATTGTTCTAATATATGCATTGGGATACCTGATTGTTCTAAAGCCGTTTGGTATTGCTACAAAAAACATAATGGACAATTTTGATTTCAACCCTTCGGAAAAAGGACTTAAAGATGGTGGATTGTGGATTGGTTATATTGAACGTTTTCTGATATTAACTTTTGTTCTGATGTCCTACTATGAGGGTATAGGCTTCTTATTGGCTGCTAAATCAATATTCAGATTTGGAGAACTGAAAAATGAAACTGAGATAAAACGGACTGAATATATATTGATAGGAACCCTTTTGAGTTTCGCGTTAGCCGTTTGTGCAGGAATGTTAATGAAAGTAACACTGAATTATTTATAAGCAATGACAGAATCAACAATCATATCGAAAATTTGGAACATGGCCAACGTGCTGCGCGACGATGGCGTGAGTTATGGCGACTATTTGGAACAAATCACCTATCTGCTTTTCCTGAAAATGGCAGACGAGATGAACAAGCCGCCATACAACAAAGGCTTGAAGTTCCCACACGTAAAGGATGCCGAAGGAAAAGAAATTCCCGATGGCGAATTGTGCGATTGGGAAACGCTTACAAGCAAGCGTGGCGCAGAACTTGAGGCATACTATGTTCAAATGCTTCGCAGCCTTGGCACCGAAAAAGGCATGTTGGGACAAATCTACACCAAGAGCCAGAACAAGATTCAGGACCCGGCGAAATTGCTTCGCGTAATCGAAATGATTAACAAGGAAAATTGGTCGCTGATGGGCTCCGATGTGAAAGGCAAGATTTACGAAGGTCTGTTGGAGAAAAATGCCGAAGACACCAAGAGTGGCGCAGGTCAGTATTTTACGCCTCGTGCCTTGATAAAGGCAATGGTGGCGTGTGTGCGCCCGAAACCGCAGAAAACCATTATCGATCCGGCCTGTGGAACAGGAGGTTTCTTCCTCGCATCGTACGATTATCTGGCAGGACAATCATTAAACAAAGACGAAAAGCAATTCCTGAAGAAGAAGACTTTCTTTGGCAACGAGATTGTAGCAAATACACGCCGTTTATGTTTGATGAACCTGTATTTGCACAACATAGGCGAGTTGGACAGCGAGGATTTCATTTCGCCAAACGATGCCTTGGTGGCAGACAATGGCAATCGTTACGATTATGTGCTAACCAATCCTCCGTTCGGAAAGAAAAGTAGCATAACCATTACCAACGAAGATGGAGAAATAGAAAAAGAGGATTTGAGCTACAACCGTCAGGATTTTTGGGAAACGACTTCCAATAAGCAGTTGAATTTCCTGCAACACATCAAGACGTTGCTAAAAGTAACTGGGCAGGCAGCCGTAGTTTTGCCAGATAACGTGTTGTTCGAAGGTGGTGCAGGCGAGGAGATTCGCAAGCAGCTTATGAAAACCACCGAGTTGCACACGATTTTGCGACTGCCTACGGGCATTTTCTATGCAAACGGAGTGAAGGCAAATGTGTTGTTTTTCGATAACCGCCCGGCAAGCAAGGATGTGCAGACCAAGGAAATCTGGATTTACGACTACCGCACAAATATTCATCACACCTTAAAGAAATCGCCATTGACTTTTGAGGATTTGGCAGACTTTATAAAATGCTATAATCCCGAAAATCGCCATTTGCGTACCGAGACTTGGAGCGAAGAAAATTCGGAAGGCCGTTGGCGTAAGTTTACCTACGATGAGGTGATTAAACGAGACAAGACAAACCTTGATATATTTTGGCTGAAGGACAAAAGCCTCACCGATTTGGACAATCTTCCGGAACCGGATGAAATTGCAGCAGAGATTATTGACAATCTCGAGGATGGCATCAATTGTTTCAAAAGACTATTTGAAGCAGTTGGGGAATAAAATGCACCTTCATTTGGACGGGAAACACATCCAAAAGATTTTTCTGCATTATCCGGACAAGGAAACACTCCCTCTCCTCCCCTTCTTTTTTTGTAAAATTTACTCACAGATAAAAAAGATTACTTATCTTTGCAAATCGTTTTACAAAATAAGATATGCAGAAACTTATAGCTCCATCGCTGCTCTCGGCGGATTTCCTTCACCTCGCTGACGACATCGATATGGTCAATAAAAGCCAGGCCGACTGGTTCCATTGCGACATCATGGACGGGGTGTTCGTGCCTAACATCTCATACGGCATCCCCGTGGTGCAAGCCATTAAGAAACAAGCCCTCAAGCCGCTCGACGTGCATCTGATGATCGTCGAGCCTGACCGCTATTTCGAGAAGTTCCATGAAGCCGGCGCCGACATCATCACGTTTCACTACGAGGCGAGCACCCACATTCACCGCTCGGTGCAGAAGCTGAAATCGCTCGGCGTGAAAGCCGGCGTAGTGCTCAACCCGCACACGCCCGTGTCGCTGCTCGAAGACATCATCGGCGACCTCGATCTCGTGCTGCTGATGTCGGTCAACCCGGGGTTCGGCGGACAGAAATTCATCGAACGCACGTATTCAAAAATCGAGAAGCTGCGCAATATGATTGAGGTTCAAGGTCTTGAGACGATGATTGAAGTCGATGGAGGCGTCTCGACATCCAACGCAAAGAAACTTTTCGACACCGGCGCCGACATCTTAGTGGCCGGCAATGCCGTCTTCAAATCAGAAAACCCAATCAAGACAATAGAAGAGATGAAGAGTTGAAAGTTTATAAAGTTCATAAAGTTTGAAAGTTTATAAAGTTTGAAATATTATTAAAATTAAAGACATGAACGAAATTGTTGCAACATTGAAACCTGCGAATGTCTGGAAAGAGTTCCAGGGCATCATGGGCGTACCGCGTCCGTCGAAGAAAGAAGAGAAAATGGTCAAATATCTTGAGGACTGGGCCATTGAGCACAAAGTGAGATTCGTGAAAGAGCCGTGCGGCAACATCATCATGACGGTGCCGGCAACACCGGGCATGGAAGACCGCCAGACTATCATCCTCCAGGCACACATGGACATGGTGTGCGAGAAGAACGGCGACTGCAACCACGACTTCCTCAACGACCCCATCGAGGCCGTCCTGAAGGGCGAGTGGCTTCACGCCAACGGCACCACCCTCGGCGCTGACGACGGCATCGGCGTGGCAGCGGCATTGGCTGTCATCGCCGACCCGACGGTGAAACACGGCCCATTGGAGTGCATCTTCACCGTTGACGAAGAGACAGGTCTCACCGGCGCCGAGAAACTCGACCCGAAAGACTTCACTGGCCGCATCCTCCTCAACTTAGACTCGGAAGACGAAGGCCAGATCTTCATCGGCTGCGCCGGCGGCATGGACACCATCGTCAAGATCTTCTACAAATTCGAGAGCGTGCCGGAAGGCTACGTCCCTTACGACGTGAAAGTCAGCGGACTCAAAGGCGGACACTCCGGCGACGACATCAACAAGAACCTCGCCAACGCCAACAAGCTCCTCACCAGGATCCTATGGCAGGCAGCCAACGACTACGACCTCAGGATTTATGATATTCAGGGCGGCAACCTCCGCAACGCCATTGCCCGCGAGGCCAACGCCGTCGTCTTCATCCCGAAGGAAAACGCCAAAGGCTTCGAGGCATTCGTCGCCAAGATGGAGAAGAACTTCAAGAACGAGTATTGTCAGGCCGAGCCTAACATCAGCGTGAAGACCTGCAAGTCGGACACGACAGCCGATGTCGTCATCGACGAGATGACACAGTTCGACCTCCTGAACGGACTCCTCACCTGCCCTCACGGCGTCATCGAGATGTCACAGACGATCCCGAACTTCGTGGAGACATCCACAAACCTCGCATCGGTGAAGAGAAAAGAAGGTTACTTCTTCATCCAGACGTCACAGCGCAGCTCCATCGAGTCGGCCAAGGAATACGTGGCAGCGATGGTCGAAGCCTGCTTCAACCTCGCCAACGCCGAAGTCGAGCACACCGACGGCTATCCGGGCTGGACGCCGAACCCCAAATCCGTCATCTGCGACATCGCCAAGAAATGCTATGTGAAACGCTTCAACAAAGAGCCGAAGGTCCTCGCCATCCACGCAGGTCTCGAATGCGGCCTCGTCGGAGACAAGATCTCGGGCATGGACATGATCTCGTTCGGCCCGACGCTCCGCGGCGTCCACTCACCCGACGAGAGAATCGAGATCGCGACGGTCCAGATGTTCTGGGACTTCCTCTGCGACATACTGCTTGAAGCACCGAGGAAGTAAGATTCCGACAGGGGAATAAATTCAGAGAAGAGGGCGCATCAGAACTCAGTGTTTTGGTGCACCCTCTCTTCGGCACACGACGTGTCGGCATATTGGGGAAAGAATAAAACAATTGAAAGCGTCCTGACTTCATCACTTTTCCGCGTCATCACATAGCGGAGAATGAAAATCAACGAGTTATGTAAAATATATGAGAGAACGGCACATTCTTCACGAAAACGCTTTTCTTTTTTGCTGCAAATCGCACGAATGGCACGAATATTTCAACTCGCATACTGCGCGGATTTCAGGCAGATGTTTTTTGAAAAGATCCGTGTTTGACCCGTGAAATATGAAGGATTTTTATTACCTTTGCGACTTATTTCAAAGTTATGAAAATCGTCTTCCTCGAACCGCTCGGATTCACCGTCGAATCCATCGAAAAAGCCTGTGACCACTTGAAGAGTCAAGGCCACGACATCGTCATCTTCCCCGACAAACGACCTGAGTTGAACATCGAACGCGCTGAAGGGGCCGACATCGTCGTGCAGACTGACATGCCGATGGGCAAGGATTTCTTCGACTCCTGCCCCACCCTGAAAATGTTGGCGATCGCGATAGTCGGCCTCGACCATGTCGATTTGGATTATTGCGAAGAGCGAGGCATTCTCGTCAGGAACGCAGCAGGCTATTCAACGGAGGCAGTCGCCGAGCTGACCATCGGGATGATGATTGGGCTTTACAGGCATATCGTTGAAAACGAAAGCATTACGTGCAGATGCCATGGCAGCGCCATCCTTCCCGGAAAAGAGATTTCGGGCAAGAACGTCGGCATCATCGGCATGGGCGCGATAGGCCGCCGCACCGCAGAATTAGCGAAGGCGTTCGGCTGCAACATTCTGGCGTGGAACAGAAAACCCGTTGACATTGAAGGCGTTACATTCGTTGGCAAAGAAACACTGCTCAGAGAATCAGACATCGTCTCACTGCATATCGCCTTGAACGAGGAGACACGCGGTTTCATTTCCGCCAAGGAACTTGCGATGATGAAGAAGTCGGCCATCCTCATCAACACGGCACGCGGCGGGCTTGTGGACACCGACGACCTCGCCGAAGCGTTGAAAACCAACAAGATCGCAGGCGCGGCGCTCGACGTTTACGACGGCGAGCCGCCACTTTACTACGGACTGCCGCCGATAACAAAAGAGAATCCGCTGCTGTCGGCGCCAAACACCATGCTGCTTCCACACATCGGTTTCGGCACCGTCGAAGCCAAAGAATTAAGACTTAAACTCGTTATTGAAAACATCGAAAAATTTGCAAATAATTGAATTTCAAATGAAAAGAATCTTAGCTTTATCGCTTGCCATGGCACTTGCCATTTTTTCATGCAAAACAAACAAAAATCCAGAAAACACTGAGAATAAAAATGTTACCGACACGATTACCGCGAAGGCACTACAAGAATGGAAAAGCGACCACTTCGGTATGTTCATTCATTTCGGGGTCTATTCAAAACTCGGCGGAATGTGGAAAGGTGAGAAAGTCCCTTATTACGGCGAGCAGATCATGAACCACGCCCGCATCACAGTGCCTGAATATGAAGCGGTTGCGAGAGGATTCAACCCGATCGGCTTCAACGCCGACGAAATCGTCGAACTCGCCGAAAACGCCGGAATGAAATATATCGTCATCACCACGAAACACCACGACGGGTTCTGCATGTTCGACACGCAAACCACTGATTATGACATCGTTGACTTCACGCCATACGGGAAAGACGTTGTCGGGCAACTCGCCGACGCCTGCCACCGGCACGGCATGAAACTCGGTTTTTATTACTCCCTCCCCGACTGGCATTATCCAAGCAGCATCCCGCATCTCAAGCCGGATTCGACGACAAAGTGTTGGGAACACGTGAACCAAGTCTATTCGCCATTGGAAACAATCACTCCGGAACTTGAAGAATATATCGTGAAGCAAATCAGCGAGTTGCTGACAAATTACGGTGAGGTCACGACATTGTGGTTCGACATGGGGCTTGTGACGCCGGAGCAGAGCACACGCTTCCGCAAAGTAGTCAAAAGCATTCAGCCTCAATGTCTTATCAACGGAAGGATTATGAACAACCAAGGCGATTACATGACATTGCCCGACAACGGCGACGTGGCGTCGTATGGCGACATTTACTGGGACAACCCCGCATCGCTTTATGGAACATGGGGTTACAAGTCGTGGATCGAACGCCCGGAATTGTCGGAGCAAGTCAAAACACAAATCGGAAGATTGAGAAGCACCGTAAGTCACGGCGGAGTGTTTCTGCTCAACATCGGCCCCGACGGAACTGGCAAAGTCATTGATTACGAGAAAGATGTGCTTGACGGAATTGGAGAGTACCTGCGCGACAATCCGAATTTTTATGAAACCGAATATGCAGCATCATCAAACTCGAAAAAGATCATAACCGCGTACAATTCAGCCGACGAGATAGTCCTCACCAACGATGACGCACTTCGACACGCAATGATTGACGGCACGGGTTACATGAGTGTCCAGCCGGATTCGTGGCTTTCATGGAAAGTTGAAGCCGCCGAACCTGCGGAATACGACGTTTTCGCCGTCTATATCCCTGAAAATGAGGCAAAAGAATATGTCTTGAAATGCAATGAAATTAGTCTGAACCACATCTTGCCCGGCGTTGACAAAATGGTTCAGACCTCATATTTCGGAAGCGTATTGATTAATAAAGGTGTCAATGAAATAATTCTCGACCAGGCGAGCCGGTGCAATCCGCTTGAGCCGCTTGGTGTCAAGGTTGAAAAGATAATTTTGAGAAAAAAGTGATTTTTTCAGCTGACATTTAAAAATTCATAGTATTTTTGCAAAAATTTTAAGAATCAAAAATATGTTTGAGCCTATCAGTATTTTTTTTAAAGAAACATCAACAACAAAAGCAAGGATGGGAAAAAGTGAAGGTGTGAAAATAGCAAGGATAGCAAAAATGCTTGAAGAGACATATTCTGCAGACGAGTTTGAAAAAAAACTCAAAAACGCCTTGATTGAAATTCACAAAAATGAAGAATTACACAATAAGATACAGTCAGCAAGTAATTGATAGACTTTCTGAAATAGCAAACTTTATTGACAATTTTTTCATTTTCCCATCCAGTTTGAATTATGTTGAAGAAATAAGACAAGAGATTGACAATCTGTCTTATTTGGCTGATTCAGTACCAAAACTTTTATGGCGTACTGAATCACAGTATCACCCAAACGGAAAAAGACTTTTGGTAAAAAATGGCAAATTCACAGTGTTTTTTCACACATTTTACGAATATGTCATTATTGATGATATTGTTCCATCAAGTACGGCCTCAAAAAAGAACTAAGACAAGAACGGAGACCTTGTATCACAAAATCTCCGTTTTACTTTAATAATCAATCAATTAAAGAGCTGACGCCTTGTGGTATTCCCTCTTGCCGAGTTCCTTGTCGAGCATGTACAGTCCGAGATTGTTGCCTTCGATGAGTTTGAAAGAGTCAATCATCTTCTGCGCTTCCTCTTCTTCCTCAACCTGTTCGTCGATGAACCAGGTCATGCGGTTCTGTGTCGCATAGTCAGCGTCTTCAATCGCGAGCTTGTTGATGTTGTGGATCATGCTTGTGACTTTCTTCTCATGTTTCAGAGTGTCTTCAAATGCCGCAAGTGGTGTAGCCCATTCTGTTTCAACGGCTTCGATCGGTTTCAACACGACGCGCACGTTGCGTGACTGCATGTACTTGTAAAGGATCATCGCGTGGTCCTGTTCTTCCTTGAACTGAACCTCGAACCAGTTCGCGATACCATCAAAACCCTTGTCGCGGAAATTTGTCCCCATCGACAGATAAAGGTAAGCTGACCACAATTCAGCGTTGATCTGAGCATTGATTGCTTCTTCGATTTTCTTTGTCATTTTATTAATTTTTTAAAGTTTGTAATTCAAATTTCAAAACGCAAAATTACATCAAAAAGTTCAGAAATTGTACCATAATTTTCAAAATATTTTTCCCATATTTAAAAATATGTTTTACCTTTGCTGAAATAAAAATCATTACCATGACAGCATTATCATCTGCCGACAAACAGCAACTTGAATCGCGTGGCATCACTGTCGAACAAGTTGAAAATCAATTAAATCAATTCAAGAAAGGTTTCGCATACAGCGACCTGACCGCCCCTGCCACCATCGGCAACGGAATCGTAAAATTCAGCGAGGAAGAGATAAAAGAACTTGTCAAGCAATTCGACGAGGACAAACAATATTACGACATTTTGAAGTTCGTCCCGGCTTCAGGCGCGGCGAGCCGAATGTTCAAGAACCTGTATTCTTTTGTTGAGGAATATAAAGGCAAGGAAGTTCCATCAAATTTTTTGAAGAAAGAGAAGATAAAACCGGATTCGGCGGAGAATTTCTTCATCGGGATACACGATTTCGCATTTTTCAACGACTTGAAAAACAAACTTCAGGAGAAAGGCAAAGACATCGAGAAGATGTTGAGAGACAACGAGTTGGTTGATATTGCCGAGGCTCTGCTCAACTCCGACGGCATGAATTACGGCAATCTGCCCAAGGCGTTGCTGAAATTTCACAAATACGGCGACACGGCACGTCTTGCGATGGAAGAGCACCTCGTCGAAGCAGCGGAATACAGCACCTGCGACGACGAAAAAGGGAAAGTCGCACAACTGCATTTCACCGTCTCACAAGAGCATCTCGACATTTTCATGAAAGTCGTGGAATATGTACTGCCGAAATATGAAAAAATATTCGGCATAAGATACAAGATTTCGTTCTCCATCCAAAAACCGTCAACCGACACAATCGCCGCCGGCATGAACAACGAGCCGTTCCGCGACAAGGACGGCAAGCTTGTGTTCCGTCCTGGCGGTCACGGCGCTTTGATTCAGAATCTCAATGACTTACGCAAAGAAATCATATTCATCAAGAACATCGACAACGTTGTTCCCGACAAATTGAAGCCAACGACTTTTGAATATAAAAAAGTCTTGGGCGGTTATCTTTTCCGTTTGCAGCAGAAACAATTCGAGTATCTTGAGATGCTTGACGCCGGCGATGTCACGAACGACGAACTTGATGAAATCACCGCTTTCGCGAAAGACAAGCTGATGATTGACATTCCGGATTATTATTCGACTTACAACGAAATCGAGAAGATTGACTTCCTGTACAACAAGTTGAACCGTCCGATGCGCATTTGCGGGATGGTGAAGAACGAGGGCGAGCCGGGAGGCGGGCCGTATTTCACACGCAACAGCAACGATGAGATTTCGCTTCAGGTTGTTGAATCATCACAGATTGACCACAACGACGAAAAGCAGGAGGCGATGTTCCGCTCGTCAACACATTTCAACCCTGTTGATCTGGTCTGCGCCACAATGGATTTCGAAGGCAATCACTTCGACCTTAATGACTATGTTGACCCTGAGACCGGCTTCATCTCATTGAAGTCGAAAGACGGCAAAGACCTGAAAGCCATGGAATTACCTGGACTTTGGAACGGTGCGATGGCAGATTGGATCACGATATTTGTCGAAGTCCCGGTTGCGACATTCAATCCGGTGAAAACAGTGAACGATTTGTTGAGAGAGACACACCAGAGTTGAAAAGTCAGAAATATTTCAAACCCTGACTAAACAGCATTGTCATTTGCGCAGAACTTCTTGATACACAGATAGACACGTCCGACATCGTGACAATTGCACATGCCATACGGCTGCGTCTCTTCATGAAAGACGTAGCCGTTGCTTTTTGAGAATCTCAAACGCCTTATCTCATTCGCCTTAGGAAGATTCCCAATGGCTTTATCATAATATTCCGACAGCGTCGAATACAACCTGTCGAAATTGAATATGATTGTGTCTCTCATCTTTTCATGTTCATTGTCAAGTTCAAAATCGCCCCCCGACTCCATAAACTTGATATAGCTCAGTAGATTATCTTTCGTCCGTTTTGTGCTGACACGATACGCAACAGGTTGCATGTCAACAGCTTCAGCCATTTCAGCCTGCGACACCGCAAGGCTTTTGTTCAAACAAGTCAGAAGCAATCTGTACATCACGAAGCGACTTCTCGAAACACTGTTCTGGTCGGCATACGCAATCGCAGTCGATAGAAAACGTATTTTATCTTCATCATGTATAATCGACGGTTCTTCATCACCTTCAGAGGTCAATGTCTTCTTCTTAATCTCAACTTTCATGCTCCTCACAAGGAAATTTCTGTACGTTATCATTATCCATTTGAACATGGCTCCTTTATTTTCAATGCCTTCCAAGGCATGAAACGGCTCATTAAATTCCCAATCGTTACCATCATGGAGATACAGGAAAAAATCCTCTATGGTATCCTGAAACTCAAACAGGTCTCCACAGCCTAAATTCAAAAAAACAGTTTTAAGATTATTTCTTAACCTTTTGTTTATCAAATAATAGGCAACAGATGAACTGTCATCATTCCTTTTAAGAATTGCTTCGCAGAAGTCTTCGGGACCATAATTTCCCCATTCTTTTGAAATATCAGTTTTCATAATTTTGATTTTAATAAATGGCAAATTCACAAAATGCATCGCAAAAATACTCATAATTTTTGTCATAGAAGTATTTTTCCAACGAATTTCACATATAAGTACAAAATGAATTGGGAATGTTACAAAAAAAATGAAAAAAAATTTAAAAACGATGTAACATTTGACAAAACGCAGGTACTATATGGCAAATAACACACAGATATGGAAACAAAAAACACAGAATCAGGAAACATGACGTTTCCAAAACAACAGAAAACAGGAAGAATAAGACGGCGTGAGTTAAACAAGATTTTTCCCAAGTATGGAATTGAGATCCGGAACAAGGTTGATGCAATCAATATGTTGAAGCATCTCATTGACATCGAATGCGATGGCAATTGGGCGGGGCAAAACACGATGAGTATCAGAACATATTGCAAGATATTCCGGAAGGCATCCGAGACGTTCTTCCACCAGCAACATGACGAGAGATTAGACGATGTCGAATATTACAAGCAGCAGAAATACGACAATTTAGACGGCTTTGACCTTGACAGCATTGTTGATTTCAAGAGGTTTGCAAGCGGCAACTATGGCGAGCTCGGGCTTTCGCAAATACACATAAAAGTCATTGATAATCTGATAAATGAAAAATTTCTGGTTGTCATTGATATGATTAACACAACATTTATCGCCGAAGGGATAGGGCTTGCATTGTCATTATATGATGGCGGGATTGAGTTCAAACTGGCGGACGCGGAGAAGATTCTGTCGATGGTTGAAGAGAGTGACTATGTTTACGTGTACGATTTCAACAGTCGCCACAACAAGAAAAATGACAGTTGTGACATTCTTTTATTGCCTGACATTGAGACCGTAATGCAGGAAGATGAAACGGACGGCAGATGTTATGAAGAGTTGGTCAAGATGGCTGAATGGGAATAGCAAATAAAAAAGCCGCTTCACAGCGGCTTTTCTTACACTCATTTTTGAAAACATTATTTTATTTTTTCAACAATAGCTTTGAAAGCTTCCGGGTTGTTGAGAGCCAGGTCGGCGAGAACCTTGCGGTTTAGGTCGATGTTGGCTGCGTGAATCTTACCCATAAATGTGCTGTACGTCATGCCGTATTCATGAGCTGCGGCATTGATACGAACGATCCAAAGGCTTCTGAAATCACGTTTCTTATTCCTTCTGTCGCGATAGGCGTAGGTCAAGCCCTTTTCGTAAGAGTTCTTGGCTACTGTCCAGACGTTCTTGCGAGCGCTGAACTGTCCTTTCGTCTGTTTTAATACTTTTTTGCGTCTTGCTCTGGAAGCGACTGCATTAACTGATCTTGGCATAGTAATTAATTTTTATCCGTCAAAGCGCCCCGCGCGTCCGGGATCTTTTCCGCTCTGACAAGTTTAACAATTTTGTTGATTACATGAGAAGCATTTCTCTGACGGCCCCCATATTAGCTGGTTCGACAATTGTCTGATGCCCCAAAGCGCGTTTGCGTTTGTTGGTCTTCTTTGTCAAAATGTGGCTGTGGTAAGCATGCTTTCTCTTGATTAAACCGGTGCCTGTAACTCTGAAGCGTTTCTTGGCAGCGGATTTTGTTTTCATTTTTGGCATTGTAAAAATATTTTTAAAGTTACAAATGAGTGTCAATCTTACTTTTTAGGAGCTATCATCATCAACATGCGTTTTCCTTCGAGTTTCGGCAGTGCTTCAACTTTTCCGACCTCTTCGAGTGCCTGGGCAAACTTGAGAAGAATCAACTCCCCCTGATCTTTGTACGCAATCGAGCGTCCATAGAAAACGACATCAACCTTAACTTTAGCACCTTCCTCAAGGAATCTCTTAGCGTGATTCAACTTGAACTCAAAATCATGGTCATCAGTCTGAGGACCGAGGCGTAATTCTTTGATTACAACCTTTGTCGCCTTGGCTTTTATTTCCTTCTGTTTTTTTTTCTGATCGAAAAGGAACTTCTTGTAGTCCATAATCTTGCAGACAGGCGGATTTGCGCTTGGTGAAATTTCAACCAAGTCAAGACCTGCGTCTTCAGCCATTCTGACAGCCTCGCGGATCGAGTGAATCTCGTTGTCACCAGCGTCGCCGACTACTCTGACCATTGGTGCGGTGATCCTGTTGTTTATACGGTGAGGATCATCATTCTGTTGCTTCTTCGGGGGTCTGCTGTTGTTAGCGTTACCGCCCTTGTTTACTGGAAGTGCTATAGTATTAGTCTCCTATGTTAGTTAAACAATATTTAATATTCCACTTTCTGCTCCTCGATGACTTGGTCATTGACGAGTTTTATGAAGTCATTGATTGGCATTGAGCCGAGGTCACCTGTTCCGCGCTTGCGCACTGACACGAGGCCTTCGCCCTCCTCCTTTTCGCCGACAATGAGCATGAAAGGTATCTTTTTCAATTCGGCGTCGCGGATCTTACGTCCAATCTTCTCGCTTCTGTCGTCGAGCAATACTCTGACCTCAGAATTCTTGAGCTCGGCATAGACTTTTTCTGCGTATTCCTGGTATTTATCGCTGATAGGCAGAACGATAGCCTGATCTGGAGCAAGCCACAACGGGAAGTCGCCGGCACAGTGTTCGAGCAGTACGGCCACGAAACGTTCCATTGAACCGAACGGCGCACGGTGTATCATGACCGGACGGTGTTTCTCGTTGTCCGAACCTATGTATGTGAGGTCGAAACGTTCAGGGAGGTTATAGTCAACCTGGATTGTACCAAGCTGCCACCTGCGGCCGAGGGCATCTTTCACCATGAAGTCGAGTTTCGGGCCGTAGAATGCAGCCTCTCCGAGTTCTTCAGTGGCTTTCATTCCCTTCTCAGCGCATGCTTCCCTGATGGCTTGTTCAGCCCTCTCCCAGTTCTCGTCTGTCCCGACGTATTTTGTCCTGTTAGCCGGATCACGCAATGAAATTTGTGCTTCAAAGTTATCGAACTTCAGTGCCTTAAAGATTATTTCGATGATGTTCATCACACGGATGAACTCTTCCTTAACCTGATCCGGGCGGCAGAAGATGTGGGCGTCGTCTTGTGTGAACGAGCGGACGCGTGTCAATCCGTGAAGCTCGCCGCTCTGCTCGTAACGATATACCGTTCCGAATTCAGCCAGACGGAGCGGGAGGTCTTTGTAAGAACGAGGCTGCCATTTGTATATCATGCAGTGATGAGGGCAGTTCATCGGCTTGAGCAAATAAACCTCACCTTCTTCTGGTGTCGTGATCGGCCTGAAGCTGTCTTCACCGTAATGCTCCCAGTGACCTGAAGTCTCGTACAGTTTCTTATTTCCGATATGAGGAGTCATTACCTGCTCATAGCCGTAATGCTTCTGAATCTTCGTAAGATATTCCTGAAGGCGGAGACGCAATGCTGTTCCTCTCGGGAGCCACATCGGAAGGCCTTTGCCAACCATATCGGTGAACATGAAAAGTTCAAGTTCCCGTCCGAGTTTGCGGTGGTCGCGTTTCTTTGCTTCCTCAAGAAGTACTAAATACTCTTCAAGGTCTTTCTTCTTCGGGAATGTGATGCCATAGATACGTGTGAGCTGCTTACGTTTTTCATCACCACGCCAGTATGCACCTGCGATAGACGTGAGTTTCACCGCCTTGATGAACGAAGTGTCGGGGATATGTGGTCCACGGCAGAGGTCGGTGAAAGCACCGCTCTTGTAGTATGTGATCGTCCCGTCTTCGAGTTCATTGATAAGCTCGACCTTGTATTCATCGCCTTTTTCCTGGAAATGTTTGAGAGCGTCGGCCTTGCACACATCAATACGTTCAAAGGCCTGTTTCTCTTTAGCAAGTTCCATCATCTTGTTCTCGATTTTCACGAGGTCATCTTCTGTCAGGACAATGTCACCCGGGTCAATGTCATAATAGAAACCATTTTCAATGGCAGGCCCGATTCCGAACTTCACGCCTTTGTAAAGACTCTCAATAGCTTCTGCCATGAGGTGTGCTGACGAATGCCACATCGTAGCCTTTCCTTCAGGGTCATTCCATGTAAAGAGTTGAAGTTCAGCATCTTCGTTCACAGGACGAAGTGCGTCCCACATCTTGCCATTAACTTTTGCTGACAACACGTTGCGTGCCAAGCCCTCACTAATGCTTTTAGCGACATCCATCGGTGTCACGCCTGCTTCAAACTGTCTGACACTACCGTCAGGAAATTTTATGTTTATCATGATTCTATTATTTTCAAAAAAACTTTGCAAAAATACACATTTTTACAACACCAATCCCACTGATTATCAAAAATTTTTAATCTATTTTCACATTCGGCCAATCTGATTTCCAATCATATCACTACAACAACACATCTAATTGATTTCCAATGTTTTAAGATTTAATAAGTTAATCGGGTTTCCGTTGAAATTCGACACTTTTTTATTGACGAAACGCAGCACTTCATCGTAAAACAATATCACCACCGGTGATTCTGTCATCATCAGCGAATCCATTTCGTGATAAATCTCTGCCCTGCGGCGGGTGTCGGTTGTTGCGACAGCCGCGTCATAGAGCCGGTCGAACTCTTCATTCGAATAATGTGTGTAATTTGGCCCATCAGGAGCGAAGTTGCCAGTTGTGAACAGCGAGAGATAATTCTCGGCATCAGGATAGTCGGCCACCCATGACGACCGGAAGAATGGCAGCGAGCATTTCGCACGTTTCTCTCGCATTGCCGCAGGCATCATCTCTTCAACCTTGCAGACAAGCCCGACATCTGTAACCGCCGACTGCACGAACTTCGCCAGATCCATGTATTCCTTCGTGGTGTACAGTTTTATTTCCATGCCACTCAAGTTGTATTTTTCAATAATCTCAAAGGCTTTCTGCTGATCGTAGCGGTATCCGGCAGTTCCAAGCGAGTCGTAGCCTGGCAATCCTACCGGAATTATCCCGCCGTTCCCGGGAGTGCCAATGCCATTCCTGAGATAACGCAGCATCTTCTCTCTGTCGATGGAGTAATTCACCGCCTTACGCAACGCGACAGACCGTTCCTTATCCGACCTTTCTTCTTGAGTATCAACATAAAACGACAGATATTCGGTATTCAGATACGGCTCTCTTATAAGATAAAAATCATCTTTGTATTTACTCCGCAAACGTCCGTCACGGGTCAGCAGTTCGTCTTTGTACCTCGCATCAATGCCCGACATAAAGTCGGTCTTACCTTGGACAAATTCCATGAAGGCGACTTGCTTGTCGATGAGAAAGCCTATCGACACGGCATCGATATATGGAAGCCTCTTTCCATTCATCACCTCGAAGTAGTCAGGATTTTTTCTGAATACCAGACGGACACCTTCCTTCCAATACTGGAACTTGAACGGCCCCGTCCCGACCGGATGCCGCCCGAAGTCATCTCCGTAATACTCAACGGCTTCACGCGGGACAACAGACACGTATGTCATCGACAGAATCCCAAGAAAGGCTGGAAAACAATCCATCAGTTCTATTTGGAAGACAGAGTCATTGACAGCCTTGAAGGCATATCCGTCATCATCTTGTTTGACAGATGAGAAAATCCACACTCCAGGAGAGCTCAACTTCCTGTCAACCAATCTGTTGAACGAATATTCAACATCACCTGCCACGACCCTCCTGCCCTTCCCGCCAAAACAACTGTCAGCATGAAAAAACACATCATCCCTTAAAATAAATGTATATGTCTTCCCGTCTTCAGACACATCCCAACTTTTCGCCACCGACGGCACTATGTTCATCTCGTCATCAAAAGCCACGAGGCTGTTAAACAATTGGTTACACGCCCAGATGTGCGGCTGGTCCTTGGCATAAATCGGGTCAAGCGTGAGAAGGCCGGCCGCCTCGTTGTACTTGAAAATCTTGAGACCGGCGGTCGGGTCATCTTTCCTACCGCAAGAAATCAGCAGAAACGCGACAAAAACATATATGAGTTTTTTCATTTTCATATTTTTTGCAAAAGTAGTCATTTTCATAACAGACGAACATTTATTTTTCACTGACATAGTACTTTTTTTCGGAAAATGTTACACCGAATTTGCATATTTTTGCAAAAAAATTTTGGGATGCGCATAAAAGAGATTAGTTCCGACAGAGGCATATTGATTATCAACGATTTCGGCGACAGAACGAGAATCGTCCCATTGAACGACCGCGACAAACTGTTGAGTTTCATGCGCTCTAACGCAACCAACGTGCCGCTCTTCCCGATGGAAGTGATTGACAGTCTCGCAAATGTAGCATCACACAAGGTCCAGATCAAGATTGAAACAAAGAAAATGCTTGGCGAATGGCCATATTTTATCATTGACTTAAACTTCAGATATTCAAAAAGTTACGACATTTCTTTCGAGGAGCCGTTTTTCAAACTCTCCCACCCTTTTGACGACGGCACCGATTTCTTCCGTCTTGAATATGAAGAGATTGAATCCGATTTCACACCCAACGGGAAATACCGCGGCGCACACGCACGTCGTTACAAATTTGACGAAATAATGGAAAGACTTGAATATCTTGCAAAAGACGTTCCTAATCTGACAATGGAAGCGGTCATTCAAACCACTGCCGGCGAGGTTTACACTTCAGGAAAAATATCATTCGAGCAAGATTTACAATATTGACAGAATTATCATTTTTAATGTAAACAACAGAAAACCAGGAAGTTTTCACAGCATATCTTTGGAGTCCATTTCAATATCTGCAGCTTTTAATAATTTTTCATGACTTTTTAAAAATTTGTGTTATTTTTGCAAAAATTTTATAGACAAAATATGAACAGAGAACCAGCAATCAAAAAAAGAATACTTTTTGAAAACGACAGAAACTTTCAAAATTCTGTGCTTGAAAAGGAATTGAGAGATAGTGTAAGCCCTGAAGAATACAGAGCGAAGTTGATGGAATGTGTTGTCAAGCATTATGAAAACTTACAAAGTTAGATTCACCAGAAAAGTTTACGATCAGATAGAAAGCATAGCGACTTACATAACATCAATAAACACCATTGAATCCAGCATTCGATATGTCAATTCCCTTATTGATGAAATACTAACTCTCTCTTATTGTGCCGACATCATTCCGAAACTGCAATGGAAAACGCCACAAGTGGTATATCCAAACACAAAGCGGTTGCTCGTTAAAAAAGGAAAACTGACAGTATTCTTTGTCACATATCAAAATTATGTTCTGATATATGACATAGTTCCTTCATCGTTAGTCACTGAAGAATCAGATTTTACGCCTTAAACCCCGTCACCTTCTTGTGCGAATCAACAAGGAACTTGTTGTAATCCAACGTATTAATATCCTGTTCCTTTTCAAGAGCAAGATCCAAAACCTCCATCATGTCTTCCACGAAATGGAACTGAAGTCCTTCAACGTATTCCTGTTTGATGTCCATGAAGTCAGGCTCGTTGTCGCGTGACAAAATGACATCTGTAACGTTGTTTCGTTTTGCGGCGAGCATCTTTTCCTGTATTCCTCCAACCGGCAGCACCCTTCCTCTCAACGTAATCTCACCGGTCATCGCAAGCATGTCTTTCACACGCCGTTGTGTGAACGCGGATGTCAGTGCCGTGAGCATTGTGATGCCCGCCGACGGGCCGTCTTTCGGCGTAGCGCCTTCAGGAACATGAATGTGGACATTCCATTCCTCAAAGACAATCGGATTGATATTCAGCTGGTTGGCGTGCGATTTTATGAACTCGTACGCAATCGTCGCTGATTCTTTCATCACTTCGCCGAGATTTCCTGTCATGTTGAGCATTCCGCGTCCGCGGCTCAGGCTCACTTCAATCGACAGAATCTCGCCGCCGACAGGAGTCCAAGCAAGGCCTATCGCCACACCAGGCATGGCATGCTTCACCTCCTCCTCATCATGGTGCATCGGGACACCGAGGGCTTTTTTCAGGTCTTCGGCGGTGACTTTCCTGTCGTACTCGCCGCCGATGACCAGTGCCTTGGCTTTCTTGCGGATGATGTCGGCAATTTTACGTTCAAGGGAGCGCACTCCGGCCTCCCGCGTGTAGTCATCGATGATTTTGTAAATCATATCCTCCGAGAACTGCACGTCTTTCGCCTTCAGGCCATGCTCTTTCAGCTGTTTAGGCACGAGATGACGTTTCGCGATCTCATATTTCTCCTCACGCAGATAGCCATTCAGGTCGATGATTTCCATACGGTCGCGGAGAGCCGGATGGATTGTCTGAAGGTTGTTCGCCGTGGCGATGAACATCACCTTGGAGAGGTCGAAATCGAGTTCAATGAAGTTATCATTGAAAGTGTTATTCTGTTCTGGGTCAAGGATTTCGAGCAGAGCGGCCTGCGGGTCGCCGCTGATATTGTTGCTGCTCACCTTGTCGATTTCATCAAGGACGAAAACAGGATTCGACGACTTGACTTTCTTCAGGTTCTGGATTATCCTACCGGGCATTGCGCCGATGTAAGTCTTACGGTGACCGCGGAGTTCCGACTCGTCACGGACTCCACCAAGAGACATACGTATATACTTACGTCCCAATGCTTTAGCTATTGACTTTCCGAGAGACGTCTTGCCGACTCCAGGAGGTCCGACGAGGCACAGGATAGGTGCTTTCATGTCGTTTTTCAGTTTCAAAACAGCAAGATGTTCTATTATTCTATCCTTGATCTTGTCGAGTCCGAAGTGGTCTTTGTCGAGGATTTTCTGTGCGTGTTCAAGGTCAAAATTGTCTTTCGTGTATTCATTCCAAGGCAGTTCGACGAGATAGTCAAGATAATTGTGCTGGACGCCATAGTCGGCTGTCTGCGGATTGATGCGCTGGAGTTTCTGCAATTCCTTATGGAACACATCTGCCACTTCTTTGCTCCATTTCTTTTTTGCGGCTTTTTCGGTCAACTCCTTGACATCCTGTTCATTAGGTGTCCCGCCGAGTTCCTCCTGAATGGTACGAAGCTGCTGATTGAGGAAATACTCGCGCTGTTGCTTGTCCATATCAACCTTCACCTTGGTCTGAATCTGCTGCTTCAGCTCAACCATCTGGAGTTCGTTGGTAAGTATTTGCAGAAGTGCGGTGGCAAACTCTGTTATATCATTGATTTCCAGAAGTTTCTGGCGGTCTTCCATGTCTGCGATGATATTGCTGGCAATGAAATTGACCATAAACCACGGACTTTCAATATTTTTTATGGCAAATGTCGCCTCGAATGGCACGTTGGCTGATTTCTGCATTATCTGCACTGCCATATCCTTGATGCTCTGAATCAAAGCCTTGAACTGACGGTCACGCGGGATGCTTCTGACCTCGCCGTATGGCGACACTCTGCCCCAAAGGAACGGCTCTGCCATCGTGAGTTCTTCGAGTTTGAAACGGCGTTTGCCTTGTATAATGACGGTTGTATTTCCGTCGGGCATCTGCAATGTCTTCATCACCTGGGCGACGGTACCTATTTCAAACAGGTCATTTTGCTGAGGTTCTTCCACCTTGGCGTCACGCTGTGCGATAACACCGATATCGATGTGATTCCTATACGCATCCTTGATGAGTTTGATTGTCTTGCTCCTGCCTACGGTGATCGGAATCACCACACCGGGGAAAAGAACTGCATTCCTGAGAGGCATGATCGGAAGCTCATCCGGTGTCTCCTCCTCATTCATCCTTTTCTCGTCTTCAGGAGAAAAAAGCGGTATGAATTCGCCGTCACTTTCAACTATGTCGCTTAAAATTATATCCGGGTTAATCTGGTTGTCCATAAAAATGTTTTTATTTTCCGCCGTCACCGGCAAATATCGTGCCAAAAAAAACCCTTGTCATCTCTGGCAAGGGCAAAAACTTCATTATGAAAAATTTAACAAACCTATTCTGAGATTATTTTTTTCTTGCTTCCTGAAATTTCTTGTACTTGTTGTTGAACTTATCAACACGACCTGCCGTATCGACAAGTTTCATCTTGCCTGTGTAGAACGGGTGCGATGTGTTTGAAATTTCGAGCTTCACCAGCGGATATTCGTTTCCGTCTTCCCAAACAATTGTTTCCTTGGTGTTGATCGTTGAACGTGACATGAATGCGTAGTCATTCGACATGTCTTTAAATACTACAAGACGATAATTCTTTGGATGTATATCTTTTTTCATTTCGTATATGATTTTCCGTTATTTCGAGCCGCAAAAATACAACTTTTCACAATACAAAAATCATTTTTTGAAAACTTTTTTTATTCTTTATCTTATGACTGATTATCAATATGTTATAAACTTTGCAAAAATCTTATGATGTCAGAGCCGGTCTCATTCTTCTGAAAAAATGTCAGCATTTTTGCCAAAGATTCATACTCATGATAAAAAATCTCCGAAACATTCGGATCCATTTCATCGCTTTGACGCAAAATCACGAAGCCGTTGTCGATACATTCTTTCTTTCCGAGAAGGCAAATTGACTTACGATATTCGTAATTGTTGAAGTACCGTGCGTTGTTTTTCACATCGTCCCATTTCGCGAAAGCGGCAAGCAACGGCTGGAAGTCATAATTTTTCGGGACAAAAATATTCCTTACAGAATGCCGTCCCCTTCCGAAATTAATGAAACATTTATACGCAAGTTCTTCTAAATCAGACTGTTTTTCATCACCTTTGATTAGGTGCATACCTAAATTTTCGTAGCGAAAAAGATGCGGGATATTCGCGAAATACTCCTTCAGGACCGAATTATTCTCATTGTCGTTCAAGACAATAGCATCAAAATCCATCAACGGACGTTCAACAATGTTTATGTCAGGCACGATTTCGGGACAAGCGGCGGCCAGCGCATCGGCGTAAGTCTTCAGCAGAAACGGGTCATCGTGAGACATTTTCCCGACAAAACCGTTTCCGGAAAGGAGAATGCAGAGGAAGTCGCGGAAGTTGTCGAGCGGCGTCTCGCCCGACAGAACGACGGCAATCTTTTTGGCTTTCCGACTGTTTTCGGGGAAAAGCCCGACAATCTCACGCATGTTTTCCGGTTTTGTGAGTCTCACGACTTCATCAACGGCGGCAGAGATATTCTTTTCGTTGAACCACACATTATTGTATATAGATTTCCGAATTATTTTATCATCAAATATTTTATTGACATTCAATGAGTTAATAACTTCCATCAACTTATTTCTATCTTTCATGGCAAAATCTCCCGCATAATTTTCCTGCAAAAAAACAAAATTTTTCTTTTGGTTGTAATATCAATTTAATTTATTACCTTTGCAACGTCTTAAAAAAAGAGTAGAGAGTAGAGAGTAGAGAGTAAAGAAATCATTGATAATAAACATATTAAAATAATAATAACTTTAAAATAAAAAGTAATGAAACACAATTTCAATGCTGGACCATGTGTCCTTCCAAAAGAAGCCGTTGAATCAACAATCAACGCAATTCGCAATTTCGACAACACAGGCATCGGTTTGATGGAGATTTCACACCGCACTCCAGGTTGGGAGCGCGTGATGGAAGAGACCCGTCAGCTCTGGCGTGAGCTTCTCAACATCCCTGCCGAATACGAAGTCCTCTTCCTCGGCGGCGGCGCGAGCACACAGTTCTTCACAGTCCCTGCAAACCTGATGAAGACGAAGGCTGCTTACCTCCAGACAGGTGTTTGGGCAAAGAAGGCTATCAAAGAAGCCAAATTGTTCGGTAAGGTTGAAGTCGTTGCATCGTCAGAAGACAAGAACTACACATACATCCCGAAAGGTTACACCATCCCCACAGACGCCGACTATTTCCACATCACGACAAACAACACCATCTACGGCACGGAGATCAAAGAAGACATGGACTGCCCTATCACATTGGTTGCTGACATGTCGTCAGACATCATGAGCCGTCCTGTTGACGTGAAGAAATACGGTCTCATCTTCGGCGGCGCCCAGAAGAACGTCGGTCCTGCCGGTGTGACATTCGTCATCGTCCGCAAAGACCTCCTCGGCAACATCGGCGAGCGTGCATACATGAACCCGCTCCCGACAATGGTGAACTACCTGACACACATGCCAGCCGACAAACCGGCAGACGTTTCAATGTTCAACACACCTCCTGTACTTCCTATCTTCGTCATGCACGAGACATTGACATGGGTGAAGAACCTCGGCGGCGTCGAGAAGATGCACGAGATCAACATGAAGAAGTCAAACATGCTCTACGAGGAAATCGACCGCAACAGCATGTTCCGCGGCACAGCCGAGAAGGATTCACGTTCAATCATGAACCACTGCTGGGTCATGGCAGAAGGCCGTGAGGACCTCCAGGATGCATTCATGGCATTTGCGAAGGAACGCGGCATGGTCGGCATCAAGGGTCACCGTTCAGTCGGCGGCTTCCGTGCATCATTGTACAACGCCTGCCCGATCGAGTCAGTCGAAGCACTCGTCCAGTGCATGCAGGATTTCGAGAAAGCCAACAAATAGTTAAAAGTTGAAAGTTAAAAGTTGAAAGATTTTAGACTTTTGGTTAAAAATTAAAAAAATGAAAGTATTAGTAGCAACAGAAAAGCCATTCTCAGCATCAGCTGTCAATGGGATCCAGAAAATAGTTGAAGAAGCGGGTTACAGCTTCGCGAAACTCGAGAAATACACCGATGTTCAGCAGTTCTACGATGCAGTGGCTGACGCCGACGCTCTCATCGTCCGTTCAGACAAGGTGACGAAGGAAGTCATCGACCACGCAAAGAACCTGAAGATCGTCGTCCGCGCCGGCGCAGGTTTCGACAATCTCGACCTCGCAGCCTGCACAGCAAGAGGCATCGTCGCGATGAACACACCGGGCCAGAACTCAAACGCTGTCGCCGAACTCGCCATCGGCCTCATGGTCTATATGGCACGCAACACCTTCAAGCCGGGCACAGGCTCAGAGCTTAAGGGCAAGAGAATCGGCATCCAGGCTTACGGCAACGTAGGTCGCCTCGTCGCTGAAAAGGCAAAGGCATTCGGCATGGAAGTCTGGGCATTCGACCCATTCGTACCGAAAGAGAAGATGGAAGCAGAAGGCGTGAAAGTTCCTGCAACATTGGAGGAACTCTACGCAAACTGCGACTACATCTCGTTGCACATCCCTGCAAACGACCAGACAAAGAACAGCATCAACTACGGTCTTCTCTCGAGAATGCCGAAGGGCGGCTGCTTAGTCAACACAGCCCGCAAGGAAGTCATTAACGAAGCTGACATGGAAAAGATGCTCGCCGAACGCACAGACTTCAAGTATGTGACAGACATCGCTCCGGTGAACGCAGAGACATTGGCGCAGTTCGCCCCGCGTTTCTTCGCGACACCTAAGAAACAGGGCGCAGAGACAGCCGAGGCTAACCTCAACGCAGGTCTCGCGGCAGCACGCCAGATCGTCGGATTCTTCAAAGACGGTTGCACGAAATTCCAAGTTAACAAATAATTTCAGTTTTTAAGAGTGAAGTGTGGGGTTGAATCTATTCAACTCCACACTCCACTCTAAACTCTAAAAACTTAATAGACATGTCAGTTATCAAACCATTCAAAGGCTATCGCCCGACAGTTGACATCGCCGAGAAGCTCGCGTCGAGACCATACGACGTTCTGAACACAGAGGAAGCCCGCGAGGAATGCAAAGGCAACCCATACAGCCTCCTCCACGTGACAAAGGCCGAAATCGACCTTCCGGCAGGCCACAAGGACAGCGACCTCGAGACCTACATCAAAGTCGTCGAGAACTTCAACGCATTCAAAGACTACGGATGGCTCGTGCAGGACGAGGAAGAGAAACTTTACATCTACGCGCAGAGCATGAACCCGACAGAGGCCGACGCGCATTGGCAGTACGGCATCGTCGCATGTGCATGGAGCGAAGACTACATTAATAAGGTGATCAAGAAACACGAGCTCACACGCAAGGACAAGGAAGAGGACCGCATGAAACACGTCCGCATCACCAACGCCAACGTCGAGCCGGTGTTCTTCGCATACCCGGCGGTGAACGAGATCGACGCCATCGTCGATAACATCGTCCGCCACCAGAAGCCGGTCTATGACTTCATCGCCAAGGAAGACGGCTTCGGCCATCGTTTCTGGACCATCGACGACAAGGCCACCATCGCCCGCCTCGTCGAACTCTTCGCCACCAAGGTCCCGGCCATGTACATCGCCGACGGCCATCACCGCAGCGCGGCGGCAGCCCTCGTGGGTCAGGAGAAGAAAGAGAACAACCCGCACCACACAGGCAAAGAAGAATACAACTTCTTCATGACTGTCATTTTCCCGGACAACCAGCTTAAAGTCATCGACTACAACCGCGTCGTGAAAGACTTGAACGGCCTCAGCAAGGCTGACTTCATCGCAGCTCTCGGCAAGACATACGACGTAGAAGACATGGGCACAGAGATTTACAAGCCGGCCAAGCTCCACGAACACAGCATGTATCTCGACGGCCATTGGTACAAGATGAGCGCGAAGCCAGGCACATACAACGACAACGACCCGATCGGTGTCCTCGACGTGAAGATTCTGAGCGACAACGTCCTCGACAACATCCTCGGCATCAAGGACCTCCGCACCGACAAGCGCATCGACTTCGTCGGCGGCATCCGTGGTCTCGGCGAGCTGAAGCGTCGCGTTGACAGCGGCGAGATGAAAGTCGCATTCGCGATGTACCCTGTCTCAATGAAACAGATCATCGACATCGCCGACAGCGGCAACATCATGCCACCTAAGACGACATGGTTCGAGCCGAAGCTCCGTTCAGGCCTCGTGATCCACACTCTCGAATAGTTAAGAAAGCAGAGTGTAGAGATAAGAGAACGCAGAGCGTTTACATATTTTGAAAAAGCGGGACATTGAGAATGTCTCGCTTTTTTATATGCGGCCTGCCCTCATGCGCCAGCCAACTCCACCCTCAACTCTAAAAAACTAAAGACTAAAAACTAAAGACTAAAGACTTCACACTCAAACCACGCTCCACTCCGCGATGTTCCGTTTCTCCGATGAAAACCCGACTCCTATCTTGAACAGCTTCCTCGAATCTGCCGCGTAAGGCTCGGCATAGCCTTTATCGTCAATCTGTTTCAACGCTTCGGCAGCTGTGCCGTCAAGCTTAAATTCAAAGATGTAAACGTAGTCGTCCGTCTCAACAATCATGTCGGCGCGACCACGTGAGTTCGCTTTCTCTGTCAAAGTCGTATAGCAGGATAAAAGTCTGAATATCAAGTAAAAAGTGTAATGATAGTGGCTCTCGTAGCTCCACACGCGTTCCTGATAGTTCGCGTCGTAGGGGATTGAGGCGAAGAAGCCGGAGAGTGCGTCGCGCATATCATCCAAGCGGCACTCTTTGAGCATATCGTTGACATCCATGACTATGCAATTCGTATCGCCGTGACTGTCATTGAGGTAATCGTTGGCAAGCATGTCAATGAAGCCGTTGCGCACCTCGTTGTTCGGAAAATCAAGTTGGTATAGTCCCCTTTCCATGTTGTATCCCTTGATCGTCAGGTAGCCACTCTGGTATATCATAGCCAAGGGGTCTTCAACGTCAGCCTTGTAGTCCATGAAATATTTCTTCGCATACTGCCTGCTCAGTATCTCCTGTATGTTCGTCTTGTTACGGTCGAGCAGGCGCATCAGGTATGTCGGAGTGCTTGTCGCAAACCAATACTCGTCTATTTTCTTGCTTTTCAACGCATTGAGAACGCTGTAAGGGTTGAAGATGTCGAGCATCTCCTCCGAGAAGTGGTAGCCGTCGTACTGTCTCTTGAGGCGCAGGTACATCTCATCCTTGGAATATCCGAGCTTCTTGGCCATTACTTCTATCTCCGAATCGAAACAGTCCACGAGTTCGTCTTTCGTGATGCCGCACAGCGCGTCGAACTCGCTGTCCATGCTGATGTCCTCAGGCTGGTTAAAGCCGCTGAACACGCTCACCTGCGAGAACTTGGTGACACCTGTGAGAAGCACGAAGCGGAGGTGTTCGTCGGTTTTCTTGAAGGTGCTGTATATCTCCTTCAGCGCGTCGCGGTTCGTCTGTTCTTGTGGCTCCATGAGCACGTCGAGCATAGGCTTGTCGTATTCGTCAACAAGGACTACGACCTTCCGGCCGGTCTTCGCGTGCGCCGCAGCTATGACGTTTGAGAAACGGATGCCCACCTCTTCATATTTTTTGCTGACTCCGTATTCCTCCTCCCATTTGTCAAGATAATCGCCCATCGTGCTGGGAATATAGTTGGGATCCTTGAAATTGCCCTGTGCGAAGTCTATCCTGAACACCGGATACTGCGTCCATTCCTTCTCCAATTCCTCGATTTTCAACCCTTTGAAAAGCTCTTTCTCTCCTCTGAAATAGCTTTCAAGCGTTGATATTAACAGCGATTTCCCGAACCTGCGCGGGCGGCACAGAAAGCAGACATGTTTCTGTGCGAGGTTGTAAACGAGGTCTGTCTTATCCACATACACCATGCCGTTTTCGATGATGGTGCCGAATGTCTGGGTTCCGATGGGGTATTTCATAACGGCTTGAATTTTTTTACGGCTGCAAAGTTAGTAAAAAGTTTGTAAAGTGTGTAAAGTCTTTAGTTTTTAGTTTGGAGAGTTGAGAGTGGAGTTTTTTCAGTTAAAAGAGTAAAGAGTAAAGTT
>JAKSNA010000032.1 GCA_024400295.1 Bacteroidales bacterium | reverse complement strand
GCGTCTCGGTTTTGAAAGGTCAAAGTTAAGAAGAGATTTTTGAAATGTCAAGAAATTTTTTAATGTAAGTTGTCATAATTAACGCCGCCATTGATTATTCTTGGTCTACATTGATAGTCAATGGATAAGATGTTGTTTCTGTCGTTGTACCACCGACAATTGATACCGGCTAAATAATAAAACAATTGCGAAATGTCGTCGGTAATAAACGGCTTGTCCAAGGATTTTTTAATTTGTTCAACTATCTCATTATGAGCAAGTTTGTATTTTTCTGAACACCAAATCCACATCGGAATCTCATACTCTTGATGAGCTATCGAATAAGTCGGCCTTTGAAAAAGCCTGCCTTTTACATGTTCATCGTCATACACTTCTTCTCCGTGGTCGGAAATGAAAATCACAACCGCCTCTTCCTGCTCGAACATTCTGATGACGCTGTCCAAGACCTTGTCGTTGTAAAGCGTCGCATTGTCATAATGAGTGACAAATTGTCTTTCCTCGTCATTCAATTGTCTGTTAATATATTCAGATTCAGTGAAATAAGTTTCGTTCTTCGGGTATCTTAATTCATATTCAAAATGCTGCCCGATGAGATGAATGATGTCAAAAGTGTATGGCTCCGAAACTGTCTCCGACTTGTATCTTGCGAATTCCTTAATGAGTTCCATGTCATAATGTCTGGTTCTTGAATTTCGATAATCGAAAATAGAATCACTCAAGGCTTTATTGGAAAGAAAATGGTTTCCTGAAATATTTGCTTTTTTCTTGCCAAATCTTTTGAAAACGAATTGGTTGGAGAAGAAAGTCACATGATAACCTGCACGTCTGAAAAGAATTGGAAACAATGGCCGAGAGAATATTTCGATGAATGCGTTACTCGTTATGTTCCAATGAGTTACAACGTCATTAAACAGAAATAGCCCGCCATCTTCAAGTCGTTTGCGTTGCAAGGGTGTGGTTTCCAATGGATAGCCATAAAGTGATGAGTGATGCTTGTTGTAGCTTTCCCCAATCACGAGTACGATATGTGGTGACAAATGTGAGCAACTGTCAACATTTGCTGCTATAGTGCATTGTTTTATTTCCTCCAAATCGCGTTCCGTCAGTTTATTCGCGCGGAAAGCAAATATAACGCGGTGTATCGAAGTGTTTTTTGTGTTTTCTTGCCTGAAAATCTGACTTTCAACATCTTGGATTTTATAGTCGGAACTGAAAATTTTAAGGAAATCGCGGGTTGGTTTTATTTCAAGAATTATGCTCAGAATAATAATTATTGAGGCTGTTATTTTAAAATATTTATTGAGAATCAGTCTTTTAGAAAATAAACCTTCTATTTTGGGAATGAAAGCTATCGGGAAGGCAAAAAAAAGTATAATCAATAACGTCATTCGCCATTGCTTGAAAATTCCGATTCCAATGAATGATGAAATGAATTCTCCGGCTTCCCTCGCGTCTGTGTTAAGTACTACAGACAAGAGTTGTGGAGATATTGCCGAACCAAAATTCATATAGCAATAGCAGTCAGCAACACATAACAGGATAACTGCTTCACCAACAATGATTTGTGTGATTTTCCTTGGAATTTGAGGAAGCAGTGATGTCAGCCAGCTTAAAACAAAAACTGTAACGATCGGTGAGGTGAGCTGATGAAAAGACAAACTGCCCGTTGTCATGTCCGACGACAACAGGCAGGCTGTCAAGCTGAAAATGAATATGGTTATTGTTTGTGCAAAACGCATATTAACTCGTTACCATAATATTCATCATTGGAATAGACATACATGATTTTCCCATTTAATTCAAAGTCAACTCGTTGATATTCCGTACCATAATAATATGAGTCAAATTCAACGATTGCATAGCCTTTGTCATCATCTGTCATTTTGTATGTCAGGTCATATTTTACAGTTTCATTGTAATAATTGTCTTTCAGCGTAACTGTTCCGGTGTTGTCATTGTAAACTTTAAGGACTACATCAACTTCGTCATCAATATCGCCTTTCCATGTCCCGACGATTGAATTGGAGGATGTGCTGCCTCCGCTGCTTCCGCCAGAGCTTTTGTCACATGAAGTGATAAATAATGTTGCCGTCACCATCAAAATAATGGCGAAAACAGCCAGTAAGATGTTTTTCTTTTTCATTTTGACAATTTTTTAATGTTTGTATTATTAATTACTTTACAAATTCGCTTCGCGCCCTTTTTACTCTATGACTTTTAATTTAAAGCGCATTCGCGCCGCCGACGATCTCGATGATTTCGTTGGTGATTGCCGTCTGACGCGCCTTGTTGTAAGTCAGGTTCAGCTCCTTCAGCAGCTCCGACGCGTTGTCGGTGGCTTTGGTCATCGAGACCATCCTCGCGCCGTGCTCTGAAGTGAAGCTGTCGAGCAATATCTTGAAAACCTGCAACTTGAGCGATTTCGGCACCAAAGCCTCGAGAATCTCCGCCTTCGAAGGCTGGAAGATGTATTCGACATCACTCTTTGCTGTTGTGGTTGTCGTTTCCTCTTCCTTGTTGACGATTGGCAGAAACTGTTCTTTCACGAGAATCTGGCTTCCGGCGTTCTTGAACTGGTTGTAAACGAATATGATACGGTCATATTTCTCCTCCACGAAGTCGTTCATCAGCCGTTCGGCGAAAGGCAGCGTGTTGTCGTAACTCAGATTGTCGAGAAGCTCAAATTCCGGTTCCAACAGCGGGTATTTCTTGAACTTCAACGTCTCATAGACCTTCTTGCTGATGCAAAGAATATCGACGTTGCCTTTGTCGAACTGTGTCTGATAGTTTTCCTTGATGAAACTCACCGTTTCGCGGATCACTGTTGCGTTGAACACTCCGCACAAACCCTTGTTCGAGGCCACCGGGATGATGAGGATCTTCTCGTCTTCCACGTGTTCCTTGTGTATTTTGGCATAGACTCCTTCGTTGGAGTTCTGCAATGATGACGAGAGGTCCTGCATTATCTCGCTGAGTTTCGAGGCGTAGGGGCGGAGTGCCAAGATCGTGTTTTGCGATTTGCGCAGCTTCGACGCCGACACCATCTTCATGGCGGATGTTATCTGCATCGTCGAGTCAACCGAAGCGATTCGTGTCCTGACTTCTTTGAGGTTCGCCATAGCTTGATTTATTTCTTGGTCATCAGTTCGATGATCTCATTGGCGGCTTCTTTGAGCACGTCGGTGATTTCATCGGTGTATTTGCCGGCTTTGATTTCGGCCATCGTCTCCTTGTGCGAGGCGTTGAGCAGGTCGAGGTATCTCTTCTCGAACTCCGCCACGTTCTCTGGCTGAATCTTTCTGAGCAGGTTGTTGACGCCGCAGTAGATGATGGCGACTTCCTCTTCAACCTTCAGCGGCGACGACTGTGGCTGTATGAGTATCTGCACGTTGCGGCGGCCTTTGTCGAGCACTGCCTGCGTTGCCGGGTCGAGGTCGGAGCCGAACTTGGAGAACGCCTCAAGCTCACGGAACTGTGCCTGGTCGAGTTTCAGTGTGCCTGCGACTTTCTTCATCGACTTGATCTGTGCCTTGCCGCCGACGCGCGACACCGAGATGCCGACGTTGATGGCCGGACGGATGCCCGCGTTGAAGAGGTTGGTCTCCAAGAATATCTGTCCGTCGGTGATGGAGATGACGTTTGTCGGGATGTATGCCGACACGTCACCGGCCTGCGTCTCGATGATCGGGAGGGCTGTCAGTGATCCGCCGCCTTTGACTTTGCCCTTAAGACTTGCCGGAAGGTCGTTCATCTTTGCCGCAATCTCATCGTTGTTGATGATTTTCGCTGCTCTTTCGAGGAGACGTGAATGCAGATAGAACACGTCGCCCGGATATGCCTCACGTCCTGGTGGTCTGCGGAGAAGCAACGAGACTTCGCGGTAAGCCACGGCTTGTTTCGAGAGGTCATCGTAGATGATGAGTGCCGAGCGGCCCGTGTCGCGGAAGTACTCGCCTATGGCCGCGCCCGCGAACGGTGCGTAATACTGCATCGCCGCGGTGTCGGAGGCTGTGGCGGCCACCACGATGGTATATGGAAGTGCGCCGTGGTCTTCGAGGTTCTGCACTATGTTCGCGACCGTCGAGCCTTTCTGTCCGATTGCCACGTAGATGCAATAGACGGGTTCGCCTTTGTCGTAGAATTCTTTCTGGTTGATGATGGTGTCGATGGCGATGGCTGTCTTGCCTGTCTGACGGTCGCCGATGATAAGCTCGCGCTGTCCGCGTCCGATCGGAATCATGGCGTCAACGGCCTTGATGCCGGTCTGGAGAGGTTCATCGACAGGTTTACGGAAGATGACGCCCGGGGCCTTGCGTTCGAGAGGCATCTCCACTGTCTCGCCTTTTATCTCACCCTTGCCGTCAATAGGGTTGCCGAGGGTGTTGATGACACGGCCGAGCATCCCTTCGCCTACGTTGACAGACGCGATGCGGTGCGTGCATACCACGGTGTCGCCTTCGTTGATGTCACCTGCGTCGTTGAGAAGCACAACGCCGACGTTGTCTTCCTCAAGGTTCAGCACGATGCCCATGACACCGTTTTTCTCGAACTCGACGAGTTCTCCGGCTTCAGCGTCCCTCATGCCATAGACACGCGCCACGCCGTCGCCGACGTTGAGCACGGTGCCCTTGACATCAAGTGTCGCCTTGTTGTCGAAGTTGGTCAACTCATCAAGCAGTATTGCTGATACTTCAGCGGGTTTAATTTTTCCCATATTTTATTTTTGTCTGATTATCAATCTGTTAATTATCAATATCCTTTAACATAAAGATTCTCCGCGAAAATCTTCGACAGGCTCTTCAGTTTCGTCCTGACACTCGCGTCATAAACGTAGTCACCTCGGCGGATGATGAACCCTCCGATGATACTCTTGTCAATGTCATTGACAATCTGAATGTTACCCTTGACGACATCCTTGACGAAATAGAGGAACTTCTGTGTCATTGTCTCATCGATCTTGACAGCCGTTGTCACTGTCACAACCGCGATGTTGTTGTATTCGTTATAAAGTTCGCGGTATTGCTCATAGACATCTGCGATGATGTCGGAACGGTTCTTGTCAATCATCAGGCTGATGAAATTCAAGGTCTTGTCGGAGACATTGCCTCTGAATATACGCAGGAGGATGTCATTTTTCTTGTTGTCGGTGATGAAAGGTTCAGACAGTATCCTGCGAAGCTCACGGCTCTCGTTGATTGTCTCGGATACGGTCTGCATATCCGACAGTCCCTCGTCCGTCATCTGGTTACGGATGGCGTATTCGAGGAAAGCCTTGGCGTATCGACGTGTCAAAAGAGTGTCTTTCATGCTGCCTTCTATTTGTTGTTTTCCGTTTCCTTGATGATGCTCTCGATATAGTCGAGCTGTGCTTTGTCGCTGTTGAGCTCTCTCTCAAGGATTTTCTCCGCTACCTTTATTGAGATGTTGGCGATTTCGTTTTTGATTTCTGTCAATGCCGCTTTGCGTTCATTCTCAATGGTTTCCTTGGCGGAATCGACGATGCGGTTTGTCTCTTCCGTGGCTTTTGCCTTCGCGTCCTCGAGGATCTTGTCGCGTGTGGCGCGCGCCTCGGTGAGGATCTTGTCGCGTTCTTCGTGTGCTTCCTGGAGGATTTTCTCGTTGTCGGCCTGAAGCTGTCTCATCTCCTCGTGGGTGCGTTCGGCGAGCTCAAGGGCCTCGGTGATCTTCTCCTCGCGTTTCTTCAATGCGCTCCCGATGATTGGGAACGCCACTTTCGCGAGGATGATGAACACGATGCCGAATGCGAGCGTCATCCAGAATATCAACCCGATTTCAGGTTTTATAAGTTCCATTTTTTATTTTTTAAGTTTTACCTTCATTTTAAAATCTCAGATTGCAACCAACCGTTGCAACCTGAGATTGTCCGCTTTTAGGCGATGGCGATGAGCAGGCAGACGACCACCGAGAAAAGTGCGACACCTTCGATGAGGGCCGCCGAGATGATCATGCTGGTCTGGATGCTGCCGGCCGCTTCAGGCTGACGTGCCATTGATTCCAACGCGCTGCTGCCGATCTTGCCGATGCCGAGCGCCGCGCCGATTGTTGCGATACCTGCCGCAAGACCTGCACCCATCTTTGCCAACGGGGCCAGGTCAGCCGCCGCTTTTGCTACTTCTTGTAACATGACTAATAATGACATAATTTATAGTTTTTAAAGTTTAAAAGTTCAAAATTTTTTAAAGTTATGCGTCATATTCCTTTACTCTTTACTCTCTAATCTCTAATCTCTCATCCATGATGATGCTCTTTGCATGCCATCCCGAAATACAACGCCGACAGCAGTGTGAAGACGTATGCCTGGATGTATGCGACCAAAAGTTCAAGCACATCGACGAAGATGATGAATACTAATGAAAGCACCGATGCGCCGGCGCCCCATGCCGCTCCCATCTGCCCGAGGATGAAAATCATGCTGATGAAACCTAACACAACGATATGTCCCGCCGTGATGTTCGCGAAAAGACGTATCGCGAGAACCAACGGTTTCGTCAGACAACCTACGAACTCGATTATCGGCATCAACGGAATCGGGAGCTTCAGGAAAATCGGCACCCCCGGCGTGTTGAACACGTCTTTGAAATATTCCTTGCTTCCAAAGACATTAGTAATCACGAAGGTGAATGCCGCTAAGACGGCAGTGACCGCGATGTTTCCCGTGATGTTCGCACCGAACGGGAAGAACGGGATGAGCCCCAGCAGGTTGTTGATGAAGATGAAGAAGAATACCGTTATTAAATAAGGTGTATATCTGTCAACATGCTTCTCGTCGATTGATTTTTTTGCGATGTCGTCCCTGACATACACAAACAGCATCTCAAACAGCGACTGGAGCCCTTTCGGAGCCTTCTCGCCGCGCTTCTTGTACGCGTTCGCCACAATGAGGAACAGCGTGACTAACAACGTGCATGAGATGAGAAGCCCGAAAACGTTTTTCGTGATGGAGATGTCTATCGGCCTTATTTGCTCTTCTCCCTTGAGAATCACGACTTTGCCTTTGTATTCCCCTTCTTTTGGGATGGAGAATACGATCTCGTCGCCACTGCCTTTTTCAGTGACGGAATATGTGCTGCTGTGCTGGAAATGTTTCGATGAAAACGCGTAGAGATGACCTTCGTTATAGATGATGATTGGCAGATTGACAGCGACGTGCTTGTCCTTCCAAGTCAAGATGTGCCACTGGTATGAGTCGAGGATGTGCTCGAAAATCATCTCGCCGGCATTGAATTTTTCTTTTGTTTCTGTCTGTTCCGTCTCACTCATCGCTTCGCCCGCATGTAGGCAGGTGTTGATGCCAAAGATGAAACATACTAAAAATGAGATATTTATGATAAATTTCGTACTCTTCATTTCTTTAAAAATCTTCAAAACATTTGAGTTTGCAAGTTTACAAATTATTTTTCAAACGTATAACAAAAAAAATAAAAAAATGACTGACATTTTGTCAGAATTATGTATTTTTGCACTTCGTAAAAATGAAATAAATTTTTAGGAAATGAAAATATCATACAATTGGCTTAAACAGTACATTCAGTGCGATTTGCCTGCTGAAGAATTAGGAAAAACATTGACCGGAACGGGTCTTGAAGTTGAAGATATGGAACGTTATGAGTCCGTCAAGGGCGGTCTCAAGGGTGTTGTTGTCGGAAAGGTTCTGACTTGCATCGACCATCCGAACTCCGACCATCTCCACATCACGACGGTTGATGTCGGTGCGGCGGAGCCTTTGCACATAGTATGCGGTGCTCCGAATGTCGCTGCCGGTCAGACCGTTTTGGTCGCCACGATAGGCTGCGAGCTTTGGAAGGGCGACGAGTCGTTCACCATCAAGAAAGGCAAGATTCGCGGCGAGGTGTCGGAAGGCATGATATGCGCCGAAGACGAGCTGCAACTCGGCGAGTCGCACGATGGCATCATGGTGCTGCCCGACAGCTTTGAAGCCGGCAAGCCCGCCTCGTTCTATTTCCCTGTGGAAGAAGACTTTACATACGAAATCGGTCTCACCGCCAACCGCTCCGACGCGACATCGCACATCGGCTGCGACCGCGACATCGTGGCAGCACTCAACCATAAGAACCATACTCATGACTATAAGATAACTCGTCCTTCCGTCGATGATTTCAAAGTCGAAAACACAAGCAATAACATTGATGTTGAAGTCGTTGACACCAAGGCCTGCCCCCGCTATTCCGGCGTGACGGTCAGCGGCGTGAAGGTCGGCCCGTCGCCGGCGTGGCTCAGACACCGCCTCGAGGCAATAGGACTCCGATCAATAAACAACATCGTTGACATCTCGAATTATGTCCTGATGGAAGTCGGACAGCCGCTTCATATCTTCGACGCCGACAAGATAAAAGGCAGGAAAGTCGTTGTGAAATGTCTCGCAAAAGACACTCCTTTCACCACTTTGGACGGCGTGCAACGCAAACTCATCGACACTAACCTGATGATTTGCAACGCCGAAGAGCCGATGTGCATAGCCGGTGTGTTTGGCGGCCTCGACTCCGGCGTCACCGAGACGACAACCAACGTCTTCATCGAAAGCGCCTATTTCAACCCGACATCAATCCGTAAGACAGCACGTTTCCATGGACTTCAGACCGATGCGAGCTTCCGCTATGAGCGCGGCTGCGACCCGAACATCACGGTTTACGCCCTGAAACGCGCTGCACTTTTAGTCAAGGAACTTGCAGGTGGAACTGTCTCTTCTGAGATAAAAGATGTGGTGAACGGCGACTTCACGCCGGTGCGCGTACAGCTGAAATTCGATTATCTCAATAGGATTGCAGGTCAGGCGATTGAAAAGGAAGTCGCCGTCAATATCTTGAAAGACCTTGACTGCCAGGTCGTTGAGCTTACCGACGCCTACGTGACAGTCGATGTCCCGACGTGCAAGGTCGATGTCTATCGCCCAGCCGACTTGGTTGAAGAGATCCTCCGCATCTACGGCTATGACAACATTGCTATCCCGACAAAAATCAACGCGAGTCTGAACGTCAACAACAAGCCTGATGCCGAGAAATTGCAGAAAGAGATCTCTATCATGCTGGCTGCCAATGGTTTCTACGAAATCATGAACAACTCACTGACGAAATCGGCTTACACCCGCGAACTCGACAGCTTCGACGAAGAGAAGAACGTGAAGATCATGAACCCGTTGAGCAGCGACCTCGATGTCATGCGCCAGTCGCTGATGTTCGGCGGTCTCGAAAGCATCGCGAGAAACCAGAACTTCAAGACTTTTGACATGAAGTTCTTTGAATTCGGAAACACATACTCATATAATAAGGAAAATCAGCAGACCGACGAGAAGCCGTTGAACCCGTACAGCGAGAACTTCCGTCTCGACATGCTCCTTACCGGAAATGACAACGCTGAGTCATGGAACACGAAGCCGCAAAGCCTTGGTTTCTACGACCTTAAGAAATATGTACTCGGTATAATCCACAAGCTCGGCATCAATGTCGAAGAGCTTGAGATGAAAGAAGGAACCGTGTCGCATTACGATTATTCAATCGTTTATTCGTTGAATGGCAGCGAGTTGGTCACTCTTGGTAAACTGAGCCAGAAGACTCTGAAGATCTTTGACGTGAAGAAGGAAGTTTATCATGCCACATTCGACTGGAACATGATTCTTAAGGTCGTAAAAGGCTTGAAGACCATCAGTTTCAACGCGTTGCCGAAGTTCCCGAGCGTGCGCCGTGACCTCGCTCTCGTCATGGATAAGAACGTCACTTTTGAGATGGTGAAGAAAGTGGCTATGACTGCCGAGAAGAATATCCTGAAGTCGGTCAACCTGTTCGACATCTACGAAGGCGACAAGATTCCGGCAGGAAAGAAACAGTATGCTGTCAGTTTCACTTTGCAGGACACACAGAAGACATTGACAGACAAGGTGATAGAAAAGACGATGGCAAGAATCCAGACATCTATTGAGCAACAGTTACAAGCCACGTTGAGATAATGGATATTCAAACGATAAAGCAACGATATAAGATCATAGGAAACGACCCCTATCTGAACCGCGCCATCGAGGTGGCGGTTCAGGTGGCGTCAACGGATCTTACAGTGCTGATTAACGGGGAGAGCGGCACCGGCAAGGATGTGTTTCCGCGGATTATCCATGACAACAGCTCAAGAAAACACGGACAGTATTTCGCCATCAACTGCGGTGCCATTCCGGAAGGAACCATTGACTCTGAATTGTTTGGACATGAGAAAGGTGCTTTTACCGGAGCTGTCGATTCCCGTAAGGGTTATTTCGAAGTGGCTGATGGCGGGACGTTGTTTTTGGATGAAGTCGGCGAACTGCCGTTAGCGACACAGGCCCGGCTGCTGAGGGTTCTGGAAAACGGAGAGTTCATAAAAGTCGGTTCCTCAAAAGTACAGAAGACAAACGTTCGTGTCGTCGCTGCCACAAATGTTGACATCCCTGAGGCGATAAAAAATGGCCGTTTCCGCGAAGACCTCTATTACAGGCTCAATACCATCCCGATCTCAATACCTCCGCTTCGCGACAGAAAAGGAGATATAATATTGTTATTCAAGAAGTTTGCGTTTGATTTTGCAGAGAAATACCATGAGACACCGATAAGTCTCACGCCGGAGGCCCAGCTGATGTTCGAAAGCTACCGTTGGGACGGTAACATCCGCCAGCTGAAAAACGTGACAGACCAGATCTCAATCATGGAGAAAGAGGAGAGAGTCATAACGCCTGAAGTCTTGTCGGGCTACCTGCCGAAACAGACGTCACTGCCGATTCTCGCCGGCGAGAAAGATCACGATTTCTCGGAGCGCGACATATTATATAAGGTGCTTTTCGACATGAAGAAGGACCTCATGGAGTTGCGCAAGACCGTCGATGACCTCACTAACGGACAGGTCGCGGCGGCAAGTCAGGTTGAGAAGACACAACCGTCGATTACTCAGATTTACGGCAAGGTGCTGAATGTGGCTGAAGATGAAGACACGCTTATTTTCGACCAGGCACAGGATGCTGAGGCCGAGTTTGTTCCTGCAAAACAAATCATCGACAGCTTGTCATTGCAGGATAAAGAAAAAGAGGTGATTATCAAGGCGTTGAAGAAATATAAAGGCAAACGCAGAGAGGCATCCAACGAGCTTGGCATAAGTGAGAGGACACTTTACAGAAAGATTAAGGACTACGGAATAGATATTTAATGAAAAAGATTCACACCTTATTAATATTAATAATCGCATTTTTGCTGACGGGTTGTGGCGTCTATTCTTTTACGGGTGCCAGCATTCCGGCGGAAGCGAAGACCGTTTCGGTGGCATATTTCCCTAATAACGCCAACTTGGTCCAGCCGATGCTGAGTAGCGTGATGACCAATACTTTACGTGATTATTTCATGAACCAGACGTCGCTGGCAGAGGTGGAAAACAACGGAGACCTCGCGATAGAAGGCGAGATTACCGGCTACTCCACATCTCCGACTGCAATCACCGGCGACCAGACCGCAGCGCTTAACCGTCTGACAATCACGGTGAACGTCAGGTTTTTCAACAAATACGACGAGTCGAAGAACTTTGAGCAGAAGTTTTCTCAGTACGAAGACTATTCAAGCACACTCGACCTTAACGCCGTCCAGGATCAGCTGATGGAGACGATAGCGGAGAAATTGTGTGAGGATATTTTCAACAAGGCAGTCGTGAACTGGTGATTATTGAGATTTAGAAAAAGAATTGCAAATTGGAACAGACAAGGTTAATGGGGCTGGTTGAGCATCCCGAAATGATTGAAGATCAGGATGTTGAAGAACTTGAGGTGATGCTTCGGCGTTATCCGTATTTCACTGTAGGGCAGACACTGCTTGCTGTCGGTCTGTACGGGAACGGCGACGAGAAGTCAAGCCGGCAGTTGAGGCTGGCGTCGTCGATGGTGCCGCACAGGAACGTTCTCCGGAAACTCTGCACACAGCTTCCGGATGAGTATGAAGAGGAAAGACGTGAGGCCAAGGAAGAGACACCGGAGATAATTCCGGAAAAGACGCTCGTGATCCCTGAAATAAACCTTGAGAGTGACACGGAAGAACTGAATCGGGAGGTGGCGCTTCTTGAAGAGAAAAAGAAGACACTTGACGAGCTGATGGCAATTATCGAGAACAAAATCGCTCAGCTGGAAAACGAGAGACAGGAGCCGAAGAAAGCACCGGAAAATTTGACAAAATCGGAAATTATTGACAAATTCATAGCAAAAAATCCGTCGATTTCAAGGCCGAAGCAGGAGTTTTACAACCCAATTTCGGCTGCACAAGACTCTGTCGTTGATCAAGAGAATATTGTAAGTGAAACATTAGCAATGATTTACGCTAAGCAAGGATACCTCGAAAAAGCAATTTCAATTTATGAAAAATTAATCTTGAAATTTCCAGAAAAAAGTGTTTATTTTGCAGGTCAAATTATTGGGTTAAAAAATAAGTTAAACAATTAATATTAAAGACGATGTACGTAACAATTTCAGTATTAATCCTTATCGTCAGTTTCTTGATGATGTTGGTCGTTTTGGTTCAGAATTCAAAAGGTGGTGGTCTCGTTTCAAACTTCTCATCACAGAATCAGATCCTCGGAGTACGTAAGACAACTGACTTTTTGGAAAAGGCAACATGGACACTCGCAGCATTGTTGGTGGTGTTCTGCCTTGCATCAAGTTTATCAATTCCTAAGAACGGTGTTCAGAGTGCTGGTCAGGCTGACACACAGATGCGCAGCCAGATTGAAAACACACTTCCGGCAGCACCTGAGGCGCCTGTCGCAGAATAAACTGACAAGGGAAATGCAAAAAATGTCAGAATGTCACTCATTCTGACATTTTTTTTTGTTTTGTCAGTCAAACATCTTTGGAATGAAATTTGTTAAATCGGCGGCGGTTTTCAAATTATTACGAAATAATAAACGATAAAATCAAACATAAAATCATGGCAAAATTGACAATCAAACCTTTAGCGGACCGCGTGGTTATTGAACCGGCAGCCGCAGAACAGAAAACAGCCAGCGGAATCATCATCCCTGACACAGCAAAAGAGAAACCACAGAAAGGCACAGTCGTCGCTGTCGGCCCTGGCACAAAAGATGTCCAGATGACAGTGAAAGTCGGCGATACAGTCATTTATGGCAAATATGCCGGCACAGAGTTCCATTTCGATGGCAACGATTATATGATTATGCGTGAAAACGACATCATCGCAATAATCTAAGTGAAAAGTTCAAAAGTTAACAAAGTAAAAAAAGTAAAAAGTCATGGCAAAAGACATATTATTCAATCTTGACGCACGCGACGGCCTGAAGAAAGGCGTCGATGCTTTGGCAAACGCAGTAAAAGTGACACTCGGACCTAAAGGCCGCAATGTCATCATCGAGAAATCATACGGCGCACCTCATATTACAAAGGACGGCGTGACGGTGGCGAAGGAAATCGAACTCGCCGACCCGATCGAGAACATGGGCGCACAGCTCGTGAAGGAGGTCGCCTCCAAGACTAATGACCTCGCCGGTGACGGCACCACGACAGCAACAGTGCTGGCACAGGCAATCGTCGCGACAGGCTTGAAGAACGTCATCGCAGGCGCCAACCCGATGGACCTCAAACGTGGTATCGACAAGGCTGTCGCCAAAGTCGTCGCCTCGTTGAAGGAACAATCGGAAATCGTCGGCGAAAACGTCGAGAAGATCCAGCAGGTCGCTACAATCTCAGCTAACAACGACTCAACAATCGGCACACTCATCGCCGACGCAATGAGCAAGGTGAAGAAAGAAGGCGTCATCACTGTCGAAGACTCAAAAGGCATCGAGACATACGTTGACGTCGTCGAAGGAATGCAGTTCGACCGTGGTTACATCTCACCTTATTTCGTGACCGACACAGAGAAGATGGAAGCTGTCTATGACAACCCGTTCATCCTCATCTACGACAAGAAAGTCAGCGTGATGAAAGACCTCCTTCCGGTTCTCGAGAAGACTCTCCAGACAGGCCGCGCATTGTTGATCATCGCTGAAGACATCGACAGCGAAGCCCTCGCGACATTGGTTGTCAACCGTTTGCGTGGTTCGTTGAAGGTCGTCGCAGTGAAGGCTCCTGGCTTCGGCGACAGAAGAAAAGAGATGCTCGAAGACATCGCCATCCTCACGGGCGGCACAGTCATCAGCGAGGAAAAAGGCTACAAGCTCGAAGACGCGACATTAGCCGAACTCGGCTCTTGCGACAAGATCACCATCACGAAAGACAATACAACCATCGTCAACGGCCAGGGCGACAAGGAGAATATCCAGGCTCGCGCAGCACAGATCAAGGCTCAGATTGCGACAACGACATCTGACTACGACCGCGAGAAACTTCAGGAGAGACTCGCGAAGATAGCAGGTGGCGTGGCAGTCATCCATGTCGGCGCAGCTTCTGAGGTCGAGATGAAGGAGAAAAAGGACCGTGTTGAAGACGCTTTGAACGCGACACGCGCAGCCATCGAGGAAGGCATCATCCCGGGCGGCGGCGTCGGCTTCATCCGCGCCATCAAGTCACTTGAGAAGATGAAAGGCGACAACGAAGACGAGACGACAGGTATCTGCATCATCAAACGCGCTTTGGAGGAGCCGCTCCGCCAGATCGTCGAAAACGCAGGTCTCGAAGGCTCAGTCGTTGTGAATAAAGTCAGAGAAGGCAAGGGCGACTACGGTTTCAACGCCCGCACCGAGACATACGAGAACATGCTCAAGACAGGTGTCATCGACCCGGTCAAGGTTTCAAGAGTGGCTCTCGAGAACGCCGCTTCAATCGCCGGCATGTTGCTCACGACAGAATGCGTCGTCTCCAACCACAAAGAAGAAAACCCGGCACCTGCAATGCCACAGATGGGTGGCGGAATGCCAGGAATGATGTAATCTTCGGTTAAGAGATTATAGAGTAAAGTTAAGAGAGACTGGTGCCTGAGGAACAAAATCTACGGCACCAGCCTCTCTTTTTTATGAAAAATCTGCAACAAATTTGCGTGACTGGAACATTAGTGAGATTCGTGCGGTTCGTTATGGAAAACTATTCCATATTATATTGGTAACTTGCAATCTTCAGCGTGTCGCCGTTGTCTTGCACTCGGCAGAATGAATATTCGAACTCGGTCTCCTCACCGAGCAGTTTCCTCAGTTCGCCAGCACTGAGATAACGGACGTTGTCTTCAAAGTAATTCTTCGCCTTCCTGTCAGCCTCCTCAATACATGCCTCATCGCTCTTGCCGTAAATGGAATAACGAAACGACGACCCAACGGCCTGTGCTCCATTATTGATGATATAGCTTTTCACAATGTCGAGGTCGGCAGTGTGATTGGATTGATAATGTGTGAGTTCACAGTTATACGTGACGATGACAGTCCTCGCCTGCTTGCACGAAAAGAGAATGACGGAAATCACCAAAACGAGTAGTATGGATGCTGATTTTTTCATAACGTTTTGTTTAAAAAAGAGGAGAGATGTCGCACTCTCTCCTCCTTTAACTTTAATCTTTCAACTTTTAGCTATTTCACGACGAGTTTCTGAGTCATTGTTCCGTTGACTTTCACGAAATAGACGCCAGATTCGAGGTTTTCAGTTGAGATTGTCGTTTCGTTGCCGCTGACATCTTGTCTCACAACAGCTTGACCGGTCATGTTGAAGATTTCAACAGTCTGGATGTTGTTTCCTTCAATCTTCACGAAATTGTCAGCAGGGTTAGGGAAGATGTTGAATGACAATGCGTTGACATCTTCGATTGCGTTAGGCATTGTGGTGAAGGGGACGAGTGTTATTGTGCCCCATTCACCGTTTGCGTTAAAGCCCCGTGCGAAGCCATAGTATTCTGTTTCAGGCGAAAGTTCAAGCCATATCCATTCGCTGTATTCATAGTAAGGATATATGTCTTCCTGGATTATCTGGATGAGACCTTCTTCGCCGATTTCTTCGTAATATGCCTTTTCGATAAGTCCGTAGTGGTATTCCGCTGTCTGGTCGTTAGGTGTGGTGAATGTCTTGACTTCTGTTGGTGAAAGCACCTCGACGGTCATCTCGATTTCTGAGACGCCGGGGCCGCCCGCTGCCGTCGTCGTGGCCGTGGCTGTCACCATCTCGCCGAGGGTCTCGTCAGCGTTCACAGGCACTACGTAGATGGTGTATTCGGTGCCCGGAGCCTGGTCTGTCCATGTGTATGTATCGACACCGGTTGTCTGGATGCCCCACTGCATGACGAGCTGTTCCAATGGTGTCTGCATCATCTGCACCCACATCGCCATTTCAGCCTCCGTGCCAATCATGTAGTAATATGAGGCGCAGTCTTCGTTGGGCGTGAAGGTCGCGGTCACTGTTGTGTTTGTCGTCGTGATGTCCGAGATCTCTACGCTCGCGCTCGCCGGGCTGGTGCAGTCGTGCTCCTCGATGCCGTAAGGTGCAAGTGCACTGGTGATTGTCTGTGCATTGCTTATTGGCCAAAGGTCATTGATGACGATGGAACGGTCTGGCTTGATTAATATCACTGTCGGATATGCTGGGATGCCGTATGTATTGCAGATAGAGCCGCCTCCGCTTGAAGTGCCGATGGTAGGATACTCAACGCCATACTGATTGCACCAGTTCTGGCATTGTGTGTCGTTGTCAGACGGGCTGATTTCCATGAAGAAAACATCGTGCATGTTGCAACCTAAAAGCTGGTAGGCTTCAACAACTTTCGGGCATGCTGTGTTGCAAGGGCTGCATGTGGTGTAGAAGAAATCGATGAGAACATACTGTCCGCCGTCGAGGATGTCGAAGAGATGCACTTCTGTGCCGTGGCAGTCTGTCGCCGTGAAGTCAACGGCTGTTGAAAGTGGACATTGAGCAAATACATTGACGCTCAATAATGTAGCTAAGATAAATGTAAAGAATTTTTTCATGTGATAAAAAATTTAGTTAATAAATCAGTTAAAAATTTTCATGCCGTAAAAATATGAAAAATTTCAATATTGTTGTTTTAATTGCGAAAATTAAAATTTCGTATTTTTGCACCCGATTTTATGTTAAAAAAATTAGAACAACTTTAACTGCGTCAGCGGTTACATATCAGAAACATGGGGGAAGAGAGACCGACAAGAAAGCGCGACCGTATCATCAAGGGGTTTTCGAAGTTGCTGAAAGAGGACAAATTGAAGGCTGTTTCAGAGTACATCGAGAACCCGGGCGAGTTCATCGCCTTGCTGAAGAGTTTCTGGTATTCCGATGCCGAGAAGCAGCGGCAGTTCGATGAGTTCAGCGAGAACACCATCTCCAACTTTCACATCCCATACGGCGTGTCGCCCAACGTCATGATAAACGGCAAGCGGTATGTCGTGCCGATGGTGATAGAGGAGAGCAGCGTTGTCGCGGCGGCCTCGGCCGCCGCGAAATTCTGGGGCGACCGCGGCGGATTCCATGCCGAAGTGGTTGACACTCAGAAAGTAGGACAGGTGCATTTCTGCTATAAAGGCAAAAAAGAAACGCTCTTCTCTTTCCTTCCGGAGATAAAAAAGACACTGCGTGACGCTACAAGGTCACTCACGGAGAAAATGGAAAAACGCGGCGGCGGAATCATTGACATACAATTAGTTGACTTCACCGACAAACTGCCTGACTATTACCAGCTCCGTGTCACCTTCGGCACCTGTGACTCGATGGGCGCGAATTTCATAAACACCTGTCTCGAAACTTTCGCACATGCCCTCCAGGACTTCTTCCTCCGTCAGAACCAACTGCCTGAGAATGAACGTCATGTGGAGATCGTGATGTCGATTTTATCAAATTACACACCTGAATGCCGCGTGAAAGTCTGGGTCGAATGCCCGCTCTACGACCTCGACGGCATCGATGAACACCTTGACGGCAAGGCGTTTGCGGAGAAATTCAAAAAGGCTGTTGACATTGCACATATCGACGTGTACCGCGCCACAACACACAATAAAGGTATTTATAACGGCATCGACGCTGTCGTCATCGCCACAGGCAACGACTTCCGCGCCACCGAAGCAGCCGGTCATTCTTACGCCGCACGCAACGGACAATACGAGTCGTTGTCATCGGTAGAGATAAACGACGGAATGTTCAAGTTTATGCTTGAAGTGCCAATGGCCCTCGGGACCGTCGGCGGCTTGACTTCCCTGCATCCTTTGGCAAAAGAGTCGCTCGAACTCCTCGGTAACCCTTCGGCTCCGGAACTCATGATGATCGCCGCCACAATGGGGCTTGCAAACAACTATGCCGCCGTCAAGTCACTGACAACCAAAGGAATACAACAAGGTCACATGAAGATGCACCTCGCAAATATCCTCAATCAGATGAATGCCACCGATGAAGAAAAAACCGCGGCTCTCGTGCATTTCAAAGATGTCACCGTGACATACGCCGGAGTGGAGGAGTTTCTTAAGGTTAAAAGGTTAAAAGTTAAAAGTTAAAAGAGGAGAGAGGAGAAATAAAACCAGTGTAACTCGTGTTAAAAAATGGAAAAGTTCAGAGCTAACGGAAAATTTCTGCTTACCGGCGAGTATCTTGTGCTTCAAGGGGCTTCAGCCTTGGCGTTGCCGCTAAAACTTGGGCAGACTCTCGAAGTCAACACATTGAATATCAATAATGGTGTCATCCATTGGGACGCCTTCACCCCAAAAGGTTTCTGGTTTTCGGCGATGCTCAACAAAAGCGACCTCACCGTCCGCGCATCCGACGATATGGAAAAAGCCGAGATGCTGAGTAAAATCTTTCAGGTTATTAAATCATTGAATCCTAATATCTTACAAGAAGATTGCGATTATTCCTTCACTACTCATCTTGAATTTGACAAGGAATGGGGCCTTGGAAGCAGTTCGACACTCATTTCCTGCCTCTCACAATGGGCAAATGTCAATCCGTATGAAGTGCTGAGACAGACAATGTGCGGTTCAGGATACGACATTGCTTGCGCAACAGCTTCAACACCAATACTTTATCGTTTGGAAAATGGCAATCCTGTCGTTGAGGCGACCGACTTCAAACCCGAATTTTCAGACAAACTGTTCTTTGTTTACCAAAACCATAAGCAAAGTTCCGGCAAGGAAGTGAAGTCGTTCAAGGAAAGACTTAAAACCAACGATTTTTCAAGAGAAATAAGAGAAATTTCGGTCATGTCTGATGTTTTGTCAGGCCCGTGTCTTGCCGGCTTTGATGACTTCTGCGCCATCATGGAACATCACGAAGAGATAATGGGAAACTGTCTCGGACAAAGTCCGTTGAAGACTCAATTCAAAGATTTTCAAGGTGTTATAAAATCACTCGGTGCCTGGGGCGGCGACTTTTTCCTTGCGGCGACGAAACTTCCTGAAACGGAAGTCAGGAGATATTTTGAAGAAAAAGGCCTGACGACTGTCTTCAGATTTGATGAGATGGTGATTTGATTAAATTTTTTTCTTGTAAATAACCGTCATCTCTCCAATCGGCGTCATCATTTTTGATGTGATTTTCCCGTTTTCCAACGTCCCGATTTTCTGGTCTCCAACGAAGATGTCATTGCCGTCAATGTGATAAATGTAGTCGTCGTTCATATCGACCATCACGATGTTCACCACGCTGTCGTTCTTGAAAATCAATGAGTTGTTCATCTCCTGCTCGCCAATCTGCTGAATCATTTCAGGCGTGTTGCGTTTCTCGTCGAAGCCCAACGAGACTTTCTCGACTGTCCACTTCCCGGTGATTGTGTCGGGACGTGAACAGGCGGCGAGAAAAAACAAGGTTATTATGAATATTATTTTTCTCATTGGATAAAAGTTTGGAGTTAAAAGTTAAAAGAGGACCAGCGTGGCATCGCCTCTTTTAACTTTTAACTTTCTGCTTTTAACTAAAACAATCCGGGAATTCTGATCCATTCGCGTGCTTCTGCGCATGTGGCTTCGACTTCCGCCACCGTCTTCGGTATCGGGCGGCCGAGGATGCGGTTGCCTGTCTCGGTGATGAGCAGGTCGTCTTCGATGCGGATGCCGCCGAAGTCCTTGAATGTCTCGAGTTTGTCGTAGTTGATGAAGTCCTTGTGTTTGCCTTCTGCCTTGAAGATGTCGATGAGTGTGGGGATGAAATATATTCCCGGTTCGTCGGTGACCACGAAGCCCGGTTTCAGGGTCTTTCCGCAGCGGAGGCAGCTGAAGCCCTGCTTCGTTGAGCGCGGGGTCTGCTTGTTGTAACCCACGTTGACTTCACCGAGACCTTCCATGTCGTGTACGTCCATGCCGAGCATGTGGCCGAGGCCGTGAGGCTGGAAGAGGTAGTGTGCGCCTGCTTCGAGGGCATCGTCGGTGCTGCCTTTCATGAGGCCGATGCCTTTGAGGCCTTCGATGAGGGTGCGTGCCGCGAGCCGGTGCATCTCCATGTATTCGATGCCGGGACGCGTGTTCTTCGCCACCTCGGTGTTGGCTTTCAGCACTATCTCATAGACATCACGCTGGCGGGCGTTGAACTTGCCGCCGACGGGTGTGGTGCGCGTGAAGTCGCTGTCGAGGTAGTTGCCTGTCTCCGCGCCGCAGTCGCATACCATCATGCGGCCTTCCTTCAGCACGTTGCCGTGGTTGTGGTTGTGCAGCGTCTGGCCGTCCATGCTGACGATGTTCGGGAACGAGACAACGCCGCCGCGTGCGATGGCGATGCCTTCAATCGTCCCGCTGATCTCCTGCTCGATGACACCCGGCTTGCACATCTTCATCGCTGTCGTGTGCATGTAATATGCAGTCACCGCCGCGTATTCCATCTCCTCGATTTCAATCTGGCTCTTGATTTCGCGGAGGCTCACGATGGCTTCGATGAGCTGCTGGCTCACGTATTTCCCGACCTCGCACGTGCAGATGTCCATGTAATTCGCGATCTTGATGGTCATGTCGCCGCGGTATGTCGGGGTGATGTGAACCTGACGGCCTTTCTCAATGGCTGCGCGGATGTATTCCGGGAAACGGTTGATGTCGCGGCAGTCTTTGATGCCGATCATGTCGCCCTGCTCCTGCAACGACGGAAGCGGTCCGCACCAGATGACATCATCAATGGTGACCTCCTGCCCGAACAGGATCTCTTCGCCTGTTTCAAAATCTATAACTCCAACCAAATCAGGGTGATTGAGTCCGAAGAAATAGGAGAAATTGCTGTCCTGACGGTAATGATAAGTGTTGTCCGGGTAATTCATTGACGCCTCGTCGTTGGCCACGAAGAAAGCTAACCCCTTGTTCATCAGCTTCTTCAACGCCTCTCTGTGACCGGCGTAAAACTCTTTGGTAAACATGATATTTGTATTTTTATTTGATTACAATAATTTAATATAGTCTTGTCAACTCGTCAATCTCAATCGGCAAATCGCCGAAAAGGTTGACGGGCTCGTCGTCGGTTATCAAGATGTCGTCTTCAAGTCTGATGCCGATGCCTTCCTCGCGGATGTAAATGCCAGGCTCGCACGAAAGCACCATGCCCGCCCTGAACGGCTCGTACTTGTCGAGGTTGTCGTGGCAGTCCAAACCGATGTGATGCGCCATGCCGTGCATGAGGTATCTCCTGTAAAGCGGCTTGTCCGGGTCTTGACTGTCAACGTCTTGCTGGGTGAAGAGCCCGAGTCTGATCATCTCTTTCTCCATCAGGGCGTATGTCGTGCGGTTGATTTCATCAATGGTGTGGCCGACCTTATAGAGTTTCGTAATCTCTTTCTTGACTCTCAAGACGGCTTCGTAGCATTCTCTCTGACGTGGTGTGAATTTGCCGTTCACCGGGATGGTGCGGCTGAGGTCCGATGCATAGTTGTTGTACTCGCAGCCCATGTCGAAGAGCAGCAAGTCGTTGTCGTTCAACACGCTGTCGTTTTTGGAGTAATGCAGGCAGCAGGCGTTCCCGCCTCCCGCGACGATTGGGTGGAAGGCGTGCCCCGAGGCGTTGTTCATCTTGAAGACGTATTCCATCTCGGCCTGCATCTCGTATTCGTAACGTCCTGGCCTTACGGTCCTTACGCAGTGCAGGAACGCTTTCCCGGTGATGTCGCACGCGTGTCTTATGACGGCAATCTCCTCTTCCGACTTTATCTTGCGCAGTGCGTTTAATATAGGTGCCGAACGCTCGAATTTGTGAAGCGGGTATTGCTTCATGATTCCCTTCGCGAAACGTTCCTGTATCGTCACCACTTTCGTCTCGAAACGAGAATATTCGTAGAGGTTGAGATAAACCGTTTCAGCATTGAGAATCAATTCCTTGAGAATGTCGTTGAAGCTGTCGGCATACATCACGTTCTCGCAGCCCGACAGCTCTTCCGCCTGTTTTGCGTCGAGCATCTCGCCGCGCCAGATGGCTTTCGTCTCGCTGTAAGGCTCAACGAAAAGTATCTCTCGCATCGCGGGGTTCGGGTGGTCGGGAAACAGAATCAGAAACGCGCCTTCGCGGTCGATACCGGTGAGGTAAAAGAAGTCGGAGTTCTGACGGAAAGGGTGGCATTGGTCGCCGTTTCTCGGCATCTCTTCGTTTGCCGTAAAGACAGCAACAGAATTCTTCGTCATCATCGAAGCAAAATTCCTCCGGTTTCTGGCAAAAAGAGTATTTGGTATTCCGTTGATAGACATATCTTTAAATTAAAAGTGCTGGTGTGAGATCACATCAGCACCTTGTGTTGTTAGTCAAGCAGTCTGAAACCAAGTGTTACCATGAACATGTTCTGCTTTGTGTTGTCAAGGTGAATTGTGCCGTTGCTGTTGCCGAAACTCCAATTCACGTCGTCTTGGCCGAAGAGGTTTGAAAGCCCGAGGCTGTAGCTGATGTCAAGTGTCAGACGCCATACGTCAATGCCGACGTTTATTGCAGCGCCCCAAGTAATCTTTTTTGCCTCAATGTCCTTGACGTTCAATATTCCGTCATTATTGTCAGACTGTTTCTGTCCGACAAGGAAATACGCCACCGGACCGGCATAGAACCTTGCTTTTAAAAGGCTGCCGTCGAGCATGTAACCAAGGTAAATCGGTAATGAAAGGTTCTGTTGGTTCAATGTGATTTTCGGGTCGAAGTTTGTAAGGCTGACACCTTCAAGGTTAAACACTTTCTCGCTTTTGAAATACATCAACTCCGGTTGAATGACGAAAGCACCGAAGTGGGCGCGGACGAATACGCCTGCCGTCCAGCTGTTCTTGAAGCTGTATTCCATGTCAATTTTTTTGAGTGACAAAGTTGCCGTCTGATAACCGATCTTTGGCCCGAGGCTTATTCCAAAGCCTCCTGCCCTTGCTGCCGTGAAGCAAAGCACTAATGCTAATGATAGTAATAATTTCTTCATAGTTTTTAAATTTAAAACTCACAAAATTACTAATTTTTTTTAAACGAAAAATAATTATTCGCAAATTCAAAAAATATGTATTTTTACAAAAAATAAAAAGTACTGTATGAAACGAAAATTTTTATTATTTGCTTTTGCTATATTATTGGCAAACAATGTTTTAGCGCAATACCAAGAATACCAACTCGGATTGATGGCGCAACCTGGATACAATTGGTTGATGGTTTCTAACGAAAATATCTCGAACGTCAAAAACAAATTCAGCTATAAGTACGGCCTTTTCGGCTCTTATTATTTCAACGAAAACTACGGCTTGTCATCAGGTGTGTATATGCTTACAAACAGTTCAAGCTATGATTTTAAATATGACAAGGATGGGTTTATAATGAAGTATAATCATGATTTCAGGAATACATACTTGCAGATTCCGGTCTTGCTGAAAGGTCGCACCGACTTGATTTCCAATAAATTCAGGATTTTGGGCGAGTTCGGAGCGGGATTTGATTTCCTGATTGACCATAAAGATGCCTACAAAGGTCTTGACGGCACATCCAATCATTTTGATGTGAAATACAGGACATTCGGCACCTCTTTGGTGATGGCTCTTGGCACAGAAATTCTCATTTTCAAAAACAGCGGTTTATTGTTTAAGATCGTTTATGACAAGAATTTTGTCAATATGGTCAAGGATACTGACGAGACAAAAAATTATTATTCTGCCATGAAAATGACAAATTTATATCTGGAAATAGGTTTTTTCTTTTAAAGGTCATGAAGATAACTTTAGCGCAGAAAAATTTTTCAACAAACGATATTGAGTTGAACGTCAATAAGATAATTGACGCCGCTCATGAAGTCAAAGGCTCAAGCCTTGTAATTTTCCCGGAGTTTGCGGTCTGCGGAATGAACCCATACAAGCGTCTTTCCGATGATGGATTTGTCGAGAAATGCGAAAAGGCGTTGGACAGAATCGCCGTTGAATGCGAACACGTCCCGGTTCTGGTCGGTTGCCTGTTGAGAAACACTTCCGGCAAGGGGAAGCCGTTTTACAATGCGGCGGTGTATCTGTTTCAGGGACAACGTAAGGTGTTTAAAAAGAAACAGTTGGGGCTTTCTGACAAGCGCGAATTGGAATATTTCGAGCCTTCAGAAGAAAATGAGGTCCTGCAAATCGGCTGTCATAAATTCGCTGTCACAATCGGAAGCGACATATATAACATAGGTGATGACGAGTTCCTGATACAAAATCGTGTTGATGACCTGATGCCGTCACTTCCGGACGTTATCGTTAATATCGCTTCGGAACAGTTTGATCCTCAAGATATTACTGCTTATCGCGACAAGTTGAGGCAGAACGTTCTCAAGACGGAGCGTCCGTTGGTTTACGTGAACAATGTCGGGAGGAAAGACGGGAAAATCTACGGCGGCCACTCCATGATTTTTGGTTATGAGAGCTACGTCGTCGCGTCATCCCCGTTCTTGAAAGAGGATGTCAATAATGTTGACTTGGTTTGTCTCATCTCGATGAAACACGTTGATGTTGAAGACGTTCCGTCGTCAGAAGATATAGAAAACCTTGTCAAAAGGCTTTAAATCCTATCAAGTACATTTAAAATCAGCCTCTCCATTGTCGGGTGATAGTTCGGCGAGAACTTCTCAAGAACGCGGTTTGCCGCTATCACACAGACTGTCAAGGCGTTGTGCCCCAATATTTTAGCCAGCATGAACAATGCTGACGACTCCATCTCGAAGTTTGTCACTTTCCATTCTTTGAACCTGAATCTCTCAATGTCCTTGTTGATGTCCGGATAGTTGAGTTCAGCGCGGATGCTACGTCCTTGCGGGCCGTAAAAGCCTGGTGATGTGGCGGTTATGCCATGATGGAAGCCGTCGGCGAGCCGGTCGAACAGTTGGTCGGATGATTTTACGATATATGGCTTTGGCAAGTCGGTCGGATAGTTCATGTCTTTGATGAAGGCATTGGTCATCTCGTTGTCAATCACCGACTTATAATCTTTATAAAAATACGCGAGCCCGTCTAATCCAACCGCATAACGTGATGCGACGCAGGTGTCAACATCGATGTCTGCCTGAAGTGCGCCGCTTGTGCCGATACGGATAAGATTCAGTGTGCGGTGTCCGGCTTTGGGAATGCGTTTCTTAAAGTCGATGTTGGCGACGGCGTCGAGTTCGTTCAGCACGATGTCAATGTTGTCGGTGCCCATTCCAGTTGACAGAACAGTTATGTGTTTCCCTTTGTAAGTGCCTGTGTGTGTGATGATTTCTCGATTTTCTCTGATAAACTCAATATTGTCAAAATGTTGCGAAACCATCGGCACACGCCCTGGGTCACCGACTAAAATAACGTTGTCGGCAAGCATTTCCGGAAATAGATTGAGGTGATAAATGGCTCCTTCTTCATTGAAGACAAGCTGCGAATTAGGAATTGGTTGCATATTCATTTCTAAAAAAAATTTTACAAAAATAACACAAATTTGGTTCGAAAAGTGTCCGAATGTTAAAAATTGTAAAAATCGTGAAAGTTCGGATTTTAATGTGTAACTTTGCGGCCTGAATGTTTAAGTTTTGACAGGAAAATGAAGACGAATAACGATTTTGTAAAAGCGAAGATTATTTCAATCGGTGATGAGCTGCTAATCGGCCAGGTGGTGAACACTAATGCTTCTTGGCTTGGTAATAAACTGACAACCAATGGAATACAAGTCATTTCAACTTTAACAGTCGGCGATGGCGAGAAAGATATAATGGACGCGCTGGAAGCCTGCTCGGACGTTGACGTTGTTGCGATTACCGGTGGACTTGGCCCGACTGCCGATGACATCACGAAACCTACAATGTGCAAGTTTTTCAACACCGAACTTGTTTTTTGCCAGGATGCGTACGATAATGTCATGAGTATCTTCAAGTTGCGTGGCTATCAAATGAGCAAGCGCAACGAAGGGCAGGCGTATATCCCGAAAGCCTGCAAATATATTCCAAATCGTTATGGCACAGCACCTTGCATGTGGTTTGAGAAAGGGAGGACGGTTTATGTTTCGATGCCCGGGGTGCCTTTTGAAATGAAAAATGTATTTGAAAAAGAGATACTTCCGATGCTTCTTGAACATTTCAGGGTGACACCTTATTTAAGCAAAGTCGTCATGACAACGGGTGTCGGCGAGTCGTTTTTGGCTGATAAGATTAATGATTGGGAAGAACACCTGCCCGACTTCCTTTCGTTGGCATACCTGCCGCAATACGGCATGGTGAAACTGCGTCTCGACGGACGGCATCCTGATAAAGCCTTGTTGAAGGAAACGATTGACAATGAGATAGATAAACTCGTTTCAATAATTGGTGAACATGTTTTCGGTTATGATGAGGCTTCCATTGCGGAAGCTGTTTTCGGGATTTTAAAATCAAAAGGTAAGACAGTTGCTTCAGCTGAGAGTTGCACTGGCGGAACCATAGCTAAGATGATTACTGCCATCCCTGGCAGCTCGGCGGTCTTCAAGGGAACTGTTGTCTCATACGCGACAGAAGTAAAAGAGAATGTGTTGGGTGTCAATCATTTAGATGTTGAAAAACACACTGTCGTGAGCAAGCAGGTTGTAGAACAAATGGCGGTAGGCGTGCGCAATTTGTTGAAGACTGACTACGCTGTCGCAACGACGGGCATTGCCGGCCCCGACGGCGGAACGGAACAGACTCCTGTCGGGACAGTGTGGATCGCCGTGGCGACTCCCAATGGCGTTGTGTCGAAAGTCAGCAATTTCGGCAAGGACCGCGGCAACAATATCGAACGCGCCTCAATAACCGCATTAGAAATGTTGAGACAAGAATTGATTAAATGTAAATAATCGTCAAAATGAGGAAAATATTAATATTCATACTCGGAATTGCTCTTGTATCTTGTTCTGATTCAGCAACATACAAAAATAAGCTTAATGTCGATTGCAGTAATTGCAAGCCACATGAATTTAAGATAAAGCAATACAACAAAGCGCTTTTCGACCTTGATACATCTGATTTCGCCGAGAAGCTCAAGGATTTGCATGATGTGTTTCCGGAGTTGATTCCTTCTGTCATTGACGAAGGGCAAATCAGATATATGAAAGATTTTGTTACTGATACTTTCTGTTTGAGAATCAATAAGATGGTGGAAGAATCTTTCCCTGACATTTCGTTGGTTGAAGGAGAGGTGAAGTCGGTTTACCAGCATTTCAACTATTATTATCCTAATGTGCCGATTTTGCCGACATACACATACATCTCCGGAATTGATATGGCGACGGGGCCTGTGCTGGTTGCGCCTGATTATGTGATGATTAGCCTTGATTATTATCTGAGTAACAAAGACTTTGTGTATGATTATGTAGGTATGCCGAGGTTCATGTCGGTGCGTTGCCAGCCGGCGAGTCTGCCGAAAGACTTGGCTAATGCGTTGTATGACAAATATCTGCATCAGAAAAAATTTACAAAAGATGCTCTTTCGGAAATGGTTGAACGAGGGAAGATGTATTATTTCATTGAGGCGATGGTGCCATCTGTCGCTGACTCTGTGTTGCTCGGCTATTCCTCAAAACAGATGCAATGGGCGCAAGATAATGAAGGACAGGTCTGGGCATCTGTAGTGGGAAATAAGATGTTGTACAGTAATAACTTAGACATAAAACGTACGCTTTTCGGAGAGGCTCCTTTTACGGCTGCGTTCTCTCATGACGCACCGGCGCGGCTCGGTGATTTCATCGGGCTGCAGATTGTGCGTTCGTTTATGTCTGTCAATGAAATGTCGTTGGCGACATTGTTGGAGATGACCGACGAGCAGGAGATTTTCCAGCGGTCGGAGTATAAGCCAGCGAAAAGATAAGGATGAAATGACAACCGCGAAGGCGTATGGAGAGAGTCTTCGCATGACGCAATCAAGCTAACTCCTTGATTGATGGTTCGTTTGATTTGCACGGACAATGTTACTTTTGACCGTGCAGTTGTAGTATTGTCATTTTATTTTTGAAAATCATGTTAGTAAAAACTTACGGAAGTGCGTTGAATGGTATCGACGCAATAACAGTGACCATTGAGGTGAACATCGACCGTGGGGTTCAGTTTTTTCTTGTCGGACTGCCCGACAGCGCGGTGAAAGAAAGTCAGCAACGTATTGAATCGGCCTTGAGTAACAATGGGTTGAAGTATCCGAAACGGAAAATCACAATCAATATGGCGCCGGCCGACATCAGGAAGGAAGGCTCGCATTATGACCTCCCGTTGGCGATAGCCATCCTTGCCGCATCGGAGCAGGTGAAGGACGACATGCTCGACAAATATGTCATGATGGGCGAGCTGTCCCTTGACGGAAGCATCAACCCGATTAAGGGTGCGTTGCCCATCGCAATCAAGGCGGCGGAGGACGGCTTCAAGGGAATTATCGTTCCGAAGGCAAACGCGAAGGAAGCCGCTGTCGTTGAAGACATCGAGGTTTACGGCGTTGAGACAATAATGGATGTCATCAACTTTTTCAATGGTTTTCAGCATGTTGAGCCGACTAAACTCGGTCTTGAAGACGAACCTGACGGCGACTTTTACGACTTTGACTTCGCCGATGTGAAAGGGCAGGAGAACATCAAAAGGGCGTTGGAAGTGGCTTCCGCCGGTTCGCATAATGTGATATTAATCGGTTCTCCAGGTTCCGGAAAGACGATGTTGGCGAAACGTCTGCCGAGCATCCTGCCGCCGATGACGCTGAAAGAGGCGTTGGAAACCACGAAGATACATTCTGTCGTCGGACTGCTGGCGAATGATGTCTCGTTGCTTCGGACGCGTCCTTTCCGCAGTCCGCATCACACGACGTCGTACGTCGGACTTGTCGGCGGCGGCACTTATCCGCAGCCGGGCGAGGTGAGTCTGGCGCATAACGGCGTGCTGTTTCTGGACGAGTTCGGCGAATTTAAACGCAACGTCCTTGAGGTTCTCCGTCAGCCGATGGAAGACCGTGTCGTGACGATAGCGCGGGCGAAACAGACAGTCGAGTTTCCGGCGAGTTTCATGCTCGTCGCCGCGATGAATCCGTGTCCGTGCGGCTACTACAACCACCCGACGATGGAATGCACCTGCAAGCCTGGTGTCGTCGAACAGTATCTGAATCGGATCTCCGGTCCTATTTTAGACAGAATCGACCTGCATGTCGAGGTGACGCCGGTGCCTTTCGAGGACCTCACGAAAATCAAGACAGGGGAGAAGAGCTCCGTTGTCCGCGAGCGTGTGGTGAAGGCGCGTATGATTCAGACGCAGCGTTTCGCCGACGTGCCGGGTGTCCATTGCAACTCGCAGATGACCACGAAACTCATCCAACAATATTGCCAGCTCGACAAGGAATGCAGTGCATTGCTGAAGAACGCAATGGAACGTCTGAACCTCTCAGCCCGCGCATACGACAGGATTTTAAAAGTCTCACGCACTATCGCCGACCTCGACAACTCATTGGAAATCAATGCCGGACATTTGTCGGAAGCGATACAATACCGTAGTCTGGACAGGGAAAACTGGGGGAAATAGACCATGAAATTCGTGGTGAAAAAATGAAGATTTATGTTCGCCGAATCAAAAAAATAATGTCATTTTGCCGCTCGAATGAAAAATACACTTGCTACATATGGTAAACAGGGGCTTCTGGCGCGTGAAACTGCGTCGTTGAAGTTCCATATTACCTCCTTTTATGCGCAAGTTATTGAAAATCAATTAGTAGGCTTTTGGAGATAAGAATATGAGCCGTCAGCCAACGACTGACGGCTTTTGGCGTTTGCATACGTCATCATTGAAGCACATACGTCCCACCATAACATATTTTGCAGGTGCGGAGTCATCCGCGTGTCTTTATCATACACCGCACGCCGTGTGGTGGGAGCGGCGGGCCTTTTTTGAGTTGAAAGTTAGAAAGTTTTGAGAGTGGAGTTGAAAGGTGACAAGATATAAGGATTGAAGATTGAAATATCCAATGTTAATTAATAAAATGTTTAACCAGTTAAAAGAAAGGAGTTAAATGAGATGAGATTCAGAAAGATGAGGGGCATTATCTCAGCGGCGGCTTTGCTGCTCGCGCTGACAATTCCGTCGGCGGCTAATGGCCAGTCCGACAATTTCTTCTACATTGACGACGAGAGCGAGTACCGCGGCGGCGACAACACAGGGGGCACCGGTTCGTGGCTCGACCTCGGCGAGAACACGGGCGGCGAGGTGTCGTGGGTCGGCTTCGAGGAGGGCAACCCGCTTCCGACAGGCACCGGCCTTCTGCTGCTGACGCTTTCGGGCGCGTGCTACGGCGCGGCGCAAGTTAAGAGAAGAGCGAGGAGCGTTAAGCGAGTGGTGAGGAGAGATTAGAGAGTAGAGACGCACCGCGGTGCGTCTGAGATGCCAAAAGAATTAGGAAAGTAAAAATTAAAGTAAAAAGGTTTAAAAATTTAAAAAATTCAAACAAAATGAAGAAGACATTAGCAATTATGTTTATGGCTTTGGCGGTGCTGCTCACGCAGTGCAGGAAGCCTGCAGTAGAAATCCCATCACCGGTCGCCCCGGAATGTACGACGGTGAGCATGACAGTAACAGCCGGCCCTGGCGGCAAGACTGATATCACCAGCATGGGCACGATAACGTGGAGCGCGGGCGACAAGCTCTATGTCGGCTGCGACGGCAAATACATCGGCTACCTCACGATAGTGAGCGGCCAGAATACCCCGACCGGCACATTCAGCGGCGACGTAATGCTGACTGACATTTCGGAGGGCGAAGAGAAGATGTTCCATTTCTTCTACTTGGGCAGTGCCACCCGTACATTGAAAGTTGGCGCGACAACGGTTGACGTTGATTTTTCGAGCCAGGACATTTATGAGGAAGGCGGCAAGCTGAAGAACGCGAGTGCCTATCACGTGGGCTACGGCACAGCCGAGGGCACTGTTACAGACGGCATGGTGACGGGTATCAACGTGACGCTGGTGAGCAAGGTGGCGTTGGCGCGGTTCAGATTCATAAATAAAGATGCGAACACTCCTTATGATGGTGCTCTCATCCTGAGCGGCGATAACATATACAACAGCATGACGGTTGGCCTTGACGGGACGTTCGGTCACCCCACGACGACAGGATCCATCAGTCTCAGAGGTGTCCATCGTGAGCGTTACGTGATGCTTGTGCCAGCGGTCACGTCGCCAGCGATTTTGAACTTCGGCGGCGGTGCGTCAGGCACCACGACTCTTGAAGAGGGCATAAAGGCTAACAAGTTCTACGGCAGGGACAAGGTGATAGAGGTTGGTGTGACGAATTACGTTGACCTCGGACTGTCTGTAAAATGGGCCACATACAACCTTGGCGCGGATTCTCCCGAGGACTACGGCGACTACTTTCAGTGGGGCGGCGTGGAATCCGTGACATCGACCGACTTCAACGTCGGCTGGAATGGCTGTCCGTTCATCAACGGTATAAATTCCTCTAATGAGAAAATCTTCACGAAGTACGTACCCAAAGAAAAGCCCAAATACTGGGCTGGAACTGGAGACCCTGACAACAAGTTGGTTCTTGATTCCGAGGACGATGCCGCCGCCAAGCTCTGGGGCGGTGACTGGCGTATGCCTACGAGTGCCGAGTTCAAAGAGTTGTACGATAACACGGTCTGCACATGGACTACGGAAAACGGTGTGTACGGTCGTAAGTTTGCGAGCAAGAAAGATGCCACGAAATACATCTTCCTCCCGGCTGCGGGCTACCGCGATGGCACGGACGTGGGCGCTACGGGTTCCGTCGGCTACTACTGGTCGAGTTCGCTCTACTCGTCCGATCCCAACAACGCGCACAACATGCACTTCAATTCGGGCAGTGTGCGTCCGCAGGGCTACAACTTTCGGTACCTCGGGTACTCTGTGCGCCCCGTGCGGTAGTTCTTAGAATTTAACCTGCCTTGTCGAGGAAGAGAGCGAGGCGGTTTTTTAAAATTTAGAGACGGGGCATGCCCCGTCTCTAAATTGTTTATCAACATGAGTTTGCTCCACTTGCTGTTAAAGTCGGAGCTGTATATTAGTCGGAGTTTGCTCCACTCGCTGCGCTCGGTCGCAATGACGTTGTTTTTAAATAATTGATATTTAGTGGGTTGCGGCTTTGCCGCAACACACTAAATATTTTTGTTCCCCCAAACGACGCCGTCCTTGTGAGCGACCG
>JAKSNA010000031.1 GCA_024400295.1 Bacteroidales bacterium | reverse complement strand
GTTCGGGGTAAAAGCGGAGACACCCTCGAACCGGGAGCCAGACGGCGTGAATTTCCTGCTCCTCGACGGAGCGCTTTCAACAGCGCCGCAGACGTCGTTCGGCCTCACCATCGGACAGGTGAAACAATGGGGCTGGTATGCAAGCGTCATGACGAACTTCAACTTCTCCAAAGCCGACCTGACATGTGATGAGAACGGTTTGATAGAAGGTGAAGACGCACCGTTGTCATATTCCTTCAAGGAGAAGGTGACTTCGCGCTTCTCTGTTACGGCTGGTGGAATGTACAAACTCGGATGTCCGCTGTATCTCTACGCCGGTGTGGGATATGGCAAACGCACGCTGCTCTGGAAGATGGACGACGGCAGATTGGCTGAACCGCCAAGTGGTGCCTACAAAGGTGTCTCCTTCGATGCAGGTCTGATGGCGCACATAAAAGGCTTCAGCGTCTCCGCCGGCGTGACGACAATAGGGACAGATTATATGGAAATTAAGGTCGGAATAGGGTTCTGTCTTAAGAGGAAGTAGAAAGTCAAAAGTCTAAAGTCAAAAGTCTAAAGTCTAAAGTCAAAAAGTCAAAAAGTCAAAAAGTCAAAAAGTCAAAAAGTCAAAAAGTCAAAAAGATTGTCAAATAGTCAAATAGTCAAAATCCATCATGAAAACGATAATAACGAAAATGTCGATGATAGGCCTCATAGTTCTTATGATGGCATCGTGCAGGAAGGATCCTGAAATGCCGAGTGGCGAGCTTGTGAATATAAAAACGAATGAGATTACCGAAATAACCGGTTTCAGTGCTGTCGTGAGTGCATACGTCGGTGCCGACTGTGACGAGCGCGGCGTGTGCTGGAGTATATCGTCGAATCCGACTGTTTCCGACTCGCACACCACTGACGGCAGTGGGATGGGCAGTTTCACGAGCAGCATTACGGGGCTTTGGACAAATACTACGTACTATGTTCGTGCGTATGCTACCGACAGCAAAGGCACGAGTTACGGCGAACAGAAAATTTTCATCACATCGCGTGTGTCTGTACCGACTGTCACCACGTCTTCCGTTTCGAATATCACTCGATCCACTGCCACCTGCGGCGGTAATGTGACATCTGACGGCGGAGCCACCGTGACAGCCCGAGGCGTGTGCTGGAGCACGTCGCCGAATCCGTTGGTCTCCAACTCGCATACCACTAACGGCAGCGGGACAGGCAGTTTTACAAGCAGCATCACGGAGCTTTGGGCAAATACTACGTACTATATTCGTGCGTACGCCACCAACAGCAGAGGCACAGGCTACGGCGAGCAGAAGAGCTTCACCACGCTGAGCGGTGGTGGCGGCGAAATCAATGGCCACGCATACGTTGACCTCGGCCTCCCGAGCGGCACGCTGTGGGCAACATGCAACGTAGGCGCGAGCAAGCCAGAGGACTACGGCGACTACTTCGCCTGGGGCGAGACGGAGACAAAAAGCACGTACAATTGGAGCACCTACAAGTGGTGCAACGGTTCGTACAACACCCTCACCAAGTACAACACGGATTCGAGTCACGGCACTGTTGACAACAAGAGGGTTCTCGAACTGGCAGACGATGCTGCCCGTGCGAACTGGGGCGGTGCGTGGCGCATGCCGACATACGATGAGATGCATGAATTGACCGACTGCACGTGGACATGGACGACTCAGGACGGAAAGAACGGCTATCGCGTCACAGGTTCTACCGGCACGAGCATATTCCTGCCTGCCGCCGGCTATAAGAGCTATAGCGACAGCCCCCACCAAGCGGGTTCCCACGGCTACTACTGGTCGAGTTCGCTCCGCATCGCCGACACGGACAACGCGTACGACTTGTACTTCTATTCCGGTAACGTGAACACGAACAACGACTACCGCGAATATGGGCAATCGGTCCGGCCCGTGTGCGCCGCTCGGTAGTTCTTAGAATTTAACCTGCCTTGTCAAGGAAGAGAGAGGCAGTTTTCAAAAGGCAGAGACGGGACTTGCCCCATCTCTGCCTCGTTTTACCTCAAACCGTTTCCTTTCATTTTTTTCGCCAGCCTTTCAACTAATTTTGCTATCTTTGCGGCGTGAAAAATTATAAATTTATCATATTAACAACGTTGATTTTCTGTCACTTATCAATGACAGCAAGAAGTCTTTTTCATGAAAATGACTCAATAAATGTCGATTCAACTTTAGTCAGATATTTCTATGAAAGACTTGAAAACCAACAACTTGGCAATATTCACGTTTGGGACACCACAACGCTCGGAGCGTCATTCTTCGACCCTGCTGACCCTCAATTCCAATCGTATCACACTCTGAGCAACGCAGGACACGCCCACAAAAATCTTGAGTTCTCCTACCCTACCACTCTCGGATTCAATGATAAACTCGCAAATTTCAGCCAATATCTAAAAACAAAAGAACACATCTTATACCCTATTGTCTATCAACCTTTTACAGATTTAAACTACATGATGGGCAGCAAGAAAGAACAACATTTCCATGCGACTTTCTGCCGTGAACTCCTTCCGAGATTCTTTATAACCATGTATTTTAATGTCGATGACGTACCTTCAGTTTATAAAAGAAGCTACGCACAAAACATCAATTTCTGGATTAATCTTAGATGGAACACAAAAAACCAACGCTACGGCTTTAATACTTATTACTTTACAAACAAAATCCAAAACTATGAAAGCGGCGGCATTACTGACGATGCCATTTTTACAAATAACATTGAAACAGATAAGTCCCTTTACGAAGTAAACCTGACTAACGCATCAAACCTTATCAGAGTTGATGGTTTCGGCATAAACCAACACTTTGTCCTAAGTAAAAAAGCCACAATAAACAACAATGATATTGCTGAATCCGATACATTAATTGTAAATGACACAATTAAAAACTCCATTGATACAATTATACATAAAAAAACTTCCAGACGGAAAATCGGACTCGGCAGAATCAACTACACTTTTGACTACCAAAGGAATAGATATGTTTATGAAGATGCAAATCCAACTTCAACATTTTACACTCCTTTTGACTCTGTCATCAACAAGTCACTCACTTTTGATAGCCTTAGCTTCAACACAATTAAAAACGCAATTTCATGGAACTCATTAAGTTACAGAGAATATTCAAACGACATACCATTTTACCTTTCGTTCGGTGTCGAACATAACTACACACAGCACAAAGGCTATAATGACTATCTGACAAACCAAAGATTCGGCGACAGAAAATACTCAAACCTGCGTGCATCCGCCGCAATCGTAATAAACCTGTTTAAATCAACAAGAATCACTGGCAACGGAGAGTTGATTTTCAGCGATTATCATGCAGGAGACTTCAGAATCTGCGGACAATGGAAGCAATTTCTCGGCACTTACAAAAAAAACATCGGCGCACTTGTCTTTGACATCAACATGGCGAGGAAATCGCCAGACTGGTTTGAAACGTATTATTACTCAAATAATTTCCGCTGGGAAAACGACTTCAGCCCCGCAACGTACATGCTGCTGAAAGGCTCATACGAATACAGATGGTTCAACGTCGGCATAAAGAACACTACAATAGACCACTACATTTATTTCGCGGAAAACGCCAAACCAGCCCAACACACAGGTGCTGTCAATGTGTCATCGCTGTATGCCAATCTCGATTTCAAGATAAGAGTGTTTGAGATTTCGGGGGTTCTTTCAATGCAAAAAACAAACAACGAAGATGTCATCCATCTGCCACTTTTCTACGGAAAAATAAAATTTGGCTGGAACATCAGACTCGTGAAAAATGTTTCATCATTGCAGCCGGCATTCGTAATCAACTATTTCACAGAGTATTACGCTGATGCGTATATGCCGGCATTGAGGACTTACCACCTTCAGAACGAAGTCAAAATCGGAAATTACCCATTCGTCGATTTCTTCCTGACATTCAAACTGAAACGCTCGAACATTTTCGTCGGAATAACCAATATATACTCGTTCTCAAAAGATAACAGGTATTTCTCGACGCCGCACTATCCAGTGAGAGATTACAAATTCATTTTCGGACTGAATTGGAGGCTGTACAAATAGCAATCAGACCATTCCGCGCTGCTTCTTGATTTTGTCGTACGCGTCGTTGATCTCCTGAAACTTCTTCTCCGCCGCCTTGCGAATGTCATCGCCAAGGTACGCCACCTTGTCGGGATGGTTTTTCTTTGCCATCTCCCGATACGCTTTTTTAATCTCATCGTCAGCAGCCGACGGCTCAACACCGAGAATCGTGTAGGCATCGTCAACATCCTTCACGAACATCGCCTTGACCGACTGAAAATCATTATCATAGATTCCCATATAACTCGAGATTGTGCCAATAATATCAACCTCTGAATCATGCACCTGCCCGTCGGCGGAGGCTATCCCGAAAAGATAATGCAGTATCTGCAGTTTTGACGAATATTCCATGTAACGCCCGACCTGCCGGCTGACATCCGCGACATTGATGTCCTGCTTCAAGACCTCACGAAGCATCAGAACGTATTTCTCTGCCTGTTCCTGGCCGAAATTTGTAAGGAAAAACCTCTTGACATAATCAAGCTCCGATTTCTTCACCACGCCGTCGGCCTTCATGACCGCAGCGGTGAGCACCAACAGACTTGCTGTGAAATCCTGCTGCTGCTTGTTTTCACCCATGAATTTCACATCCTCTTTAGTAATGGAACCACCGCCCAATATTGAACCGAGAGCGAAACCGATTATTGCGCCGATCGGACCGCCAAAAGCCCAGCCGATACCGGCACCAAACCACCTCGAACAACCACCACCATTCATATAAACATTTGAATCAGAACGTTTTGCATTTCCTCTAACGAGTCGGATCACACCACTCACAATGGCTAACAAAGCCAAAAAACCGATAAATCTTATCATTTCAAAAATTTTTACAAAAATACAAAATATGAGGAAGCAAGCGGCAACATGACACAAAAAATTTTGTCACCACGAAAAATTACCACCACGAATCTCACGAATAATCCGAATAAGACACTCAACACTACTCTTTCATCTTTACTCTCTACTCTTTTAACAAATCAAGCATTCACCGCTGTACCGAATGCGATTGAATGCGATGCAATTATTAAATCGCAAAATATCACGTCAATACTCTCAATTGACTCAAGATACATTGACGAGACTTTGGAATCAAATTTTGCGGGTTCTATTTTAATCTCGCTTCTGTCAAAGACTATGTTATGAATAAGCTGTGCCGGGAATGTACGTGATGAAGGTCACGCTCGACGACGGAAAAGTGTTCGAGGAGAAGATTGTGAAGAAATAAGTTCAGAAAAATGAAAGTTTTTTATAAAACAAAATGTTTTTTTCCTATCTTTGCAACTTGAAAAAATAGGCGTAAATAACGCTTTAAGTAATTGAAAATCAATTAAATTTTAATAATTTTTTACAAGATGGAAAAAACTAAGTATGTTTACCTGTTCGGAAACCGTACGGCCGAAGGTAACTCGAAGATGAAGAACCTGTTGGGCGGCAAGGGCGCCAACCTCGCGGAGATGTGTCTGTTAGGTTTGCCTGTGCCGGCAGGTCTCACAATCACAACTGAATGCTGCACAGCATATTACGCAAACAACTGCCAACTGCCAGCAGGCTTGATGGATGAAGTCCACGCAGGCATAAAGAACATGGAGAATATCATGGGCATGAAATACGGCGACGCGGAGAACCCTCTCCTCGTGTCGTGCCGCTCGGGCGCGCGCCAGTCGATGCCCGGCATGATGGACACCGTCCTGAATATCGGTCTCTGCTCAAAGACCATCCCCGGCCTCATCAAGAAGACCAACAACCCGCGTTTCGTCTATGACTCATACCGCCGTCTCATCATGATGTACGCCGACGTCGTCATGGAGAAGGCCGAAGACAAGGAACCGGCCGAAGGCAAAGGCATCCGCAAGATCTTGGACGACATGCTCGACGAGTTCAAGGCGAAGCAAGGCTACAAGTCAGACACAGAGATAAAGGCTGAAGAGCTTAAGCAGCTCGCCGAAGACTTCAAGGCCACCATCAAGAGAGTGCTCGGTACAGAGTTCCCTGATGACGCGGAGCTTCAGCTCGAAGGCGGTATCAAGGCCGTGTTCAAGAGCTGGAACGGCAAGAAGGCCGTCTCCTACAGAAGAATCGAAGGCATCCCGGAAGACTGGGGCACGGCGGTGAACGTCCAGACGATGGTGTTCGGCAACATGGGTGAGAACTCAGCCACAGGCGTCGCCTTCACACGCGACCCCGCCACGGGCGACAACAAGTTCTACGGCGAATGGCTCATCAACGCACAGGGCGAAGACGTCGTTGCCGGTATCAGAACACCTAACCCGTTGAACGACGACACAAAGAACGAGAAGAACAAAGCCATGCCTTCAATGCAGGAGCTTATGCCGGAGACTTACAAGGAACTCTGCGACGTCCGCGCCACATTGGAAGACTTCTACAAAGACATGCTCGACATCGAGTTCACCATCCAGGACGGCAAGCTCTACATGCTTCAGTGCCGCGTCGGCAAACGCACAGGCGTCGCCGCCGTCAACATGGCTCTCGACATGCTTCATGAAGGCAGAATCGACGAGGCCACCGCAGTGATGAGACTCGGCGTGAACCAGATTGACGAGCTCCTCCACCCTATCCTCGACGCTAAAGACGAGAAGAACAAGAGCATCCTCGCCCACGGTCTGCCGGCAGGTCCTGGCGGCGCAGTGGGACGCATCGCCCTCAGCAGCGAGAAAGCCAAAGAGTTCCGCGCAGCGAAACAGGCCAACATCCTCGTCCGCGAAGAGACCAACCCTGAAGACGTCGAAGGCATGCGTGCCGCCGACGGCATCCTCACACAGAGAGGCGGCATGACCTCACACGCAGCACTCGTGGCTCGCGGCTGGGGCAAATGCTGCATCGTCGGCTGCGAGGCAGTACATATCAACGAAGCGGAAGGCATCGTGAGAATCGGCGACAAGACATATAAAGAAGGCGACATCATCAGCCTCAACGGAACAAAAGGTTATGTGTATGACGGCTCGGTGAAGACCATCGACGCCACAGAGAACCAGCGTTTCCAGGAGTTCATGAAACTCGTTGACAAATACCGCAAGATGGGTGTCCGCACCAACGCCGACAACCCTGACGACGCACAGAAAGCCGTCAGCTTCGGCGCCGAAGGCATCGGCCTCTTCCGTATCGAACACATGTTCTACGGCAAGAACAGCGAGAAACCTCTCGCGAAACTGCGCAACATGATCCTTGCGAACAGCACAGAAGAACGTATCGCAGCCTTGGCGGAACTCGAGCCTTACATCCGCGAGTCGGCAAAAGCAACACTGAAAGTCCTCGACGGCAAACCTGTCACATTCCGCCTCATGGACCCGCCGCTCCACGAGTTCGTGCCTCACGTACTTGAGAAACAAATCGAGCTCGCCAACGAACGTGGCATGGAACTTGCGGAACTTCAGAAACGCATCGACGCGTTGCACGAAGTCAACCCGATGATGGGTCTCCGCGGCGTACGTCTCGGCATCGTATATCCTGAGATTTCAGAGACACAGTTCCGCGCCTTGTTCGAGGCAACAGCCCAGCTGATGAAGGAAGGCAACAACCCGCATCTCGAAATCATGGTTCCTCTCACAATCAACGTCAAGGAGCTTGAGCACCAGAAAGCCATCGCAGAACGCGTCAAGGCCGAGGTTGAGAAACAGTACAATGTCACAATCAGCTACCTCTATGGCACGATGATTGAGATCCCACGCGCCACGTTGGTCGCCGACAAGATCGCGGAAGTCGCACAGTTCTTCTCATTCGGAACCAACGACCTCACACAAATGACATTCGGCTTCTCACGCGACGACGTCAACGCCATCGTCCACAGCTACATCGACAACAAGATCATCCCAGCCGACCCGTTCAACACACTGGATCAGGAAGGCGTCGGACAGCTTGTCAGACTCGGTGTCGAACGCGGACGCTCAACGAGAAACAACCTCAAGTGCGGTGTCTGCGGCGAACACGGCGGCGACCCGGCATCAGTGGAGTTCTTCTACAGCTGCGGCCTCACCTACGTCTCATGCTCGCCGTTCCGCGTGCCGGTCGCACGACTCGCAGCGGCACAGGCGGCAATCAAAGCCGACCGCGCAAAATAATGAATGACGACTAACGTCAGACGATATTGGTAGAGGCGCGGCATGCCGCGCCTCTACATTTTTAAACGCGTCTCTACTTATTTATCAAGAATGAATTTGAAAAAACATTAAGTTTTATGAACTGCCTACTTCTTTATTTCACGGGGACTTACAACACGAGGTATCTGACGGGTTTGCTGAAGGCGAAACTTGAGCGCGAGGGCCATGTCGTTGACACATACGAGATTGACCCGTTGAACAACGAGCGTCTCGACTTTTCAAGATACGACATCGTCGGCCTCGGACATCCGATTTACGGTTACTGCGCCCCGTGGCCTTTCCTCAAATTCATCAGGAAACAGAAGTTCCCGAAAGGCTTGAAGGCATTCATCTACAAACAATCTGGCGAGACACAGCACGCAAATGACGCATCGTCAAAATATTTCCTGAGGAAATTGAGAAGAGACGGCGTTGTCGTCAACAACGAATACCATTTCATCATGCCGTACAACATTCATTTCCGTTTCGACGACAGACTCGTGAAAGAGATGCTGATGATGGACGACAAATTGCTTGAAATCCTCGTTTACGAAATCAAAAACAACATCCCGAACAAAAAACGCTACAAACTCTGGCCGCGCATCGTCTCAAGCGTCGTTTCAAGACCGCAATATATCGGCGGCGATATCAATTCTTTCCTTTACAAAGTTGACAAAGACAAATGCATCGGCTGCAACCTGTGCATCCGGCGCTGCCCGACAAAGAACATCTACCGAGACAACGACGGGACCATCAGATTCCGTCATCACTGCCTGATGTGCATGAGATGTTCGTTTTTCTGCCCGAAAGACGCGATCCACATCGGCTTCCTCGATGACTGGGGCTGGAAGGTCAACGGCGGCTACGACTTCGAGAAAATCAACAAGATAGAACTCTCCGAGCCTTACATCACCAAAGACACGAAAGGGTTTTTCAGGTGTTACGTTGAGACTTACGAGAAAATCAACAAAAGGTACAAGGAGATTTTCGGTTAAGGCAATAACGGAGGTCTTTATATTTTCCTGTCAAGTTTCATTTACACTTTCAATGTCAGTCCTTCAGACTTCCGATTGATCGGTTTTCGTTCACCAAGTTGGCCGGTTTTGTTCAGAGAAACATTATTTGTAAAAATTTATTAACAATTTGTATTATTGTTTTATTTTTGCAATTGTTTCTCAACCCTGTAAAATGTAGAACTATGGCAAAAAAATCTACCGAAAACGTCATCAACCTTGACAATATTTTGTTCAATTGCCGCGACATTCTGCGTGCGGCACGAAACTCGGGGTCGTTTTTTGAAAAACGCGATATGATGCTCACGCTCATTTTCCTTCGCTTTATCGGAGAGAAATACGAGGATGGCGTGGCCAAACTCCGTTATCAACTGAAAGATAAGGGACTGGACCCCGACAATGAAGAAATCATAAAAGCGTTTTTTGACGATGCCACCTTCACCGATGGAACTTACAACTTGCCGCCGGAGGCGCGCTGGTCGAAGATCATCAACACGCCGGCACCGCAACTCAACGTGGCGCTCGACACCGCCCTGCACAGCATTGCCACCGATTCCAAGCAACTGAAAGGATGCTTCGTTGAAGGCACTTTCACCACCCGCAATCTGGGAGCCAACGACATCAAGAAACTCGTGGACGAAGTGAACAAAATCAGTCACAAGGCCTTTGGTGAAGAGAAGGACCTGATTGGCCGCGTTTATGAGTATTTTCTGAAAGAGTTTGCGGTGAACGCCACCAAGGAAGAAGGCGAGTTTTACACGCCGCACGATGTGGTGCAGCTCATCGCCTCAATGATTGAGCCCTACGAAGGAACGCTTTACGACCCGGCCTGCGGCTCCGGCGGTATGTTCATACAGAGTGCCGAATTAGTGAAAGCCAAGCAGGGCGACGTGAACTGCATCAACATTTACGGACAGGAAAAGGAGTCGGCCACCTACCGTCTCGCGAAGATGAACCTTGCCCTGCGCGGACTCAGCCACAATCTGGGCGAAACCTACGACTCTTCCTTCACAAACGATTTGCACAGGGGGTTGTATTTCGACTACATCATGGCCAATCCGCCGTTCAACCTGAAAGGCTGGTACAACGACAATCTGAAAAACGATGCCCGCTGGGCCGACTATGCCACGCCACCTGAGAGCAATGCCAACTATGCCTGGATTCTGCATATTCTCTCGCATTTGAAGCCGAGCGATGGCGTGGCGGGTTTCCTGCTTGCCAACGGCGCGCTGAACGATAGCGACACTTTGGAAATCCGCAAGCGGCTGATACTGAACGACAAAGTGGAAGCCATCATCGTTCTGCCTCGGGAGCTGTTCATCACCACCGACATCAGCGTGACGCTGTGGATTCTGAACCAGAACAAGAAAGGCGGCGATTACCACGGTACGAAACTGCGCAACCGCGAGTACGAGGTTCTTTTTATGGACCTGCGCCAGTGGAACGAGAACCCGGTGAAGAACGAGCAGAAAAAGAAGGTGCGTTTGCTGCCCGAGCAGATAGAGCGTGCCGCCCGGATTTACCACACCTGGCAAGGCGAAGGCACCGACGGAACAAAATACGAAGTGCCGGAGCTCTACCGCAGCGTGGGCATTGCCGAAATCGAGAGCAAGAACTGGACCCTCACGCCCAGCAAGTACATCGAGTTCATCGACCACGACCTTGACATCGACTATCCGGCGGAGATGGCACGCATACAGAACGAAATGAAACAGATTATGGCTGCCGAAAAGCAGTCGCAAAAAATGCTCGAAGAAGCATTCAGGGGGATTGGCTATGGGATTGAATAATTTGGTATCTTTGCAGTTTCATAAACAAAAATCAAGATGAATATCGACAAAAATGTAATCGGAATCATTGACGCAATCAAGAGAGATATTCTGTCAACAAGAAACAGAATATTTGAAAACGCCAATAGAGAATTGATTTCAATGTACTATAGAATCGGGCAAATCATAAGTGAAAATTCAAGATATGGGAATCAATTTGTTGAAACTCTTTCTTCGGCACTGAAACTTGATTTTCCGGATGCGACAGGGTATTCTGTCAGAAATCTCTTTAGAATGAAGAAATTCTACGAAGAATACAAGGAATTCCCAATTCTGCCACCGCCGGTGGCAGAATTGCCATGGACGCATAATTGCATATTGATTGAGAAGGAAAAAGTGATGGAGAAGCGTTTGTGGTATGCGGAAAAAACATTGGAAAACGGTTGGAGCAAAGTGGTGCTGGACCATCAAATTGATTTGAAGTTATATGAACGACAAGCCGATAATTCGAAAAAACTCACCAATTTCCCAGCGTTGTTGCCTCAAGTGCAAGGCGAACTCGCTTCTGATTTAATGAAAGACCCATACGTGTTTGAATTGGCGGGCTTGAAAGAAAAAATTTCAGAAAAAGATATTGAAAGACAAATGCTTGAAAGCATCAAGAATGTGCTTCTCGAATTGGGCAAAGGCTTTTCTTTTGTCGGGAATCAGTATAAGATTTCGACTGAAAACAAGGATTATTTCATAGATTTGCTTTTCTATCATCTTGAATTGCGTTGTTATGTGGTTGTAGAATTGAAGAATGTGGACTTTGAACCTGCTTTTATGGGGCAACTTCAGTTTTATGTTACTGCTGTTGACGAAACCATAAAGAAGGATTTTGACAACCCGACCATCGGTTTGCTTTTGTGCAAGAAAAAAGACCGCCTTTCGGTTGAATGGGCTTTGAAAGCAGTCAATGTCCCCGTGGGCGTCGCATCTTACGAGGTAAGCCACTGCTTGCCGACTGAAGAAGAAATCAACAGACTTGTCTCTATAAATAGTTAGCGGGGATTGGCTATGGCATTGAGTAAATATAAATTGGGCGAGCTGATACAACTCGAAGACGAGAGAAATTCCCAAGGTCTTTATTCCATAGAAGATGTGAAAGGAATTTCTATTCAGAAGATTTTTATTGAAACCAAAGCCGATATGCAAGGCGTATCGCTCACTCCGTATATCCTCGTAAAACCTGATTTCTTCGCTTATGTTACGGTCACTTCAAGAAATGGTGAAAAAATCACATTAGCACATAACACGACTGAAAACACATACATTGTTTCATCTTCGTATGTGGTTTTCAGCATAAAAAGAGCAGATTTGCTTCTTTCCGACTATTTGTTTATGTACTTCAATCGTCCGGAATTCGACAGGTATTCAAGATTCAATTCGTGGGGTTCAGCCCGTGAGACTTTCAGTTGGGAAGATTTTTGCGACATCGAAATCGCCCTTCCCTCGCTTGCCATCCAGCAGAAGTACGTGGACGTGTATAACGCGATGTTGGCCAACCAGCGAAACTACGAGCGCGGCTTAGAGGATTTGAAACTCGTCTGCGACGGGTATATCGAGGATTTGAGAAGAAATATGCCCTGCGAAAAGATTGGTCCTTATATTTTTAAAGAATCTAAAAATACTGATGAAAAAATTCAAAAAGTTTTAGGCATAGGAAAAGATGGTTTCATTGAGCCTCAAAAGGATCCAAATGAATCATTGCGTAATTACAAAAAATTGAAATATGGGGACATTTGTTATGCTCCTCCCCTGTATAATGTCTTAACTGGAGCATTACATGCATATTATGGTGAAACAGCTGCTGTATGTTCACCTATTTATGAGGTGTTTTCTTGTGATGAAAATTATTTATTGCCAGAATATTTAGTTATGTGGTTAAAAAGGGATGAATTTAAGAGATACGCATACTTTTATGCCTCAGGTGTTAGACAAACTTTTGATTATTCATTAATGGAAGAAATAGAAATACCAATTCCCAAAATAGAAATACAAAAATCCATTTCAAACATATACAAATGTTACCTTGAGCGCAAGCGCATCAACGAGCAACTCAAATCGCAAATTAAAGACCTTTGTCCGATACTGATAAAGGGAAGCATTGAGGAAGGGGGAAAGAATTGAAAATGATTTGCCCGGCATTGGTGCGGCGGACGGAGGAAATATGAATAAAATTATAGGAGGTTAAAATATGAATAAATTAAGTTTAGATTGGGAAAACTGTTTTGGAATCAAAGAATTGAAACAAGATTTTAAGTTTGATAAAGGTAAAATTCAGCTTATCTATGCGCCAAATGGAACAATGAAGACTTCGTTTGCCAATACAATGAAGTGTATTGAAATAGGTAAGAATAAGCCAAGTGATAGATTGAATAGCTCATTGGTTTCCAAATACGAAGTAAAAATTGATGATAATGACATTTCCCCTCAAATGATCTATGTCATTAATGGTGATGATGAAATTGATTCTTCTGCTGCATTTGTAAATTTTTTAGCCAGCAAGGATTTAAAAGACAAGTATGATGCCATCTATGCGAAAATAACAAAAGAAAAAGATGCTTTGATGACCAAGCTAAAGACGGTTTCACAAAGTAGTGACTGCGAAAAAGAACTTTTAGAAACTTTTAGCTCTAAAGGGAAAGGTAATATTTTTTCTATTCTTGATGATCTTTATTCTCAATTGACAGTTCCTTTTTCCCATTACGAATTTAGATATAACGATGTATTTGATAAAAAAGGTGCAGTAAAAGGTTTTGTCGAGAAATATAAACATGATCTTCAAAACTACATCGCAAAATATGATGATTTGCTATCGCAGTCCACATTTTATCAAAAGAAGAATGGTCATAGTTTTGGAACTTTTCAAGCCTCTCAACTTTGTGGAAGTGTTGAAGATGAATCTTTTTTTGCAGTTGATCATAAAATTGTGTTAAGCAATCAGGAAGAAATTTCATCAACTGATGCTTTAAAACAGAAAATCAAGGAAGAACAAGATAAAATTCTAAACGACAAGAATCTAAAAAAGATTTTTGATAGTATCACAAAAGCGATTGATAAGAATGCAGATTTAAGAGGTTTTAAAAGCGTTATTGAAAATCATCCGGAATGGATTGCAGAAATAGTAAATTACGATGATTTCAAGAAAAAAGTTTGGTTGGGACATCTTTATTTTAAAGATGTGAAACCATTTCTTGATGAATACAAGAAAGTATTTGATGAAAATAAATCGGATTTGCAAAGTGTAATTACCAAGGCAGGAGAGCAAAAGGACAAATGGAAAGATATAATTGAACTTTACGAGTCAAGATTTCATGTTCCTTTTCATGTTTCTATTGATAACCAAGAAGATATTATTCTAAAGTCAGAAGCCGCAAAATTAAAATTCTCTTATGATGATGAAAACGGCAATGCTGTTGATACAGAGAAAGATAAACTTGACTTGATATTGAGCCGTGGTGAGAAAAGAGCTTTTATCATTTTGCAGTTTATTTTTGATATGGAATCCCGAAAATCTACGAATCAAGAAACATTGTTGGTGATGGATGATATTTCCGAATCCTTTGATTATCAAAATAAATATGCGATTATTGAGTACATAAAAGACTTATCATTGGACAAAAACTTCTGTTTTTTAATTCTAACTCATAATTATGATTTTTATAGAACTGTTTCTTTAAGATTAGATGTGCGTGGTGAAAATCTGTGGTTGGTCGAAAAAAATGAAAAACGTCATATCCAATTTAATAAAGGTGAATACACTGGGAATGTCTTTGTGAATGCTTTTATTGGTCATGACGATGACGATAAAATATTCATTAGCATGCTTCCTTTTGTCAGAAATTTAATTGAATATACAGAAGGAGAATCTTCAGATTATTTGAAATTGACGTCTTGCCTGCATCAAAAAAACGACACCAAATCAATTACGATAACGGAAGTTGCTAATATTATGGAAAAATTCACACAAAATAAAGGAATTAAGCATAATAAAACATTAGACAAATTTTATGATTTGGTGATGAAAACTGCGGATGCAATTGTAGCAGCTCAAAATCTTAATTCAATAAAAATTGAAAACAAAATAGTTCTATCTATTGCAATAAGATTGTTAGCAGAACAATATATGCATGATGCAATGATTAAAGCGGGGAAAACTGAAAATGATTTTAAAACCTCAAGTAATCAAACAGGAAATTGGACACGAAAGTATAAGGAATTTTGTCCTAACGATTCAAAAGCATCTGTTATTGAAGAAGTTAACATGATGACTCCTGAGTTAATTCATTTAAACAGTTTTATGTATGAGCCATTAATTGATATGTCAGTGAATCATCTGATTACTTTGTATTCAAAATGTAAAGATTTATAAGGTATAATTTATGTCCAAGCTCACCAATTACAACGGCCGTTACTGCGAAAGCGAGTTCGAGGATGCCTTCATCGGGTTCCTGGAGAACGCGGGGTGGCGATATACCGCCGGCAGCGACATCCACCGCAGCAAAAGCGAAGTGCTCATCGCGGAGGATTTCAAGCAGTTTATTACGGAAAACAATCCTTCATTTACAGAAGAGGAGGTTACGCAAATCTACGACAACCTCCGTCTGGCCGGTGCCGAGAACGACTTCGCCACGTTGCACAAAGTGTATGGCTGGATGGTGGACGGCGTGCAGTTCACACCGCAAAACGGTCTGGCGCAGATGGTGCCGCTCATCGATTTCGAGCAACCCCAGAACAACATCTTCCGCGTGGTCAACCAGTTTGTGGTGGAATACACCAACAACGGCCAGAAGGAAAACCGCCGTCCCGACGTGCTGCTGTTCGTCAACGGTATGCCATTGTGCGTCATCGAGCTCAAAAATCCCGCCGATGCCCACGCCACCATCTTCAATGCATGGGAGCAAATCAACATCCGCTACTGGCGCGACATTCCGCATCTGTTGCATTACTGTCCGTTAGCCTGCATCAGCGACGGCGTGAAAACCCGCCTCGGCACTGTGCGCACGCCCTACGAGCATTTCTATGCCTGGCGTCGCGTAAACGACGGCGACAAAGTATCTGTTCTGCCCTTCGCCGAAACCGAAACGATGGTACAAGGCGTCTATGCGCCTGCGCGTTTCCTCGAAATCTTCCGCGACTACATTTACTTCCAAGACAGCATCTACGACAGCGAGGAGCGCGAAATCGTTTGCCGTTATCCGCAGTTTTTCGCCTCCAAGCTGCTCAAGCAGAGCATTGTAAAATCGGTAGTGGAGCAAAGCGGCAAAGGCGGAACCTACTTCGGTGCGACAGGTTGTGGCAAAACCTTCACGATGGCTTTCCTGGCCCGCCAGTTAGCCCTTCGCTGCACCGATATTCCACAAATCGGCTCGCCCACCATCATTCTGATTGTGGATCGGGAAGAACTGCAGAAACAGGGTGCCAAGCTCTTCACCAAGAGCAAGGAGTTTTTGAATCTCGGCGAAGTCTCGATTGTGAAAAGCAGAAAAAAGTTGAGAGAGGAATTGGGAGCGCGGCAAAGCGGCGGTTTCTACATCTGCACCATCCAGAAATTCTGCGACCGCGAGGAAGATAAAATCGGGCTCATCAACAGCCGCAACAACATCATTTGTTTCTCCGACGAGGCGCACCGCACGCAGTTAGAGCGTTCGCGCCAGATACAGTTCAGCAAGGACGCCGACGAAAATATGCGGGCGATGGTCTCCAAACCTTACGCCAAAGTGCTGAAGGAAGCCTTCCCCAACGCCACGTTCGTGGGCTTCACCGGCACGCCCATCGCCGAAACCTACCAGACCTTCGGCGATGAAATCGACCGCTATACGATGGACCAGGCCGTGGCCGACGGACTGACCGTGCCCATCAAATACCATCCGCGCATCTCCAAAGTGCTGCTGGACGACAAAAAAGTAAAGGTAATTGAGAACTATTACAAGCACTGCGCCGACGACGGAGCCACCGCCGACGACATCGAAGCCAGTAAAAGGGCGATGAGCTCCATGGAAATCATCCTCGGCGAGCCTTCGCGTCTGGAACGACTGGCCATCGACATCCACGACCATTATGTGGCTGCCTGCGCCGGCGATCCCGACCGCATCCAGAAGGCGATGATTGTCTGCTCTAACCGACCGATTGCCTACGCGTTGCTGCAGCAGTTCAAAGCCAAATATCCCGAATGGTTTGAGGAGAAAAAACATCCCGACGGCATTGGTGTAACGGACGAAGAACTCAGAGAATTGAAGCCGATGCCGTTTATGGCGATGGTTTCGAGCGTGGGCAGCAACGACGAGCCGGAGATGTACAACTATCTGGGCGGCGCTGCCAACGACAAGCGTTCTGAAAACTTTGACGCTGCTTTCAAGCAGGAAAAATCCAACTTCCATATCGTCATCGTAGTAGATATGTGGATTACCGGCTTCGATGTGCCGTCGCTCACCTATATGTACAACGACAAGCCGCTGAAGAAACATATCCTCATACAGACCATCAGTCGTGTCAACCGCAAGTTCCCGGGCAAGGAATACGGTCTGATTGTAGATTACATCGGCATTCGCGACAATATGCGCGAAGCGATGAAAATTTATGGCGGAGAGACTTCCGTGGCGCCTACCGCCGACGATGTGGAGCAGGCCACGCGCGCCTTCCGCGACGAGCTGGGCATCCTCAAACAGCAGTTCGCCGACTACGACCTGAAGCCGTTTATTAATCCCAACTGCGACCCAATAGAACGTTATAGGCTGTTGGCCAAAGCTGCGGAATACGTTTTTGCTTCTACGCGGGAACTGAACATCGACGGTCGAAAAGCCAACCGAAAAGTTTCTTTCAAAACATATTTCCTGAATTGCGTAAAACGCATGCGCACGGCTTACGACATCTGTCAGCCTTCTGGCGAATTGGGCGAAGAGGAATCTGCCTTGGCGCAATGTTTCATGGCCATTGCCGGCTTCGTGCGCAAGATGAGCGGCACCACCGAGCTTGACACGTACACGATGAACCGCAATGTGGCGAAGATGGTGGAAGAGGCGTTGCTCTACAACAAAGTGGAAAGCGTGCTGGAAAGCGGCGAGCAGGAAGACATCTTCAGTCCGGAATATTACGAGAAACTGTCCGACATCAAGATGCCCGCCACCAAACTCGAGATTCTGATCAAGATGCTGAAAAAGCAGATTAAGGAGTACGGCAAGGTGAATCAGGTAGCAGCCAAGTCATTCCAGGAAATGATCGAAAAGACTATAGAGGAGTACCACGAGCGCCGCAAGCATCTCACTATTGAGGAGGCCGGGCAGACACAGGACGAGGCCACCGAGAGCATCATCAAAAACGCCACCGACCAGGCGTTGAAGATTCTGCAAGAGATGAACGCCAGCCGCGAGAGTTTCCGCAAAATCGGGCTTACCTTTGAAGAAAAGGCCTTCTACGACATCTTGATGTCGTTGCGCGACCAATACAACTTCGAATATGGCGAAGACAAGAAGGTTGATGGCATCATTTTGAACGAAAAATGCAAGAATTTGGCCAAGAAAGTCAAAGAGATCATCGACACCAAGTCCACCTTTGCCGACTGGCTCAACAACCAGAACATCCGCGACCAGCTCAAATTCGACATCAAAGTCTGCCTCATCAAAAACGGCTATCCGCCGCAATACAGTCCGGAAGTCTTCAGCAAGGTGATGGAGCAGGTAGAGAATTTTGAAGAAAACGATGTAAATAGTTGATATTCCGTCGATATTCAAAATAAATTCAAGGCATTGAGAATTGTCGCATTGATAACATTTGCATACTTGATACTCGATTTTTTCAAATCAAAAATCTCGGTTTGGTGCAAACAACACGGTTAAAAAATCTCGGTTTGGTGCAAAATAGTTAAGAAAAAAATCTCGGTTTGGTGTTTTTTTTGTATTTTTGCGCCGAAAATATCTGCACATGAAAAGGAAGATTTATGATGAACTTCTGAAATGGAAGAACGAGGAGCAAGGTGCCGTGGCACTCCTCATCGAGGGCGCACGGCGTGTGGGCAAAAGCTACATTGTGGAGGAATTCGCCCGAAATGAATACAAATCGTACATACTTGTCGATTTCTCCCATATCAGCAAAGCCATGAAGTCGGTGTTCGACGAATATCTGAATGAAACCGACACTTTCCTGATATTCCTTCAAAATGTTTCGGGAGTTCAACTTTTTGAAAGACAGTCTCTTATCATATTTGATGAGGTTCAGAAATACCCGATGGCGCGACAGGCCATCAAGCACCTTGTCGCCGACCGGCGCTATGACTACATAGAAACAGGCTCGTTGGTCAGCATCAATGAGAACACACAGGACATCCTCATACCATCAGAGGAACGGCCCTTGCAGATGAACCCGATGGATTTTGAGGAATTCCTTTGGGCGACAGGCGACGAGATGACATTCCCATTCATAAGGCATTGCTTCGAGAACAAACTGCCAATGGGACCCATGCACCGCAAGACTATGACTTTGTTCAGGGAATACCTCATCGTTGGTGGAATGCCACAGGCAGTTCTGAAGTTCATTGAAACGAAAAATTTCCAGAAAGTCGATGTCACGAAACGTGACATCCTGTCGCTCTATCGTAAAAGCATCGACAAGCACGTGAAAGGATATACCGAGAAGGTGAAGGCCGTCTGGGACCAGATACCAGGCGAACTTCAGAAACATGAGAAGAGATTCAGACTAAGTGAAATGGCAAAAGGCGCACGATACAGAAGTTACGAATCATCGTTTCTGTGGCTGAAAGATGCTCGGTTCATCAACACATGCAACAATGTCACCGAGCCGCAGGTCGGCATGAAACTTAAACGTGACGACCTTACGTTCAAGTGCTACATGGGCGACACTGGCCTACTCATTTCACATGCTTTTGACGAGAAGCTCATTCAAGGTGAGGAATTATACCAGAAGCTGATGCTCGACAAACTTGAAATCAACGAGGGAATGTTGGTGGAGAACATCGTGGCACAGATGTTAGTTGCCAGCGGTCATTCACTCTATTTCTACAGCAAGAGTTCTGACGTGGCGGAAGATCGCATGGAGATAGATTTTCTTGTGGAGAAACCAACGCTGACAAACGCCCATAACATCTGTCCAATTGAGGTGAAGTCCGGGAAAAATTACACGCTTTCCTCCTTGGAAAAATTCAGGAAGAAGTTCCCCACACAGATACATCAACCTTACATTATCCATTACATGGATTTCATCGAAAAAAACGGATGTCAATTCCTGCCCATTTATATGGTGCCTTTGCTGTAAAACAGCATTTCACAGTTGTTTCCGTCGAACAAACCGTCCGTACCTTATCCTTCCCTAATCAAACTTATGCTTCCACCTGCGATGGCTCCAAAGCCAGAACGCAGGTTCTCTTCTTATCGTTTCTTCAAGATATTCAACGTATTTCTGCATCACGGCTCCTTCGGGCAGCTCGTTCGGATGTTCGGTGATGATCTTCACGTCAACGCGGTACTTCCCTACCCTTTCCTTTACGACTTCGTAATAAAGCACCGGCAAGTCATATTTTCTGGCAAAGCCCTCCGACCCGCAGATGAATCCCGTCCTATGGTTTAAGAAATCAGTCACATAACAACGTTGCGGATTGCTCGGGTTCTGGTCCGACAAAATCATGTATGCCGCCGGAATGTGGTTGTCTTCGTGATACGCCATCACCTCGCGCACATTGTCGTGAAACACCACCTGGTCGCCGTAACGCGTTCTCGCTCTGTTGATTAGCTTCTCAAAGACCTGATTCGTATTGTGCGCCCCCACCCCTATTCCGTGATGCTTGAACTGCATGTCAACACTCAAAACCATCCACTCCCAGTTGTTGTAATGGCTCGACATCAGCACCACGCTGCGGCCTTCGTCATAAAATCTGTTGACCAATTCCGGATTCGAGCAACGGTAACGCCGCATCACGTTGCGGCGGCTCATCGTCAGCATCTTAAGCATCTCTGCCGCTATCTGTGTGAAATGCCAGTAAAACCTGTTCCTCACCTTTCGTATCTTCTTCTCGTCCCATTCAGGGAATGAATCACGCAAATTCTTATCAATCACCTTCTTACGGTAACGGATCACAAAAGCCATCAATAGATAAAACGGGAAACATATCACATATAGCAACACCAACGGCAGTATTGACAACGGATACAGAACAAAATAAAACAAAAAATACATCATAACGTCTTGTGGTTAAGCACTTCCTATGAAAACTGCAAATATACAATAAAATTCAAAGAAAAAATTCCCGCATAAGCAAAAATGTATTAATTTTGCAAGCTGATACGACGCCTATGTTTGAAAAAGTCAGGAAATACATTCGGATAAAGACAAGTCGCGCTGTTTGTGACGCGATTATGCTGCATAGAGTCAGGAAAGTGAGAAGTGTGATCGAGAGCAATGCGGTGTACGAAATAACACCGGAACGGCTGGAAGAAATCATCATCAAATATAAAAAACGCGGGTACGAATTCATCTCGGCGGATCGTCTGGCAGAATTGATGACCGACAAGGATGACAAAGGCGGCAGACATGTCTGTCTGACTTTCGACGATGGTTACCGTGACAATTTCGAGCTCGCATTTCCCATTCTAAAAAAACACGGCTGCCCGTTCGTGGTCTTTGTCAACATTGAAAACCTAAACAGAGAAAGCATCCAATGGCGCTATGCCCTTGAGAATTTATTGGTTGCCAACGACCACATAACGCTTTCAGATGGAATGATTTACAGCTGCGCGAGCATATCAGAAAAAAACAAGGCTTTCCTTGAAATAAACAAGCTGTACAGCAACAGCGACATCAGCATTATCAAAGGGCTCTTCATATCATACGACATTGATTGGGTCAAGCAAGCCGACGAGTTGATGATGACCGCAGAAATGGTCCGTGAAATGTCAGAAGATGAATTATGCACAATAGGCTCCCACGCCGTCAGGCATTGCGGCATCGCCCGCCTTTCCGAAGAGGAGCAAAAGAAAGAGCTTTTATGTTCAAGACAGATTCTTGAGGAAATAACCGGGAAAGAAATCCATCATTTCGCATATCCGTTTGGAAATCATTCTGATACGACGACAAGTATTGCAAAACAAATATACAAGACCGCATTCATAGCAAGAGGCGGCAAAGTCAGGAAAAACGAGGACATCCACGAGCTGACAAGATTCATTCTTAATTGACTCGCTTTTAATTAGATGAAAATTCGCAAGGAAAAATCAAAGTTAGATTGTTAAATCAGAAATTGTTAAATCGTTAAATATGGAAAAAATCAATGAAATCAGAGAAGCCCTCGCTTCTTACGGAATCAAAGACGTGAAAGAAATCATGTACAACCCGTCGTACGACGAGCTATTTCAGGCAGAGATGAACCCTTCGCTGACAGGTTACGAGAAAGGCGTGATGACCGAGCTCGGCGCCGTCAACGTGATGACAGGCATTTACACGGGACGCTCGCCAAAGGACAAATACATCGTGATGGACGAGAACTCGAAGGACACCGTCTGGTGGAACACCCCTGTTTATCCGAACGACAACCACGAGATGAGCAAGGATGTGTGGGAATCAGTCAGAGACCTCGCGAAGAAACAGCTCTCGGGCAAGGACCTTTACGTCGTTGACGCCTTCTGCGGCGCGAACAAAGACACACGCATGGCCGTGCGTTTCATCATGGAAGTGGCATGGCAGGCACATTTCGTGCTCAACATGTTCATCAAACCAACCGAAGAGGAACTGAAGAACTTCAAGCCGAACTTCACGGTCTATACAGCCTCGAAAGCCAAAGTCGAGAATTACAAGGAGTTAGGATTGAACAGCGACACCTGCGTGGCATTCAACGTGACATCGCGCGAGCAGGTCATCCTGAACACATGGTACGGCGGCGAGATGAAGAAAGGCATGTTCTCTATGATGAACTACTACCTTCCTCTGAAAGGCATCGCCTCGATGCACTGCTCAGCGAACACCGACATGAACGGCGAGAACACCGCCATCTTCTTCGGGCTGTCGGGCACAGGCAAGACCACCCTCTCAACCGACCCGAAACGTCTCCTCATCGGTGACGACGAACACGGCTGGGACGATGAAGGCGTGTTCAACTTCGAGGGCGGCTGCTACGCCAAGGTCATCAACCTCGACAAAGAGAGCGAACCCGACATCTACAACGCCATCAAACGCAACGCACTGCTTGAAAACGTCACCGTCGATGCCAAAGGCAAAATCGACTTCAAAGACAAGAGCGTGACGGAAAACACCCGTGTCTCCTACCCTATCGAACACATCGAGAAAATCGTGAAGAACGTGCGTCCTGTCTCGGCTGGCCCAACAGCAAAGAACGTCATCTTCCTCTCGGCGGACGCTTTCGGAGTGCTTCCTCCCGTTTCGATACTGACACCAGAACAGTGCAAATACTATTTCCTCAGCGGCTTCACCGCGAAACTGGCTGGCACCGAACGCGGCATCACCGAACCCACGCCGACTTTCAGCGCATGCTTCGGACAGGCGTTCCTCGAACTGCATCCGACAAAATACGCCGAGGAACTCGTGAAACGCATGGAGAAGAGTAACGCCAAGGCTTACCTTGTTAACACCGGCTGGAACGGAACAGGCAAGCGTATCAGCATCCGCGACACACGCGGCATCATCGACGCCATCCTGGACGGCTCGATCGAGAAGGCCCCGACAAAGAAAATCCCTTATTTCGATTTCGAAGTTCCGACAGCATTGCCGGGCGTTGACCCGAAGATCCTCGACCCGCGCGACACCTACGCGAACGTCGAAGACTGGAACAAGAAAGCCGAAGACCTCGCCGGCAGGTTCATCAAGAACTTCGGGAAGTTCACGACGAATGAAGCGGGCAAAGCCTTGGTGAAGGCAGGACCGAAGTTAGGTTAAAAGATGAAAGAGTAAAGTTAAAAGAAAAGGACACCTCGCGGTGTCCTTTTTCATTGCAAGCGACTTATTTTTGATTTTATTTAATTCAACATGACCGGCATGAGGAGCATGAGGATGTCCTCATCGGCATTCTGGTTGTCAACCGGCGTGATGATGCCCGCGCGGTTCGGCGCCGACATCTCAAGCTGTATCTCATTCTGGCTGAGGTTGGCAAGCATCTCCTGGAAGAACTTCGAGCTGAAACCGATTTCCATGTCCTCACCGACGTAGTTGCAAGTGAGACGTTCCTTGGCTTCGTTTGAGTAGTCGAGGTCTTCAGCCGTGAGTGTCAGTTCCTGACCGCTGATTTTGAAACGCACCTGATGCGTCGCCTTGCTCGAGAATATTGCGACACGTTTGATTGCCGAGTTAATCAGTTGTCTGTCAACGATAAGCTTATTCGGGTTTGTTGCAGGGATGACGGCTTCATAATTTGGATAACGGCCTTCTATCAGTCGGCAGACGAGGTTGTATTCACCGAATGTGAATGAAGCGTTAGTGCTGTTGAACTCAATGCGTACTGGTTCGTCAGCCCTGCCGGCGAGTATGTTCTTCAGCTGATTGATAGGTTTCTTCGGCATGATAAACGACGCTGCCACATCCGACCTGACGTCCATTCTTCTGTAACGCACGAGTTTGTGAGCGTCCGTCGCCACAAAGGTGAGGCATGTGTCGTTCATCGACATCAGGACACCTGTCATGATTGGGCGGATTTCGTCATTGCCCGTGGCGAATATTGTCTTCTCGAAACCAGATGCGATGACATCAGCGGGGATTTCCCATGTCATCTGATCTGTCAGCACAGGGACTTGCGGAAATTCGTCGCTCTTGTGACCGACCATCTTATAGCGGCCCTCGCCTGTTGTCAGCTCTATTGCCATCGTGACCTCATCAATGTTGAACGACACCGGGATGTCGGGGAAGTTCTTCATCACATCAATGAGGATGCGGGCAGGGATTGTCACACGGCCGGTGCCTTCAACCATATCGGGCTGAATCGCCACCGTCATTGTTGTCTCAAGATCTGACGCTGTCACGCGCAGTTTATCTTCCGAAATGTCAAAAAGAAAATCATCAAGGATTGGCAGTGTGTTGCTTGAATTGATGACTCCGCTGAGTGCCTGAATGGCTTTTAACAGTTTTAAACTCGATAATATAAACTTCATAATTCCTAATTTTTTCGAGGTGCTAAATTACAACTTTTAATCTAATTTGAGGCAAAAAAAAATAATATTTTTTTCATCTTCTATTTTCCACGGATATACTTCAATTTCAGAAGCAGATTGTTCACGTCAGTTTCCTGTCCTGATCCGTATTCATACGACTCATTCGTGGCTTTATCAACGACAACACGTTTTTTATTGTCAATCTTTTCAAGACGGCCGTTGATGTCCGCATCTGATGACAAAACCTCCGTTTTCCCACCGCTGTGCTTTAAGAACATCCACTGTTCATTCTCGTTTTTCAGATAGAAAATGAATGTCGGGACATCGCTGTAGTCAATCAACACTGACGCCTCATAATAGTTTCCCACATCATAGCTGTTGAAACCGTCGATGTATATTTCCGGTTCACTCACGAAACAATGAAGGCCACTCACCCATTTCAGGCTCAAGTCGCTCATTATCACGCCAACATCATTTTTATAACTCGTCCTCGACATGCCTTTCCCGTCAGGTCCGAACAACATCAGCGCAATATTATCAGCCAATTTTTTATCAAACGTGAAATCAAGCAGCGCCTGAATTTCTATTCTTATCTTATCATTTTGAACGTCATAGACAAACATACCGTCAGTCAGGAAATTGAAATATTTTGTATTGATTCCCAAATCAAATTCTCCTTTTCCAAGGACAAAGCAGCTGTCGGTCTGCAGCATAATGCCTGAGTTAATAAAACCATTGTAATCCGAATCGAAATACAGTTCATCGCCGAATGCCAATGCGGTTTTATCCGGTTCATAAACCGCGTTTTCAGTAAAGAACTCCACGAAGAACTCTTTGTCATCTTCATCATAATACAAACCGCACTTGGAGGCCAGAGTATCGTTGTCCAATGGCAGGTACATATTATTTGAAACAGTATCAATTGACGCCTTAAACCACTGATAATCAACAAGACATTGATTAATCATCTTAAGACAGCCATCAAACTTTATATCTTCAACTCCTGATCTGAATGAAATATCGCCTTTGAAGAGATAATCGCGGTTTATCATAAAGTTGTCCGACTCGTCAATTTTCCCGAAACCGACGGTCTCGCCATTTTGGTCAGGGTATATCTCATTGAAATACAATGGCGAGACATAATTATCAGGATCGGTATAATCCACATATCCCTTTGCGAAATACCGATTTTTACCGATGGAATCGATCATGGCGTTATGTATGGTGATTGACGGGCCAAGAATTGTCGCGGCACCCGATGCCTGGATTATTGCGTTTTCCTTTATCTGCAAGTCACCATCTGACATCAAGAGTACGACATCCGCGACCGAGATGGAATCAACATCGTGGGCCATTATCGTATTATCCGCAAAGCTGTAGTCCATCTTTCTTATATTAATTGAAGGCATTACGACAGTCGAATCAGCTGGCATGACCGGCTTGCCGTATTTACTTGACAATGATACAGTTCCGTCATCAAATCGCCATTCAGCAATGTCAGGTTTGCATACGACCTTATTCTTTGCAAAGATGACATTGCTGTTGTCGCCAACGCTTTTGAACGACCCTATTCCTTTGTCAAAATCAACCGAGAACGAATAGTTTGACGCCAGAAGATCATCCAAGCCATCATCATTGACAGACACATCTGCCGAATCAGCGACAAAGGAATTGTTTCTGAAGATGAAATTATCCGATTTCACAGTCGTGCCGTGCATATTCAGCATGCCTTTGCCGTAGAAGCCACTTTGCTCAAGGCGCACCTTGCCTCTAAAAGTGCAATTGTCGTACAACATCAGTTCATCATCCAAGGTATTGACAAACATCTTGTTATCTTTTGTAATCATTTTTATCTCGACAGAATCGGCGGCGACATACGGGACAGAGAGTGCATCATCCACAGCCAGCATTTCAAATCTGCCGTGCATATAAGCCATCGTATCGTCAAAAGTGACAGAGTCTGACTCCGCGAAGGCTGACATAAAGCTCAGAGTGCCGTTGCCGTAGAAAATCTCATTATTCAGCTTCACTTCGTTGCTGAATTTCGCGTTACTGTTCACGATATCCAAGCCTTCCTTATTTATACCATGCGTGAAGCCAAGCGAATAATCGTCTTTCACGATAAGTTCATCCTCGAAGTCCATAAAGACGCCGCTTCTCACAGTACCTTTCAAATTAAAATTCGATGTGCTGAATGTAAACAGGCTGTCAATTTCAAACGGCGGCAGTATGAACGACACACCGTTGAAATCAATCTGCGATTCCTGGTCGCAGTCAAAAATCGGATAATCGGCATTATCGACCACGCCCGACTTGTTTGAGCTTTCATCAATGTATATCTTTCCTGACACGTGAGTTATCACATCTTTAACCCTCACATTATCAAGAGCATTATCTCTATTCTTCACAAAAAACGCGAGTGAATCGATTGCAGGGAGTTCAATGACAAAATCAGAATAATCGAAGCGGCTTGAATGTGTATGAAACTCAAACATCCCTGCCATCATCTTGCCCGAAAACTCAAAGTCGAGGTCTTTTTTCACAACGATGGACTTATCATAAGGGATAATCTTGACATTCTTTGCATTGCTGACGACCACATTACTCACGCCATTGACAGTCAAATCATTATTTGACAAATCGAGCACCATATTAGGTTGTCTGTTTGTCGCATACGACTCTATCCTTATCACATCATAGTCAGTCTTCCCATTTCTCGCGTTTATGACTCCATACAGCATTTCGGTCGGATATGCGATTTTATTTTGCGGGTCATACGACAGATACCCTTGTTCGGCGAGACGCATCAGCATTGCAACCACCTGTTCGACATTTATTTTCAAATACATTGCAAACAACTGCAAATCAACCACATCGGTATCGTATTTCATCAAATAACCATGCACGAGAGACAATGGATTGTTTTTGTCAATGCCCTGCAGCCTGTCCCAATCCATTTCGTTGTAGAAATTCATTGACTTTAAATACGCCCTGCTTTCCTGGAATTGCGTCAAAAACTTATGAAATCTCATTTTGTCTTCATCTAAATTCCACAGCATCGCCTCCGAAAAAATACATATCCCGTGATATGTATCAACGTACGGCCCGTTACCGATCTTCTTGTTGGGATTGTAAACCATCATCTCACGTGTCGCATCGTCGTACATCAAGCTCTGTCCCCAGTGGGTTATGGAATCTTTATCCAGATATACGACCATTGATGCATCGTCGGCATACAATTTATCGCCGTTGACGACAAACGATTTGGCTATGAATTTGGCACGGACGGTGTCGCCAAAGCTTATCGTCATCTGGGCCTGGTTTGAACTATCCGCAAACATACACTTGTCCGGACTGATGATGTTTGCACGTCCGACTAAATTAATATTATCGAAAACTTCTGTGGACGCGCCATCGTCTTTATAAGACTTGAACACAGATGATTTTAACGTGTCTTCTTTCGAGAGCATGACGCTTGCGTTTTCAGTTGTATAACCGTTTTTATCAAAAGCGCACCCCAACGCAACTTTATCAACAGACGCGAATATCAAAACTGACAAGAGCAAAACTCTGGTGAGTTTATACTTCCAATCCGATTGAAACAAGCCATCCAACTTTATCACAAATATTTGATTCTCAATTATCCATTAACAAAAACAGCCGCGGTCCATTCGTTTTTCTTGACATGGTTCAGGTATGACAGTCCGAGGCGTTCTGCTTCTTTTTTGATTAAGACGAGGTCGGATTCATAGAAACCGCTGAAGAAGATCTTTCCGTTTTTCTTCAGGCATTTCACATATTCTTTCATATCCCGAAGGAGAATGTTTCTGTTGATGTTTGCGATGATTACATCAAATTGTCTGTTGTTCAACGAGTTGGCATCGCCAAGCTCCACGATGATGTCGTTTTCGTCGTTCATCTTGATGTTGTCGAGCGCATTGCGATAAGCCCACTCGTCGTTGTCGATGGCGACGGTCATCGCCGAGCCGAGTTTTCTTGCGAGGATGGCGAGCACGCCGGTGCCGGAGCCCATGTCAAGCACGTCTTTCCCTTTGAAATCCTCAGCGAGCATGAGTTTGATTATCTGCGATGTCGTCTCGTGATGTGCTGTCCCGAACGACATTTTCGGTTCGATGCAGAGGTCGTATTTGTAGCTGCTTTCCGGCTCGTGGAAAGGTGCGCGGATGCGGCATGTCTCGTCGATTATCGCCGGTTCGTACGATGCCTCCCAAGTGGCGTTCCAGTCCTGATCAGGAATAAGTTCCTTGTTAAGAATCTGAACGTCAGCGAGTTGTTCCATCTGGAGAAGTCCGTCGAGGCTTTCCCTGTCGAATGCTGGTTCCGTACAATACGCCGTGAAGCCTTCATCGGTGTCCATGAAGCTGTCGAATCCTATCTCCCCGAGCAGTTCAACGAACATATCCTTGAGATTCTCGTTTCGCGGGTTCGAGAAAGTATAAGCCAAATAATTCATTGTCAGATTATTTTGAAGCCTGTTCGCAGATGCTCACGAAGTCTTCGGCTTTGAGTGATGCGCCGCCGATGAGACCGCCGTCAACGTCAGGCTGTGCGAAGAGTTCCGCTGCATTCTTTGCGTTGCAGCTTCCGCCATAGAGTATATGTTGCTGGTCAGCAAGGTCTTCGCCGTATTTCTCTTTTATCAGGCCGCGGATGAAGGCGTGGACCTCCTGTGCCTGGGCTGGAGTGGCGGTCTTGCCTGTTCCGATGGCCCAAACCGGTTCGTAAGCGATGATTACGTTTTCAAGGTCAGCCGCTTCGAGGTGGAACAGTCCTTCTTCAATCTGTTTGCGTATGACATCAAAATGGATGCCTTTCTCTCTTTCCTCAAGCACTTCGCCGACGCAGAAAATCGGCACGATCTCGTATTTCAACGACTGATTGACTTTCTGCGCGAGAGTCGCGTTGTCTTCGTTGAAGTATTTGCGGCGTTCGCTGTGGCCTATTATGCAGCAGCTTACGCCGATGGAGTCAAGCATCTTGGCGGAGACTTCGCCGGTGTAAGCGCCTGAATCAAAAGCAGATACGTTCTGTGCGCCGACTTCAAACAGTTCGTGTTCCGTAGCCTCATCGGTTGCGAGTTCGAGATACGGGAAAGGCGGGCATATTATCACCTCGCATGAAGGCTGTTTGTCATCCAAAAGGTTTTCAAGGTCTTCGATAAGCATCTGTGCCTCATCGAAATCGAGGTTCATTTTCCAGTTTCCTGCTACTATTTTGTTTCTTTTCATGATATTATGATTTAGTTTGATTCAAGAGTTATGATATATAAATTTTTCTCTCCCATAACGGCGCAAAGATAGTAAAATATTAGCGATTGGCAGAATTATTTTTATCACAATTTTGCTTTTGTTTCCAGCTTTGGCTATTCGCACCAAGCCTGATACGCCGTACCCGCAAAATGGTATTGTATTATAGTCTGTTCCAGTAAACTATTTGGATGCACGAGCCAACTCCACTCTCAACTCTCCAAACTCCAAACTTAAATCACGCTCCACTCTACAATATTCCGCTTTTCCGACGAGAACCCAACTCCTATCTTGCACAGTTTCCTGCTATCTGCGGCGTAAGGTTCCGCATAGCCTTTGTCGTCAATCTGCTTCAACGCCTCGGCAGCTGTGCCGTCAAGCTTGAACTCGAAGATATAGACGTAGTCGTTTGTCTCAACAATGATGTCGGCGCGGCCGCGTGAGTTTTCTTTTTCAGTTAAAGTCGTATAGCAGGATAAAAGTCTGAATATCAAATACAATGTGTAATGATAGTGGCTCTCGTAGCTCCACACGCGTTCCTGGTAGTTCGCGTTGTAAGGTATCGAGGCCAAAAATGATGACAGTTCGTCACGGAGGTCGTCCGTGCGGCCTTGCATGAGTGCCTTGTTTATCGTCAGCGCGAGGGGCTGCTGGACGTTGGTCATCTTGAAATAGTCGTTGGCCAGCAGCGCCACGAAGCCTTTTTTCACCTCCACATTCGGGTAATCCAAGGCGTAGAAATAAGTGCCGCCGAGATTCTCATATCCTTTGATTGTCAGGTAGCCGCTCTGGTAAATCATCGCGAGAGGATCTTCGGTGTCCGCCTTGTAGTCCATGAAATAGCTGCTTTCATACTGCCGGCTCAGAATGTCACGCATATCGGTCTTGTTGCGGTCGAGCAGGCGCATGAGGTATGTCGGGGTGCCAGATGCGAACCAGTAGTCATTCAATTCCCGTTTCATCAATGCGTTTAGCACACTGTAAGGATTGAATATGTCGAGCATCTTTTTGGAGAAGTGGTAGCCGTCGTATTGCCTCTTGAGACGAAGATACATCTCATCCTTGGAATATCCGAGTTCCTCTGCCATCGCTTCTATCTCCGAATCGAAATATTCAACGAGTTCGTCTTTCGTGATGCCGCACAGCGCGTCGAACTTCGGGTTCATGCTGATGTCCTCCGACTGGTTGAAGCCGCTGAACACGCTCACCTGCGAGAACTTGGTGACGCCCGTGAGAAGCACGAAGCGGAGATGCTCGTCGGTTTCCTTGAAGGTGCTGTATATCTCTTTCAGCGCATCGCGGTTGAGCTGCTCCTGAGGCTCCATGAGCACGTCGAGCATAGGCTTGTCGTATTCGTCGATGAGGACTACAACCTTCCGGCCAGTCTTCGCGTGCGCCGCAGCGATGACGTTTGAGAAACGGATGCCGACCTCTTCGTATTTTTTACTGACACCGTACTCCTCCTCCCATTTGTCAAGACAATTTCTCACGACATTGGAAATGTAACCAGGGGCTTTGAAATTACCTTTGGAAAAATCTATCCTGAACACAGGATATTGCGTCCAGTCTTTCTCCAACTCTTCGATTTTCAAGCCTTTGAAAAGTTCCTTCTCACCTTTGAAATAGCTTTCCAATGTTGATATTAACAACGACTTTCCGAACCTGCGCGGACGGCACAGGAAGCAGACATGTTTCTGCGCGAGGTTGTAAACGAGGTCTGTCTTATCCACATACACCATGCCTTCTTCGATGATGGTGCTGAATGTCTGGGTTCCGATCGGGTACTTCATAACGCGATGTTTTTTTTCGGCTGCAAAGATAATGAAAAAGTTTGAAAGTTTGTAAAGTTCATAAAGTTTATAAAGTTCATAAAGTTCATAAAGTTCATAAAGTTTGGAGTGTGGGGTTATTTTCTGTTAAGAGAGGAGAGTTAAGAGAGTTTTCAAAACGTAGAGACGGGGCATGCCCCGTCTCCACCGCCGGACAACGACAATGGCGATATGGGATTGTTCGACTCCCTGCGGTCGCTCACAAGGACAACGGCGGTTGGTGGTAAGATTGCTCGACTCCCTGCGGTCGCTCGCAATGACGGTGTCGTTTTGGGGAACAAAAATATTTAGTGTGTTGCGGCTTCGCCGCAACACACTAAATATCAGTTATTTATAAAGACAACGTCATCCTATCTTTGCAGCGCGAAAAAAAAAGATAAAAAATACCATTTGGGAGG
>JAKSNA010000030.1 GCA_024400295.1 Bacteroidales bacterium | reverse complement strand
CCTCCCAAATGGTATTTTTTATCTTTTTTTTTCGCGCTGCAAAGATAGGATGACGACCTTAGTCTCACACGTTTGACCCTCCCAAATGGTATTTTTTTATCTTTTTTTTCGCGCTGCAAAGATAGGATGACGCGCTGTTTGTTAATATGAGTTTGCTCCACTCGCTGCGCTCGGTCGCAATGACGTTGTTTTTATAAATAACTGATATTGAGTGTGTTGCGGCTTCGCCGCAACACACCAAATATTTTTGTTTCCCCCAATGACGCGCTGTTTGTTCTAAATATAAACTGAAAAGGGCGAAGCCTGTCTCGGCCCCGCCCTCTTTGTTTGTTATCCAGACGGTGCATGCACCGTCTCCACGTCTTACTTCGCCAGGAAAGGATAACCGTATTCCGTTGCCGGCACGAATGTCTCCTTGATGGCACGTGGGTTGGTCCAGCGGATGAGGTTCCACATGCCGCCAGCCTTGTCGTTGGTGCCCGATGCGCGTGAGCCGCCGAACGGCTGGCATCCCACGACGGCGCCCGTCGGCTTGTCGTTGATGTAGAAGTTGCCCGCCGCATATTTCAGCTTGAGGTCTGCGATCTGACGTGCCTTCAGGTCGTTCACGAAGATAGCGCCCGTCAGAGCGTATGGCGATGTCGTGTCGCAAAGTTCAAGTGTCTCTTCATATTTGGCGTCTTCATAGACGTAAATCGTGATGATCGGCCCGAAGATCTCCTGCGCCATCGACTCGTACTTAGGTGTCTTGGCGAGGATGACTGTCGGCTCGACGAAGTAACCGACCGACTTGTCGCAGTTGCCGCCGAACACGATTTCCGCATCGGCTGAAGCCTTCGCCCTGTCGATGTAACCCTTGCAGTTGTCGAACGATGCCTCGTCGATGACGGCGTTGACGTAGTTGGTGAAGTCGGTCACGTCACCCATCTTGATGGTGCTGAGCATGTCGCCGACGATGTCTTTGACTTCCTTCCACATCGAGGCGGGGATGTAGGCGCGTGATGCCGCCGAGCACTTCTGTCCTTGATATTCAAAGGCTCCGCGGACGATGGCGCATGCCACCTCGCGCGGGTTGGCCGAGCTGTGGGCGAAGATGAAGTCCTTGCCGCCAGTCTCGCCGACGAGACGCGGGTATGACCTGTAGTTGTTGATGTTCATGCCGACGCCTTTCCATAATCCCTGGAACGTGGCTGTCGAGCCGGTGAAGTGTATGCCGGCGAGGTTGGGGTTGTTCAGCGCGACGTTGCCGATGAGCGAGCCTTTGCCTGGCAGGAAGTTCACGACGCCGGCCGGAAGACCCGCTTCCATGGCGATCTGCATGATATGATAGTTTGAAAGCAACGCTGTGCCTGACGGTTTCCAGATTGTGGTGTTACCCATCAATGCCGGCGTCATGTTCAGGTTCGATGCTATTGACGTGAAGTTAAACGGTGTCACCGCCATGATGAAGCCTTCGAGCGGGCGGTATTCCACGCGGTTGAGCTGGTCGGGCGTTGATGACGGCTGTTCTGAATACAGGTTGCCGGCGTAGTAGTTGTTGAAGCGGTAGAAGTCGATGGTCTCGCAGGCTGAGTCGATCTCGGCCTGGAAAGCGTTCTTGCTCTGGCCGAGCATACAGGCCGCGTTGATGCGCGCGCGGTATTTCGTCGCGAGGAGCTGCCCGATCTTCGCCATGATGCTGGCGCGTTCGACCCATGGGGTGTTCTCCCAGTCTTTCTTGGCTTTCATGGCGGCTTCGATGGCCATGTTCACCTCTTTCTCGCTGACTTTGTGGTACTTGGCCACGACATGCTTGTGGTTGTGAGGCATCACAACCTCGCCCATGTCGCCGGTGCGTACTTCCTTGCCACCTATTATAATAGGTATCTCCACGACTTCGTTCGACTGTTTCTCAAGTTCTTTCACCAAAGCGTCGCGCTCTGGACTGCCTGGACGGTATTCCTTCACAGGCTCATTTGCCGGATGTGCAAACTGAAATAAAGCGTTGTTCATTATCAGAATTTTTAGGGTTTGTAATTCACAAAAATAATTGCGCAAAGTTAAAGGAATTATTTTTAACTGCCTAAAAATTTTTAATTTTTTTTGAAAAATATGAATCAGGTTAATAATAGTAATATTTTTGCAAAAAATTTTGAAATGAGGCATTCCAAGGCAGATGTCCCGATGATTTCGGATGCGACGGCACGCAACTGGCGTAAATTGAATCCGAATGTCGATGGAAAACTCACTTCGAGGGCGAACAAACGCCTCTCGAAGAAGTCTGTGCTGCCTGTGGAATATTTCTCGAATAGGGAAAACATCGTTGTGATTCAACGGTTTGTGGATTTCTGCAAAGAAAATAAATACGAAATCGGCGACGTGATGCTTTCCGTCGGAATGAACCTGCTGTCGAAATCAAATCGTTGCGAAACTGTAAAGATGGGCAGCGGTGCATCTCGGAAAATCGTTGCTTCTTTGCAGTTGGATTACAAAATCATTTCTGAAATCCTTGATTTTCAATTCCCTGATGATGAGGCGGACCTTCTCGGACTGGTTTATCAGATGTTCCTGACTGAAGGCGAGAAAAATACGAAAGGCTCGTATTACACACCGTTCAATATTGCGAAGAACATGACGAAAGGCCTTGATTTCTCGGGGGGTCAGACGTTCCTCGACCCGTGTTGCGGCAGCGGCATTTTCATGCTCGCACTCGAAAATGTGAGACCTGAACAGATCTTCGGCTGCGACAATGACCCGATCGCCGTGATGCTCGCGAAGTTCAACCTACTCCTGAAATTCCCCGATGAAGACTTTGAACCTCAGGTATTTTGCTGCGACTATCTCAAAACCTCTTCACCTCAAACACCTGGATACCTCAAACACCTACAAACCTACATCGTCTCGAATCCGCCGTGGGGTGCCGCCATCGTTGATGCCGAAAAAAAGACAATTTCAAAGAAGGAGAGCTTCTCGCTGTTTTTTGAGAAATCGTTTCAACAGCTTGAAAATAACGGAGTTATAAGATTTCTTCTGCCGGAATCAATATTGAATGTCAGATGTCACAAGGCGTTTCGCGAGTTCCTTCTGAACAACGGCGAACTCGCTTCAATCACGTTGTATCCTGATGTCTTTTCAGGTGTCCAGACAAAATATGTCGATGTCGAACTGCGCCGTCAAGACGGTGATGGTCAACGGGTGAAAGTCATCGAAAATGGAAATACACGATATGTCTCAAGGTCTTCGTTTTTCTTGACTAAAAACTTGAATTTCAATTTGTTAAGTGAAAATGATGATAGGATTGTGAGAGGGATTTTGTCGAATGGGAAATACACTTTGGCGGGCAGCACTTGGGCGTTGGGCGTGATAACCGGCGACAACCGACACAAACTCAAGGAGAGGCAGGGTAGGGGACTTGAACCGATTTTTACGGGAAAGGAAATTGAGCCATATACCTTGAAAACGCCGAGAAAGTTCATTGAATACAAACGTGATGATTTTCAGCAGGTTGCAAAAGACGAGATTTACCGTGCGGAGGAAAAATTAGTTTACAGGTTCATCTCAGACAAACTCGTCTTCGCATACGACGACACGCGAAGTCTCTTCCTGAACAGTGCTAACATATTGATTCCCAAGATTCCCGGAATGTCGATGAAAACGGTGCTCGCGTTTTTGAACAGCGACTTGTACAAGTTCCTTTATAAATCGCTGTTCGGTGAGATTAAGATTTTAAAAGGAAATCTCATGGAACTGCCTTTCCCTGAAATCACCGAAAAAGAAGACGAACTGTTGCAAAACCTTGTGAATAAGGTACTTGCAGGCGACAGAAGTCAAATCGTTGAAATCAACAAAATTGTTGAAAAAATCCTTCTCTCTTAACTCTCCTCTTTTAACTTTTAGCCGATTCTCTTTATCGCAGCCAGAAAGTGTGTGTGCTTCCCCAACTCTTCATTGAAGATGCCTGTCTGGTCGATGGAGTCAATCCTGACTTTCCCGGAGGCGTGCAGTATCTTCTCGCCTTCGATGATGATGCCGACATGGACGATATGGTGCTCTTCATTCTCGAAAAAAGCGAGGTCACCCGGTTGCGCCTCCACCAGAAAATACACGTCGTTGCCGCATTTCACCTGCTGCGAAGCATCACGCGGGAGCTTTATCCCGATACTCTTCGCGCAAAGCTGCACGAAACCGGAGCAGTCGATGCCGAAAACAGTGCGGCCGCCCCAACGATACGGAACGTCTAACAACTGCAATCCGTTGGAAATCATCTCGTTTAGCTCTGGGTTTTTGTTTTGGTTATGGTTTTGGTTATGGTTATGGTTATGGTTTTGGTTTCCAAAAACAGTCGTTCCGAAAGTGAGAATCTTGTCGTCATAAACCTCAACGGGGTTGCTGACAACTCTGTAGGTCTTGCACTTTAACTCCTCATAATCAACTTGTTGTATATCAGCATGCTGCTTCCTGCTGATCCACCCTTCGTAACCGTCATAGTCCATCCTGATTTTCAGCCAGTCTTTGCCGTCTTCGATGACTTGATACAAGTCGTTGAACAACAACTCTGTGACTAATTCACTGCCGTGCGAAGGCTCTTTCCTGACGCATATTGTGGAAGATTTGCAAATCCCGTACATGTTTCTTTGTGCTTATTTTTCAAACAAAAACTTTTCTGCAAAGTTACACGAAAAATTTGTACTTTTACAACTCCATAAAAATAAAAAAAGAAGGTTTATTGTGTTTGATAAATAATTGAATATGAATAAAATAGAGAAGATGGCCGATGATATTCGGCATTCGTATTATGACATTTGGAGAGTGTTGGTGTTTGTCGCCGCAGTGGTATTGGCGGTTTATTTCATGCCTCGGAGCGCGAAATTCAAGTACGAATTTACAAAATTGCGTCCGTGGAGTCATGAAACACTGTATGCTCCATTCAATTTCCCGATTTACAAGACAGAGGAGCAACTTTGGAAAGAACGCAACGATGCGATGGAGAACGTGCATCCTATTTTTGTCTATGACGAGAAAATCTCGGATAAAGGTCGTGAACAATTGGTTTATACGTTTGAAAATCAATACGTCGGTGCGATGCGTGACAAGGAGATGTATGAGAATATGGCGTTGAGGATTTATGACTCGATACAAAAGAAAGGCATAATCTCAAACGCCGGTTCTTTCGGGAACATGAGTTCAGAAGGCATCGTGGATGTGTTGAACGGCAAGGTGGTTTATGAGATTTCGCTGGATGAGGTCTATAACATGGCGACGGCTTCCGATGCGGTGACTTCGATGTTGGAGACGGTGACCGACCCTGAGGTCAAAGCGTTTCTTAACAAATTGATCCTCGAGTCGTTACGGCAAAATATCGTATTCTCTGAAAGCCTGACGGCACAGGCGAGAAACCATGCCTTTGACAATGTCATGCCTACTTTCGGCATGGTTCAGAAAGACGAACTCATCATCTCGAAGGATGAAGTCGTCACCGAGGAGAAATATATGATAATCAATTCTTTGCAGAGAGAATACGAAGATTTGTATTCCAATTCTTTCTTCGGGACAAACAACATCCTGTTCGGACAGATAATGCTTGTGACGATAGTGTTCCTGTGCCTGTATGTGATAATGAAGATGTTCTACCCGGGCGTTTTCAGTCAGGTGAAGAGAATAATAATGATTCTGGTGCTGATGTTACTCGCCATAATCCCGACGTTCATAGTGCTGAAATACAAGCCGGAATGGCTTTACATGGTGCCGATTTCAATAACAGTGATGATACTCATGACGTTCTTTGAGCCACGGGTCACGGTTATTGTTCAGATAATGACACTTCTCGTTATTTGTCTCGCGGTGCCGAATCCGTTCCTGTTCTTCACCGAACAGCTGTTCGTCTCGATTTCTGTGATGTTCCTTCTGGCGAGACACAGGAGTCGCTCGGCGTATTTCAAGGCATCGCTGATTGTCTTCATCGCGTATGCCTTCATAAGTGTCGGCGCGGTGTTGATGTTTGACGGTAGTTTTGACCTGTCGTTCATTTTCAACGTGGAGCTGTTTGCCATGAACGCCTTCCTGACACTGCTGGCCTTGCCGCTGGTTTTCGCCGTCGAGAAGATTTTCCGTGTCGTCACGGAATTGACCTTGCTCGAGTTGAGCAACACCAACAGTCCGCTGCTGCGCCGTCTCGCTTCGGAGGCGCCAGGCACCTTCCAACACGCGATGCAGGTCGCCGACCTTTGCGAAGAGGTCGTTTATAATATAGGTGGCAATGCGATGCTCGCTCGGACAGGTGCTTTGTACCACGATGTCGGAAAGTTGAGGAATCCTACTTATTTTATTGAAAATCAGAATGGTGCATATAATCCGCATGAAGACTTGTCGAACGAGGAGAGTGCGCAGATTATCATCAGTCACGTCATCGATGGCATTGAGATTTGTGGCGAATACCGAATCCCCGAACAGATTAAGGATTTCGTGAGGACTCATCACGGGACGCGCCGCACCGAGTACTTTTACATACAAGAGCTGCGTGAGAACCCCGATGTTGACGAGAATGACTTCAAGTATCGCGGCCCGATTCCTTTCTCGAAAGAGACCGCTGTGCTTATGATGTGCGACGCGGTGGAGGCGGCGTCGAGAAGCCTGAAAGACAAGACGGAGACCGCTATCAACTCGGTGGTTGACAATATCATAGACGGACAGATTAAGGCCGCTCAGTTCGATAACACAAACATCACTTACCGCGACGTGATGACCGTCAAGAAGGTGCTGAAGAAAAAACTGATTAGCGTGTATCATCCGCGTGTCGAATACCCGAAATAGGGGAGAGGAATCAAACGATCAATGTTTATAGAGTAAAGACAGAAAAGGTGGAATGTATTTTTCCGACAGCGTATATGCCTGATATTCAGTGGATGGCATTGTTTTTGAAGTGTGAAGAACCAAGGATTGAAGTCTTTGAGACTTATCAGAAGCAGTCTTGTCGTACCCGTTGCAATGTGATGACGGCCAACGGCCTGCAGACGCTGACGGTGCCGGTGGTGAAACAAAACGGCAACCACACGATGACAAAGGATGTGGCGGTAAGCTACCGCGAGCCGTGGCAGCAGATTCACCAACGCTGTCTTGAGGCCGCATACCGTAAGTCACCGTATTTCGATTATTATTTCCCGTATTTGGAAAAGGCGTTTCAGACGAAATTCGAGACGCTCGTCGAGTTGAATGAGTTTTGCCTGAAGTTCATTCTTAAAGTATTGAAAGTCAATAAGGAAATAAAATACACTGAAGATTTTGCGAAAATGGCAGGCCCGACAGATGACTACAGGTTGTCGCTGTCGAAATGGCAGCTGGAGATGACGCATTTCCCGAAATATTACCAGGTGTTTGAGGACAGGCAGCCGTTTGTGTCAAATCTTTCGGCGCTGGATCTGCTTTTCAACGAAGGGCCTGAGTCGCTCGGCTATCTGGCCAATCTGTCGAACATCGAGCGGAAGTAAATCTCGTCCTTCGCGCCTACGGAATAGCTCGGCTGTTTGCCCTCTTCAAGGAAATAAACAGTCGGTATGTTTCTGATTTTCAAAACGGTAGAGAGCTTTTGCTCGGCGTCAATGTCCACTTTATAGACGTTCACTTTGCCTTTGTATTCCTTGGCAAGATTCTCAATGACCGGGGCGACCTTCTTGCACGGTCCGCACCATGTTGCATAAAAATCAATCACGCATGGCAGCTTGCCGGCGAAGGCGAAAGAGTCGGGATAAGTCTCGAAATCCCACACATCTTTGATGAAATCCTTGTACGACAATTCTTTTATCAATTCATTCTTTTTGATTGATTCTGAAGATGTTGCATCCGACTGGCTCTTGTCTTCGCCATCGTTTCCTGACCCTCCGCAGGCCGAAAACGCCATCATTGCCAAAATCGCTATGACAGGAAGTTTTTTCATGAAAATAAATTTTTGCAAAAGTACGTTTTTTTTCATTTTAATCGTATCTTTGCAACTTTAAAAATGCAATTATTCATCAATCAAAATAAAATAGAAATGGCAAGAAAATTAGAGAAGAAAGACCTTCTGAAGAACGAGGTCAAACACATTGACATCAAGAAGTACGACTCAACGGAAATCATCGACGCGATGCGCCAGATGTCGTTCACCTCACGCGACACGGCACGCGCGGCCGACATCTTCATGATGATGTGCAAGGAGAAACAGTGTACCAACATCCTCACGCTCGCCGGCTCGACATCTGCGGCAGGCTGCATGCAGGTCTATGTTGACATGGTCCGCAACAAGATGATCGACGTCGTCGTCTCGACAGGCGCGTCAGTCATCGACATGGACCTCTTCGAGGCTCTCGGCTTCAAACATTATATCGGTGAGAAAGAGAACGTCATCGCCGACACTAAGCTCCGCGAGCTTTACATCGACCGCATCTATGACACGTTCATCGACGAGGAGCAGCTCCAGGCCTGCGACAACGCCACATACGAGCTTTCGAACATCCTCGAACCGCGTCCGTACTCGTCGCGCGAGTTCCTGTGGAACCTCGGCAAATGGCTGCATGACGGCCACGGCGTGAAGAAGGACAGCCTCATCCAGACATGCTACGAGTGCGGCGTCCCGATGTTCTGCCCGGCATTCAGCGACTCGTCGGCAGGCTTCGGCATCGGCAAGCACCAGTGGGAACGCACACACAAAAACGAGAAATATGTCAGTATCGACTCGGTCCGCGACTTCATCGAACTCACTGAAATCAAGATGAACGCCCCGCAGACAGGCCTGTTCATGGTCGGCGGCGGCACGCCTAAGAACTTCGCGCAGGACACCGTCGTCTGCGCCGAAATCCTCGGCTACGACGTCCCGATGCACAAATACGCCATCCAGATCACAGTCGCCGACGTCCGCGACGGTGCATGCTCGTCATCGACACTGCTTGAGGCCGGTTCCTGGGGCAAGGTGAGCGAGAAGCTCCAGCAGATGGTCTATGCCGAAGGCACCACGGTCATCCCGATGATTGCCTCATACGTCTATCACAACGGCCCTTGGAAGAAACGCGAGTACAAGAACTGGCAGAAACTCTTTGAGAATCGTTAGTTTACAAATATTAGTGTTAAGAGTGGAGTTTTGAGAGTGGAGTTTCCATCCCAACTCCACTCTTAACTCTTAAAACTCCACACTTTCAAAAACTTTAAAACATGTTAATAACAAACATCAAAGAACTCTGCGGCGTCCTTGAAGACGGCAGCCTGATGAAATGCGGGGCTGCGATGTCGGAGGTCGGGCGCATAAAGAACGCATACCTTTATATAAAAGGAAGCAAGATTGCCGACTACGGCGCGATGGATTCACAGGAGTTGCAGGAATATCTCGCGACGGAGAAGCGGGTCGTCGATGCGAAAGGTGGTCTCGTGCTTCCGGCGTTCTGCGACTCGCACACGCATCTCGTCTATGCGAACTCACGTGAGATGGAGTTTTGCGACAAGATTCGCGGCTTGAGCTACGAGGACATCGCGAAACGCGGCGGCGGAATCCTTAACTCCGCAAAGGCCACGGCTGCGGCAAGTGAAGACGAGCTTTACGAGTCGGCGATGATGCGCCTCGAAGAGATAACGCGCATGGGCACCGGCGCCGTCGAGATCAAGAGCGGCTACGGCCTCACCACCGAGAGCGAGCTGAAGATGCTGCGCGTCATCAAGCGTTTGAAAGAGAACTCGCTGCTGACGATAAAATCAAATTTCCTCGGCGCACACGGCATCCCGATGGAGTACCGCGGACATCAGGAGGATTACGTTGACCTTGTCATCAACGAGATGATACCGATGGTGGCGGCTGAAGACCTCGCCGACTTCATCGATGTGTTCTGCGACAAGGGGTTCTTTACATGTGAAGATACTGAACGCATTCTCGTTCAAGGAATTAAGTTCGGGATGAAACCGAAGATCCACGCCAACGAGATGGCGGTGTCGGGCGGCGTGCAGGTCGGGGTGAAGTACGGCGCCATCAGCGTTGACCACCTCGAACAGATGGGCAAAGCCGAGATCGAGGTGCTGAAAGGCTCGGAGACGATGCCGACGGTGCTGCCCGGCTGTGCTTTCTTCCTGAACCTCCCGCTCTCGCCGGTGCGCGACATGATAAACGCGGGATTGCCGGTCGCCATGGCCTCGGACTTCAACCCGGGGACGTCGCCGTCGGGAAACATGCAGTTCGTGCTGTCGTGCGCCTGTATAAGATACAGGATGACACCGGAGGAAGCACTCAACGCCACGACCTTGAACACAGCTTACGCGATGAACGTGAGCGAGGAGCTCGGCTCGATAACCAAGGGCAAGATCGCCAACGTAATCATCACAAAACCAATGACACAGCTTGAGTTCATGCCGTATTACTACGGCGCGAACAAGGTCGAAAAGATGATTCTGAAAGGGAAAGTTGTTAGATAAGAGCTTAGAGTTTAGAGCTTAGAGCTTAGAGTTTAGTTTGAAAAGATGCCGTTTGAGAAAGCGGCATCTTTTATGTAAAATTATTTGCCGAATAAATTTTGACCTATACGCCTGTTTTTTAACCTCGTTTTTGCAGCTGCAAAACTAAAGGTGGTTAGCTTCAGTGTTCAGTCGATTTTCGTGTTTGCTTTCAGCAGGCCGTTCTCGAACAGGTCAACGATACGTGAGCCTGTCGCGACATCAATGGTGTGGATGCCGAGTTTACGTGCGGCGGCGCGGTTTTCTTCGAGGTCATCGATGAAGAGCGTCTCTTCGGGTTTCAGACTCTCGGAATCGAGGACGTAGCGGAAAATGTCCAAGTCAGGTTTTGAGAGATGCAGCGCGAACGAGAAAAACGCCTTGTCGAAGAGGCTGTCGAACTCGCGGTATCCGTAGCGCAGCTGGAGGTCGCGGACGTACAGGTCGTAATGTATCTCGTTGGAGTTGCTGAGCAGGAAGACGTGATAATTCTGCTTGAGTTGTTTCACCAAATCGATGCGCCGTTGAGGGATATCGAAGAGCATTGAGTTCCATATTTCGTCAAAAACGGCGTCGGTCACGCTGATTTTGAGAAAATTTTTCACTTCATTTCTGAACGTCGAGGCTTTGATAATGCCTTTTTCGAAGCGTTCCAATATCGCCAGAAACTCAGGGTCATGCAGCCTTTCAATGTTAGTGAATCCCATTTTATTCATTTGATTTCCAATGGCTTGAGTATCGATATCGATCATCACTCCGCCGAGGTCGAAGATGATGTTTTTTATGTCAGAATGAGTCGTTTTCATTTTTTTAAAAATTTTTGTTGAAAATTCGCTGCAAAGTTGTAAATTTGCAGCCGAAAAAGCAAGGGTTTTCTGAAATAAATTTTCAGGCTCGTTGCGGCTCCTATAGCTCAGTCGGTTAGAGTAGCTGACTCATAATCAGTTGGTCCAAGGTTCAAGTCCTTGTGGGAGCACACTTGCAAACGCCAGCACATTGATTATCAAGTGTTGGCGTTTTTTTTGTGTTTGCCAGTTAAATGTCAGCAAAGCAATCATCAAAAAGCTTTCATATATCAGAGGTTAATCGTGCATTAAAGTGTTTAGTCCAGATAGACCTTAAACGGGACGGCGTACAACACGAAGATATTGGGCAGATGAAAGTGTGAAACGGCTCCATGTGTATGTTGCTACTGATGCCGTTCTACTTGTCGAACGGGAAGTAGATGTGGTAATATTCTGTGTATGACTTCTGCGGAAATGAAATCGCGAGGCCTGTTCCGATGGCTCAAACCGTTGTGAGACAGACGATTGCGGAATCAACGGGCGTGTAATCATCAGAATTGAGGATTACGGCACAAATAAAGCGCCGCATCATAAATTTATTCTTCAAATAAATTTGTACCTTTGCAAAAAATTTTTAAGACATGTCAGAAGAGAAAAACATCACCAGTTTATCTGATCTCGGCGAGTTCGGGCTAATCGACAGACTCGCTGCTAACATTAAGATTTACAACAAGTCAACGGGAAAAGGCATCGGCGACGACGCGGCTGTCATCAACCACGGCGATGAAGAGACTTTAGTCTCTGTTGACATCTTATGCGAGGGCATTCATTTTGACATGACTTACTGTCCGCTGAAACACCTTGGCTACAAGGCCGCCGTGGTGAACTTCTCCGACATCTACGCCATGAACGGCACTCCGACACAGATCGTAGTGGGCATGGGCATCAGCAGCAAATACTCCGTCGAAGCGATAGAAGAGATTTACCGAGGCATCCGTCTTGCCTGCGACCATTACCATGTTGACCTTGTCGGCGGCGACACGACAGCCTCAAGGTCAGGGCTTTTCCTCTCCATCACCGTCATCGGCAAAGCCAAGAAGGAAGACATAGTGTATCGCAGCGGCGCGAAGCCCAACGACCTGCTGTGCGTCAGCGGCGACCTCGGTGCGGCATATACCGGACTGCTCATCCTCGAACGCGAGAAAGCTGCTTTCATGGAAGACCCGAACATGCAGCCGGAGTTCGCCGGCTACGACTACATCCTCGAACGGCAACTCAAACCCGAAGCCCGCTGGGACATCGTGAAACGCCTCAAAGATGCCGGCGTGAAACCCACATCCATGATCGACGTATCCGACGGCCTCGCTTCAGAAGTGCTTCACCTCTGCAAGGAGTCGAAAGTCGGATGCACCGTCTATGAGGAACGCATCCCGATGAACCACAAGACGATACAGACCGCTAAAGACTTCAACATCGTGCCCTGTGTGGCGGCACTCAACGGCGGCGAAGATTATGAGCTCCTGTTCACCGTGGCACAAAGCGACTACGAGAAAGTCAAAGACATGGAAGACGTCCGCATCATCGGCTACATGACCGCCGATGAAGGACAGGCCAACCTCATCACCAGCGACAACTGTCAGGTGCCGATCGAGGCACAAGGCTTCAAGCATTTTTAAGGGAAAAGGGAAAAGGAAAAAGGGAAAAGGAGTTGATATGATTAGTAGATTTGAGGAAATTATTGCGTGGAAAAAGGCAATAAGTCTTGGGAAGGATATTTATTCCATGTTTGATGGTTCAGGGGATTATGGTTTTCTTGACCAAATACACAGGGCTGTTGTTTCAATTTCAAATAACATTGCAGAAGGTTTCGAAAGAAAAACAAACAATGAATTTAAGCAATTTCTTTACATCTCAAAGGGTTCGTGTGGAGAAGTCAGATCTATGATATATCTTGCAAAAGAATTGGAAATGATAAATGAAGAACAGATGACCGATGTCGTAAAAAGAACAGAAGAAATATCAAAAATGCTATCCGGTTTGATCAAAACATTATAATCAACCTTTCACCTTTCACCCTTTCACCTTTCACCTTTCACCTTTCACCTTTCAACCTTTCAACCTTTCACCTTTCACCTTTCAACCTTTCACCTCAAATGTCAAAATCCGAAAAGATAGCATCGATACTGAAGACGCTCCCGACATCGCCGGGGGTGTATCAGTATTTCGACGAGACGGGCGAGTTGATATACGTCGGCAAGGCGAAGAACCTGAAACGCCGCGTGTCGAGTTACTTCAACAAGGAACAGACAGGCAAGACACGCCTGCTCGTCAGCAAGATACGTGACATCCGTTTCACCGTCGTGGGAAGCGAGGCAGAGGCGTTCCTGCTCGAGAACAACTTCATCAAACAGTACAAGCCGCGTTACAACATCATGCTGAAAGACGACAAGACTTACCCGTGGATATGCGTCAAGGCGGAGCTGTTCCCGCGCGTATTCCTCACGAGAAAGAAAGTCAGCGACGGCTCGCTGTACTTCGGCCCCTATCCTTCGGTGATGACGGCCAAGACTCTGCTCGACATCCTCCGGCAGCTTTACCCGATCCGCACCTGCAAACATAACTTCAAGCGAAACGACATCGGGACGGGACATTACCGGCCATGCCTCGAATACCAGATCGGCAACTGCAAGGCCCCGTGCGCCGGCATCATCTCCGAAGACGAATATAACACCATGATCTCCAGCATGAAAGAGGTCATCAAAGGAAACATCTCAGGCGTGCTGAAAGACCTGAAAGCACAGATGATGGACCACGCCGCCAAGATGGAGTTCGAACAGGCCCACCTGCTGAAACAGAAATACGACCTCCTCGAGAACTACCACAGCCGCTCCGTAGTGAGCAGCAACACTCTCCACGACATGGAGGTGTTCTCGTTCGACGATGCCGACAGCTCGTTCTACGTCAACTATATGCGTATAACGCAAGGCGCGGTGATACAGGCTTTCTCCATCGAGATGAAACGCCGGTTAGAGGAGACACCCGAAGAGCTTCTGTCGCTGGCAGTCATAGAGTTACGGCAGCGCTTCGAGAGCAGCGTGAAAGAAGTCATAGTGCCTATTGAGCTTGACATGGAACTTGAAGACGTGCGTTTCACAGTTCCGAAGAAAGGCGAAAAATTAGAGGTACTCAACCTCTCCGTAAGGAACGCCAGACAGTATCGCGCCGAGACTGAGAAGCTCAGGAGCCTCGTTGACCCCGAACGCCATGCCATGCGTGTGCTGACCGAGTTGCAGAACGACCTTCATCTCCCGACCTTGCCGGAGGTCATCGAGTGCTTCGACAACTCCAACTTCCAGGGCGACTACGCCGTGGCTGGCATGGTGCAGTTTCTCAACGGGAAGCCAAACAAGAAAGAATACCGTCATTTCAACATCAAGACGGTGGAAGGCCCCGATGACTACGCATCGATGAAAGAGGTGGTGCGCCGCCGTTACACGCGGCTCGTTGAAGAAGGCAGGAAACTGCCCGACCTCATCATCACCGACGGCGGCAAAGGCCAGATGGAGATCGTCAGACAAGTCATTGAAGACGAACTGCATATTGAGATCCCAATCGCGGGGCTGGCGAAAGACGACCGTCACCGCACCAACGAGCTGCTCTACGGCTTTCCGCCGAGCATAGTGCAGATGAAACCCAACTCGGAGCTTTTCCGCCTGCTGATGTTCATACAAGATGAAGTGCACAGATTCGCAATCAGCTTCCACAGGAAGAAGTTCCAGAAAGGCTTCATCCATTCGGAGCTTAATAACATAAAAGGCATCGGGAAGCAGACCGCCGAGAAGCTGCTGCTTGAGTTCAAGTCGGTACAGAACATCAAATCAGCCGGCTTGCAGAGACTTGGCGAGGTCATTGGTCAGGCGAAAGCGAAGATTGTGTTTGATCATTTTCAAGGTCAGACTTCATCCGGTTCAGCTCAACAACCACAGAATCCATGATACGGAGCATCACATCCGGGGTTTCGCTGTAATATCTGAAGTTTTCGATGAAGACAGAATCGGTTATCCCGTGATGAGAGAAGATGGTGTCGAACCCGTGCGTCCTGAGGTATGTCGTCTGATGGTTGCTGCTTTTCCTTACGCTGATTGAGCTTTCCATAAGCTGCACGTCAACCATTACATCAACCATCTGGGCCTCAGACAATAAGACCGAAGGCAACGCTTTTTCCGGTTCGCTCTCGCAACTTGTGAAAAACAATGTCGTCAAAACCATCAAGATCCTAACAATCCTCATACACCATCATCATTTAACTCTAATCTTTTAACTCTAATCTTTTAACTCTAATCTTTTAACTCTAATCTAATTCCCCATTTCCGACAGGAACTGAATCCTCATGAGTCTCACCTCTTCTTCCTCGTATTCGTTTTCGCCGAGAGTCTTCATGGCGGTATCGATATCGTCTGACTCAGCGTCCTTGAAATATTCGATTATCTCCTCCTGGTGATACTGGTCGATGTTGTCGCGGGTGTAATAGCTTATGTCGAGGTGTGTGCCGCTCGACACGATGCTTTCTATTTCGGTGAGCAGTTCATCGAAGTCGAGGTTTTTGCCGTATGCGATATCTTCGAGAGGGATTTGTTTGTCGATATTCTGTATGATGCTGATTTTCAGTGCGGATTTGTTAATCACCGATTTCACGACCATGTCGTTCGGGCGGGTGATGTCGTTTTCTTCGACGTATTCTTTGATGAGGTCGATGAACGGCTGTCCGAACTTCTGTGCCTTGCCTGCGCCGATGCCGGAGATCTGTGTGAGTTCCTCCATCGTTATCGGGTACTGTATCGCCATGTCTTCGAGCGACGGGTCCTGGAAGATGACGAAAGGCGGAAGGTCTTTCTTCTTCGCGATGGTCTTCCTGAGGTCTTTGAGCATCGAGAACAATGTCTTGTCGGTGCCGGAGTCCTTGGAGAGAGCCACTCTTTCTTCATCGAACTCATCGTCATCGGTCTTGTCGAAATCGTGGTCCATGGCCACCATGACAGGATAAGGTTTCTTCACGAAGTCCTTGCCTTCCTTCGGCACCTTGAGGATTCCGTAGTTGTCGATGTCTTTCACCAGCAGTTTATTGACGATAGCCTGACGGATGATGGATGTCCAGTACTTCTCATCGTGGTCATCGCCTGCGCCGAAATATTCATTGGTGTCGTGCTTCGCGGTCTTTATGTCGCCTGTTTCCTTGCCGGCGATGAGTTCGGCGATATGTTTCGTCTTGAACAGCTGTTTCGTTGCAACCACTGCTTCTATCGCCAGCTTGATGTCTTCCTGTCCGTCGAACCTGACCTTCGGGTTGAGGCAGTTGTCGCATGCGCCGCAGTTTTCCTTGTCGTATTCCTCGCCGAAATAATGCAGCAGCAGTTTGTGGCGGCACACCGGCGACTCGGCGTATGTCACCGTCTCGTTGAGCAGCTCGCGTGCTATCTCCAGTTCGGCGACGTTCTTGCCCTTGCAGAACTTCTCCAGCTTATGTATGTCCTCATAGTCGTAGAACGCGATGCAGTTGCCTTCGCCACCGTCGCGGCCCGCACGGCCTGTCTCCTGATAATAACCTTCAAGACTCTTCGGGATGTCGTGGTGAATGACGAAACGTACGTCAGGCTTGTCGATGCCCATGCCGAAAGCGATAGTGGCGACGATGACATCGACCTCTTCCATCAGGAACTTGTCCTGATTCTCGCGGCGTGTCTGGCTGTCGAGACCGGCGTGGTAAGGCAACGCCTTGATGCCGTTGACCTGCAACGCCTCGGCAAGCTCCTCCACCTTCTTGCGGCTCAGGCAATACACGATGCCCGACTTGCCCGGGTTGCTCTTTATATATTTCACGATGTCCTTGAAGACATCTTTTGTCTTTGGTCTCACTTCATAATAAAGGTTCGGCCGGTCGAACGACGACTTGAACACCTTGGCGTCGGTGATCTCAAGGTTCTTCATGATGTCCTGCTGCACCTTGACGGTCGCCGTGGCGGTGAGCGCTATGACAGGGAGCTTGGGGTTTATCGCGTTGATGATCGGACGCAGCCGGCGGTATTCAGGACGGAAGTCGTGACCCCACTCCGAGATGCAGTGCGCCTCATCGATGGCAAAGAACGAGATGTCGAGTCCGCGCAGGAACTCCAACGTCTCCTCTTTCGTCAGCGACTCAGGCGCGACATAGAGCAGTTTTGTCTTTTTCTTCACGAGGTCTTCTCTCACCTGCATCAGCTCGGCCTTCGACAGCGACGAGTTCATGACATGCGCCACGCCGGTGTCGGTGTCGAAATTACGGATCATGTCAACCTGGTTTTTCATCAGCGCGATGAGAGGCGACAGCACTATGGTGGTGCCTTCGCTCATCAACGCGGGCAGCTGGTAGCACAACGACTTCCCGCCGCCGGTCGGCATGAGTACAAACGTGTTGTTTCCTGAAAGGATACTTTTGATGATAGCTTTTTGGTTTCCTTTGAACTGCTCGAACCCGAACACGTTCTTCAGCAAATCGTACAAACTTTTTTCATCTATTTTCGCCATGATGACTTTCTTAAAAAATTTTCATTATTTTTGCATCGTTTTTCAACGACGTTTAATCAACTCGTAATAATTACAAAGTTATAGCTTTTAATTTTACCAAAGCAAGAAAAATTTAAAAAAATTTTCAACAATGGAAAACATTCGGGAGATAGCACTTCAAGTCATTGATACTGAAGCAAATTCAATCATAGGTCTGAAAAATCTGCTTACTGAAGATTTTGAAAAAGTTGTTGATTTGATATACAATTCGAGTGGAAATGTCATCGTTTCGGGCATCGGGAAGAGCGCAAACATCGCCCAGAAGATTGTCGCGACGCTGAATTCCACCGGCACGACGGCTGTTTTCATGCACGCCGCCGACGCCATCCACGGCGATTTGGGCATCATCCGCGACAACGACATCGTCATCGTCGTGTCGAAAAGCGGCGAGACCCCGGAGATAAAAGTGCTGACCCCGCTCATAAAAATAAGGAGCAACAAACTCGTCGCGATAGTCGGGAACAAGGGCTCCTACCTGGCGCGTCAGGCCGACTACGTGCTCGACACCACGGTGCCGCGTGAGGCGTGTCCGAACAACCTCGCGCCTACCAGCAGCACGACGGCCCAGCTCGTCATGGGCGATGCTCTGGCGGTGGCCCTCCTCAAGATGCGCGGCTTCACGGCGCAGGACTTCGCGCGGTTCCATCCCGGCGGCGCACTCGGCAAACGGCTCTACCTCACCGTCGGCGACGTATGCGTGAAAAACGGCGCCCCGCAGGTCAGACCCGACGACATCATGACACAGGCAATAATAGAGATCTCGGAGAAGATGCTCGGAGCCGCCGCCGTGATAGAAGACGGCTCTCTCAAAGGCATCGTCACCGACGGCGACCTGCGACGCATGCTGATGAAACACCCTAACATCGAGACGGTGAAAGTGTCAGACATCATGACAAAGAACCCGACGACAGTGGAACGCACCTCCCTCGTCGCCGACGCACTCAACATCATGCAGCACAGGGAAATCTCCGTGCTCCCCGTGATGGACAACGGGAAATACATCGGGATGATTCACATTCACGATATAATAAAGGAAGGCATCATTTAGTTGAAAGTTTGAAAGTTTATTAAGTTGAAAGTTTATAAAGTTAAAAGTAGAAGAGGATGATTTTAAGAACTGAGGAGTTAGTCAAGAAATACAAGCAGCGCACGGTGGTCAAGGGCGTGAGTGTGAACGTGAGTCAGGGCGAGATCGTCGGGCTGCTGGGCCCCAACGGCGCCGGAAAGACCACCACGTTTTACATGATTGTCGGACTTATCAAGCCGTTCTCGGGACATGTCTATCTTGACAACCAGGAGATTACGACTTTCCCGATGTACAAACGCGCACAGCTCGGCATCGGGTACCTCGCGCAGGAGGCGTCGGTGTTCCGCCAGATGTCGGTCGAAGACAACATCTATTCCGTGATGCAGTTCAAGGACGACATGACGAAGGAGCAGCGTTCCGCCAAGCTCGAGTCGCTGCTCGACGAGTTCGGCCTCCAGCACATCCGCAAGAGCAAGGGCATACAGCTGTCGGGCGGCGAACGCCGTCGCTGCGAGATAGCCCGCGCTCTCGCCATCGACCCGAAGTTCATCCTCCTCGACGAGCCTTTTGCCGGCGTTGACCCGATCGCTGTGGAAGACATTCAACGCGTCGTCGCCAAACTGAAACACAAGAACATCGGAGTGCTGATCACCGACCACAACGCCAACGAGACGCTGTCAATCACCGACCGTGCCTATCTCGTGTTCGAGGGCAGCCTCCTTAAAGCCGGCACGCCGGAAGAACTCGCCAACGACCCCGTCGTGAGAAGCCACTACCTCGGAAGCAACTTCGAGCTTCGCAAGAAAGAATATTAACCCCTGTAGAAAATCACAGACAAAAGGATGTAAAACAGGAAGATGAACGGCAGCGCCACCCATTGGAACACCGCGAACGACACCGCCGCGAAGACGACAAGAACATAACGCAGCTTGTTCTCAGCCAACCTCAAGCTCTTGACCTTGAACGAGAAAAACGGCACCTCGCTGACCATCAGCCAACTGAATACCAATATCATAACAATAAAGAAACACGGATTGTTGACGGCTTTCATCAACAGTCCGTCCTCATTTATGTGCATCATCATTATCGACAGCGACGCGATGAACAGCCCTACGGCAGGCACCGGCAGTCCGAGGAACGAGCTTGTCTGACGTGTGTCGATGTTGAACTTGGCGAGACGCACCGCGGCGAAGGCGGCGAGGACAAACGCCGTGAAAACGAACACGTTGACACCGCCGACCATCCACTCGACACCCATCATTTTCATGTGATCAGCCAAGATGAACGACGGCGCGACACCGAACGACACCACGTCCGACAACGAGTCAAGCTCGCCGCCGATTGGTGACTTCGCATCGAGCATACGGGCGGCAAAGCCGTCGAAGAAATCGAAGATGGCAGCGGCAAAGACCATCAAAGCCGCAGCAAAATGAAAACCGTTGAGCGTAAGATAGATGGAGATACAGCCGCTTATCAGATTGCAACTCGTTATGGTGTTGGGGATATGTTTGACTATCGACATGATTTTTTAAATTTCTGCAAAAGTAGTGCTTTTTTCATTTTTCATACGAAAAAAAGTGAAATTTTCATTTCCGCCTGTATTCAACAGGCGTCATCCCGGTATGCGACTTGAAATACTTATGGAAAAACGACTGGTTTGCGAAGTTTAATTTATCGGCTATCTCTTTGACAGTCAGGTCGGTGTGACGAAGCAGATGTTGAGCTTCGAGGATCACGTGCTTGTCGATGATGTCGGGTGCTGACATCCCGCTCACATCTTTGATGATCTTTGAAAGGTACTTCGGGGTGATGCACAGCTTGTCGGCATAGAAGCCCACCATGCGTTGCGTAGTGTGGTGTTTCTCAACGAGTTCGAGAAACGAGTCGAACATCCTCTTGTGCCGCGTGTTGGACTGCGCCGGCATCGAGCCGTCGGAGAGGCGTTTCATCACGAAGCCGCCCAGCAGATAGAAAATAGAAGTCAGCAGATAGCCGATGCTTTCCATCTTATAAGGGGTGTCGCTGCTCACGATCTTATCAACGAGCGCGAAATAGTCAGACGCCAGCTCCACCTCTTCGGCCTGCATCTCAAGAATCGGGTTTTTCAGCACGTTTATCGCATCGGTGAAAATCTTGTTCAGGTCGGAACGCCATGTCGCCATGAATTGCGGCGACACCGCGAGGACCGTCATCTCAACCAACCCGTCCGACACCGGCGCCATCTGTATGATGTTGTCGGGGATGTTCAGCACCAACATGCCGTCGTGGATCTCATATTCAGTCAGGTTGACCTTGCAACGGAACCTGCCTCTCTTGCAATATGCCGCGATGAACCCATTGATTCTGCACGGATATTTCAACAACTGCACGTCGATATTGTTGTTCTGACGCGCCAGAATGAAGTCATCGCCGAGGTTTATGATGTCGTCTTTCAGGAAAAGCTCCTTCACCTTCGACAAGGTGAAATCGTTATACGTCTTGTTATCCATTTTGCAATATTTTTCGACAAAAATACATATATTTTCATTGATAAAATATATATTTTCATTTAAATTCGTCTTTTTGATAATTTTTAAAAACAAAAAGACCTTTACGGACATTGAAATTTGATGTTACTTTGCAGCCTTAATTCAGTTTGAACTTAAAAGTTAAAATTAAGGTATTTGATGAAAAGGATTTTAAGGATGGCGGTTATGTCGGTGATGATTCTCACCGCATTTCATTCCGTTGACGCCCAGCAGGTTCTGACGCTTGATGACTGCCGCAGGATGGCACTTGACGGCAACAAGAGTCTGCGGATCTCGCAGGAAGGCGTGAAGATGGCCGGTTACGACAAGAAGATTGCGAGGGCGAATTATTTCCCGAAGGTGTCGGCGGCCGGCACGTACATGTACAACAGCAGGCAGTTGCAGCTGGCGTCAGACGACCAGCTCAACAGGCTTGAAAACGCAGGTACTCTTGCCGCGCAGGGCCTCGGCAACGACATCACACAGGCTATCACCAACAACATATCGAGCCAGTGGCTACAGGAACTGATCATCAACAGCGGGGCGTTCCAGAACATGATACACTCGCTCCCAAACATCGGTGTGTTCCAGACACTTGATGCCATAGGCAGCGAGGTCGCCAACGCGCTGGTGCTTGACACGCGCAACGTCACAGCGGGGGTTGTCTCCGTCGAGGAACCGATTTACGTCGGCGGGAAGATCCGCGCCTACAACCAGATTGCGAGTTATGCGCAAGACCTCGCGTTGTCGAAGCTCACCACCGAACAGCAGGACATCATCGTGACGACCGACAAGGCCTACTGGCAGATCGTCTCTTTGGCGAACAAGCTGAAACTCACAGAGAACTACGTCGAGCTTCTCCGTTCCATGTCGGACAACATCGACAAGCTCGTGGCCGAGGGCATGGCGACAAACGCCGACAAGCTCTCCGTCAAGGTGAAACTAAACGAGGGCGAACTGACGCTGCTCAAGGTCCAAAACGGACTGATGCTCTCGAAGATGCTCCTCTGCCAGCAGTGCGGGCTGCCGCTCGACAGCAAGATCAGCCTCGCTGACGAAAGCCTCGAAGACGTTGAGGTCCCGACATATCAGCAGGAATACACAGAAGACTACATCATGCAGCACCGTCCCGAACTTCAGAGCCTGACGCTGGCCACCAAGATCTACGACAAGAAAATCAAGATAGCACGCTCGGAATATCTGCCGACAGTCGCGTTGGTGGGCAACTACATCATCTCCAACCCGTCGTGCTTCAACGGTTTCCAAAAAAAGTTCGGCGGCATGTTCAACGTCGGCGTAGTGGCGAAGATTCCGATATTTCATTTCGGCGAAGGCGCGAACAAGATCCGCAAGGCGAAGTCGGAAGCCGAGGCCACACGCCTGAAACTTGACGACACCAAGGAGCTTATCATGCTTCAGGTGAGCCAATACGAGACGAAGATCAAGGAGGCCGAGTCGCGGCTTGTGATGACGACGGAGAAGCTGTCGGACGCCGAGGAGAACCTGCGCATGGCGACGCTCGGCTTCGATGAAGGCATCATCCCGTCATCGACACTCAACGCCGCGCAGACCGCCTGGCTCCAGGCACATTCAGACCTCATCGACGCGAAAATCGATGTCATCATGTCGAACACATACCTCAAGAGGGCAACAGGGAATTTAGAATAAAAACATTTAAATATGGTATCAGAGAAAACACAGAGAATCAACACCTTCATCGCATTGGGTGTTTTGGCGATTGTCATCGCGGTGATATGCGTAATAGGAATTTTGACATACGGCAAGACCGACGAGATCTTGCAGGGTCAGGCGGAGGCGACGGAGTACCGCGTCTCAAGCAAGATACCGGGCAGGATCATGGAGTTCCGCGTGAATGAAGGACAGCACGTGAGTGCCGGCGACACCTTGGCAATCATCGAGGCGCCTGAGGTGGAAGCCAAGAAAGCACAGGCCGAAGCCGTCAAGACACAGGCTCGCGCCCTGAACGACAAGGCAGAGGCCGGAGCACGCGCCGAACAGATACAGGGCGCATACGAGATCTGGCAGAAAGCCAAGGTCGGCAGAGAAATCATGGAGAAGTCGTTCAAACGAGTGAAGAACCTCTACAAGGAAGGCGTCGTGAGCGAACAGAAATACGACGAGACAAAGGCGCAGTACGATGCGGCACAAGCCACTGAACGCGCCGCGAAGTCACAGTACGACATGGCGGTAAACGGCGCACAGAAGGAAGACAAGGAGATGGCCGCCGCGAAGTATGAACAGGCCCAAGGTGTCGTGGACGAGGTCAACTCTTACATCAGCGAGACTTACCTGCTGGCCTATGCCGACGGAGAGGTGACGGAGATATTCCCTCACATCGGCGAACTGGTCGGCACCGGCGCACCCATCATGAACATCGCCATGATGGACAAGATGTGGGCGACATTCAACGTCCGCGAAGACTATCTCACGAAGATGCCTGTCGGACAGACGTTCACAGCCGAGATACCGGCATTGGGCAAGACCGCCACGATGCGCGTGTTCTACATGAAAGACCGTGGCGACTATGCGGCGTGGAAGGCCACCAAGCAGACCGGACAATACGACCTCAAGACGTTTGAGGTGCGTGTGGAGCCTGTCGCACATGTGGAAGGGCTGCGTCCCGGCATGACCGTGCTTTACAGAATCAACGAGAATGAGTAGCATCAGTACGATATTAGACATCGCGAAGCGCGAGCAGAAACGCCTCCTCGCAAGGCCGGTTTACATCTTCAGCATGGTGATTGCGCCTGTCATAGCGTTCATCTTCTTCACCACGCTGATGCGTGACGGTCTGCCGTGCGAGCTGCCCGCCGGCATCGTCGATGACGACAACACTTCCGTCACCCGCGAAGTGATACGCAACCTCGACGCAATGCAGCAGACGCACGTCGTGGCGCATTACGGCAGTGTCGCCGAAGCGCGGAAGGCCATGCAGGAAGGCAGGATCTACGCTTTCTATTACATCCCGAAAGGCACGACGCAACTTGCGCTGTCGAGCAAACAGCCGACGGTGTCGTTCTACACCGCGCCGTCGTACATCGTGCCGGCATCGCTCGAATACCGCGACATGAAGATGATGTCGGAATACGCCTCGGGCGCCATCACACGAGCCACGCTCTACGCCAAAGGCTACACCGACGCACAGGCCATGGCAGTGCTGCAACCCATAAGATGCGAGATGCACGCCGTCAACAACCCGCGGCTCAACTACTCGGTCTATCTCAGCAACACCATACTACCAGGCATCATCATGCTGCTCATTATGCAGGTGACAATCTATGCCATTTACGTCGAAATAAAAGAAGAGACATCGAAGGAATGGATGTCGATGGCAGGTAACGATGTCGTCAAGGCTTTGACAGGCAAGCTGTTGCCTCATCTCGCCATCTGGCTGCTGATGGGGGCGCTATGTCTCGTGTGGCTATACGGGCTGTGGCATTTTCCGCTCAACAGCGGCATCTGGCCTATGGTGCTGAACATGTTTCTGCTCATCATCGCGTCGTTCGCTTTCGCCGTGTTCTTCTGCGGATGCGTGCCTTCGCTGCGTTGGGCGTTGAGCCTCGCCACACTGTGGGGCGTGCTGTCGTTCCCCATCTCCGGATTCTCGTTTCCGCAGATGGCGTTCCCCGACCCGCTCAGAGCACTGTCGTATTTCTTCCCGCTGCGTCATTATTTCCTGATATATGTTGATCAGGCACTCAACGGACTGCCGCTAATCTATTCATGGCAGGACATCGCGATACAGACTGCTTTTCTGATATTGCCGCTTTTTGTGCTGGGAAGACTGAGGAAATTCCTCATGGAATATCATTACACTCATTAACGTTTTGGAAATGAATTGGTTAAAAAACATCATCAATATCTGGTTCTACGAGATAAAGAACGCGCTCTTCGATGAAGGTGCCGTAGTGTTTTTCATCGTGGTGCCGTTGCTCTACCCACTTCTCTACGCATACCTTTACGGCAACGAAAACGTCCGCGAGGTGCCGACTGTCGTCGTTGACAACTGCAACACCTTGACAAGCAGGGAGTTTCTGCGTCGCGCCGATGCCACCGCCGACATAAAGATCGTCGGACACTGTGCCGACATGGAGGAGGCCAAGGAGATGATACACCAGCGTGAGGCGTATTGTCTAATCTATATCCCTGAAGAGTTCGACAGCGACATCATTGCGATGCGGCAGGCCACCGTGGAGCTTTACTCCGACATGAGCGGACTGCTTTATTACAAGGCCGTCCTCGGAGGATGCACCGAGGTGTCGCTCGACATGAACAAGGAGATAAAAGCCATGCGGCTGCCCGGCGCGACGGAGGAACAACTCTCGACATTCCAATATCCGATTGAATATCAATATGTCCCGATGTTCAACACACAGAGCGGCTTCGCCACCTTCCTGATACCAGCCGTGCTGATGATGATAATACAGCAGACTATGGTCCTCGGTGTCGGAATGATAGCCGGCGACGAACGCGAGAAACACCGCAAAGGTCTCGTCGATCCGCACCTTATCGGGAAACGCCCGCACGAGATACTCATCGGGAAGTCGATGGTGTATTTTGCCATCTATGCCGTTGTGGCAGTGTATCTCGTCTGCATCGTGCCGCCGATGTTCCACCTCGTCCACATCTGGGACTGGCGTGCGCTGCTCGCCTTCATGGTGCCGTTCATCCTGTCGTGCGTGTTCTTCAGCATCGCAGTGTCGGCCCTGGCACACGACCGCGAGTCGTTCATAATCATGTTCGTGTTCCTCTCGATACCTTTGCTCTTCGCGAGCGGGATATCATGGCCGGCGAGCAACATACCGCATTTCTGGAAGGCATTCTCATGGCTGTTCCCCTCGACATTCGGCATCAACGGCTTCGTCAGGATCACCGAGATGGGCGCACGGCTTCCGGATGTCATGCCGGAACTTGCCGCACTGTGGATACAGACCTTCGCGTATCTCTGCCTGTCGTTTTTGGTCTATAAAAGGACTTACAGAGAACAAATTTCAGCGTAAAACAGCTGATTAATCTCATAACACATTTTTTTCAAGAGAGACATTCCCTCTCCCCGAAAAATTGTGTATCTTTGCAGCTTGAAAAACATCATTATCATGACAGAATTAGTTATTGAAGTCGAGGACAAAAGCATCCTCGCAAGCCTGAAGAAGATATTGTCGAATTTAGACGGGGTGAAAGTCAGGAACAACACACGCCGGAAGAAGACAGGCCTTGAATTGGCACTCGAAGACGTTGAGGCTGGAAGAGTATATTCAGCAAAAGATGCTGATGATTTAATCAGACAATGCCTTGAATGATGTACGAGATCAAATTCACTAACCAATTCAAAAAAGCGTTGAAACTTTGCAATAAAAGGGGTTTAAATATTTCTTTGATTACAAAGGCGATTGACGTTCTGAGCAAAAACGGCTGTCTCCCGCCAGAATACAAACCACACAAACTGTCAAATTACCCTGGCGGTCGCACGTGGGAATGCCACATCCAACCGGATTGGATTCTTGTCTGGGAACAGAATGACGAGGAACTGATTCTCCTGATGTTGAACACCGGCAGACATTCGGACATTTTTTAATTTCAAGGCAAACGTTTATGTGGAATAAAATAGCAGACTACATTCTGAAACACAGAATCTTAAACCTTTCGATAATATTAGTCTTACTCGCTTTCATGGCATTCAAGGCCTCTCACGCAAAGATGGCGTATGTCATGGCGAACACTCTCCCAGACGACGACCCGACGATGGTCGTGTATAAGCAGTTCCTCGACCAATACGGACAGGACGGCATGGTCGATTTCATCGGGATGTACGACCCTGACCTCTTTCAGCTTGAGAACTTCCAGAGATATTACGATTTCAACGAGAAGGTCAGGAACTTGGACGGCGTGGTGGAATGTCTCTCGGTGACGAGGATCTTTAACCTCGTGAAAGACGACAGCATCAAGCAGTTCGACCTGAAAGAGGTTGTGCCGACGCGTCCCGAGACGCAGGAGGAAGTCGATAGGATAAAAGAAGAAGTATATAGCCTCCGTCTGTTCGACGGGCTTCTGTTCAACAGCGAGACCGGCGCGTACCTCATGATGATAACACAGACAGATGAATGCGTGAACACCTCGATGCGTGTGGCATTCACCGACTCGCTCCAGGCATACGCCAGGCAGTACGAAGAAGAGACGGGCGTGAAGATGCACCTCTCCGGCATGTCGTACATCAGGGAAGTAACCACAGAGAAGATGGTCAGCGAGATAGTGCTTTTCACTATGCTCTCGATAATCATTGCCGGCATAATCCTGTTCCTCTTCTTCAAGGAATGGCGTCTGCTCGTCTCCGTGCTCACCATCGTGATGATGTCGGTGGGATTCATGTTCGGCCTCATGGTGTCGCTCGGCTTCGAGATAACGATACTCACCGGCGTGCTTCCTCCGCTTCTCATCATCATCGGCGTGGAGAACTCCATCTTCATGGTGAACAAGTACAACACAGAGTTCGCGCTGTGCCGCGACAAACGTCAGGCGCTGCTCAACACCATCTTGCGCATCGGACCCGCCAACTTCCTGACTAACACCACCACCGCCGTCAGCTTCGCCTCGTTCATCATCACCCGCAACGAGCTGCTCGTGCCATTCGGAATCCTCGCAAGCATCTGCATCATGCTGACATACGTCCTGACGATGATACTACTCCCGACGTTCTTCAGCTATCAGCGCGAACCGAGCGGCAAGGCCATCAACAGGTTGGAGAACAGCAAGATCAACGCGTTCATGGAGAAGCTCGCACGTTACGTCGTCAGCCACAAGAAGCTGACTTACAGCGCATTGTGCTGTTTCATCGCGCTCTGTTTCCTCGGTGCCTCGATGATGACGACATCGGGACGCGTTGTCGATGACATCTCTGAGAAAGACGAGCTTTATCAGGACATGATGTTCTTCGAGAAAAACGTCGGCGGCGTAATGCCCTTCGAGATCTCCATCGACACGAGGAAACCCAAAGGCATCCTCAACGCACGTTTCATCAACAAGATAAGCCAGCTGCAGGACACCATCGCCACATACCCCGAATTCAGCGACCCGCTGTCGATAGCCGAGGTGGTGAAGTTCGGCCGGCAGGCGTTCTACAACGGCGACGGCCGCCACTACAAAGTGCCGAGCAGCAACGAGTTCGGCTTCATCATGAAATACATCCCCGACATGCAGGGCGGCGGGATGCCGGACATCATCACGCAGTACATGGACAAAGACCTTCAACGCACACGCATCAGCGTGCAGATGGCAAACATCACCACGCCGAAAGTTGACAGCATCATCAGCTCGCTCAAGCCGAAGGTTGAACAGATATTCCCAGGCGACAAATACGACGTCACCATCACCGGCAGCAGCGTCGTCACGCTCGAAGGCACCAACTACCTCATCGAGAATCTCGCGTATTCGCTCATCCTTGCCTTTATCGTCATCGCCCTGCTGATGGCACTGACATTCAAGAACTTCAAGATGATTGTCATCTCTCTGATACCTAACATCATACCGCTGCTGTTCACCGCCGGCATCATGGGTTTCACAGGCATACCGCTGAAGATGTCAACACTGCTCGTGTTCAGCATCGCGCTTGGAATCAGCGTTGACAACACCATCCATTACCTCGCGAGATACCGTTTGCAGATGAAGACGCACGACAACGACGTGGAGCGGTCGGTCGTCGAAGCCATCAAGGAGACAGGCCCGAGCATGGTCTATTCTGCCAGCATCCTGATATGCGGGTTCCTCATCTTCGCCTTCTCATCGTTCGGCGGCACCAAGGTGGTCGGTATCCTCGTGCCGGCGACATTACTCATCTCATTGATAACTAACATTGCAGTTTTACCGACATTGGTATTGACATTTTTCAAAAAAAGGAAACAATCATGACATCAGTTGAAAAGATACAAGATTTAATCACTAATTTCATTGAGTCGCAGGACTTCAAGGGGACGCCTGACGAGCTTTACGCGCCGATAGAATACACGATGCGGCAGAAAGGCAAACGCATGCGTCCGACGCTGTGCCTGCTCGCCTGCGAGATGTTCGGCGGCGACATCGAGGAATGCCTCACGCCGGCTGTCGCCGCGGAGATCTTCCACAACTTCACGCTTATACACGACGACATCATGGATGAGGCGCCGCTGCGCCGCGGACTCGAGACAGTGTATCACAAATGGAACTCCAACATCGCGCTGCTCTCGGGCGACACCATGCTCATCAAGGCGTTCCAATATGCCATGAGAACCGACAACAGACACTCTTCAGAAATACTGAACGAGCTGATAAAAGTGGCTTTAGAGGTCTGCGAAGGACAGCAGCACGACCTCAACTTCGAGACCACCGACGATGTGACACTCGAACAATACATCGAGATGATACGACTCAAGACCGCGGTGCTCCTCGGCTCAGTGTTGAGAATCGGCGCAATAGTGGCAGATGCCTCTGAGACAGACAAACAGGCTGTCTATGACTTCGGTATCGACCTCGGTATAGCATTCCAGCTCCAAGATGACCTCTTCGACTGCTACGGCGACGTGAAGGTCTTCGGCAAGATGCCGGGCGGTGACATCGCCGACAACAAGAAGACTTATCTGTACCTCAAGGCGTTACAGCTCGCCTCATCTGGCGACAAGGCACTCCTCAACAGATATTTCACCATGCCGAAAGGCCGCGACGACAGCAAGATGAAGGCGGTGCTCGACATCTACGCCAAGTACGATGTCCGCAGGATAGTCACCGACCTGATGACAAACTACTACGAAAGCGCAGTGCGACGGCTCGATGAGATTGCGCTTCCTGAAGAGAAAAAGGCGGTGCTGAGAGAATACGCGAGGTACCTGTACACAAGGGTGAAGTAGATTTTCACCACACAAAGGTTGGAAATAACCTTGTACCGGTTCACGCTGCAGACTTAAAGTTAGATTCTTGGTGGTATTATTTCTGGTGGTAATATTCCTGAATCTTATCTAAAATCTCCGTGATTTCAGAAATCGTCATCACCTGCATCAGCGGCATCTTGAACTGCTTGAAGTTGGGGAAGCCCTTGAAATACAAGCCCCAGTGTTTGCGCATCTCGATGACGGCGTAGTGCTCGTCTTTGTAGTTGAGAGAGTCGTTGAGGTGAATCTTCGCTATCCTCACTCTTTCCTCGACGGAAGGCGGTGTGTCAACGGTGCCGTTTTCGAGGTAGTCGTGTATCTCCTTGAAGATCCACGGGTTGCCGTAGGTGGCGCGGCCAATCATGAGGCCATCGACGCCGAAAGTGTCTTTGAAATATTTTGCTGAGGGGCCATCGACTACGTCTCCGTTGCCGATAATCGGTATTGTCATACGCGGGTTGTTCTTCACCTCGCCGATGAGCGTCCAGTCGGCCGGTTCGCCCCATTTCGTGGTGCGCAGACGGCCGTGTATCGTCAGCGCCTGGATCCCGACGTCTTGCAGCCGCTCCGCGATCTCCACTATGTCTTTGTGTTCACTGTCATAGCCGAGACGCGTCTTCACCGTCACGGGTTTCTTCACGGCTTTCACCACCGCATCGGTGATGGCCACCATCTTCGGGATGTCGTTCATGATGCCCGACCCCGCGCCTTTTGAGGCGACTTTCTTCACCGGACAGCCGAAATTGATGTCGATGATGTCGGGGTCGTAACGCTCGGCATAACGCGCCGCCTCGACCATCGGCCCGACGGCGTTGCCGAAGATCTGGACACCGAACGGCTGCTCCGATGCTGTGTAACGTAACTTATTGACACTCTTCACCGCATCGCGTATCAGGCCGTCGGAAGAGATGAACTCGGAATATACGATGTCGGCGCCGAACATCTTGCATACGTGACGGAACGGCGGGTCGGTGACGCCTTCCATCGGCGCCAGCAGCAGCGGATAACGCTCAAAGTTTAAACCTGCGATTTTCATGGCGCAAAAATAGAGAAATTTTTCGTATCTTTGCGGCTTTATGAAAAACGACCCGAAATCATATTACAAAGACGATGCACGTGTGGCGGAAGTCGTTGGTTTTCTTAATGATAGGAAAGATGTCTTCTGCAAGAGCCTCGTCGGTTCGGCCAAGGCTTACGTCACCGCTGCGGTGTCGGAACGGCTCGGCGGACAGCATTTCGTCGTTTGCCCCGACAAGGAACAGGCGGCGTATTTCTACAACGACCTCGAAAATATCTACGGCGAACGCGAGACAGACTACGCCAAGAAGATGATCCTCTTCTATCCGACATCGTACAAACGGCCGTACGAACCGGAGAAAGCCGACAATACCTATATATTGTCACGCACCGAAGTGCTGCAACGCGTCTCGACATCGGAGCGAAAGACGATCATCGTGTCTTATCCTGAGGCTCTCTGCGAGAAGATTGTGACGCGTAAGACGATGAACAAGAACACCTTGAAGCTCGCCGTCGGCGATAAATTCGACATGGACTTCATCACCGACACACTGCTTGAGTATAACTTCGAACACGTGGATTTCGTCGTTGAGCCAGGACAGTTCGCTATCCGCGGCGCCATCGTCGATGTGTTCTCCTTCGCCAACGATTACCCTTACCGCATCGTCTTCGACTTCGATGAGATCGAGTCGATACGCTCGTTCAATCCCGTTGATCAGCTCTCCATCGAGAAACTCAACCGCATCGTGCTTCTGCCGAATCTGCAAGACCATAAATTGTCGGAAGAACGTGAGACGATTTTTCAATATCTTAATAATCAGACTGTTGTATGGCTTGAGGAGACCGATTTCCTTAAAGAGAGAATCGATATTGAATATAAGAAAGCCATTGACGCCTACGATGCGCTCGAAGAGCAGGAAAGCCTCCCTGAACCGGAGGATGTCTTTGCGGAAAGCAATGAGATATTAACGCAACTTGATGATTTCAAGACTGTTACGTTTGAGACGTATTCCGATTCAACGGGTAAGGAGATTGTCGATTTCAACACTTCGGCGCAACCTGTCTTCAACAAGAACTTCGACATGCTTCTTGAAAGTATCAACTCGTTGAAAGACAAAGGTTTCCGCGTGCTTTTCTTTTCCGAAAGCAAGAAACAGCTCGAACGTATCCAAAGCATCCTCAACGACCTTCAGAAGAAAGGCGATGATGTCGAGGATCTTGCGGGCGATTTCGAGCCTGTGCTTTACGCGATAAACTCCGGCTTCATAGACAACGACCTGAAACTGTGCTGCTTCACCGACCATCAGGTCTTCGAGCGTTACCACCGTTTTCATCTCCGTGAAGGTTATGCGGCTAATCAGGCACTGACAATCAAGGAACTTTACAACCTGAAGCCGGGCGATTATGTCACTCATATCGACTACGGCATCGGCCGTTTCGACGGCTTGGAAATCGTTGAGAGTCAGGGGAAACAGCATGAGTCGATGCGGCTGGTCTATCAGAATGGCGACCTGCTTTATGTGAGCATCCACTCGCTTCACCGCATCGCGAAATATTCTGGCAAAGATGGCGCCGAGCCTACGCTGAGCAAACTCGGCTCGAATGCGTGGAACAAACTGAAATCCAAGACGAAAGGCAAGGTCAAAGACATCGCACGTGAGCTGATCAAGCTTTACGCCGAGCGTAAGAAATCAAAGGGTTTTCAGTTCATGCCCGACACTTACCTCCAGACGGAACTTGAGGCATCGTTCATGTACGAGGACACGCCCGACCAGCTCAAGGCGACAATCGACGTGAAACGCGACATGGAGAAAGAAAGCCCGATGGACCGTCTCGTGTGCGGCGATGTGGGCTTCGGCAAGACGGAAGTCGCCATCCGTGCGGCGTTCAAGGCAGTGTGCGACGGCAAACAGGTCGCCGTGCTCGTCCCGACAACAGTCCTTGCACTGCAACATTACAACACCTTCACCAACCGGCTGCGAGGCTTTCCGGTGACGGTGGATTACATGAACCGCTTCAAAACGGCTAAGGAACTGAAGAAAACCATAGAGGAGGTCAAGGCCGGACATGTTGATATATTAATAGGTACTCACCGCATCATCTCGAAGGATGTGGAGTTCAAGGACCTGGGGCTTCTCATTATCGACGAGGAACAGAAGTTCGGCGTCTCCGCCAAGGAGAAACTCAAACAGCTGAAGACCAATGTCGATACTCTCACGCTGACGGCGACACCGATACCGCGGACGCTTCAGTTCTCGATGATGGGAGCACGCGACATGAGCGTCATCACCACGCCGCCGCCAAACCGCTATCCCGTTGAGACTGAGCTGCGTTCGTTCTCGCCGGAGGTGGTGAGAGACGCCATACAATATGAGCTTGCACGCGACGGACAGGTGTTCTTCGTGCATAACCGCGTGCAGAACATCATGGATGTCCGCGACCTGATACAGAGCTGCGTGCCAGGCGCGAAAATAGCCGTGGGCCACGGACAGATGGACGGCGACGACCTCGAAAAGGTAATGCTCGACTTCATCGATGGAAAATATGACGTGCTTCTGTGTACTACCATCATCGAGGCGGGACTTGATATCCCGAATGCTAACACCATCATTATCAATGATGCGCATAGATACGGATTGAGCGATTTGCATCAGCTGCGCGGCAGGGTGGGGCGTTCAAACAAAAAAGCGTTCTGCTACCTGCTGACACCGCCGCTGCATCTGCTGAGCGATGAGGCACAGAAACGGCTCCGTGCCCTCGAACAGTTCTCCGACCTCGGCAGCGGCTTCAACATCGCCATGCGCGACCTCGACATCCGCGGCGCAGGCAACCTGCTCGGCGCCGAACAGAGCGGCTTTATCAACGACATCGGCTTTGAGACTTACCATAAGATCCTTGACGAAGCCATCGAGGAACTCAAAGAGACTGAGTTCAAAGACCTGTTCGAGAAGCCTGAAGCCGAGAAAGTCTATGTCAAAGAATGCCAGATCGAGTCGGACCTCGAGATACTGTTGCCCGTGGAGTATGTCGATTCATCGGCGGAAAGGATAAGTCTCTACAACGAACTCGACCACATCGAGACGGAGGATGGCCTGATGCGTTTCACCGACAGGCTCATCGACCGCTTCGGCCCCGTGCCGCCGCAGGCTAACGAACTGCTTGACACAGTGAGGCTGAAATGGCTCGCCCGTGACCTCGGATTCGAGAAAATAGTGCTGAAACACAACGACTTGACCGGCTATTTCCTCGAAGATAAGAACTCGGGCTATTTTGACTCGGATGTGTTTCAAAAGATTCTCACTTACGGCTCGACACATATCAAACGCTGCCAGTTCAAGGAACAGAACGGCAAGAACGTGCTGGTGCTCAAGGCAATCGACCGCGTGAAAGACGCGCTTGAAGTGCTGAGGGAGATTTCGGGGATTGGAGAGTAAACCTTTTAACCCAAACCATAACCCAAACCAAAACTGCTGGCGCCGCTGGGCTTGTGGGCTGCCCGGAGGGCAGTATTTCAGTAACCGGGTACGCGGCACGCGTGCCCGTGCAGCGTGATATGTCGCTCGGTGTCTGCCCGTGCAGTGTGCCGCCTGCCCGTGCATAAAAAAACAAAAAACCTCTTGCGGCATCGGAAATTTTTGTACCTTTGCCGCCCAAATGGGAAAAATACTTGCTATATATGATGAACGGGAGTTTTCGGTGCGTGAAACCGCGCCGTCGGGCTTGAGTATTACCCCCCCTATACAAGTCGTTAATAATCAATCAATTAGATTTTTCGAGGCGGAAAT
>JAKSNA010000003.1 GCA_024400295.1 Bacteroidales bacterium | reverse complement strand
CTCTTGTCATCAGTTGTTATTTCCCGAAAATGTATCATAGCGCAAAGATAGTAAAGGGGACTTCTATTTTTGCTTTTTTCGCGCCGCCCCTCTGAACTTCATGAAGTCCGTCAGCCAAAATTCAAAGTGAACAACACGGCGAAGATATAAATTTTTCTTATAAGTTTCTAACTTTTCATTATTATTTCATATTTTTTTTTGATAAAATATTGTTTATCAATGTGTTATCAAAACTAATTCATTCCCAATCTTACTATCTGTTCATACCGGCACACGTTGTAAACCAGGTTGGTCAGGGTGTTTCTGGCGGCGTTTCGCGCGAAACCGATGACGCGGCTGAACATCCCGTGCAGATTCAGCTCGCAGTAGCCGAACACATGCTCCACACGCCCTTCTTCGCCCATCTGGCATCCGTGTCTTTGTGCCTCTTCTTGTTGGCCTTCTTCTTCCTGTCCTCCTCGCTATCTCCTTCTTCCTCGTTCCAGAGTTCGTTGCCGCGTCCCTCCTTTATGGCCTTGTTCTCCTCGCGGGTGTTGCGCTGGCGGGGGACTTCCACGAAACTGCCGTCTATTATCACGCCCTGGCTCATTATCAGGTTCTTCTCCCGCAGGAATCTGTCGAAGTCGGCAAAGAGTCTGTCATGGAGAGCTTTCACTGTCAGCTGCTCCCTGAACGCCCAGATGGTCCTGGCGTCGGCCACCTTGTCTCCGCTTGCCAGACCGAGGAAGCCACTGAAACTTGTGCGGTCAACTATCTGGTATTCAGCCTGCTCGTCGCTCAGGTTATACATGCGTTGCAGCACAAGGATCTTGAGCATCAGCACATAGTCGTAATGTTTAGCCCCCGCCTTCGTCAGGCGATCACGGTACAGGCCCGCCTCCAACGTCTCACGGAACATCTCAAAATCAATCGTTTCCGCAAGCCTCTCAAGTGGATTCCCTAATGCGGACAACATGGATGTCCTCTCTTCCGAATCAAATAATCCTTGGTTGCCAAGCTTTCTGTATGCCCTTTTGCATGTGTCCATTTTCTCTTCAAATTTTCGGCAAATATACAAATATTTATCTGAATACCAAAGAGTTTTATTTAGAAATGCCCATAAGGTTATGCACGCAACCTATTCCCCCTCTCTCCATCTCTCCGCCTTCTCCAGACTCTCAATATCCAAAGCCATGCTGCCTGTCACAAACAAATACATCGTCACCACTATCCTGATGGCAACTGCAAGTTCCTCTTCCGTTGCGGTTGGAGCAAGATGAGCGTCATCGTTACGATACGCCTTGACATTCATCAAGTAATGATAAAGATTTTGATATTCCGGCAGAGTGTTGTTTTTCAAACCCCACAGACAGCCGAAAGCATGTATTGCATCGGCAAACGTAACGCCGAGGTCGTCTTTGTATGCTTTTATTTCCGTGCCATTTAACACGAAATAAAGTTTCTTTAGATAAGCCTCAAACTTCGTCACTAACGAATTGAATGAAACCCGACGCTCAACGTATGTCGCACCGTCTCCGAATATCTTTCCGAATGCGTCTCTGACAAACATGCCAACGCCGTCCAATGCAGGCGTCGATACCATGTCAAGCACATAGAACATCTTGTTCACAATTACGTCAGTCGGTTTAAGCCTGTATAATGAACTGCTGAAGTATTTCGTCATCTCGTCTGAAATACGTTTCTTCAGAATGTCATCCGTCATCGGAGTCACATTTGTCGTCACATCTTCAGCAAGCAGTTCGTTGAATTTATCTTCAGTGGTTTCAACGTCTGCATTTACCGTCTCACTGTCATTGCAGTAATTCTTGATAATCCTCTCACGCTCGATGTCGCTCAACACGAAGCTGCGTAGCATGGTGTCAAACTTCACCGCCGTCATGTAAGGCTTTATCTTTGTTTTGAGTACCTTTTCAAGGAACAGTTTTGCCTTTGCCGCGTCCATCGACGCTTTGAGATTATCAAATCTGTTGTACTCGTTGATGTTAGCCTCCGTAACGTCAAGCATTATTAGGTCGGTGAGTCTGTCAGCGTCCAATCCGGTGGCATCAGCTAATATCTTGATCTGACGGTGTGTCTCTCTCACCTGGTAGATGGCGATATAGTCTTTCAGCGTCTTGCCATCTTCGATGCGAAGGTCTCCGCATTGAATGTCGTGCAAGATCAGTATGGCCGTCAACTGGTCTTGCTGCGACAACGTGGCAAAAGTCTTGTGCAGTTCTTTCACCGCGTCTTTCGTGCTTTCACTGCCAGGACCGTCAGTGTATAATTTCTTTATATACTTCTGGAACTTCGAGTTCATGTATTCGGCATCAATGGTGCCCGTGCCTGTCTCGGTGATGTATGTCTCGATGGGGAAGGGAACATCGTCACCGCCGCCGCCACCGCCGCCGCCAAAAAGCTCGCGGTATCTCTGAACGAGAACCATGTATGTCTGCTCATCAAAATTCAATGTTACGCAGTGGCCGTTCTCGAAGTCATCGTATGTAAGTTTGTCCCAAGTGAATCCTTGCAGCTTGGCTTTGTTCAACGAAATATTAAGCGAGTTGAATGCAAGCGCGAATTTCCTTTTGTCGGTCGCATCCGAAGGAAGACGCTCGAAGTTTTTCACGCCAGCCGTCTCGAATATGAATTTTATCTCGTCAAATTTCATGTTTATATGGTTCAGGTTCTCTTCAAGCCTGTCAACGAAAAGACCGAACGGACGGTCGCCGGAGTAAGCCTTGAAAGCCTCCTCGATATTCTTCTCCATTGTGTTGGGGAAAGAGTAATATCTTATGATTCCGAATGGCTTGTCACGACCCGACAAACGGTTGGTTCTCGAAAACGCCTGTATCAGTTCGTGGTACTTCATCACTTTGTCGGCATACAGAGTGTTCACCCATTTCGAATCATATCCGGTCAGCATCTGCGTGACAACGATGAGAATGTTAATCTGCTGGCTGCGTTCAAGGTTCTGGTATGGTTTTTTATGTGCCAGACGCTTCTGAACGTCTTTCTTGTACTGGCCGTATGTCGGCTGTGCGAACGATGTCCCGAACATGCTGTTGTAGTCGCCGAGCATTTCAATTATCGAATCTTGCTTGTAAATTGCTTTCTCAACATTGTCGATGTTGTCGTCAAACACCGCGGCAATCCTCAACTGCGGACAGTTCTCTTTCATCAGCCTGTAATATGCGATGGCTTCGGGAATGTTCTTTGTCGTGAGGATGGCATGATACTTGCCGTTCAAACTCAGAGTGTTCCATCTTTTGTTGATGTCTTCCACGACCGCCTCGTGGTGCTCTTGCGTCATATACTGGCTTCGCGGCAGTTTCGATTCCACCTCAATCATGTCGGCCTCATTCATCCAGTACAGATAAACCTCTTTTTTGTGTTCGTCTTCAAGTGCTTCCGATATCAGAGTTGCTTTCGCCTGATCGAGAGCCACTATTTCCCTCACGTTCTGGTCGCTGTATGTATTCACTTTGTATGTGTCGAAGCCAAGCACGTTGTGGTCGTTTAAGCCGTCGGCCACTGTGTAGCGGTGCAGCTCATCGCCGAACAGGTCTTCTGTTGTTATCTCGCCATGAGCATTTTCATTGAAAATCGGTGTGCCTGTAAATCCGAACCGCACCGCTTTCGGGAATGTGTTCTTGATGCAGCGCAACATGCTTCCGAAAACGCTTCTGTGGCATTCATCAAAGATGAAGACAAGATGCTTCCTCGCTATCATGTCAATTTCGCTTTGCGTGATGCTTTCGCCAACGTGGATGCGGCTCATTTTCTGTATTGATGTCACAATCAGTTTGTCATCATCGTTGGTGCTTTTGAGTTTTGAAACGAGAATGCTTGTGTCGTCGGTGTCCTGTATCGACTCGCTTTCCCCGGCGAAACCCCTGTATTCGTCAAGCGACTGGTTGCCGAGTTCTATTCGGTCCATTATGAACACCACCTTGTCGGCGTCATTGCCAGATGCTATCAGCTGCGCCGCCTTGAAACTCGTCATCGTCTTGCCCGAACCTGTGGTATGCCAGATGTAACCGCCTTTGTTCTGTCCCTTCTCATCCCATTTCATGCGTTTCACCACGTCCCACATCTTTGTCACGGCGTAATACTGGTAGCTGCGAAGCACTTTGAGCATTCCGTCCTTGTCGTCGGCTATCGTGTAAAACCCGACAAGCTGGTGGGCCATCGGTATCGACAGCAGCTCGCTCGCTATTCTTCTCCAGTCGTTTATGTGGACGTTGTTGAAGTCCGCCCAGTGGAATCGGAAATCTTCCTCAAACCTGTCCTCGCTGCCCGGATTGGCGAAATATATCGTCTCTTCCGGTGTCATCGCCACAAACACCTGCACAAGCGAGAACAGACCGCGCGAGAATATGCCTTCGTGGTAGTAATGCTTTATCTGATAGATTGCCTGGCTCACATCCACGCCGCTCTTTTTCAGTTCAATGTGTATCACCGGCATCCCGTTGATGAGAAGCATGAAGTCGCCACGGCGGTTGCCCACAAGAGGCTGGCTCGACTGGAATTGTGGCTGTCGTGCTATCTGGTAACGGCTCTGCCCGCCGGCAATTTCCTTGCTGTCGTATATCTTCAAATAAATCTCCTTGCCAAGATGGGCCTTGTCGTCGGGGTTGTCGCGTATTATATTGACCGACTTGCCGTTTATGAAACCGTTCAATTTATATGGACTGCCGCATTGCGTCACCTTGTCCAAAACCTGTTTCATTTCGCTGTCTGTCAGCGGATATCTGTCAAGCCGGTCTATTGTGCGGTTGTTGTCATAAAGTATGTTCGCCCAGTTCCTGACAAGGTCTTTTTCCGTCTTGTACATCAGCATTTCCGACGACCATCCGTGTTCGGTCAGCAGGCGGGTCAGCTGCTCTTCAAAATCCGATTCTTTTGCAAATTCCATGGTGAGTGATTTTAGGTGATTAGGGGTTTTAGGTGATTAGGGGTCAGACGAACATTTTGTCCAAACATGTAGATTTTATTTGCTTCAGTTTTTCAAGCCGCTTTTCCTGCAATGATATTTGCTCATCGAGCGAACGGAAATATGATGCTATTTTCTGCTGCTCTGAAAGGCTTGAAGGATGTGGAATTGGCATTTGAGCAAATATGTCATCGCTAATTGACAATCTGTCAAATCTTGCACCAGTGTTACCATTGTCTTTCATAAACTTATGCCAATATTTTGTCTTGAAAAAATAGTTAAGATATTCTTTGTCAATTCCGTCAACTCTGAAAACGTAATAAAGGGGCGACATTACACCTGAATATCCTAATTGATTCATGTTAATTGGACCAACTGGTGCACTGGTGGAAATTCTTGGATTATATACAAAATCTTCATTTTTGACAACGTAATACCCGGAAATATTGTTTTTATTTGATATATCATGGTCAAAAAAATCTCTCTGGTTTATAATTCCATATTCTGCTGAATTTGTCAATGTTATATTTATTTCATTGTTTTTGTTCTTTTCAGTAATTTTAACACTAATATCTTTCAGTTCACACGTTTCCCATTCCTCTTCAAATCCCTTGAATCTCACTTTGGGTTTTGTCTCGCCGTTTTGCGGGAACATCGATTGGAGGCTTGCGGCTTTTATCTGTTTCAGCGACGCAATTTTCTTGGCCGTGGAGTGAATTAGGGAATCGAACGAACGGAAAAATGAGGCAAGCGATTGTTGTTCTTGGAATGGAGGAAGTCTTAACACGACATTTTTAAGAATATTTGAATTAATGCTTGAAAAAGTTGAACCAGCTGACAAATAATCCCATTTGTTCTCTTTTGCAATTAAACATTGAAACAGTAAAGGTTCTTCTGTTTTTATACCGCAAACACCTCTGCCGATACATGAATAATTACAGGCAATTCCAACCGCTCCAACAGGTGCCCTTACTGACATCAAAATGTCACCAACATCACAAGTTTTTGTTATTTGAGATGTGTAATAACGGATTATCGATTTTCTATCCTTAATATCAGCATTGCCTTGAATAAGAGGGAGTCCATTTTTGCAATCATTATAGAACAATGAAGACGGAGATTGTCCCATTGTTATGGTTGCAATATTTGACAACAGCTTCTCTTCCCATTCGCCTTCAAAGCCTTTTATTCTTATTTTAGGTTTGTTCATAACAATTTGATTTAATTGGTTTTGGCGATTATTTCCCAATGTCCGGTCTTGTCGGAGCCGGCACGCTTTAGCAATCCAAAGTTTTTCAATGTCTGAAGTTCGCGTTTTATGGTCGTTGTTCCAAGTGACAAAACATTTGCCATTGAATAAAGTGTAACATTGTTATTTTCTGAAATAATATCAAGAATTGCTTTCTGACGTTCTGTCAATACAGGACCATTTTTAGAATTTACAGGACCAATTTCGTCTTTTACAGGACCATTTTTAGAATTTACAAGACCAATTTTGTCTTTTACAAGACCATTTTGAGAATTTACAAGACCAATATCATTGTTTACAGGGCCATTATTTGGATTTTCACTGTCATTTTGAGGATTTGAAGTGTCGTTTGCTGTGACATTTTCCTGATTTACACTTTTATCTTTCCAGACTGTCACCCTGAACTGGTTTGCGCTTTCTTCGTTGTCGAAGTCAATCTTGACGTTTTCTTTCAACGCTCTTAATATGCCCGAACCCAGGCCTCTGTAAATCATTGTTCTTCCGCTTAATTCCGCCATCGCCGGATTGCGCTGCTTCGACACCCCGAGCATCAGGTCGCTCACATTGATGCCTCCGAACAGCGAGCCTGAGTTTACGATTTCAATCCGGTTGTCGAAAATGAGCAGACGTATCGCGGCGGGGTGGAGCAGGTCGAGGTGGACAAGCGAGTTCTGTATCAACTCCTCCAAAACCACTTCTGGGATTTCTGGTATGCCCGTCTTGTTGAAATTCTGTCCGTTCTGCCTGTAATGAAGATTTGATTTGGCGAACGACATGGCTTCGCGGAACATGCACGGAACAGTCCCCGAAATGTCGCGGCTGTCGCGGTATTCCGAACCCGCAATGTCATTGCCGACGTAGGCGACGGCTTTGACGACGAAGGCGGGCAGGAAATGCTGCGGATTACGCCCGAAAAACATCACCCCGGCTTGTGTGAGTTCGCCGTTGCCGGCCAAAATGTTCTGACTTTTCAGAAGTTGTTCAAGTGGCATTCCGAAGTCTTCCTTTTCCTTCCCGAAAGTTTTAGTGAAATATTCATTCACGTATGCCATTTCCAAATCTTTTATTGAGGAACCATGCAAGGGCTGCAATTCAGGCCGGTAGGTGCCTGAATCTTGGAACAAGGCGAGAATCTCGCTGTTTTCGGTAATCCGGCGTTTGTCGGCTCCTTGCTTCACCCATATTTCGCCGGTGAGATTCTTGTATGGCTTGTTTTTGCCTTGCTCAACCGTGCAGACAAGGACGTGCTTCCCGTCAATTTTCAAAACGTCGGTTTCAATGTATATCGTAGGGCGCACTTGTTCGTTGGCAGTGTTGCCGAGTTCTTGGCTGATTGTTTGAATCTCCTCGTATGACAGTCCGATGATTTCGCCGGTCTTATCCTTGATGCCAAAGAAAATACGTCCGCCACGAGTGTTGGCAAAAGCAATCATTTCTTTTGCGATTTCCTTCTGTGAAGTGAACTCCTGCTTGAACTGCACGGTCGTTGTCTCGCCGCATCTTATTGTTTCTTTCAAATCTTCTGTGTTCATTGCCATTCCAATTTTAAATCGTGCAAAATTACTAATAATCAATCATACGGATGATCACTTTCTCAACAAAAACTTCACTTTTCTACAAGATTTTTCAGTCCTTCAACCGAAAATTCATCACCTGTAAGTTCGCCGACAAGCTCTGCAAGTTCGCTTTGTGATGCTTCAAGCGACGTCTCGATGTCGATGTACGATTCGGCGTATTTCCCCGAAAGGCGAGCCACGGCATTGTTGAGTCTTGCAAGTGCGGCGTCAATGGTTCCGGCTATTCCATCGCTTACAGGGTCAATCCATTTTATGTGCAGGAACTGTCTTATTTCCTCGTCAGTCAACGAATTTATTGCTTCGCAAGTCTTTTTGATAAGTGTCTCTTTGGCTTCCTTCAATAATTTGTTTGTATTACTTTGAGCATCCCACAAAGCAACCAGCTTTTTCAACTTTTCAAGAGTGTCGCTTTCAACACCTGTTTTGTTGTTCTTGGCATCTTTTGCAATCTTCTTCCTGTCGAGTTTCGGATTTTCATCGTCAGTCATATACGAATTTGTCTCATCCTCATTGAAACCGTCAACTATCTCATCAATGTCAGTCGAAACAGTTTCAAGAATATCTTCACATTTTCTGATATTTTCAAGCATATCCGGGAACTTCGCTTTCTGAACGATGTCGAAAGGAATTATTTTGCCTTTCAAGCCGTCCGGCACCTCAATGTCTTCGTCGCCTTTTTTCACGATTTTAAATGCTGTTTCAACAATCCTTGCGGTTTCCATGCCTTCGGCTTGCAATGTCTCGATGTCGTTTGAAATCACGTTCCAGTTGTCGGCAAGTGTCTGGTATGCAGCATATCTGTCAATGAGTTTGATGCCTTCGAGACGGCAGAAGATGTCGTTGGCGATGTTATCCATTTCGCTCATTTCCTTTACTGTCTCCACATTGTCAATCAGTCGTTTGTGCATCATGTCGTCAAAGCCCTCGAAGGCTTTTTTGAACTGTTGTTTCAGTTCTTTTATGTCAGCATTTCCGTCAATCACAGCATTCACGTCGTCAGTCTTCACGGTTGAATATGGTTTCACCTTGTCACACTCAAACAATTCGTTTCTCAATGTCGGCAGGGCGTTCCAGTATTCATCGAGTTCTTCAATCTCACTGTTTGGTATGCCGCCGAACATTGTAGCGTAGATGTCGAATTTTTCTGTCGGTTCGCTGCTGTCAACGTAGCGGGGGATGTTGAGGTTGTAGCCGTTTTCACGTATTGTCTCGCGGTCAACAACGTTTGAGAATCCCGGTATTGCCTTGCGGTCGCGCACGGCGTCGGCTATGCGTTTTATGTCGCAGGCACGCAGTTTGTTGTTTTTCCCGTCTTTGACGAAGCCTTTGCTGGCATCAATGATAAGCACATCCTCGTTGTCGCGGCGTTGTTTCAGCACCATGATTAGCGTCGGAATGCTTGTGCCGAAAAAAATGTTCGCTGGCAGTCCGATAATGGTGTCGATGTTGTTGTTCTCGATCAGGTTCTTTCGGATCTTGCCTTCGCCGTCATTGTCTTTCATCGAATCGCCACGGAACAGCACGCCGTGTGGCAGGACTATTGTCAATATTCCATCGGGCTTTATGTGATGAAGTTCGTGAAGAAGAAAGGCGTAGTCGGCTTTCGATTTGGGCGCGACCCCGTACCTTGCGAAACGGGCGTCCTGTTCGGCGTCCTTCGGGTCCCATTGCTGCGAGTATGGTGGGTTCGACACCACGGCATCCACATAAAGCGGTTTTCCGAAGTCGCCGCCCTCCGTGTTTATCGGCCAGTCTTCCGACAGCGAGTCGGCGCAGCGCGTCACGATGTTGTCAGGAGTGATTCCCCTCATCACGAGGTTCATTCGTGTGAGGTTGTACGTGTTTTCTTTCAGTTCCTGGGCATAATATTTCACCTTGTTGGTGTCTTCAATATGTTTGCCAACAGATTTGCCTATTGTGATGAGCAGCGAACCCGAACCACTCGTTGGGTCGTATATCTCAATTTTGCCTTTATCCTTGTGATGTTCGGCGACTATTTCCGACATCAGCATTGCCACTTCGTGCGGTGTGTAGAACTCGCCGGCTTTCTTCCCGGCGTTTGCCGCGAAATTGCTGATCAAATATTCATACACATAACCAAGCACGTCATAATCCTGGCTTCCGTCAGTCGGAATGTCTCTTATCAGTTTGATCAGTTCTTTCAGAGCCTTTGTCTGTGCATTGGGGTTCTCGCCGAGTTTGCTGAGACCAGCCTGCAACGTTTTGAAAATTCCCGAATAAACCGCCTTGTGGTTTTTGCTTATCAGACGGTCGAAAGCGCCGAGAGCCTCGCTCAACACTGAGACGGAAAACTCCGAATCAGGAAGCAGCCATGTCGAGAAAAGGTTTTTATATTCAATGAAATAGCCGATGTTATCCTGCGCAAACTTGATGGTTTCCTTGCAGTCTTCATCTTGGTAATCTTCAACTAACGAAGGAAGGTCATTTTCCGTCCAGCCGTTCTTGAACATCAGTTTTCTCTCGTTATCCGACAAAAACTTGTAGAAAATCAGACCGAGAATATAATCTTTGTATTCATTGGCCTCAATCTTCGAGCGCATTCTGTTGGCGGAAGCCCATATCTTATTGGCAAGCTGCTGTTTGTTCATATTATGTTATTTGTTTAATTATCAAATTTATATCATCTTATCAATGCAAAATTACAATGTCAGTGGACATTCAATTTTCCCACCAAAATAATTTTTATAAATTTCCTCAACTTTTTTCTAAACAATTATGAGAGCCTTTTTATCTACTATAAAATCAATTATCGAAGATAAATGTTCAATCCCTTTCAAATCAACATTTTGGTCAAACCCAACAATGTTTTCGGTATTTGATTTAAGTCCGAATCTATATTTTAGATTTGAGACAACATCATCAACCCATTGATATGCAGGAATACCATGATAACGACCAAGCATGTCAATCACATTTTGCAGGTCATTAATTTCACTGACCGAAAGTTCGTTTTTGAAAACAGAATAATCATCCTCACAATACTTGTAAAACCAACCCCTTTTCCCATCTTCATCAGTCATCTCGAAACAATCTATTGGAGCATTGTATCCTTCGCTATCTCTCATGAATTTAATGTCATTTTTTATGGTTCGAGTTGTGACATCCTTTATCAGAAACTCACTTAGTTTGTCATTTACAATTTCAGTGAGTTTTTCGAGTGAATACAGATTTTCACAGTCTCCGAAGCATCTGTCTAACACCTTGTATCTCAATTGAGCGTTCTTATTTGTCGGCATAAAATTCTACAACATTTCAACCAACAAAAATAAAAATAAAAACGGCTCACTTGTTAAAAAATATTTACAATTAGTGTTTTTCGGTGTAATTGAGTGTAAAAAGTTAATAAAAGTATTGTTGAAAAACCAACTGAATTTGAGAGCGTGAAATATAAGCAACTCCTCATGTAACAAGTTTTTACGATTGGTAATTTTTTCTCCTTGCCGGAAAGCCCCGCCTAAACAATGAAATATCGGAAAATCGGGAAAAACGGGCTGGCTGTTCACGCGCTCGTCCTGCGCGTTGTCCTTCGGGTCGCCGCTCTCGGTCCTGCTTAAAGATATGCCGTGGTCTTTCAGCTTGCCGACATACTCGTGGTTCGCAGACTGGCATCCGCGGTCGGAGTGGTGGATGGGGACAAACTGAAACGTCTCGATCGGATACGACGTCTCCAGCTTTGCCTCCAGCCCCTCGTATCCGGCCAAGGCAACCGTCTCGGACTCTGCTGACTCCGAAATCGTCTTCTTCCATCGGGCATGACTCTCTTTCCCGTTTCTTTTTCGGCTGCAAGGATACGAATCCATCGGTTCACTGTGGGATGCCCGACCGGAATGATTGTGGAAATCCTGTCCTCTCAATAACCTTTGTCATAGGGGCTTATCACCCCGTCGAAGTACAGTTCCTGTTTACTCGTGTGTGATTTATACATATTTGACTCTTTTGTGAGTCAACTTTTTTCAGGGTAAGACGCCTTACTTCACAACATTAAACTGACGGGTCGAGACTCCGTTTTCAGTATCAACGCGAAGAATGTACGTTCCCGCTGACAACTGCGACATGTCTATCGAGACCTCGCCGCTTTCCACGGAAGCGTCATAGACGACCTGTCCCAAAGCATTTGTCACCGTAATATGTTTCATATCAACGCTTTCGACCTTGAGGAGTCCTCTCGTCGGATTCGGATAAACAGCTACATTGACATTATTTTCGTCTAAAGACTGATGTGAAACCACAATGGAAGCCGGCTCCGTCTCACCTTCAGAAGCATAGACTGCCGTCACATGATAGTAATAAGTGCCGGGTTCAACATTGTCGAAATACTCGTAATATGACTGATTCTCAACAGCCGGGACATTGGCTATCAACTGATAGTCGCTGTCGGTTGGCGAGCGATAGACGTTAAAACTCTCAAGGTCAACAGTATTATAGGTGAGACGGATGTCATCGACAGCCAAGGCATACTGATCCGTGCAACCGAAATGACGGAAGCCGATATAGACCTCTTGTCCGGCGTATGCGCTGAGGTCAACGGTGTATTCCAGCCAAGGAGTCTGGTTGAGTTTGTCTGGCATGATGGTCCATTCGGCAACGGTGGTAAAATCGGCGTCATTGTTGTTTCCCGTGGTGGAAATTGCCACTCCGAAATGTTCTTGACAATTATACGCATCGGCTGAGCAGGCCATAAACGAAAGCACTGTGTTTCCGACTATCGGCAACTTAGGCGTAACGATGTAATTATCAGGCGTATAAGCTATTCCACCATAAACGCCATAGCAATCTTTCGATTCGGAAAGCAGGCAGATATAGCCGCTCGGACATTCCAAACCCTGAACATGACGCCAATACACGCCGTCACCGTCGGCATCAATAAGCGTCCAGTCCTCGATCATTGTTTCCAAATCCCAGTAAAGGTCTTCAGGAACTTCCGAAGCTGGTGCTTCCGATTTCCACGACAGATTCACGCCGTCCGGATTATACTGAAATGCTCCATTCAGGTCGTATGGAGTTGCAAACTTTGATTGGGCTTTGACCGACACGCCTGCGAGACAAAAAACGCAGGCAAGAAGAAATGATAAAGAAACTTTTCTCATAAAAGTTAGATTTATTAAACAATTGATTATTAACACTATTATTGGCTCTATTTTTATTTATCCAACGTTGCCCCTCTGAATTTCTAAGAGGGGGCAGTCAAACAAAATCCGAAAAAGAAACAATGCTGCAAAGTTACAGATTATTTTTTCATTTACAATGGGCTTGGCGATATTTTTTTTAAAATTGAGTTGGAAGCAACTTATTGATATTCAGTTTGTTCTGTTTTTTAAGGTTATACGTGCGTTGAAGAGTGGATTTTTCATGTACCTTTGCACCGAAAAATTTTGTCATGCCGGAACAGTCTTCTCGTACATACATCGCCATCGACCTTAAGTCGTTTTACGCCTCCGTTGAGTGTGTGGAGCGTGGCCTTAATCCATTGACGACCAATCTCGTAGTTGCAGACGCGAGCAGAACGGAAAAGACGATTTGCCTTGCGGTCTCGCCATCGCTGAAGTCTTACGGAATACCAGGCAGACCGCGGCTTTTTGAAGTCATACAACGTGTCGATTATGTCAACTACGGCAGAAAACTCGAAGCACCTTACAGAAAACTGACCGGCAAATCTATTTTCGATGCTGAACTGAAAGCAAACCCGACGCTTGCCGTTGACTACATCGTCGCGCCGCCACGAATGGCGTATTATATCCAATACAGCACGCGCGTTTACAACATATATCTGAAATATGTCAGCGCCGACGACATTCACGTCTATTCAATCGATGAGGTCTTCATCGACGCGACCGATTACCTTTCGCTTCATAAGATGACCGCCCGACAACTTGCCATGACGATGATCCGCGACGTTCTGAAGACTACCGGCATCACCGCTACGGCGGGAATCGGCACTAATATGTATCTCTGTAAAGTCGCTATGGACATCGTCGCAAAACATATACCACCGGATGCCGACGGAGTCCGTATCGCCGAACTCGATGAGATGTCATACCGACGGCAGCTGTGGAGTCATAAACCTTTGACTGACTTTTGGAGAATAGGGAAGGGCATTGCCCAAAAACTTGAATATTACGGAATGCACACCATGGGCGACGTGGCTCGTCAGTCGGTTAAAGATGAGGAGATGTTATATAAGATATTCGGAATCAACGCGGAACTGATTATTGACCACGCATGGGGCTGGGAGCCGTGTACGATTGATTACATCAAGAGATACAAGCCGGAGACCAACTCCATCAGTAGCGGACAGGTGCTGTCAAGCCCATATACTGCGCAAAAAGCGCGTGTCGTCGTCTGGGAAATGACCGACGCGATAGCACTGAATCTTGTCGAGAAACACCTCGTCACCGACCAGATAGTTCTCACGGTCAGCTACGATGCCGAGTCGCTGACAAATCCCAATATCCGTGCCAAATACAGCGGAGAGACCACAACAGACCGCTATGGCCGACAGACACCGAAGCACGCTCATGGCACTGCCAACCTCGACTGTCAGACCTCATCGTCGCGACTAATCATAGATGCGACAATGAACCTATACGATAAAATTGTGAATGAAAACCTGCTGATAAGGTATCTTAATGTGACGGCAAATCATGTCGTCGATGAGTCGAAAGCTGAACGCAGAACTGCCTTCGAAGATATAGACATTTTCACGGATTACGATGAGTTGGAGAAGAGGAAAAAGGTGGAGGAGGAGACGCTCGCAAAAGAACATAAGATGCAGGAGACCATCATCGAGCTGAAGAGGAAATTCGGCAAGAATGCCATTCTGAAAGGCATCAACTTTGAGGACGGCGCGACCGCCATCGAACGCAACAAACAGATAGGAGGACACAAGGCTTGAACGACAATAACATCAGAGAAAACGATTATTCCGACATCATCAACCTGCCGCATCACGTCTCACCGTCGCATCCCCGCATGTCGATGCTCGCCCGTGCTGCACAGTTCGCACCGTTTGCCGCCCTCAACGGCCACGGGGACGCAATCAAACAAACCGAGCAGCAACATGTTGACAGCTTCAATATCGGTATTACTGACGAGACTCCTTGAAAAGTTAATAGTGAACGCAAGCGTCCACTATTAACCATATAAATTTGACAGTTCGTGACAACACGTCTGCTATTTCTCAATGAGTGCGATGATGTCGCCTTTGTTGACGCTGTCGCCTTGCCCGACTGTTGCCTCGACGAGCTTGCCGCTCCAGTTTGTCATGACAGGGATGTTGCAGTAAGGTGTCTGGATGTAACACAGCAGGTCGCCTTCCTTGTATGTCTTGCCTGTCGCCGGCTCCATTGACTTGTCGATGACATCGATTTCCCAGATCATTTTTCCGGAGGCCTCGGCGGTGACGGCTTCGGCGTTAGGATGGCGCATCTTGACGAGGTCGTTGTGGCTGACGGTGATGCCGCCGGTCTCGCATTTTGCTTTCATCTTGGCTTCAAGTTCCTCGTTGAAACGGCGTTTTGCCTCGCCCGACTTGTATTCACGGTATTGTTTCTCGTGCATGGCGAATTCAAACAGCTCTTCGTCATCCTGGCCGCGGTCCCAGCCTTCCTGTTCCATCATCTCGATGAAATGCGGCAGTGCGTCAGGGTAGTTGTCCTGCGGGTTGCCCGTGAAGAACTCATAGCCTTTCTTCTCTGCCAGCCCGACTATTTCTGGGTCAAGTGTGCCTGGCAGTTTTCCGGCCTTGCCGAGTATCATGTCCCATGCGGCCTTGTCGATGGAGTTCTCGTAACGCGGCTCGCCCTTGCTCAACGCATAGAGGTTCATGAGTGCGATGTTCTTCGTGTATTGGCTGAACGGAGTGACGAGTGGCGGGTTGCCGAGCTTGGGCCAGATGTCCTGCACTTCCTGGAACAGCTCGACGAGCAGTTCGTCTTCCGAAAGCTCGTGTTTCCCTTGTGCCTTGAGGTTCATGTTGATTGCAGCATGTACGCTCTTGAGGTCGGCCATGAGCGATCCCATCATGCCGCCTGGCAGTCCGCATCCGAGGAGGAGCGAGTTGAGGTAACGGTTACGCGGATCGACCCAGTAGCCGAGGAAGTCGTCCATGAAGCTCTGTGTCATCGAACGTGCCTCCATGTAGGCTTTCATGTTGATGTCCTTGACGAGGAATCCCGCGTCTTTGAGCATGGCCTGTACGGAGATGACATCTGGATGGACAGTGCCCCATGAGAGCGGCTCCATGGCGCAGTCGATGTAGTCGCAGCCGGCCTTCGCCACCTCAAGCGTTGAAGCCATGGAGAGACCAGGCCCTGTATGTCCGTGGTACTGCACCTTGACTTCAGGATGCTGTGTCTTGATATGACTGACGATTCGTCCGAGTGACACGGGGCGGCCAACGCCGGCCATGTCTTTAAGCGCGATCTCTTTGGCTCCGGCCTCAATGAGCTGGTCGGCCATCGTCATGTAATACTCGGCAGTGTGAACCTGCGAGTAGGTGATGCTCATGGCGGCCTGCGAGATCATGCCGGCTTCATTGGCCCATTTTATTGAAGGGATGATGTTGCGCACATCATTCAACCCGCAGAAGATACGCGTGATGTCAACGCCCTGCGCCTTCTTTACTTTATACATAAGCTGACGAACATCGGCAGGCACCGGGTTCATCCTCAACGCGTTAAGGGCGCGGTCGAGCATGTGGCATTCGATGCCGCCTTTGTGCAGCGCCGCCGTGAACGCCCTGACCGAGGTGTTAGGGTTTTCACCGTAAAGCAGGTTCACCTGCTCGGCCGCACCGCCGTTGGTCTCAACGCGGTCGAAACAGCCCATGTCGATAATCAAAGGGGCGATCTTTTCTAATTGGTCTTTCCGTGGCACGTATTTCCCTGAACTTTGCCACATATCGCGATAGACGAGACTGAATTTTACTTCTTTTTTCATTTCGTTATTTTTGTTATGTTTTAATCTTTTTTTGTTGATGACTTGCGTCAAACTGTTTGCTCAATGGCCCATGCGAACGCTCTCAAGCCGAGTTCCGGCGTCTTGAGGTCGTGCTCGTGAAGCAGCTGCATGATGTCTGACAGCTTGTCGTCATCGACGAATGTCAGCATCGCGTCGTTGAATGTCGGCCATGTGTGGTTGCCGTAATGCGCCTCGCCGGTCATGCTGCCTCTTCCTGTTATCTCGTTCCATTTGGTGAATCCACGGACCCCCTGTTTTTCAAGGAGGTCCTGAATCTCTTCGTAATATGCCTGATTGTAGGCGATGAATATTGCTTTCATGATAGTTCGGTTAGTTGTTTTGTTGTAAAGCTAATTTCGCTGCTCTCCTGGCCTGGCGTTTTTTTCTTCTTGAGACGAAGATGGCGTACAATGTCGGGATGAGAACCAACGTGATTAATGTTGAAATCGAGAGTCCCCACGCGACGACGACACCGAGTCCGTTCCACATCTCTGCGCCTTCGCCCTTGCCGAGTGCCATCGGGACCATGCCGAGCACTGTCGTCAGTGTGGTCATGAGGATAGGACGCAGACGCTGCCGTGCCGCTGTCGTCACTGCTTCGTTGACACCCATGCCACGTTCGAGACACAGCCTCGTGTAGTCGATGAGCACGATACCGTTCTTCACGACGATACCGACAAGGATCAGCAACCCGATCATTGCCATGACATCGGCTGGCATTGCATTGACCTTCAGGCCGATGAGGACGCCTGTGATGGCGAATGGCACTGAGAACATGATGACGAACGGGTCGAGCAGTGACTCGAACTGTGAAGCCATGACGACATAGACGAGGATGACGATGAGGATGAGGAGCAGGAACAGGTCTGAGAATGCTTCCTGCTGGTTTTCGTAGTCACCCGCGATGTTGACCAGGAACTCCGCAGGTATGTCGGTCGCCTCGATGCACTGCTGTGAGACGGCGACGGCATCGCTCAGGGCGTAGCCTTTCGCCACGATTGCCGTGATGGTAACGATACGTTCACGGTCTTTCCTTGTGATTGTCGGTGGTGTCTGGCCTTCGACGATGTGTGCGACCTCGCTGAGTTTGATGGCCTGTCCTGCCGAGCCGTAAAGCACAATGTTCTCAATGTCTTCTGTGCTCTGACGGAACTCCGGTGCGTAACGCACGCGGATGTTATATTCGTCACCGTCCTGGCGGAAGAAACTCATGATGGAGCCGTTGATGCGGTTCCTCACGTACTGCGAGGCGGTGGTGAGGTCTATGCCGTTGAGTCTCAGCTTCTCGCGGTCGAAGTCGATGTGATATTCGGGCGAGTAGTCGTCACGGCTGATGAGCACCTGTGAGACCTCTGGCCTGTCATTGAGCTGCGCGACGAGGTCGTTGGCGATTCTGTCGGATGTGGTGAAGTCGTAGCCGTAGATGTCGATCTTCACGCTTGCCGTTGAACCCATGCCCATGCCTTCCGATACGTTGTATTTCTTAATCAAAGCATTGCCCTTGAGGTCTTTACGGATTATTTCGGCAATCTCCTGTGTGCTTCTCTCACGTGTCATCTTACTGCCGAGGTTGATGTTCATGGCAAGGATGTGTGTGCCGTTGCTCTGCATCGACGCGAAGGCGTTCTCTTCGTCGGCGACACCGTAACGGTAGTTCATGACCTGAATCTCAGGGAACATCTCCATGTATTTCTCCGAAAGCTCTGCGCCGAGCTGTCCTGTGATGTCTTCCTGCGTTCCGACCGGAAGCTCGATGCTAACCTGCAAACGGCCCATATCTGAACTTGGCATGTAACTCATCTTCATGCCGGGTACTGTCAGCATCAATGTCGCGACGAATACCACAACAGCGATGATGAGGACCAACGCGCGGTGCGTAACCGACCAGTTGATGAGACGGCCATAGCCGCGGCTCAATGCGTCGAGACCTTTGTTGATAGGTGTGAAGACAATTTTGTGCCATGCGTGGCTTCTCGGGTTCTGCTTCAGCCATCTTGAACACATCATCGGAACCAATGTCAACGCCGCTGATGTTGAGACGATCATGATGATACTGACAATCCATCCGAGCTGGTTGAAGAACACGCCCATGGTGCCTGAAATCATTGTGAGAGGCAGGAACACCGCGAGCATGGTGAGTGTTGATGCGATGACGGAGATTGACACCTCCTGCGTCGCGTGGACGGCGGCCTCCTTCGGCTTTGCCCCTCGGTCGATGTGCGAGGTGATGTTCTCCAAAACCACGATGGCATCGTCAACAACCATGCCTATTGCAATGGTGAGTGCACTCATTGAGATGATGTTCAAGGTGTTGCCGGTCGCAAAGAGATAAACCACTGACGCGACGAGTGAGATCGGGATGGAAAGGACGATGATGATAGTCGCCCTCCACCGGCCAAGGAAGATGAACACCACGAGCATGACGAGGAAGAACGTGATGAAAATCGTGTCTTTCAACGAGTTGATAGTGTTGATGATGTTGTCTGAACTGTCGGTGATGATGTTGATCTTGATGTCAGACGGCAGTGTCTTCTTAATCTTTTCGAGTTCTTTGAGTACTCCTTTCGAGACTTTCACCGAGTTGGCGTCAGTCTGTTTCTGGATGGTGATCATGGCGCCTTGAACGCCGTTTGAATACACTTTCTGAAGTCGTTCCATCTCGCCGTCGTTCACTCTTGCGATGTCCCGGAGATATATCGTTGCACCGTTGAAAGAGCCGACTACGACGTCAAGCATCTCGTTGGCCGACTTGAACTCTTTTTCCACGCGTACGGCGTAGGTGTTGGAGCCTATGTCGATGTTGCCGGCGGGGGTGTTCCTGTTTTCCGATGCCAACGCCGAAGAGATCTGTTCGATGGTGAGTCCGTAGGCTTCGAGTTTGTTCGGGTCAACGAAGACCTGGATCTCACGTTTCGGGGCGCCTGAGATGGAGACCGTGCCGACACCCGGCACACGCGCCAACGGCGTGGCGAGCTTGTCGTCGAGGATCTTGTCGAGGCCGCTCAGACTCTCGTTCGCGGTGGCTGAAAGAAGCATGATAGGCATGTCTTCCATGCTGAACTTGAAGATGGTCGGGTTGCCCGCCCCGTCAGGCAGGTATTGCCGCACCATGTCGAGCTTGTCGCGGACGTTGTTAGTGGCGGCTTCAATATCAATGCCATAGTTGAATTCCAGTGTGATGACGGAGACGTTCTCTTTCGATGACGACGAGAGGTGCTTCAGGTCGCTGACTCCGTTGAGGGTGTTCTCCAACGTCTTGGTGATGTTGGTCTCGATGTCTTCCGCGCTCGCGCCGGAATATGATGTCATGACCATGATGGCGTTGGTGCCCATGTCTGGGAACAAGTTGATGGACAGCTTGCTCAGCGCGAACAGACCGAGGATGGCTATCGTCACGAATATCAACGATACCGTCACAGGGTGATTTACCGATGATCTGTATAAACTCATATCTCTTTCCTCTTTTAACTTTTCTCTCTAATCTTTTAACTATTTGACGACATCAACGTTCACGCCGTTTCTGAGTCGTGTCTGTCCTGTCGTAACGACAGTCGCGCCGTCGTCAACGCCGCTGATGACTTCGTATCTGTCGCCCATCCTGCGGCCGAGGACAACCGTTCTGAATGAGACGGTGCCGTCGGCGTTGAGGATGTAAACGTACTGTTCGCCTGAGCCGACCTGCTTCAAGACGGCTCTGTCAGGGATGACGGTGTGGAAGTTGTCGCCGTAGTTGACGGTCACGCGGGCGAACATGCCGGGACGCAACACCTCGTCGTTGTTCTCAAACTTGATTTCTACTGGGAAGGTGTGTGTCTTCGCGTCGATGGTCGGGTGGATGAGGTCAACGACGCCCTTGAAGACCCGCTCGCCGAAGGCCTCGGTGGTGATGTCAACTTCCATGCCTTTCTTTATCTGGGCAAACTTGCTTTCCGACACGTTGATGATGAGTTTGACTGGCGTGATGTCCTGTACTACAAACAATGGCATCGCCATGGCGTACATGTCGCCTTCATCGTAGTTTCTCGCTGTCACGATACCCGCGACAGGACTCTTCAAAACGGTGTTGTCCAGAAGGTTGATGTATGTCTTGCGTGTCACGTCGTATTTCAGGCTGATGGCCTCGAAGTCTGACTGTGATGTGGCCCCGATTTCATAAAGTTCCTTGATGCGGCCGTATTCCAAAGAGTCGTTGATCATCTGGAGACGTGCCTTGTCGAGGTTGATGGCATCCATCAGTGCCAGTGTCTGTCCGGCTCTGACGTGGTCGCCGACCTCGACGTAAATCTTGCTGATACGTGCCGCGCTCTGAGGTGCAATGTTGTTCACGATGTCGGCCTGAATCGTCGTCGGGTAAACGGAAAGTTGTGAGACGTATTCGGCATTCACCTTTTCAACTGTGACTTTTGGGTTTTCGGCTGCTGCAACCTGTGTGTTGGTGTCCGATTTCTGTCCGCAGGCTGTCATCATCACCACAGCCGCGCCAATCAATAATGTGTTAAATGCTTTCATTTTATTTTACTTTAATTTTTTTTGCCTATTAAAAAACTCCACTCTTAACTCTCAAAACTTAACTCTAATAAACTCCTTGCAGTTCATCGAGTTTCGCTTCTGCCACCTTGAAATTATAAACAGCCTGGCTCATCGTGAGTTGTGACTGCACGAGTGCGAGCTGGGCGTCGTTCAGTTCGGTGAGCGTAGCCTTGCCGAGTTCGTACATCTTGGCTGCGATGTCGTAGCTCTTCTGTGCCATCTCGAGTGTCGATACTGCTGCGTAATAATTTTCGATGTATGTGGCAATCTGGTTCATGTAGCCTTTGTGTGCTATCCTGAACTGGCGTTCGGTGTCTTCCATGTTCATCCTGATGACGTCTCTTGTGGCTTGGTTCTGACGGATGTTGTAGTGTTTGCTCAGTCCGTCGAAAATAGGGATGCTGAGTGTCACACCGACAACCGAATACGGGTTCCACTTCATGTCGAAGTCGTCGCCCATAGCCATGTAACTATATGAGAATGACGCGGCTAATGACGGGATGTATTGGCGTTTGGTCATCCTGATGGTGCTCTCAATCTGTTTCTCCTGAAGTCTGAACTGTATGAGCGTGGAGTTGTTCTCGAGGTTGACGGTGTCGTTGGTGTTGAACGTTAACATTTCCTGCTCGAATGCGTCCATGTCACCGCTGACGCCTATTTTGGTGTTGAGGTCGAGGCCCATCACGGCCTTGAGCTGCCAGATGGCCAGGTCGATGGAAGCCAACGCACTGTAAACGTTAGGCTCAGCGTTCTTGACGTTGACCTTGGCCCTGAGATATTCGTATTCCGACACCTTGCCGGTGTTGTATTTCTTCTCAATCTGGGCGTAGTTTGTCGCCGCGTTGTCGTAAACTTGTTTGTACACCTCATATATATATTGCGCTATCAGGACGCCGTAGAACGACTGCTTGACCTGTGAGACCATCGACACCTTGGAGGAGCGTGCCTGTTCGACGGCCAGCTCAACGTTGAGAGCGGAGAGCTTCAGGCTTTCCCACAGCTGCGCGTTGATCAGCGGCAAAGAGGCGCTGACACCGGCGTTGACGTTGTTCCATTTTCCGACGGCAATCTCCATCGACTGCCCCTGGAAGTCCATCGCCATGACCTGTTTCTTCAAGGTGCGCTGGTAACTCCCGCTCGCGCTGACATTCGGGTAAAGCGCTGCGTATGAGCCTTTTTTTGCGTAACCGGCTTTAGTGATGTTGATGTCCGCAATCTTGATGGTCGTGCTCTCGTCCAACGCAATCTGGATCGCTTCGTCAAGGTTGATGATGACGGAGTCCTGCGCCTGCTGGGCATTTGTTGCAAGTCCCGCCATCAGCAGGGCTGAACATAACGCCGTTGTTAGAAATCTTCTTCTTTTGTACATTTCGTTTTATTTTTATTTGTTTGTTTTCCGACTTTTTTAAGCGTGCAAAAGTAACAAAAATTAGGTTATAATCGTATGTGATATTATAAACAATTCAACAACAAATTTTGTTGTATCAATAAATCAAATTCTTAAATCAATGAAATGACATTTTAATTTTGTCTCTCACATCAAAAAAAATGTTTATTTTTGCCGCGAAAAAATTGAAACAACAGGCGACAATGAAAGCAAAGGTACTCGGCATGAAAGCCAAGATTTACGGTGTCTTCATACTTTTTGAGGCATTCTTCATGCTTCTGGCGTCATTCGTCGCGCTTCATTATAACGCCACAAACAATGAGAAAGACGTGGTATCTTTGTTTTTCTCAACAATCATCACGGCTATCTTCGGCTTCATCCTTCTCTCGGCCGGACGCGAGAAATCGGGTAGGGGATGCGCCTCTGATACCGTCGGCGAGTTGACGATGAAAGACTCGTTCGTCATCGTCACGGTGACATGGGTGCTGTTCGCACTGTTCGGGATGCTGCCGTTCCTGTTTACTAAAACCATTGACAATGTTACAGATGCGTTCTTTGAGTCGATGTCGGGATTCACGACGACAGGCTCCACCATATTGGATAACATCGACGAACTGCCTCACGGGATTTTGTTCTGGCGCAGCATAATACAATGGCTCGGCGGCTTGGGCATCATCGTCCTCTTCCTTGCCATCATCCCGGCAATCAACAAGAACTCCAACCGCACGATGCTGTTCTCGGCGGAGGCCTCAGGTCTCGGTGTCCAGAAGCTTCATCCGAAGATGTCGGTGACGGCACGCCGCCTCTGGATTATATACATCGGCTTCACCGTCATCTGCGCATTGGCTTACTGGGCCGGCCCGATGTCGCTGTACGACTCTGTATGTCACGCGTTTACGACTGTGGCGAGCGGCGGCTTCAGCACGCATCAGGCAAGCATCGGATACTATAACTCGTCATACCTTGAATATATATGCTCGCTCTTCATGCTGATGTCGGGCGTCAACTTCTCGCTGTATTATTTCCTGATACGCGGCGACGTAAGCCTGTTCGCCAAGAACGAGGAACTGCACTGGTTCCTTCGGATGGTGGTTATCTTTGTCATCATCATAGCCGGACTTTTCTACGTGGCACCTATGGTCGATACCATCAACACTGATGTTTCAGCCTATCCGCAGTCAGACTTCGAGTCGAGGTTCCGCACGGCGTTGTTCCACGTCTCTTCGATAATCACTTCGACGGGTTACCAAGGCTCGTGCTTCGACTACACGCTGTGGGGCGGCTTGTTCTTGGTTCCCACCTTGATGATGATGGTGAGCGGCTCATGCGCTGGATCAACCTCGGGAGGAATAAAAGTCATCCGCGAGATGATCTGTTTCAAGTCTATCAACAACACAATCAAGCAGATGCTTCACCCGAGTGCCGTGTTCTCGGTGAGAGTGTCAAAAGAGGTGGTGTCGAACGACATGCTTCTGCGCACGCTTAACTTCCTGTTCTATTACGTCATACTCTGCGTGGTGAGCATCGTAATCCTCGATGTCAGCGGCTGCTCTTTCGAGGAGAGTGTCTTCAACACCATCACCTCGCTGAGCAACATGGGGCCTGGCGTTGGCAGCACCGGACCGGCGGCATCGTTCTCGGGGCTCACGACACTCGCGAAATGGGAGATGTCGTTCCTCATGCTAATCGGACGTCTCGAGATCTTCACGGTGCTCCTGTTGTTCTCACCGGCGTTCTGGAACAAGAAATAATGCGGATTTTGTTGAAGATTTTTCAGTTTTTATTGAAAAGATAAATCATCGTCACCTTATTAATATACCTTTGCACGCAAATGGGAAAGTTGGGCAATATATTATCGAAGGCTTTTGAAAGCCACCGCTTCGTGATAAGCTGGACGGCGGTGCTGCTTTTCTTCTATATCTCATTCATGCACAATGGATATGGATTTGCGCTTTTCCATTCTGTAATTGTCACATTATCAATGATAGTGGCCAGCCTTATTGAAGGCAGGCTGCTCGTGAGGTTCGTCCTGAAAAAAGGCAGGAGGTTTTTGTTTTTTGTGTTGAATGTCGTCATGGTCATCGGGCTTGCCGCCCTGTTCATGAAGATGCAGATGAAGATGTCGGACATCATCCAATATCTTATGCCAGGGATACCAAAGCCGGATGTTGACATCGACTGGACGGTGCCGTTCATAATAAGGATATTGATTTACACGTGCGTGGCGTCAATCACGGCGATCACCTACCTCGAACGCAGCGAGCAGTCAATGCTCCGTGAGTCGAATGAGCTGAAAATCGAGAACCTCGACATGGAGCTTCGCTACCTGAAGTCGCAGATAAACCCTCATTTCCTTTTCAACGCGCTGAATAACATCTATTCTCTCGTTTACACGAAAGACGAGAAAGCCCCCGAAAGCGTGCTGAAGCTTTCCGAGATGCTGCGTTATGTCATGGTTGACTGCCAGGCCGACACCATCTCACTCGAAAAAGAGATGAAATTCATCGACAATTACGTTGACTTTCAACTGATGAAACTTGAAGAGAAACGAAATGTCACGTTTGAAAAAGATGTCAGAAACTGGAGTTTCATGCTTCCGCCGATGATATTCCAGCCAATTGTCGAGAACGCCTTCAAATATTCAAGAATCGAGAATGACCCGAATGGCTTCATCGCCTTTTCAGTCAGACAAGATGAAAGCGGACTCGAGTTTCTCGCACGTAACTCGGTGAAAATGTATTCGCTTCCCGTTTCTGCTTCCAACAAGAACAGCAGCGGTATTGGACTTCAGAACGTAAGGAAAAGATTGTCACTGCATTATAAAGACAGATTTACATTTGAGACAAACGACAAAGACAATATTTACACAGTCAGAATTACCATAAAATGATGAAATATAACGTTTTAATCGCTGATGACGAGTTCTTGGCTCGCAAACTTCTTCAGGAATATGTCCAGAAAATCGATTCGCTGAATCTTGTGGATTGCTGCTCCGACGGCATCAAGGCGATGGAAATTTTGAAAAATGAGGAGATTGATATTTTGCTTCTTGACATTCAAATGCCGGAGCTGACTGGACTTGAGTTGCTGAAAACCATTGAAAATCAGCCTGCTGTGATTTTGACAACGGCTTATTCGGAATATGCGGTCGATGCCTTCTCGCTCGGCGTCGTCGATTATCTCCTCAAGCCTTTCGACTTCCCGCGGTTCATTCAGGCGATAAACAAGGCGATTGACACAAGACCGAAAGAAAATGCCATCAGTCATGCCGCTTCCAATGATTTTATCATGGTGAAAGCCGATTACAAACTTTATAAGGTCAATTTCAGCGATTTGATTTTCATCGAGGGTCAGCACGAATACGTCACTTTCCATACAAGGACCAAACGCATCACGGCGTTGTATTCGCTTAAGAATCTTGAAGATACGCTGCCTCGCGACATGTTCGCAAGGGTGCATAAGTCGTACATAGTCTCGTTCGATTATGTTGAGGACATTGACAAGACGACAATCACTGTCGCCGGCAACAAGATACCTGTCGGATCGAGCTACCGTGACAATCTCATTGAAAAATTGAACTCTTAATCTTTTTTTGCCTTCAACTCGTTCATCGCGTTCTCGATGGAGTAGCTTGATGGTTTTTGATAGACTCTCAGGTCAAATTCGGGGACGACCGCGAAGACGTGGTCGAAGATGTCGCTTTGTATGCTTTCGTAAGGCAGCCAATTCTTATTCTTGCTGAAACAGTAAATCTGAATCGGGATGCCTGTCTCTGTTGGGCTTTGCTGTCTGACCAATACCGTCATGTCTTTGTTGACATTTGGGTTGTTCATCAGATATTCAACGAGATAAGCTCTGAAAATTCCGATGTTGGTCTGGCGTCTGCCGTTCACGAGGCTTGACGTGTTGATGCCGTTTTCTTCGTTGTATCTGGTGATTTCGTTTTCGGTGTCGGTGATGTATTTCTCGACGAGTTGGTATTTCCTGAAGCGTTCGAGCATTTCAGGCGTGCAGAATTTCACGGTGTCGGCGTCGATGATTATCGAGCGGGCTATGCGTCGTCCGCCGGAGTCCGACATCCCACGCCAGTTGGTGAAGGGGTCGGTTACGAGCGAATACGTCGGAATGGTGGAAATCGTGTTGTCCCAGTTCTGGACCTTCACGGTCGTCAGCCCGATGTCGATGACGGTGCCGTCAGCTTCTCCTTTGACGATCCAGTCGCCGATGCGCACCATGTCGTTGGTAGTCAGCTGGATGCCCCCGACAAAGCCGAGGATGGAGTCTTTGAACACTAACATCAGGATGGCGGAAAGTGTGCCGAGACCGAGGAGTATGCTCTTGACGTCGCGTTGCGTGAATGCTGCGATGACAAGCAGGATGCACGCGATGACGAGTATGATTTTGATCACCTGTACGACACCTTTTATGGGTCTGGCCTTGGAGACGTCTTTTGTGTTGTACATCCCTTGTAGTGAGTCAACGAGCGACATGAGTATGCCGATGTACGTGATTATTTCAAAGACTTTTGTCAGTATCAGAATAAAATTGTCAAAAGTGACGAATTCCGGCGCGGTGTCATCAATCCATGCTCTGGTCATATATATCGGAATGAGAAAAGCCATTCTTGTCCCGAAATGATAGTTGAGCAGATAGTCGTCGTATTTGTTGTCACTTTTTCTGATGATGCTGCCTACAATCTTGGTTATCAAGAATTTGCCAAGGAAAAACATCCCCGCCGCCACGATGAAAAGTGTTATTACAGCGATTGTCTGTGCTGAATCGTAGGCGATGTCTTCCGGAATGTTTGAGTTTATTCCGATTTTTTTCAGAAGCTCAAGATATCTCTCTATCATTGTGATTTTCTTGTTTAAATGTAATTTGGCAGTAAAATGTTCAGACTTAATTTGTTGATTTCAACTGTGACGTCTTTGCTCATCATGACGGCCTCCCCGTCAATGTTGACGACCTCGTCTTTCTCGCGTATCACCTTGATTTTGCTTGCTTTATGTATATCGACGAAATGTGTCTTGTCGATTCTGCTTGTCATGAGGCGTTCTGCGACGAAGCCTACTTCAAGCAGGTTAGGTTTCTTGAAGATGCAGACGTCGAGCAGCCCGTCGTTGAGGGAGGCGTGTGGCGAGACCTTGGCGTTGTACCCGAATTGGTTGGAGTTTGCGAAGGCGATGAACAGGGCCTTGCACTCAATTTTCTCGTTGTCATCAAGGATAAGGGTGTAGTCGCTTTCCTTGAATCTCGGGTATTCTTCTGTGATGAACTTGACGTAAGTTCTGAAGCCGCGGTTCGGGTCCTTGGCGAAGTAGTCGGCGATGAGCGCGTCGAAGCCTACGCCGGCGATGCTGATATATGGCACACCGTTGACCTTCGCGGTGTCGATTTTCGACTTTATACCTTTATTAATGATTTCCGTTATGATTTTCTCTGGTTTCAGCGGCAGATGAAGATGACGCGCAAGCCCGTTGCCCGAGCCGTACGGCACAACGGCGAAGGTCTGCTCTGAACCGATCATCGTTGTGGCGACCTCGTTGATGGTGCCGTCACCGCCGACGGCTGCAATTTCATCAAAGCCATCGGCTATGGCATTGGTTGTCAGCTCTTTGGCGTGACCGCCATATTCCGTGAATGCAATTGTGTAATCGTATTTATTCTTGTCAATGAGGCTTTCGACGATAGCCGGAAATTTCGACTTGTCGTGATGACCGGATATTGGATTTACAATAAATATGATTCGTTCTTTCATTTTGTATGTAACTCGTTGTTAATCACCAGTGTGATTTTATTATTAATCATAATGAACAGGGTGCAAAGATAGTATTTTGTTTTGACATTTGCCATAATAATTAGAAAAATATTGTGTTTTAATCTTGAAAGATTTGTTACTTTTGCAAAGAGAAAATAAAGAAAATAATGAGATATAAATTATTGACAGTCATTTTGTTGGTGACAAATGTATGCCTTTGTCAGAATAGCAGTGAATATCCGCAATATCCGTCGCCTGTGAAATTTCCAATTTCATTGTCCGCGACTTTCGGCGAGTTGCGCACCAGCGCTTTTCATGCCGGCGTTGATATAAAAACCGGCGGGATAGGGAAGGAGGTCTATGCTGTGTCCGACGGCTATGTGAGTCGCATCGGCGTTTCTCCGTATGGCTATGGAAAAGTTGTCTATGTCACTCATTATGACGGTTTTATGACTGTTTACGGACATCTGAATGGATTTAATGATGTCATCTCTGATTATGTGAAAAACAAGCAATATGAGAGCAAGTCGTTCAAACAGAACATCTTCCTCGAAAAAGATGAGATTTCTGTCAGATGCGGCGATTTGCTTGGCTTCAGTGGCAATACCGGCGGTTCGGGCGGTCCGCATCTTCACTACGAAATCCGTGACGCTCTGTCACAGCATCCGATCGACCCTTTTCTGTTCGGCGTGAAAATCGACGACAAGACCTGCCCGACAATCAACGGACTTGCGGTCTATCCTGAGGAAATGTCGTCGGTTTGCGGAAAAGACACCGTCTCGTTTTTCTCATTGAAATGTGAAAACGGGAAATATTCGCCCAAATGCGGCGAGATTAAAGTAAACGGTACGGTGTCTTTCGGCATCTCTTATTTTGACCAAACCGCCGGACTCTATCATAAATACGGAGTCAGAAGCATCGAGCTGTATGCTGCTAACAGATTGATGTTCAGCTTAAATGTTGATGAATATTCATACGATGAGACTCGTTATGTGAACAGTTTGATTGATTACGCGAAGTTTGTCAGGGACAAAAAACGTTACGTCAGGACGCAGATTGATGAATATAACATTCTGAGCGTTTATGGTGAGAAGACGGGTTATGTCACTGTGAATGAAGGTGATGTGCTGCAAATGCGGTTTGTGCTGACCGACAACAGCGGCAATTCCTCAACGTTGGAGTTCACTCTCGTCGGCGAAAAACCATTGACGGATTATCACGAAAATGCTTACAACAGAAGTTTTTACCGCATCGACGGAAAGTCGGCGACGACGATAGGACTTGACGGATTTACCGCTGAGATTCCAGAAAAGGCGTTTTATAAATACGAATACATCTATGCGCAACAGCAATACGATGTACCAGGCGACTATGCGTCTGAATGTGTGTATGTGCTTGGTTCTGAATGTATTCCTGTGCAGAAACCGATAAAGATTTCGATTGCGCCATTGCCGGAGTTCAAAGACTCTGAAAAACTTTATATCGCACTGGTTGACAAAACGGGACAGCTCTCTTCTCAAGGCGGAAAGCGTGTCGCAGGCAATGTTGAAACCAAAGTGAGATGTCTCGGACAGTTTGCTCTTGCCGCCGATACTGTCGCGCCTGAGGTGAAACCGTTGAACTTTGCTTCCGATGCTTCTGTCTCTAAATGTAAGTCGTTGAGATTTAAGATAAAAGACCTTGAAACAGGTATCAATAAATACGATGTTTATGTCAATGACGAGTGGGTCATCGGTGAATATGACGCGAAGGATGACTTGCTTTTCTATGAGATTGACTCTCATTTCCGCGAAGGAAAGAATAAAGTCGAAGTTGTTGTTACTGATGGAGTTAACAATGAAACACGTGTTTTGTATAATCTGAATTACTGACGTTCTTGCGGGACGTAGATGTACTGGTATGCTCCGGCATCAGGCGTGTTGCCTCTGTCAACGCCGTCGAGGTCGAACTGCAGGTCTCCAGAAGAGAAGAACGGGTCGCCCAAGCCGATTGCCGGTGACAGGGTGTCAAGATGGTAATCGAATGAGTGGTAACCTTTTAACTTCGGGTCTTCGTTAAACTTGCAATTCTTGAAGATGTCTTCGTGCCAGCGTTTTGTGCGCAGCAGGCAGTTGTTGAAGACGTATGCCGTGTCGAGGTCTGGTGCCGAGTAGAACTCGGTGAGGAACTCGTTTTCGAGGCTGCCGTACATGATGCTGTTGTTCATCTCGAATTCAAATGGATAGGCGTATGCGTTGCCATCGGTCGGATTCTGGTAAATATTTGAGAAATAAAGGGTTGGAGTGTTCCTTGTGGAGTTATTCCAGAAGTTTGCGACAGTCCCGTGGTTGAAGAGGTAGCTGCCTCCGCCGGTGAGATAGACACCGACATTGCCGCAGTTGGCGACCACGAAGTTAGATGCCCTGAGACTGTAGCAGTTGGCGTATATTCCCATGCCTGTGTGGTTCTCGATGATGGTGTTCTCGATGAAGGTGGGGGCGAGGTTGTCTTTTAGGAACCGTTCGAGCTGAACGCCGATGTACCCGTTTCTGATTATTGCGTGGCTGATGCTATGTCCTTGATTCTCACGTGCTTCCATGAGCCAGATTCTGTCCCATTGCCCTGGCTCGTCACGGTAGAACGTCTCAAGTCGGTCGCCTTGGAAAACGACCGGGTCAGAGGCAGTTCCGCGCACAACAAGTTGTCCTTCGCTCCACGACCACAGACCGCTTCCGTTATGGAAATAAACGTGTGTGCCCGGCTCGATGTATAACGTCCCGTATGAGTTTATAAGTGCCACGCCATAAACCACATACGTGGTGTCGGCGGTCCAGTGGACTTCAGCGAGACTGTCGGCAATCACCTTATATTTATAATAGTCGTTGAAACGTTTGTCGCCGATGATGTATTTCGCGTCCTGCCCGAAAGCGGTGAGATGAACGACGCTCTCGTTGCCGTTTGTGTTGAATATGAGACGGTCTTCGACGAAAAACGGGTTGTTTGTCGGGTCGATGGTGACTTTTATGAATGCGTAGAGGCTGTCGCCCGAACAGATCTCCATGTCGTTGAACGAGGTGCCGCTTTCGCCGTCAATGTTAACGCTGTAACACGATGATTTCCCTTCAGCTAACCGTATCGTGTTAATTTTGATGTTCTTGTCGGTATTGTTGTAAATCATCAAAATCCGTGTCGATGAGCCGATGCTGGTGAAAACAGTGTCAAAGGTGATGGTGTCAGTCGATAAAGTGATGTTCAGCGAACTGTCGCTCGAGAAATCAATCTTTTTCTTGCACGACACTGATGCCACGATGAGTGCTGACAATATGACGACCAGGTATTTGCGCATTTATTTCTGTTTGATGTAATCTTGATATGTTGTTTTCATATACGCGTCTGTCGCGATGTATTTCAAAATCGGAATCAATTCCTTTGCCTCGACATATCCTGGCAAAACGGTGATGGCCTGGTTTTTCTCATTCATGAAGACATACGACGGATACGACATCTTGCCTTGCAGCAATGTCGCCGCAAGTTGGTGAGTGCCTTTCCTGCCGTTCATACCGCCTTGATTTACAAACGTGTAACCGGCGAAGACTATGGTGTCGCTCTGTTCGGCGTCAAACTTAACCGCATAAAAATTCTCGTTCATGTATTCGATGACATCTTTGTTTATGAATGTCGTCTGGTCCATCCTCTTGCACCATCCGCACCATTCCGTAAAGACGTCAATGAAGATTTTCTTTGGGGCTGTCTCGTTGAGTTTCACCGCCTCTTCAAAACTCATCCAGTTGATTTTCTGTGCTTTGTTGCATAGCGCTTTTTCAGCATTGCTGCATGGCATCGCGCACGATTTTGTGCATTGAGACTCTCCAATAAATGGCATCGCCATCAAAATCGTCAAAACCAATAATGTCTTTCTCATTTTTTTATCTGTATTTTCTCTCTACTCTTTACTCTTTACTCTTTCTTAACTTTCCTCCTTCATCTCTCTCCTCGAATCTTTTTCTTTCAGTGAATCGCGTTTGTCGAAGAAATGTTTTCCTTTCGCCAAGGCGATTTCGAGCTTTGCCAGACCGTTCTCATTGATGAACATCTCGACAGGGATAATGGTGAAGCCTTTTTCGTTGCTTTTGGCCTTGAGCTTGCGTAACTCCTTCATGTTCAGGAGGAGCTTGCGGTCGCGCTTTGGGACGTGGTTGTAATATGTGCCGAATTTGTATTCCGCGATGTGCATCCCGATGACGAAAAGCTCATTGCCGATGAAGGTGCAATACGAATCAACGATGCTTGCCTTGCCTTCGCGGATGCTTTTTATCTCGGTGCCTGTCAAAACAATTCCGGCGGTGTATTTGTCGATGATGAAATACTCAAACGACGCCCGCTTGTTTTTTATGCTTATTCTTGCCTGTTTTACCTTGCTCATACAAAATATTTAACCGCCATGGATATTGTAACCGCTACACTGTTGTCACTTCGCACCCTATAATTCTAAGAACTAAAAACTAAGAACTAAAAACTACTTTATATCTCCGAGTATGAGCGGCATTCCGTCTTTGCTGTTGCCTACGATGACAATCTTAGAATTTGGTGACTCTGCGAGTTTCAATGTCGCGTCGATGCCTTTCTCACGAAGAATTTTGTCGTTGATACTTGCGCTGACGATGTTGTTTGCACGTGCCTTACCTTCAGCTTCAACACGCTGACGTTCAGCCTCTTGTGCGGCTTTGTCGAGTTTGAACTCATATTCGAGGGCTTCCTGTTCCTGCTTCAGCTTGCTTTCGATGGCCGACTTGATGGTTGGCGGGAGCGTGACGGAACGGATGAGGACCTGGTCGAGTTCAATGTGTTTCGTGTCTAAGAGTTTCTTTGTCTCTTCGAATATCTCTTCCTGGATGGCATCGCGTTTTGTCGAGTAAATCTGCTCAGGCGTGTAACGGCCTACAACGCTTCTCGCTGCCGAGCGCATGGCAGGGATGACGGCTCTCGTGAGATATTGCGTGCCTATCGAGGCGTGAAGCTCGCCGAGTTCGTCCCATTTCGGTCTGTACCATGTGGAAAACTCTATCTTGATTTCCAAGCCGTTGGACGACAACGCGCTCATCTCTTCGTCGGCGACCTGCTGACGCGTCTCGTATTTCTCCATAGTGTTCCACGGCGCGATGAAATGGAAGCCTTCCTCGTATGTCTTCGATGTGTCGATGCCGCCGCCGAACAGACGGTAAAGCACGCCGCCGTTACCAGCAGGAATGGTCACTGTGATTCTGCTCCAGAAAATAATGAGTAGCAACACCGCTACTATAACTACGACAATAGGTGCGAATTTCTTGTTGTTCATGTTGTTATTGTTTTGATAATTAGACTGTTGTGTGTATTCCATGATAAACTGAATTTTGAAAATAAACGTTGCAAAGATAATGAAAATTGTTGAGATTAGTTGTCATTTTTTTCAAAATAAATTTCACAACATAATGTAAAAATATTACATATAAGTCATAATTGTAAAATAATTGTTAAAATTATAACTTGTAATTGATAAAAATGTTACATCCAAACATCTTGGCTGATTGCATCTGATGAAACAAGGGGACGTGAGTTCGGACGACTCAAAAGCATTAACGATAACTACCCTAAATACGTCATCTCAATGTCGCCGCTCGTGAAAAGAAGCGACGACAATGGGATAACGCACATCGGTTTGAGAGAATTTCTCACAAACGGTCTCTAATTATGTCGTTTGAACGCAACAGGAATCATGTAAATGGTTCTCACCGGTTTGCCATCTTTTTTCCCTGGCTTCCATTTCGGCATTGAATTGACGATACGCAACGCCTCGGCATCACATTCTTTGTCAAAACCTCTCATCAGCTCAACGTTTGTTACGCTGCCGTCAACGTCGATGACGAACTGGATGTAGCATTTGCCTTCGATACCTTTCTCCATCGCCGACTGCGGATACTTGATGTTTTCCGAGATGAAAGTCAACATCTTGGCTGTTCCGCCCGGAAACTCAGGCATCTGTTCGACAACTTTATAAATGGTGTCGTTGTTCTGCTTAGTCACTTCGAACTTGTTGTCGCCCAGCGCTTTGAAATTGATTTTGCCAGTCGGTGCATTTTTAATGGAAAGCACTTTTTTCATTTCGCCGGTAAATGGGTCTTTCTCTTCTTTTTGCCTGACTACATATCCGAAAACCGAAACAGAATCAAGGTCGCCGAAATCCATTTGGTTTGCGTCCAATTGAAGGATATGGTTTTCATAGACAATGCATGGATTCTGTGAATTTCCATTTGTGAAGGTTTGCGCAATAGCATCAACTGATTCATTTTCAATTGATTTCGAGTTTGTTTTTTCCTGTGCTGTCACCTTCGCATTGGCGACAAGCAGCACGGCTGCCACTGGCAAGACACCTAATGTGCGCCAAATCAGGCCTTTTGTTTTGCTTTTTTTTGTGATCATTTTAATTCTTTTTTTAGTTAGTGAAAAACTGAAGTTATTGCCTATACTTGTTGAAGCGCCCGGCCGTGCGCCTGTTCCTGAAGCCGTGCACTGCTGCAGGATCAACATCATATAGTCGGTCTTGTCCGCGCCGTTGTCGATGACATCACGGTCGGCGGTGTATTCGTGAATGTTTTGTAAGTCTTTCTTAATCAGACGCATGAAAGGGTTGAACCACTGGAAGGCGGTCGCCGTCTCGATGAAAATGATGTCGAGCGAATGACGGTTCCTGACATGGCTCATCTCGTGTTTCAGAATCTCTGGGTCGGTGTCGCCCTTCGGAATGAAAATGTTGTTCATGAAAGAGTAGGGGATATGCTCTTCTCCCGTCCTCACGACATTGATTCCGTCGATGTTCTCGGAAATGTTGTTTTTTACTATCTTGCGGATTTTCAATATGTTAAACATCAGTTTCGATAAAAACAAGATGACACCTATAATATATATGACTGAAACGAGATTTATCCAGTTGAGGCTGTCCGTCGATGCGTTTTGGGCTGTTACAACCACTTCCTGAAGCATGAAATAACTCGTGATGTTGTGTGTAAACGCCACGTTTTCAGGCAGTTGTGCTGGTATCGTGATGTGGATGAACGGCAGCGCGAACGCAAACGCGGTCATCGAAAGCAACATAAACCTGTTGAACTGAAACCTGTTGCAATTCCTGAAAAGCAAACGGTAAGTCAGCCAAAGAACCGCCGTTGCTAAAAATGTTGTTATAATGTTGATAATCATAATGTTTTTTATTACACAGTGTTTTAATCTTTTATCTTTACTCTTTACTCTCTACTCTCTTAACGCTCCTCCTCAATCGCCTCCTCAATCATTTTCTTCAATTCCTGAAGTTGTTCCATGGTGAAATTTTCTTTCTTTGTAAAAGCCGAAACCAGTTCGGTGTATGAGCCGTTGAAATAATTGGAAACCAATCCTTTAAGTGAGTTTTGTGAATATTCTTCCTTGCTTACGAGTGGGAAATAACGGTTCGCCTTGCAGAACGTCTCGTGTCCGACAAAGCCTTTCTTTTCAAGTATCCTCACCATCGTCAAGACGGTGTTGTACGCCGGTTTCGGCTCCGGGAACGCCGTCATTATCTCATTCGCGAATCCCTGCCCGATCTTCCAGATGACCTGCATCACCTGCTCTTCTGATTTTGTTAGTTCTTTCATTTTACACATCTTATTTATATCTTACAATTTTTTTAACACAAGTTGCACAATTTTTTTAACACAAGTTGCACAAGTTTTTTGACACAAGTTGCACAAGTTTTTTAACACAAGTTGCACAAGTTTTTTGACACAAGTTGCACAAGTTTTTTGTTTAATTAACGCTGCAAAGATACAATTTATTTTAAATGATGCAACTAAAAATTTAGTTTTATAAAAATATTTTTTTGACATTGATTTCCAACTGTTAAATTGCTTATTTTTGCACATTCTATAAAAAATTAAAAATGAAGAAAATAATTATGTGTTTAGGAATTGCAGGGCTGCTAACTGCTTGTAATCCAAAGGATAACAAGTCAGCCCAAAATGAGTCGGAAGATTTCAGGTATTTGGTTGACGAGTTCGCCGACTTGAAAGTGATGCGTTATCAGATTCCCGAATGGAATCAGCTGACGCTGCAACAGAAAGAGTACATTTATTATTTAGGTGAGGCCGCCAAGTGCGGTCGCGACATTCTCGCCGACCAGAACTTCAAGTACAACCTCACTGTCCGCAAAACGGTTGAGGCTATTCTCAACTCTTACAAAGGTGACAAGCAAAATGCTGACTATCAGAATTTTGTGATTTATGCAAAACGTGTTTTCTTCAGCAACGGCATTCATCATCATTATGCTGAAGACAAGTTCTTCCCGGAGATTTCGCAGGAATATTTCGCGGAGCTTGTGAAAAATTCAGACATCAACATGCTGCCTCTCGCTGAAGGCGAAACCGTCGATGCTTTCCTGACGTTCATCACGCCGGTCATCTTCGACAAAGACCTTTATGCGATGCGCCGCAGCGGTGAGGCCGACATCATCAAGAACTCATGCGTGAATTTCTACGATGGAGACATTTCTAAAGAAGAAGTTGAACAATTCTATGAAAATCAGCGTGTTCCGAACGACGCGCAGCCTATTTCATACGGCTTGAACTCAAAGCTCGTGAAAGAAAACGGAAAGATCCGCGAGGATGTTTACAAAGTCGGCGGTCTTTACGGCAAGGCTCTCGAACAGATTGTCTATTGGCTGAAAAAGGCAAACGAGGTTGCGGAAAACGACGTTCAGCGCAACTACACGCGACTCCTTATTAATTATTATACGACCGGCGACCTGAAGACATGGGACGATTATAACGTTGCATGGGTTCAGGATTCGATTTCGACAATTGATTTCGTGAACGGCTTCATCGAGGACTACGGCGACCCGATGGGCATGAAAGCCACGTGGGAGGCTGTCGTTGACTTCAAGGACATGGAAGCCACAAAACGTGCCGAACTCATCAGCGGAAACGCGCAGTGGTTCGAAGACAACTCACCCGTTGACCCGCGTTTCAAGAAGAAAGAATGCAAGGGCGTGAGCGCGAAAGGCATCATCGTCACCACACTCGCGGGCGACTGCTTCCCGGCGCCTCCGATCGGAATCAACCTGCCGAACGCCGACTGGATCCGTAAGGACTACGGCTCTAAGTCAGTGACAATCACCAACTTGATGGACGCATACGACAAGGCTGCCAACGAATCGCCGAAGAGCGCATTGGCCGAGTTCGCCTATTCACAGGAAGAGATCGACCTCTGTAAGAAGTACGGCGGCATCGCTGACGTGGTCCATACCGACCTTCATGAGTGCCTCGGTCACGGCTCCGGACAGCTGCTCCCGACGACACAGCCTAACTCATTGAAAGAGTATAACTCTGCCCTCGAAGAGGCTCGCGCTGACTTGTTCGGTCTTTACTACTGCGCCGACCCGAAGATGGTTGAACTCGGCGTTCTCCCTGACGCTGAATGCTACAAAGCTGAATATGCAGGATTCATCCGCAACGGCCTCATCGGTCAGCTCGCGAGGATAGAACTCGGCAAGAACATCACCGAATCGCACATGCAGGACCGCGCTCTCATCAGCCAGTGGTGTTATCAGAAAGGCTTGAAAGACAACGTGATAGAAAAGAAGGTGCGCGACGGAAAGACATATTTCGTTATCAACGACTACGAGAAACTCCGCGGATTGTTCGGCGAACTCCTCGCTGAAATACAGCGCGTGAAATCAGAAGGCGACTACGAAGCCGGAAAGGATCTCATTGAGACTTACGCAGTTCAGATCGACCCGGAACTTCATAAGGAAGTCAGGGAACGTTACAATGCTCTCGGCCTCAAACCTTACGGCGGTTTCATCAATCCTGAAATCGTTCCTGTCGAGAAAAACGGTAAAGTCGTTGACTATCAGGTGACTTATCCTTCAGACTTCATGCAGCAGCATCTCGATTACGGCAAGAAATACAGTTTCGTTGAGGAACATCACGCCGATGCCCCGACGCATCTTGTCGTTGACATGCTTTATGATTTCATCGACGGTTCATTGGCTTGCGGCAACGCTGAAAACGCTGTGCATCAGGTGGTTGACTACATCAACGCGCATCCCGACCAGCGAGTGATTTACATCGCTGACTCGCATCCGGAAAATCACAGTTCGTTCAAGGAAAACGGTGGAATCTGGCCGGTTCATTGTGTGGAAGGGACTCGTGGCGGCTCGATACATGAGGCGTTCTACACAGACGTCATCAACCCGGCAAACCGTCCGGATCCGGAGACAAACATCTTCCGTAAAGGCTTCAAGGCTGAAGAAGAACAGTATTCCGGCTTCGAGTCAGTCGGCCCTGATGGGAGACAACTTAAGGAAGCCGTTGGCAAAAACCTTATTATCAGTGGCATCGCAACGGAATATTGCGTCAAGAACACTGTTAAGGAATTTTTGAACGACGGACGCAACATTGAAGTTTATGTGCAAGGTCTTGGCTACGTTGACAAGAAAGGTCACGATGCAACGATAAAGGAACTTGAAGAAATCGTGACGCTTGTCAAGTAAAATATAAGTTGTATTAACGGATATTTACAGATCATCGCGGCGGTCATTGGTGATTGTCGCGATGATTTTAATGAAGCATGACATGAATATCATCTGGAAGATTTATTTCTCGGCGACGGGAACGACAAAAAAGATTGTCGATTGTATCGGTGATGAACTTGCAAACAAGTTCAGAGCCAGTGCTATGACTCATGATTTCACTTTGCCGGAGGCGAGGCAGTCGTTCCCAAAGGTGGCAGCCGGCGATTTGGTTGTCTTTGGTGTCCCGACGTATGCCGGTCGCGTGCCGAATCTGCTGCTTAAATATCTTGACACGATAGCTGGCAGCGGCGCGTTGGCCGTCCCCGTCGTCACTTTCGGAAACCGTGCCTTCGACAATTCGTTGATTGAATTGCGCAACATCCTTGAAAGTCATGGATTCATGACTGTTGCTGCTGCGGCATTCTCGTGCGAGCATTCGTTTTCATATACTCTAGCCGCCGGTCGTCCCGATGACGGCGACATCGCTGTGGCGAAAGATTTTGCTGAACGCATATATAATAAGGTGTCGGAAATAACCTCGAATTTATATAGGCACGAACCGATTCCTGTTGATGGTGATGAAAATGCCGGTTATTACCAACCGAAGACCGACAGCGGGACGCCTATTGACATCAGGAAAGTGAAGCCGAAGACTAGTGACGAATGCGTGAAATGCGGCATCTGCGCCACGAGTTGCCCGATGGGTTCAATATCTTTTGACGATTTCTCAACCATAAACGGCATCTGTATAAAATGCGGTGCGTGTGTGAAGAAATGCCCGTCTCGCGCTAAATATTTCGATGACGCGGGCTATTTGTATCACAAGGCTCAGGTTGAGCGGAATTTCGCGAGGCCGGCGGAAAACAAAATCTTCATCTGAACATAAAAAAAGAGGGACTTCAAAGCCCCTCTTTCTTTTTTTGACTTTTCTCACTTATCTCAAAACAATCTTCCTGCTCATCACCTTGCTGCCGTCGGTGAGTCTGATGATGTAGGCTCCTGTCGTGAGATTGTGCTCGATTCTGTTGTCGCCCGCCGTGACGGTCTCGCTCATGACCGGCTGGCCGAGAATGTTGAACACCAGCATCGACATCATGACGTCGCTGTCATTCTTGATGATGATGTCGTTGCCATTTTGGAAGATGTTGACGTTTTCTTCGATGTTCTCCGTCACGCTCGATCCTGGTGTGACTTCACCTTCGAGTGTGATCTGGCATGATGCGCCGCCGCCGTCAATGGTGATGTCGCCATCGTATGTGCCGATTTCGAGGCCGCACTTCATTCTGACATAAACCGTCACCGGCTGACCAATGAGCTGACCGTTGGCATATTCCAGTGAAATCTCATTTGACCAGGTCTCCTCGTCGAGAGTGAGTTTGAAGTATTCAGATGATGTTACCGTCACGACTCCGTCGCCCTCGAGGTTGCCGGCTGTCAGTGTGAACGACTGTGTTGCAGACGGTCCGAGGTCATAAACATAATCGAAGTCTGTCATGCTGTATGACGATGGGATGATGAACGGGTCGGTGCTTGGTGTTGCGTAGAGCATGATGTTGTCGATTTCCCATGCTGCCGCGGCTTCAGGCGTGCTTGTGTATTTGAATGCGATGTTGCAGATTGAGCCGCTGAAACCGTTGAGTGAGATGTCACCCGACTCGGTCCATTCGTAGTTGCCTTCCGACATGTTGAACGTCAATGGCTGCCATGTGGCTGCCGTGACATCCTGCCCGTCGTAGTCGTTGGAGAACAGCAGTTCGAGTGCCGGACCTTCAAACTTGGTGGCGTTCATGAAGCTGAGTGTCACGGTGTTGCCGGCATGCTGCGTGAGGTTGAAGGCAGGGGAGATGCACCATTGTTCGTTGTCGGTGTCGTCGCCGTAGCCGTTGGCCTTGGCGTATTTGTTGCCGTCGTACGTGTCGATGGTCCATGGGTTGTTGCCTTGCACTGTCACGAACTGCCAGCCGTTCATCTCGCCTTCCCAGTCTTGTGTGAGGATGACGCTGACATCGGTCATGATGGTGTACTCGGCTGTCGCGATATTGCTGTCAACATAACCGTCTTTCACGCCGATGGCCTTGATGGTCATGTCATTTGCGACATGGATTGCGCCTGTATAGACTGCTGATGCCGCTGTCGGCTCGGTGCCGTCTGTCGTGTAGTGTATTGTTGCGCCTGTCGTTGAGGTTGAAATTTCAACGTCAATTTCTTCGTAATATGTTCCCGATGTCATGCTGAATGTAGGTGTCATGACGGTGTGTGTCACCTCGCCGCCCTGCACGAAGATGTCAACGCAGAAGTTGTAGCCTGAGGCGTTCGCGCCCGTCATGTTCTGTGTCGAATACGGGCCGAAGCTGTGGTACGTGCTGTTGATTGCGAAGGCTCTCGTCGTGCTTGTGGTGTTGGTGATGAGGAATCCACAGTATTCAGGAACCATGGAGGCTGCGTCCGACAAGACGTAGTCGATGTTCCATGTGGTGTTGTCGCCGTTGCTCTGGAAGTTGGTGCCGCTGCCGCCGTAACCTATCATGTCGCCCGCCGCGTTGGTGAAGGTGTAAGCACCGTCGCTGACATTGACGGTCCATCTGTATGTCGACTCGTTCATCACGATGTCAACAGGGATGATTTCGTTGGAGCCGTCCATGACGCTGGTGAACAACACGCCTTCCGGCTTGCCTGATGTGGAGGCTGTCATCGCAAAGTATTCGTTTTCAACGTCGTTGTAGCGTGCCGCGATGATGACGCTGGCACCGTCGGTGATGTCGCTGACCGACATGATTCTGTTCCAGTTGTCGCCTTGTTCTTCGACAGTGCCGGCAAGCGTAACCGTGATGTCGTCAAGTTCTGAACCGATGGTGATGCTGCTTGAATAGTCGTTGATGTCGAGACCTTCCGCGAGTCTGACAAAGATGGTCTGCTCAATCGCGCCGGCAGTCGGAGTCAGTGTTATCGTTGCCTGTGCAGTGAAGTTGTCGCCGCCTGTTGCCGACATCTCGAAGTCTGTGCCAGTCATTGTGACTGTCACGTTAGAGGTGAGGTTGGTGCCGGTGATGCTGAAAGACTGTTGTGCCGACGGGCCGTGGCCTGAGATGTATGTCATGCCGCTCAACGACTGTGTACTTGTCGTCAATGTGGTTGCCGAGGTGAAGCCGACCATGATGATGTCATCGACCTCCCAGCCCGCAGCCTCCGTCTCGGTGCTTGTGTATTTGTAACCGATGTGGCAGTTTGTGCCGCTGTAGCCTTCCAATGATACGGCCCCTGACTCGACCCAGGCCCATGAGCCTGCCGACTTCACGTATGTCAGCTCGTTCCATGTGGCTGTGGCGGCGTTCGTCCCGTCGTAGTCATTTGAGATGAAGAGCTGCATGTCGGGGCCGGTGTAGTTCTTCGCGTTCACGAACGAGAGTGTGACGTTGCTGTAGATGTCGAGGTTGAAGGCAGGGGAGATGCACCACTGTTCGTTGGCGCCGCCGTTGAAGCCGTTGGCGTAGGCGTAATGGTTGCCGCTGTTCTGTGCCACGCTCCACGGCTTCGAGCCTGTGACCGTGACGAATGTCCAGCCGTTCATCTCGCCTTCCCAGTCCTGCGACAAGATGGTGGTCGCGCCGAGGATGATGGTGTATTCAGCCGTGGCCACGTTGCTGTTGTCATAACCTTCCTTCATGGCGATGGCCTTGACGGTCATGTTTTCAGCCACTGTGATTGGTGCTGAATATACAGGACTTCCTGACGTCGGCGTTGTGCCGTCTGTAGTGTAGTAAATAGTCGCGCCTTCAGTCGCACAAGAGATTGTCACCGACTGTGCCTCGTAGTATGTCCCTGACTCAGGTGTGATTGTCGGTGTCGCGCAGACCGGAGTGCCGCCTTCAGTGGCGAAGATGTCAAGGAAGAAGTTGTAGCTCGCGGCGTTGTTGCCTGTCATGTTCGACTTGGCGTAAGGCCCGAAGTTGTGGCTCGTGTTGAGCGCGATGGCCCTGCCGTCGTTGTTGACGTTGGTGATGACGAACGCGCTGTACGACGGGACCATGGCCGCCGTGTCAGATGTGCTGTACACTATCGACCAGGCTGTGTTGTCGCCGTTAGTCTGGAAGTTTGTGCCGCTGCCGCCGTAGCCGAGGACATCACCGTTTGCGTTGGTGAATGTGTAGTTGCCGCCGTTGATGCTGACAGTCCAGTAATAGAGTGTGTCGGCGTCTGCGATGCTTGCCGGAAGCGTCGGATAGTCGCCTGGAGCCGGATTTTCAGCAATATATCTTGTGAATTCGACACCTTCCGGTTTGCCGGATGTCGCCGCTGTCATCGCGAAATAGGCGTTTTCATCATCATTATAACGTGCTGCGAGGATGACTTTGGCACCGTTGGCGAGAAGCGCGAGGTCGGGAATCTGAACGTATTCGCTCGGCTGCTGAGGCTCGGCGACATTTCCGCTGACGGCGATATTAACAGCCTCGGCGCCTTCTGATGCAAATGTCAAAGTGTCGTTGTATTCGCCTATTTCCAAACCGGCTTTCAGCCTCACATAAATGTTCACACCGCTGAAGGAAGTCTCGCTCAGCGTGATTGTGCTTTGTGCGCTGAAACTGTCGCCGTCTGCTGTCGAAATCTCAAAGTTTTCGGAAGCGGTGATTGTCGCGCTTGCGGTCAGGTTGCTGCCGTTGACGGCGAATGACTGCGTCGTTGACGGACCTTGCCCGAATGTGTAGCTGAAACCGGCCAACTCCGTCGGATTTGCTGCGATGCCAGGTCCTGCCGGGTGTGTGAACTCGACATCAGCCGCGCTGTTGATGCGGATCTGCGGGGTGTTGAAACATCCGACTATGCCGATGACGGTGACGCTGTCGTTCTCAAGAAGGCCTTCTACGACAGGCATCTTGTAAAGGTTGATGGTGTTCTCGCCCTGATATATAGGCGTGTTTCCTGCTGTGTTGATGGCGCCGATCTTGGCGTCTTTAATCTTCACGCGTGTTGACTGTAGCATGTTGCCGTCAGCGTAGTCGGCGTTGATTTCAGCGATCGTCTTCACTGCGAGCGGGAGTTCGTTGCCGTTTGAAACGGTGCTGAACTGCGAGGCGTCGCCGCCATCGATGCCAGTAAGCTCGACAAGTCCGCTGTAAACGGTTTTCTTCCCGTATGCATTGACCTTGTCGCCGAGTGCCAATGTGGTCGGGACGGTGTTGCTGTTCAGGTAAAGGTCGATGCCGGCGGTTGTGTCTTGGATGTAGATGTTCCTTCCGTCGATGAATGTGACGATGCCTTCGACGAGCGCGTATTCGTTGTTATCAAGTGCGCGTGCCGCAGCAATTGTGATAATTGTAGGGAATGTGTATGTCGCCGATGCCACTTCGCTGTTGTAGAGACCTTCTTTCATCGCAATGGCCTTGACCGTTGTCGTAGTGCTAATGCTGATAGGCTCCGAATAAATCGTGCTGAGTGTGTCTGGTGTCGTTCCGTCAGTAGTGTAAAATATGGTTGCGCCTTCGGTTGAACAGCTTATAGCGACTTCGAAAGGCTCCGTGTATGTGCCTGCCGCGATGCTGAACTCTGGTTTTGTCACCTGAGTTTGTTCCGGAAGTTCGCCGTTGATGAAAAATTCGATCTGAACGTTCTTTATGTTGTTATTCACAGTGGTGTAGGCTCTCCAGTCCTGACTGTTGTAAACGCCAATGTAACGATTAGTCCCATTGTGTTTCATTCCGTGGTAGTTTCCGTCCACGATGTCAACAGTCCAGATGTTGGTCTCGTTTGTGCCGACTCTCACGCCGTTGTTGGCGTCTGTTGTATAGAGCCACTTTGTGTTGTCGCCTTTGACAGTGAATATGTAACCGTCGGTCACTTTATGTACATTCCAGAGGAGTGCTTCATCAACGTCGCCGCTGATAACGTCGTTATTGATGGATACTGCGACTGCCGTCGGTGCCGAACTGGTGCCGTTTGCGCTGGTGAGTGCCATTCCGCCGGAAACATCGACAATCATCACCTCGGTCGTATTTGAAATCCTGGCGAGGTCGTTGTGGCTCAACAACTTTTTAAAACCGTCCGTCACAGGTGTTGTATTGATGACGTATTCGGCTTCGGACACTTCGCTGTTGTCGAGACCTTCTTTCATCGCGACAGCCTTGACTGTTGTTGTAGCACTAATGCTGATAGGCGCATAATAAATCGAGCTGAGAGTGTCGGGTGTTGAGCCATTTGTGGTGTAGTAGATTGTCGCGCCTTCGGTTGTACAGCTTATCGTAACATTTTGAGTTTCTGTGTAGGTTCCGGCCTCGGGGCTGAATGTCGGGGTGGCGACTTGCGTGCCGGGTGTCTGAACTAATTCGATATCATCTGCATTGCGGGGCATTATTTCCTTGGTTGCGTTGTATTGCAGATAAAGGCCTGTGACATTGTAATTTTCGCCATCGGTGAACGACATTCCGCTGTAAAGTTTGTTGAAAGGCTTTATGGTGTTCGTCCCGTCGGAAAGGACGGACTCTGTCTCGTCATAGCTGACGTTGTTGATTGTGATGACGGCACCGGTATAGACGCCGCTCGTGATCTGGTCGATCGTCATGACGACGGGTTCGACAGTTGTGCCCGGAGTGACTGTGAGTCCCGTTGTTGTCGTCTTGAGATTTGTAAGCTCCGATGAACCTTGATATAATTGGACTTTGCAGGACGCTGTTCCCGTGAGGTGGTCGCCGACGGTGAAACCATGGCCGCTTCCATATATTATGAGTCCTTTGGTGCCGTCGGTCACGTATGCGTTCGAGCCGGCCACGCCCGTGACGACCCAGTTGTTGAATGTTATGGTGACGTCGGTAGCCGTGCTTCCGGCAGCTGTCGCCTTTGCGAAAATCTCGTCCATCGTGGTTAGAGGAGCCTCGATGGTATATGTCGCCGATGCCACTTCGCTGTTGTCGAGACCTGCTTTCATCGCGACAGCCTTGACCGTTGTTGTTTGGGCTATGTTGATAGGTGTGTAATAAACCGAGCTGAGAGTGTCGGGTGTCGTACCATTGGTGGTGTAGTAGATAGTCGCGCCTTCGGTCTCGCAGCTTATCGTCACAGTCTGCGCTTCGGTATAAGTTCCGGCCTCGGGGCTGAATGTCGGGGTTGCAACGGATTCAACACTCGGTGTCAAGTCCTTCTTGAAGAGCATGACCACGGGATTGGTTTCACCGCCGAGGTTTGAAGCGGCGTAGGCTTTGTACGTCGCGCCTGCGGCAGACGCTCCGCCGAGGAATCTGTTGTTGTTGCTTGTGTTCTGGGCAATCATTCCACCTTCGTAGCTGTTGAATGCCCACACGCTCGATGCCGTCTCACTTGCGGAAATGCCTGTGCTGCTTGAGTTGTTGATATATTTACCGTTATTCAGTTTGATGTAATAGCCGTCTGTCGCCGTCTCGATGGTCACTGCGTAGGGTTTGCCGTCGGTGTTGTATCCAGTGGTGATGACGTTGTCGGTTATTGTCACGGCTGCCGTCTGTAACGCGCTGCTAGATACGGAGTTTGTCGCTGCAGTGCCGGCACTCACGCAGACTAAAAGGTATGTGCCGTCGGTCGTAATGTCACTTGCCTTGCTCACGCGACCGAAGTTGCCGCTCTGTAAGACCTCAATGGTATATTCGGCTGTGGCAATGTTACTGTTGTCGAGACCTTCTTTCATCGCGACAGCCTTGACTGTTGTTGTAGCACTAATGCTGATAGGCGCATAATAAATCGAGCTGAGAGTGTCGGGTGTTGAGCCATTTGTGGTGTAGTAGATTGTCGCGCCTTCGGTTGTACAGCTTATCGTCACATTTTGAACTTCTGTGTAGGTTCCGGCCTCGGGGCTGAATGTCGGAGTGGCGACAGCATTGCCTGATTGGGCTTTCTTGTAAAGTTGCACCGGCTGCTGGCTTGAATATGACGAAGATTTGTAGAAACGGAAACGCATCTGGTTGCTTGCGATGTTGAAACGCATGACAGCACCGCCGCCGTTTGTAATAAAAACACTGTTATCGCCGTATGTAATTACTTGTGCGGCAGCGTCATCTCCAGTACTCAAACCATTTGAATTTGCACTGTGTGAAATGTATTTGCCGTCATTGTCTCCGCCATTGATTTTAACTGAATAGCCGCCATCCATCGTTGCGATGGTGATTGTCACTGATTCTTCTGCGGATATCACGTTTTGGCTGATTGAAGAAGTGGTATAGCAATTAGCAGCATCGACGCCTGTCCAGACGTATGCTGATGTTGCGGATTCTTCATATACGAGAATGTATTCTCCCGACCAGTCGGTGGGTGCAGAAGTGACTTTCTCATACTGCGTTTGCCCAAATGCCGTGAATGCATTTGTGATTAACAGCATCAACGCTGTCATCATTAAAGTAAATTTGTGTTTCATTGTACTGTTTGTTAATTTATTGATTTTTAATTATTTGTTTCAAAAATATTTCAAATTTTATTGATGCGCAAAATTAGCGATATTTATTTAGGAACACGCGCGATTCTTTTATTATTATCAAACTATTTATCAACAAAATGTTGATAACTTTCAAAATTCATGGGTTTTCAACAAAAAAAACGGCTCGCCAATATGATGTGTCAGCCACTTTCAACTTTCTGACTTTATGAACTTTCGACTTCCAACTACATCAGCTCGACTCCGAACAATGCGAAGTCGTATTTCACGGGGTCGTTTGCGTCAAATTCGCGCAGTTTCGCGGTGAGCATCTCCACTGTCTGACGGTCGTTGCTTTTCCTTTCGATAAGTCCGAGGTCACGCGAGACCCTCGCAACGTGTACGTCTAACGGAATCATCAAGTCTCTGGGACTCAGTCGTTTCCAGACGCCGAGGTCAACGATGCCGTCGTTTCTGACAAGCCAGCGCAAGGCCATGTGTAGGCGCTTGCAAGCCGAGCCTTTCTTTGGCTCTTCGCAGCATGGGTTGGAGATGTGCTTGCTTGCAGTGCCGTTAGCACCGGCAATCATTTCGCGGAAATTCTGTATGCCGCGCCATGTGTCGCCTACAGCGAAAATGTCTTCCAAGGTGCTTTGGCTCTGATAGATGGCTCTCAAGCCGTTGCAGTAATACATCAGGTCTCTGTTGAAAAATGTCCTGTGAACGCACCTGTCGGGTTCAAGGCTCCTCCAGCCTTCCGACATGACGTAGTCGTACGGCGATTTCCCCATCATGCCGAGCATTCTGTCAGAGTTGTTGAGAATCATTTTCCTGTTGCCCCATGCTATCGTCGCAACTAAAAACGAAACAATCTCAATGTCGCGTAAGTCGTTGAATCTGTGCGGAAATTGTACAGGGTCGTCCTTGATGAAGGCTTCGGTGTTGTTTTTCTCGACAAGGGAGTCGAGATATTCTTTGATGTCTTTCATTTCAAAAATTTTTGCAAAAGTACGAATAAAACGGTCTTGTTGTGTCCCGATTCTTAAAGTGAAAATTTTTTGTTTGCCCTTTGCTTTTTTTGATTATTTTTGCGAGTTTTTTAATTAAAAAATGGAATAAAATGAAAAACATTGCATTTGTAGTTTTGCTCCTGTGTCTCGCAAATACTTTGTTTTCACAAAACGCTGATTATTTGAATGTTAGAAACGGCGGCTTTGAAACGTGGAACAACGAGGACAACAGTGACATTGAGCCTGATTATTGGCATACGATAACGAGCGCGACAGGAAGATACGCTGGCATGGTGTCGAAACAGGTCTTCAAATCGACAAAGACGCGCCCTGGTTCCAATGGTAAATACAGTGTCCTGCTTCGTCCGCGCAGCATCTTCGGAGTGCTCGCAAACGGCAACCTCACGTGCGGTCGCATCAACGCCAGCAGCATGAAAACCAAAAACCATGAAGACAATTACAATTACACTCAACGTGACAATCCTGATTTCTGCATGCCGATAAACGCCGTTCCGGATTCTATAGTGGCGTGGGTGTGCTTCAGGGCGAAAGACACTGACTCACAGGCAAATTTCGTCTCGGTGGTTCATGGTGATGTCGATTTCATTTACGCAGGTCCTGAATACAGCAAGCCCCAAGACCAAGTGTGCGCTGTGTCAGGACCTTGTTTCATCTCAAGGACTTCCGCAGCCGGGTCTGATGATTATGTGTGGAGACGTGTCAGCGTGCCTTTCGTCACGAGACATTCGGATGTGAAACCTCGATATATCCTCGTTTTGTTTTCTACCAATAAGATAGCGGGTGAGGGGTCTTCAAAAGATGAGTTTTATATCGATGACGTGGAACTTATTTACAACAAAAATATCCATTGATTATGATTAATATAGATGAATATCCGTTTTTGAAAGGGAAGAGAGGCGACAGGTTTTTCCTGCTTGCCGGCCCATGTGTCATTGAGGATGAAGAGTCTCCGTTCAAGATTGCGGAGAAACTCGTTTCGATAACTAAAGGCCTTGACATCCCGTTGATTTTCAAAGGCTCGTACAGAAAAGCCAACCGTTCAAGAATTGATTCTTTTCAAGGTATCGGCGACCTGAAGGCACTCAATGTCCTCAAGAATATCTCCAAGGAGTTCAACGTTCCGGTTGTCACCGACATCCACGCGTGTGAAGAGGCGGCGATGGCTGCCGAATATGTCGATGTGTTGCAGATTCCGGCGTTCCTGTGCCGGCAGACCGACCTCCTCATAGCGGCGGCGAGGACCGGCAAGACTGTGAATATCAAGAAGGGACAGTTCCTCTCGGGCGCGTCAATGCAGTTCGCCGTTGATAAGGTCGTGCAGTCGGGCAACAACTCCGTGATGCTGACAGACCGCGGCAATTTCTTCGGTTATCAGGATCTTGTCGTCGATTACCGTAATATATATGAGATGCAGAAATGCAACGTGCCGGTCATCATGGACGTGACACACTCGCTTCAACAGCCCAACCAGACGGGCGGCGTGACTGGCGGGAAACCCGAACTCATCGGCTTGATCTCAAAGGCCGCGATTGCCGCCGGCGCCGACGGAATCTTCATGGAGACTCACCCGAACCCCGCAATGGCCAAGTCTGACGGCGCCAATATGCTGCGCCTTGACCTCGTGGAGCCACTGCTCGAAAAATTAGTCAGGATAAAAGAGGCTTTGTGAAGAGCTGATAACGTGATGTTTGCATGACCGCGGTTATATGACGGTTGCCGCCGGAATGGTCGGATGCGCGGTCGGCGGCTATCTCTGAGTGCTTGTGTTTAATATGTATTAGTCTTTGACAACCAAGTCTTGATTGTCGATGATGAGTTTTTTCCATTCCGCGCTGCCATCGCCCCAGTTGCCGACGAGGGAGTTCTCTTTCACCATGTTTTTCAGCGCCTTGATGAAATCCTTGCGCGGAATGGGGGCGGCTCCGAGACGTTTGAGGTGGCCTGTCTCCTGCTGCGCGTCAATGAGTTCGAAGCTGTTCCTCTTCAGGAAGTCGCATAGGTGATAAAAGGCTACCTTCGAGGCATCGGTCTTTGTGTGGAACATTGACTCGCCGCAGAAGACCTTCCCGATGGAGACACCGTAAAGCCCGCCGACAAGCTCGTTGCCGTAATAAGTCTCGACGGAATGTGCGAAGCCTAGTTCGTGCAGCTCGCAGTATGCGTGGATCATGTCCTCGTTAATCCAAGTGTCGGGCTGGTCATTGTCTTCGTCTGCATTGCCCTCATCGTCCTTCCGCCTCACTGTCGCACAAGCGCGAATGACACCTTCGAAGTCGGAGTCGAAAGTACATGAGAATTTATTTGACTCTATTGTTTTCCATAGCGATTTCGTGACTTTGATGTCGGCGGGTTTCATCACCATCCTCGGGTCGAGAGACCACCATAAAATGGGTTCCCCTTCGTTAAACCACGGGAAAATCCCTTGTGAGTAGGCAATCAACAGTCTCTCCGGTGACAAGTCACCCCCGACCGCCAGCAGTCCGTCTTGATTTGCCTGAGTAACAGGCGGGAAGTCATAAACTTCATCTTTTAGCATACATATCGACATGGCATCAATTTTTAAGGGTTGTTGCTCAAAAATGAACGCGCAAAATTATGATATGTTTTTCTATTATGCAAATTTTTTTTATCTTTGCAACTCAATTTTGAGACATGAACAGGTATTTTTTACACCTCGCATATAATGGGAAAGCCTACCACGGCTGGCAAATTCAGCCGGGAGCGGTGTCGGTTCAGGAGGTTTTGGAAAAATGCATCAGCCTGAAATTAAAACAGACTGTGAGTGTGACCGGCTGTGGCAGGACCGACACCGGCGTCAATGCGAGAAACTTCTACGCACATTTTGAATGTGAGCCGATTGATGACTTGCAAAATTTTGTTTATCAGTTGAATGTGTTCCTTCCGGATGACATCGTGGTGTTCGACTGCTGGCAGGTCTATCATCATTTTCATGCACGTTTTGATGCAACTTCACGGACATACCATTATTATATTACGCGAAGCAAAAACCCGTTCCATAGTCACGACTCTTTCTACGTTTATGGCAATCTTGATGTCGAGATGATGAATGAAGCGGCGGCAATATTGTTTGAATATACGGATTTTACGAGTTTCTCGAAGCTTCATACCCAGGTTAAGACGAACAACTGCAAGATCATGGAGGCGCGATGGTACTGCGAAGGCGACCTGCTTGTGTTTGAGATCAAAGCCGACCGTTTCCTGCGGAATATGGTGCGTGCCATAGTCGGGACGATGCTTGAAGTCGGGAAAGGCAAGATGGACCTTGACGGTTTCCGTGCCGTCATTGAACACAAAGACCGCTGCTCCGCGGGGACATCGGTGCCGGCTCACGCCTTGTTCCTCGAAAACGTGAGCTACCCGACAGAGCTGTTTAAGGGCGTCGATTGAAAAATTTAATTAAAAAAGGTATGCTATATCTGAAAAATATATATCTTTGCGCAAATATTTTAAGAAATGAAGAATTTATTACTTATCAGCAACTCCACCAATTTCGGTGAGACATATCTGGCTTGGGCGATGACCCAGCTTGAACAGTTCTTTGAAAAAAACAGACTCGGTGAAAACAGCAAGGTCGTTTTCGTGCCGTTTGCCGGTGTTTTTATCGGCGGCAATCCATATCCGGCAAGCTACGACGCCTATACCGCAAAGGTGAAGAAAGTGTTCCACGACAAACTCGGAGTGAACGATTTCGTGTCGGTTCATGAGGTGGAAGACAAGATCGCTCTCGTTAAATCAGCCGACTGCATCGTCGTCGGAGGCGGAAATACATTCCATCTTGTAGCCGAGATGCACAAGTACGGCTTGATGGACGTCATCGCGAAATGCGCCGGCAATGGCACTCCTTACATAGGCTGGAGCGCAGGCTCGAACGTCGTCTGCCCGACACTGTGCACGACAAACGACATGCCGATCGTACAGCCTGCAAGCTTCAATACGTTGAACCTCATCCCGTTCCAGATTAACCCGCATTACCTTGACCCTCATCCGGAAATCGACAAAATGATTAAACACGGCGGCGAGACACGTCAGGACCGCATCAATGAATACCTCGCAGTCCGTCAAGAGATGAAAGTCGTTGGCTTGCGCGAGGCGACGGCAATATGGGTCAATGACGACAGATATTTCCTCAAAGGCGGCAAGAAGATGATGATTTTCCAATACGGGAAAGAACCTGTCGAGCTTGAACCGAATCAGGAGATTACAAAGTATGTCTTGTGATTGTGATAAATCTTGATAAAAATTCAGATAATACAACGTGTTTAAATAAATGTTATTTTTATAGCAAATTGATTGAGATGATGAAAAACATGTACAAACTCTTATGCCTGCTTTTGGCGATTTTCGTCTGTGGCAACGTTGCGCAGGCGCAGAAAAAAAATGAAAAACTATCAGTCCTCGACCAACAATATGAAGTGCAATACATTGGTGTCGGGCAGGACGGAACAAAGGTCTTTAATGTGAAGACGACGGCGAAAGATGCAGAGACCGCCATCGCGATGGCTAAACGCGATGCAGTGGCCGCCTGCCTGTTCCGCGGGATAACAGCGTCGGAGCAGACAAAGGCAACACCGGCCATTGTGGGCTATGAGGTTGCGGAAGAGAACATGGCTTTCTTCGAGAGTTTCCTGGCACTCCCGACGAAGAAAACACCAGCAGGACAATACGTCAGGTACATCAATAAGACCGGCCAGCCGCAGACAGTGAAGGAAGGCAAATCATATAAGGTGTCACTTGATGTGCAGGTTCTGTACGATGAACTTCTGAAATATATGCAGTCAAAGGGTTATGCAAAGAAATTGGAAAACACAGCCGCCGGCAAGTATATGAAACCAATCCTGATGGTGGTGCCTTCTGATGTGTATTGCACCAGCATGGGCTTCGTCCAGACATGGACTGATGAGACCGGCGAAAAACACACAATACCGAATTACGACATTTTCAGCAGGGAAGACAGCCGTGACCTCCGCCTTGTGATAGCATCGCTTGATGATATTTTCAACAAGAAAGGCTTTGAGGTACAGAGCCTTGAGTATCTCCTCAAGAGTATGAAACAGGAACAGGACGAGACATCGTTCATGGCAAGCGACTACAACCTCGACGGCGAAATAGCCGAGTCACCGACAGACAGGATCAGACGCACAGCTCATGTCGATTACATCGTTGACCTTGATTTCTCGGTGATGGAAAAAGGCGCACAACGCTATGTCACATTCGACATGCGTGTCGTTGACCAAAGCTCAAACGCCAAGGAACTCGCTCACGCTCACGGCGACGGAAAGCCGTCGATGTCTGCTACGGTGAACACGCTGCTCGAAGAGGCGGTCCTGAACCACATGGACGGATTCTGCAACAAGCTGCTTAACCATTACGTGGAGATGTCGGAGAAAGGTCGTCAGATTACCGTGAAGGTGAAGAGGACAGACGCATCGGAATACGACTTCAACACATCGACATTCATGTTTGAAGATGAGGAGACACCGCTCGGCGACATCATTTATTATTGGCTGCAGGACAATACGGTCGATAATAACCCGACTCGTACAATATCGCCTAACATACTGACATTCAATCAGGTGATGATGCCTATAACAAAGACTGGCCGCCGTGGGGCAGTTCAGCGCATGGACACCAATGACTTCGGTACGATGCTTCAGAAATATCTGCTCGACAAGTATTATGTGCAGAGCACTGTCTATATGAGAGGGCCGAGTGAGGTCTGGATTATTTTATAGTGGAACGCGCAAATCGTAAAATATAAAAAGATGGAAAAGAATCTGAAAATATTACTGATGGTGTTTGTGATGGCATTGCCATTGTTCGCAAACGCTCAGAAAGTTGAGTTTGAAAATCTGCAGGTTAATGTCGTGATGCCTGAGAATGAGAGTATTAGCGAGACTCTGCTGTCATCGTTGCAAGACAGACTTTACGAAGCTGTGTCGCTGAATGCGCTCGGAAGCATGGACGCATCAAGTCGTTTCGTGCTGCTACCTATAGTGAATATCGTATCGAAAAACGCAACGTCGTCAATTCCTCCACAGTTTGTGGCGGAAATAGAAGTGGCGTTGTATTTCGCTGACAATCAGGAGAAAACGATATTGTCGCAGACGATGATTACCAAAAAAGGCATGGCTGACACAGAGAGCAAGGCTGTTGCGAAAGCCCTGAAATCAGTGCAGGCCCGCGACAAGAAAATCAAACGCCTTTTTGATGAAGGGAAGGCAAATCTCGCCAAATATTTCGCGACTCACACCGATGAGGCTGTCTTTGATACAGTCAAGGAAAACGATGTTAAATGGATTCTTGAGAAGTAAAGTGTTAAAATATTGAAAATGAAAAAGTTAGTTGTAATATTGGCTATCATGCTTCCTTTGGTGGCAACCGCCCAAAGGAAAGGTTTCAAACTCGTTGAATCAGTCCCGTCATCAGAACCCAAATGGGTCAGTGCGAGGGAACATCCGGATTTCATTTATGTAATGGGGCAGGAAGGCACTACCCTTGCTGATGCGAAAAATGCTGCGATGCAGAGCGTGCTGAGCGATATAGCAATGTCTGTCGCCGTGAATGTCAATGGCGATATCACTGACCGGTCTGTTTTCAACGTGTCTGGCGACAAGGTGACATACGAGGAGTCGGTCGTTAATAATATCAAGACAAAAATTGCCAAGATTCCTGCTATTCAAGGTATTGCAATTCAAAAAGCAGATGTCTTTTACAAACGTTTTTATAAAAAGAAAACAGGCGAGGAGTATTATGTCCTGTATATGCGCTACCCGTTCAATGAATTTGAGCGTCGCGATTTGATAAAGGCATATAATCAGATGGAGAAAGAGATTGATGACAAAATCGCGAAATACGCTGAAGACATTGATGATATTAAAAATGTTGAAGATATAAAGACATCTATAACTGCCCTTGTCGGCATCAAGAAAGAGTTGAGTGATGATGACTCAAGGATTAACCAGATTAACACAATCATCGGAATGTACAATGATGTTTATAACTCAATAATGATTGACGTCGTTGATAACATTCCTGGCAGCGTCGTCGTCCGTCTCGTTTATGACAATCATATCATTGAGACATCACAGAAACCAAGAGTCAATTCTGATTGCGCCACCGACTTTGACATCAGGACAAATAATGGATTGTGGTTTATCGGCTATGACAGCAGGTTCTGCTATCCGCAGGATGGTCCGACGATAAATGTTGTCTTTAAGGCTGGGGCAAAAAATATAAGCAAACAGATAAGAATACAATTTTAATATTGAATGTTTAATCTTTAAATTAATTATTTGCGGAAGCCGAAAAGCATAGAGTAGGCATAATCTTAAAAATCATCAAAAATGAAAAAAATCGGTTTAATGTTATGCGCCGCTGTCATTGGAATGACAGTCGCATCATGCGGTTCATCAAAAAAAGTTGTTGACAATGGTAACGAGGCGGCAGCATGCGCACAGTGCATGTCAACAAAACAAGCGTTGAGAGCAGAAGGCTCGTTCTTGGCGGCATACGAAAATCAGGTCCCGAAGGCGAAACAGGCTGCGGCCAACAATGCAAGACAGGAACTCGCTCGTATGATGCAAGTCACGGTCGAGAGTGTCATCGAAGACTATTCGTCAACGTATATCGATGGCGATGCACAGGACTTCCGTCAGAGCCTCAAAGACCTCAGCCGCACCGTCGTCAGCCAGACTGTGAAAGGTGCGGTGCCGGCAATTCCGGGTTGGTCAGAGAAAATGAAATCAGGCACAATGTACTACGTATGCCTCGAAGTCAGTGCTGACAGCGTCATTGAAGCAATCAATGAAAAAGTCTCCGCTGATTCAAAACTCAGAACAGACTTCGAATATGAGAAGTTCAAGAAGGTTTTCGACCAGGAAATGGAGAAACTTGCAGAGTAATTATCAGATCTGAAACAAGCATTGCACGTACGAGTCAAGTGCTTGTTAATTAAGAATAAATGACATACGGGAGGTCTGTTGTCAGCTCCCGTATGTTGAATTTTTTTGTGGGCATCAACAATCAGTGCTTATATAATAATATGAAATATCAAGGGCTAAACACCAAACAAGTTGAAGAAAGCCGTGCGAAACACGGTCTCAATGTTCTGACTCCACCCCAAAAAGAGTCACTTTTTCACCAATTCATTGAAAAATTTAAAGACCCGATAATCAGGATACTTCTTATCGCTCTCGTCTTGTCGATAGGTGTTTCCATTTATATGTATGTTACAGACCAGGAAGGACTTAGCGTCTTGTTCGAGCCGCTGGGCATCTTGGTCGCAATATTGCTCGCGACGTGCATCGGCTTTGCCTTTGAGGTGAGCGCAAATAAGAAATTCGACATCCTCAATCAAGTCAATGATGAAGAGACTGTTAAAGTCATCCGTGAAGGCAATGTGACATTGGTCGAGCGTCGTGACATCGTTGTCGGTGACGTCGTGATCATCGAGACGGGTGACGAGATTCCGGCTGACGGCGAACTGCTTGAGTCGTTCGCCATGCAGGTCAATGAGTCGGACCTGACAGGTGAGCCGATGGCACGCAAGACCACCGATGAGAATGAGTTTAATCCTGAAGCCACCTACCCGTCAAACTGGGTGATGCGCGGAAGCAAGATTATTGATGGTCACGGCGTTATGAGAGTCGAGAGAGTGGGCGATGCCACAGAATGGGGTAAGGTGTATAAAGGCTCACAAATTGATAACAACATCAAGACTCCTTTGAATATACAACTCGACAAGCTCGGACGGCTGATCTCATACGCCAGCTATGCAATAGCCGCAATAATCATCGTATCAAGAATCCTGATATATTTCCTGACTGTCGATTTGATTTCCGACGGAGTTGAATGGATGTTTTTTGCGAAGTATTTCCTTGATACTCTGATGATTGCCGTTACGCTCATTGTCGTGGCGGTGCCTGAAGGACTTCCGATGAGTGTGACTTTGAGCCTCGCCTTGAGCATGAGACGTATGCTCACGACAAATAACCTTGTGCGTAAAATGCACGCCTGCGAGACGATGGGCGCAACAACGGTCATCTGTACCGATAAGACTGGTACATTGACGCAAAATCAAATGAGTGTCAATGACATATCATCATACGCAATGCCGAAGAAACAACTTGATGACTCGGAGATAAGCAACCTTTTCCGTGAAGGTATCTCTGTGAACACATCGGCGTTCCTCGACTTCACCGACCCGAATAAAACCAAGGTCATCGGTAACCCGACAGAAGGCGCGTTGTTGCTTTGGCTTAATAATCAGGGCGTTGACTTCCTGCAATACAGAGAACAAGCCCAGCTGCTGCAGCAAGTGCCGTTCTCGACAAAATATAAGTTCATGGCAACGGTCGTCGATTCGCCGGTGTTCAACAGACTCATGTTTTACGTGAAAGGCGCACCTGAAATTGTTCTGCAACATTGCAATAAAATTGTGACGGAAGAAGGAATCGTTGACATTGATGGCTACCGTAGTGCAATAGAGGAACAACTGTATGCATATCAGGGCAAAGCGATGAGAACTCTTGCTTTTGCATACAAATATGCTGACCCGAATGAACAGTCGTTTGACCCTAAGACGGATAATCTCGTCGCAGAGAATCTCATCCTCATGGGTGTCGTGGCCATCGCCGACCCGATTCGTCCGGATGTGGCCGATGCTGTGGCAGTCTGCATGGATGCCGGCATTGACGTGAAGATCGTCACAGGCGACACTCCTGGCACGGCTATAGAGATAGGACGACAGCTCGGACTTTGGAAAGACACCGACCAGAAAGACTTCAACCATATCTCGGGTAAAGACTTCGAGGCGCTGTCTGACGAAGAGGCGAAACGACGTATCCCGTTGATAAAGATCATGTCGCGTGCCCGCCCGATGGACAAGGAACGCTTGGTGCGTCTCCAACAGGTCAATGGCGAAGTCGTGGCTGTCACAGGCGACGGGACAAATGACGCGCCGGCACTGAAAGCCGCGCAGGTCGGACTGTCGATGGGCGACGGGACCACGGTCGCTAAAGAGGCATCCGACATCACAATCCTCGACAACTCATTCAGAAGCATCGCCCGCGCCGTGATGTGGGGACGCTCGCTGTATCTTAATATCCAGCGTTTTATACTCTTCCAGATGACAATCAACGTTGCTGCTTGCTTGGTCGTGATGTTCGGCGCACTGCTCGGGACGGAGATGGTCCTCACCGTGACGCAGATGCTGTGGGTCAACCTCGTGATGGACACATTCGCGGCCATGGCACTCGCGTCATTGCCGCCGTCAGCACTGGTGATGAAAGACAAACCGCGCTCGAAAGACGCTCATATCATGACAAAACCGATGATATGGGGTATATTCAGCGTCGGGTTGATATTCGTGTTCGTGATGTTCGGCTTCGTTCAATATTTCAAACATGCCGAAATCGGCAATATCGCCGCCGACTTCTCTGTCAATGAGTACTTCAGAAACCTGATGAATTTCAACATGCAGTCGGGACTATCAACTTACGAGCTGACTCTCACGTTCACCATCTTCGTTTTCCTTCAGTTCTGGAACCTGTTCAACGCAAAGGCATTCCGCACCGGCGCTACAGCCTTCCGCGGACTGTTCTCAAGTTTCTCCGGATTCCATATCTCACTGATTGCCATCCTTCTTGGACAATTCCTGATTGTGACTTTCGGCGGAGAGATGTTCAGCGTGGAACCGCTCGGATGGAGAGACTGGCTCGTGTGCTTTGTCGGGACAAGCCCTGTGCTGATTGTCGGTGAAATAATAAGACTTTTTGTCAAAGATAAATAACAGATTATCAGATGAATAAAATCAAAACAACATTATTTGTGATAGGAGGGATGTTTATGTTATCCTCATGTGACAGCCGGTATCAAATAAAAGAATATCCAGTCGCCGACCGTAATGAGACTGTCGTTGACGATTATTTCGGAACAAAAGTCGCCGACCCGTACCGTTGGCTCGAAAACGACACGTCAGCAAAGACAGGCGCATGGGTCGAGGCACAGCGCAGACTCACTGACGAATACCTGAGTCATATCCCTTATCGTGAGACGATAAAAAACAGGATTACCCAACTTGCTGATTATGAACGTTACGGAGTGCCTTCCAAACGCTTCGGAAAATATTTCTACAGCAAGAACGACGGACTCCAGAACCAGAGCGTCATGTATGTGCAGAACGCTGACGGCGGCGAGCCGGAGGTACTTCTCGACCCGAACAAGCTTTCCGATGACGGCACCGTCTCGCTCGGAAGCACAAGCCTCTCCAACGACGGAAAATATCTCGCCTATACCATCAACAGAAGCGGCTCCGACTGGGTCGAAATCTATGTTATGAATGTCGAGACGCGCGAGTTGCTTGACGACCATATCGAATGGGCTAAGTTCACCGGCGCGTCGTGGTACAAGGACGGTTTCTTCTATGCCGCTTACGACAAGCCTGTCGAAGGCAAGGAGTTTTCAAATGTAAACGAAAATCACAAGATTTATTATCACAAACTCGGCGATTCTCAGGAAAATGACGAACTCTTCTATGAAAATCCCGACCAGCCGCGTTATTTCCACAGCGTCGGCCTGACCGATGACGAGCGTTATATGTTCCTTTACGAGAGCGGTCAGGGCGCCGGCCATACGTTGTGGATCCGCGACATGGAAGATGCTGACGGTAAGTTCGTCATGCTCGCCGGTGACATGGATTTCCAGTATTCGCCGGTTGATGTCATCGCCGGCAAGTTGTATGTCCAGACAAATCACTCGGCTCCCAAAGGCAAGGTTTGTGTTGTGGGTCTCAATGATTTAAGCAAGGCTGGCATCGAGAACTGGGAACTGCTGATTCCTGAATCGGATAATGTGATGGTCTCGGCGCAGATGGCGGCAGGGAAGATGATTGTCACATACGACCAGGACGCTTCGAACCACTCGTATGTGTGTGATTTGCAAGGCAGTGTGCTGCATGAAATAGCTTTCCCGACATTCGGCGCAGTCGGCATCGTCAGCCGCAGCGACGAGCAGGAGGTGTTTTACGCTTTCACGTCGTTCACCTTCCCGACGACGATTTACAAATATGACGTCGAAAGCAACGTCTCCGAGGTGTTCCGCGCCCCGAAGGTGGATTTCAACCCCGAAGACTACGTCACCGAGCAGGTCTTTTTCAACAGCAAGGACGGCACCCGCATCCCTATGTTCCTGACATACAGGAAGGATGTCAAGATGGACGGGAAGAATCCGACTTACATGTACGGCTACGGCGGTTTCAACATAACTTTGAATCCCGGCTTCTCGGTGATGCGCGTTCCTTTCCTCGAAATGGGTGGAATATATGCGCAAGTAAATCTGCGCGGCGGCAACGAGTACGGCGAGGAATGGCATATCGCCGGAACCAAGTTGCAGAAACAGAACGTGTTCGACGACTTCATCTCGGCGGGCGAATATCTCGTTGAGAAGAATTACACGTCGCCCGAATATCTCGCCATTGTCGGCGGCTCAAACGGCGGCCTCCTCGTGGGAGCTTGTGCAAATCAGCGCCCTGACTTGTTTAAGGTTGCCGTTCCTGAAGTCGGTGTTATGGATATGCTTCGTTATCATCTCTTTACAATCGGCTGGAATTGGGCGAGCGACTATGGCACAAGTGCCGACAGCAAGGAAATGTTCGATGCGCTTTACGCCTATTCGCCGTTGCACAACATCAAGAGTGGTGCTGATGTCCATTATCCCGCAATCATGGTCACGACAGCCGACCATGACGACCGCGTTGTCCCTGCGCACTCATTCAAGTATGCGGCGACGTTGCAGGCGGCGCAAACCGGCGATGAACCGAAGATAATCCGTATCGACAGCAAGGCTGGCCACGGCGGCGGCAAGCCGATGGCGAAAGTCATCGAGGAACAGGCCGACATCTATGCGTTCATATTGTATAATATGGGCAAGTAGTGTCATTTGTCTTTTGCCATGAAAAACCTCCTCACCATATTGTCAATTCTCGTCGTCTTCGCCTCGTGTTCCGACAGGGCGGGCGGCTGGCATTCCGCGCCGGAGCTGCAAGCGGCGCATGAGCTGATGCAGGAACGGCCCGACAGCGCGTTGAAAGTGCTGGTTGGCTTCGACTTTGGCGACAGCACGAGCCGCTCAACAACAAATGAATATCAGATACTTGTGGCGGAGGCGCTTTACAAAAATGATTATCAGCAAACCAACGCTCAGGCTGTCATTGACGCAACGGCATATTATGACAGCGTCTTTGAGAAATATCCGGAGAACAGCGGCCTCGCCTTCGAGACGGCGCGGGCGCATTACTACAAGGCCGTCGGCGAGACGGAGGACGACGACATCGTGGCGGCGTGCGCCGACTACCTCAAGGCCGCCGACATCATGGAGGCGGCGTTCCCGGAGATTGCGAAGGCGGCGAGGAAGGGAATGATGAGTGATGATGACTATGAAAAAACAAGATTTGTCGGATTGATTTACAACAGGATAGGTGACCTGATGTTTGCCGAATATTATCACGAACAGGCTGCCGACAATTACAAGACCGCCCTGGATTACGCAAAATGTATTAGTAATACCACAATGGTCACAGTATTGTTGAGAGATATTGGTACTTCATATTACCTTGGCGATTTGCCAGACAGTGCAATGTTTTATTATAGGCGGGCGTTGGATGCGGGAGACGGATATGAAAATCTGAAATGCAGCATAAACATCACAAGGGCTTCAATATATTACGAGAAAGGTCTTGCCGACAGCGCATACTCACTGTTAAAAATGAACATGCTATCACCTGACAGTTCAACTTCGACCCAGACGTATTATACAATGGGCAGGATATTGTACATGGATAAAAATTATGATTCCGCGGCGTTTTACCTCAAACCGTGTTTCGAGCATGGGAACAAGTTCATGAGACTGTCGTCCGCACAGATGCTCGCCGAGATATACGGCCTCGCAGGGAGCAATGACAGTGCGGCCTTCTACAACAAGTTTGTCTCGGACAACGCAATAAAGGAAATCAACAGGAACGTGAAGACAAAAAGCCTCATTGATTTGTATGACAATAACAGGACAGAGAGGCACAGACAAAAAGTGAAACATCAGGTCTTGTCGTATTCGCTCATTGCTGCTTTCATCGCGGCTGCCTTGTTAGTTGCACTATGTGTCATCCACCGCAGACAGAAAAAGCGGCTTGCCCATGATGCCAACTGGCATCTTTCTGTCGCTAACGGCAAGCTCGAAAGCGCACGGCGGAAGTTAAGCGAGCAGCAGGACACTATCAGGACGAAAGACAGGGAAATAGAGACCATGCGCCGATCGACAGCCAGTCAGAAGGCCGAAGAACGCCTGCGTTCCTTCCGCGCCTCCGATATATGCGCCACCGTAATGTCGCGCATCAATGAACTTGACGCAAGAGAAATCAAACTCACCGAACTCGAACCGCTCACAAGCAGCGAACTTTCGGAGCTGCGCCGCGCCGCCGACAACTGCCTCAACAAATTCACTGGCAGAATTACGGGCAAATACCCCAAACTGAACATTGATGATTTGAACTATCTCTGCCTGTGTCTGCTCGGTGTGCCAAACAGTGCCATGCCGATGTTACTCGGCAAAAGCCGCAGCACCGTCTGGGACAGAGCGAAGAAAATAGCCTCAATAATGGACATAAAGCCAAACGAAACCATCGTACAGGTCTTGGCGACCATGATTTAACGGCTTGTAACATATTGTTTTACAAGTTGATAAATCATTTTACCGAACAAACCGAACAATTTTTATAGAACAATTCACAAAATTATCATTGTACTTTTGCAAAAATTCAAACACAAAAGTATATGGTAAAACGAAAGACACTACTGATTGTATTGGCTGTTATATTTACATCGACAGCGACAAGAGCCAGCATTTCAACATTCAATGGTGAACCATTGTCAATACTAGTTCAGACGTTAGGAGGTTTGGACAACAAGTCCAACCCACCAGTCTCCGCCTCCATCGACGGCCACGCGCTAACCATTTACATAAACGAGAATGTGGGCATAGCGCACATCGTCGTCACAAATAGGAACGGTGTCTATACCGACAGCGACAACCTTTTCCACACGCCCGACATGGCGACGCTGCTCATCGAGGACGAGGGCCTCTACACGGTGACGATAACATCCTGACGAATCCTGTTCGCAACGCATGACGAAATGGGCAAATTCAAAGACCGGGAGTGAATTTGTTTTTATATAATACATTGAATATTAACAAATTACCCCCCCCGAAAAATCATAAAATTGTTGGAAGTAAGAATATAAAATGTAACTTTGCAAATGTAATTCAATACAATGTTTAACAACTAAAAATTCAAAAAAATGAAAAAGATTTTATTCATCACACTATCCGTCGTCATGATGGCGTTGAACGCCGGGGCGCAGGAGACATTCGAGAAGATTATCCACAACGACATCTGGTATATGGACGGGATGTCGTCACTCAACGGAAAGCAGGCAATCGAGCCCAGATGGACCGACATTGTCACTGCCCAGCCTTCCGGCTATGCGGTCGATGCCAACGGCGATGTCGAAATCTCGTCGGCCGAGGGCCTCGCCTGGCTCATCTCCGTGGTTAACGGTCTGAACGGCTGCGAGCCTTACGACTTCGACGGACGAATTGTGAGACTGACTGCCGACATCGACCTTGAAGAGGACGGACTGAGGCTCTTCTCACCTATAGGCAGCAGCGAACACCGTTTCATGGGCACATTTGACGGGAACGGTCACAGTATTGACGGGCTGTGCATGATATTCAATGAATATTATGTTGATAATGAAGACGAAATGCGCATTGATATGGGCTTGTTCGGCTACCTGTACCACGGCACTGTGAAAAACCTGTCGCTCAACTCCGGTTTCTATTCTTACGGACATCCGTTCAACCACACGACCGGAACTTGCGAACTATACTACGACGCACTTGTGGCCGCCGTCGCCGACTCACTTTCAACGGTTGAGAACTGCTACTGCAGGTTCAGGGTGTCTGAACTTGTCGGGAACGCCCATCCCGCCGGGACATACATGGGGGCGGTCGTCGGACTCAACCGCAATTCGACAGTGCGCAACTGTGCCTATGAGATGGATGAATACTCACAATGTGCGGCGTTGGATGTCGCGGGTCTCGTGCTGCGCAACCTCTCCGAAGGCGGCTATGCCGACGCCGTGGTGGAGAACTGCTATTTCTACGGGGCTCTCATGGGGTCATACAGTGCGGAAAACATGGGAGGCATCGTGTGCTTCAACGAGACGGCATCCGACAACAGGGGGAAGAAGGCAATGGTCAGAAACTGCTATTCCGAATTGCTGGGGCCTCTGTACGGCTTCCGCGACAAGGGGTGCATCGTCGCGTACAACTCGGAAGGCAGCCTTGTGGAGAACTGCTTCGCCGACCTGCGGGGTCAGTATTCCAGCACGGGACTTTTCGGGACTGACAACGGAGAAACAGCAAGGTGCATGGATTTCGTGCCGAGCGGCAACGGCGGTATGCTGTCGTCACCGATAACATGCGATGAGATGACATCAATTGACCTGTGCAAGGTCTTGAATTACTGGATCTATGACAAGGGCGGAGAAGACATGTATCATCCATGGACATGCGGACAGTATTATATTCCGGAGTTTGACTTCTCCATCGCCTCATCGCACGAGAACGAAGCCGTCCCAGTCCTCGTCTATCCGAATCCAGCTGCGAACTCGCTGAAAATCAATGTTTCAGGCAGTGCGGAAATCGAGAGCGTCAGCCTCTACGACATCTCCGGCCGCCTCGTCAAGGCTCAGCAGTCGGGCTTCGGGAGCATCGACATCAGCGGCCTCGCGACGGGAATGTATGTGATGAAGGTCACGCTCGACGACGGCAAGGTGTTCGAGGAGAAGATTGTGAAAAAATAGGATTCTCAAGAATGATGTCGTCACAAAGAATATGATGACATGAAAAAAAGATGTAGCCACGTCCGTTTTCTGTGAAAAACTCAAAAAAGACGTGGCTACGTCTTTTTGTTTTTATTACTTTACAAACTTTCCAACTGTACAAACTTTACGAACTTTTTTTGTATCTTTGCGCCCGAAAAAACATCGCGTTATGAAATACCCAATCGGAACCCAGACATTCAGCACCATCATAGAAGAAGGCATGGTGTATGTGGATAAGACAGACCTCGTCTATAACCTCGCGCAGAAACATGTATGCTTTCTGTGCCGTCCGCGCAGGTTCGGGAAATCATTGCTAATATCAACGCTCGAAAGCTATTTCAAAGGGGATAAAGAGCTTTTCAAAGGGTTGAAAATCGATGAATTGGAGAAAGACTGGACGCAATATCCGGTGTTCAGGATAGACTTCGCCAACGGCGACTATTCGAAACCGGATACGTTAGACAACGTTTTAAACGGTCGCCTCGAACTTTGGGAGAGGGAATACGGCAGGCTCCTTGACACCCCCGAGCGCGGCATGCGCTTCCAGAATGTGCTGAAGATGGCACACGAGAAGACCGGCCATAAATGTGTCGTACTCATCGACGAATACGACAAGCCGCTGCTCGACGTGCTGATGGAGCCGCAGGAGAATGAAAACAGGAAAATCCTGAAGGATTTCTACGGCACGTTCAAGGTAGCCGACGAGCACCTCCGCTTCGTGCTTCTCACCGGCGTCACCAAGTTCTCGCAGGTGAGTGTTTTCAGCGGCTTCAACCAGCCTGAGGACATCAGCATGAAGAGCGAATTTGATGCATTGTGCGGCATTACGAAGGACGAGCTCGTTACATATTTCGACAGTGAGATAGCGGCGATGGCGGAGAAAAAGAAGTGCTCAAAGGAAGAGATGTACATCCGCCTCAAAAAACAGTACGACGGCTATCACTTCTCGGAAGAGATGCTCGACATCTTTAACCCGTACAGCGTCCTTAATGCATTGAACGACAAAAGTTTAGACGAGTATTGGTTTGCGACAGGCACTCCGACGTACCTTGTGAAGCTGCTTGACCGTAACAAGACGAACATACAGGAGATATTGAGCCGGCAGTATGTGAAGAGCTATTTCATGGACTATAAGGCCGACGTGGAAGACCCTCTGGCGATGATATACCAGAGCGGCTACCTCACGATAAAAGGCTACAACGAAAAAAGGATGCAGTACCGGCTCGACTTCCCTAACAATGAGGTGCGCAACGGCTTTGTGACGCTGCTCGCGAACAACTACTGCGGGCAAAGGAACGACCCGAAGAACTTTGTGTTGGACATCAACGACATGCTCGACGAATGCCGACTGGACGACATGCACGACGCACTTTCCTGCTTCTTCGCCTCAATCCCGTACAACGCGAACTACCAGGAACGCGCGTGGAGCTACGAGAGTCACTATCATTACACATTGTATTTGATATTCAGACTGTTGTCTTGTTATACGACTTTAACTGAAAAAGAAAACTCTCGCGGTCGCGCCGACATCATAGTCGAGACGAACGACTACGTTTATATTTTTGAATTCAAGTTGGACGGCACGGCGGTTGAAGCGTTGAAGCAGATTGACGACAAAGGCTATGCCGAGCCTTACGCCGCGGATTCAAGGAAGCTGTATAAGGTCGGAGTCGCGTTCTCGTCGGAGAGGCGGAACATCGCGGAGTGGAGCGTTGTTCTTTAGTCTTTAGTCCTTAGTCTTTAGTTTTTAGTTTTGAGAGTTGAGAGTGGAGTTGGCTGGTGCACAACACCGCCTCGCTTTCGTGTTATTCGTGAAATTCGTGGTGAATATTTTCGTTGAGATATTTGTCGATTATCTGAATCGCTTTTTCTGTATCTTCTTTGTTTACAGACAGTTCTGTGCTTGAGGAAGTTGTCCCGTTCACCCATCCGGCTGCTATGCTTTGCGTCAGTGAGTTGTGCAGGACACATTCAATGTTGTTTTCTTTCAGAAGAGACGCCACGTAATTTGCCTCTATGTCTGAACCTATAAAGACGATGTTCAGCGTGTTTTCCATGATGTGAATTTTTTGTGCAAAATTAACATTAAATTAGTACTTTTGTTCAAATTTTTTGAAAAATGAAAAAGGATTTTTTGAAGGAGAAGTATGAAGGTTTCATTTCGTATTTTGAAAAAAACATGCCGGTGGCGGAGAGCGAGCTGAAGTTCGAGAATCCGTATCAACTCGTTGTGGCTGTGATACTTTCGGCTCAATGCACCGACAAGAGGGTGAACATGACCACGCCAGCTTTCTTTGAAAGGTTCCCTGATGCCAAGACTTTGTCGGATGCCACTGTTGAGGAAGTCCATGAGTATATCAAGTCGATTTCATACCCGAATAACAAATCGAAAAGCCTTGTCGGAATGGCAAGGACGCTGATGTCGGAGTTCGGCGGAGTGGTTCCGTCAGGTGTCGACGAGCTTCAGAAGCTGCCCGGAGTGGGGCGGAAGACGGCGAATGTCGTGACGGCGGTCGCTTTCGGGAACGCTGCGATGCCTGTTGATACTCACGTGTTTAGGGTGTCGGCACGCATCGGACTGACTCAAAACTCCAAGACACCCTTGGAGACAGAGCGTCAGCTTGTGGCGCACATCCCGTCGGAGATTCTGTCGAAGGCGCATCATTGGCTGATCCTTCACGGCAGGTACGTCTGTACGGCGCGGAAACCTAAATGTGTCGAGTGCGGAATCAAGGATATTTGCGACTATTATAATAAGGTGTAGCCGCAGTCACGATTTGTTGAAAATATTTTAATCGGGACATTTGATAATTGAAAATAATTGTTTATTTTTGTGACGTCCGGTTTGATTAAAAACTCGTCATAATCATAATCGGACATTACTTGTAAATAAATTATAATTCATTGATTAAAAATTAGTTGCATATATGGCAGGTAAGAATTTGGAAGAAGACGTTGAAAAAGTGCGTCTTGAAAAAATGAAGGCTTTGGAAGCCACACTCGGAAATATTGAGAAGTCGTTCGGCAAAGGCAGCATCATGCGCCTCGGCGACAATAAGATTGAGAAAATTGAGAGTATCCCGACGGGTTCCATCGGTCTCGACTATGCGTTGGGCATCGGCGGAATGCCGCGCGGAAGAATCATCGAGATTTTCGGACCGGAGAGTTCGGGTAAGACAACTCTCGCATTGCATGTCGTTGCCGAAGCCCAGAAACAAGGCGGCATCGGTGCTTTTATTGATGCGGAACATGCCTTCGACCGTTTCTATGCAAAGAAACTCGGAGTTGATATCGACAATCTGCTTGTGTCTCAACCTGATAACGGAGAACAGGCACTTGAAATCGCAGAAAACCTCATCCGCTCCGGCGCAATCGACGTGATAGTGATCGACTCTGTGGCCGCCCTCACGCCAAAGAGCGAGATTGAAGGCGAGATGGGCGACAGCAAGATGGGACTTCAAGCTCGACTCATGTCTCAGGCGATGCGCAAACTCACGGCTACGATTAGCAAGACCTCAACGGTTTGCATCTTCATCAATCAGCTGCGTGAAAAAATCGGCGTGATGTTTGGCAATCCTGAGACGACAACAGGCGGTAATGCGCTGAAGTTCTACAGCTCGGTGCGTCTGGATATCCGCAAAGTCAGCCAGATCAAAGACGGAGAGAATATGATGGGTAACCGCGTGAAAGTCAAAGTGGTGAAGAACAAAGTCGCGCCTCCGTTCAAGAAAGCGGAGTTCGACATCCTTTACGGCGAAGGCATCTCAAGAATCGGAGAAATCATCGACATCGGCGTGGAACTCGGTGTCATCAAAAAGAGCGGCTCGTGGTTCAGCTACAATGAAACCAAACTCGGACAGGGCAGGGATGCACTCAAGAAACTGCTTGACGAAAACCCTGAACTGATGGATGAATTGACCGAAAAAATAACCGAGGCGCTGAAGAATGCCGACCAAGACCTTTAAAGATTGATATTGATTATATGAAAAGACTGCTTTTGTTGGCGACCTGCGCCTTGATGGTCGTGAGTTGTTCAAACGTTAATGAAGGTGACAATACTAAGGTAAAACAGCAGGAATCAGTTGAAAATCAGACTGATGCACGTGAAGAGCTGAGGATGGTCATAACAGATTCCCTTAATGCTGACGCTTATGTCCAAAGGGCAAGACTGTATATGTCGGAAGAACATGTCGGTGACGCGATGCGTGACATCAACACGGCTCTCTCATTGGATGGTGACAACATTGACGCATTGCTGGTTTTGGCCGACATATATTACGCACTCGGTGACGAGGATAATATCATGCTCACGCTTAACAAGGCGACCGAGGTTGCACCGTATGACACCCGTCCGATAATCAAATTGTCGGAGTTGAGTTTTATCCAGGGGAATGTCCGTATGGCTGACGCATACCTTGACAAGGCTTTGCAAATCAATAAGATAAATCCGCAGGCTTATTTTATGCGCGGCGTTATCAGCATGTCAAAGAATGATACGGTGCAAGCTTTGAAGAACTTTAATCTTGCAAGGAACCAAGATGACAGTTTCTTCGATCCTGTAATCCAGATAGCTGCAATATATGCCGCACAGCATGATGACTTGGCCGTTGATTTCTATGACCTCGCGATAAGCATGCAGCCGGATAATTGGGGCGTTTACTACGAAAAGGCTATGTATCTGCAAGACAACGGGAAGCCGGAGGAGGCTTTGTCAATTTATGATACACTGAATGTGAAAATGCCTGGCAACTTTGATGTGATTTACAACAAAGGATACGTCAGTTTGGTCTATATGCTTGACTACGACAAGGCTATCGGATATTTCAATCAGGCGTTGGCGCTGAAGCCGGATGCCGTGAACGCCTTGCTCAATAAGGGTGTCGCCTACGAACAAAAGGGTGATTTCATAGAAGCGAAAAGCATCTATCTCCAGATTTTGAGGGATAACCCCAATTATCAGTTGGCGATAGATGCTTTGCATAGAATAGGCGACTGACGCCTATTCTATGTTATTCTTCTTTCTTCTCTTCGGTGAACAGCTTGGCTAACTCATTGAGGTTGTCGTCCAGTTCCTGTTCGATGCCTTCAAGTTCTTTTATGTTGTCAACGGGTTCATTCATCGAGAAGTAGAACTTGATCTTCGGCTCTGTGCCTGAAGGTCTCACGCTGACTTTGATTCCGTCTTCCGTGAAGAACTGAAGCACATCCGACTTCGGCAGGTTGATGATTGTCTCGATACCGAAGTTGATGTCTTTGCTGACACTGAGCTTGTAGTCTCTTATTTCGTTGATTCTTGAGCCAAGAAGTGACTTCGGCGGGTTTTTCCTCAATTCAAACATCATCTGTTTGATTTCCTCGATGCCGCTGATTCCTTTCTTGGTGAGTGAGACGAGTTTCTCCCTGTACACGCCAAACTCTTTGTAGATGTCTTTCAAGACTTGATACAGCGTCTTGCCTTGTTCGGCGGCCCATGACGTGGCTTCCGCCAGCATGAAGCATGTGATGATGGCATCTTTGTCGCGTACGAAATCGCCGACGAGGAAACCGTAACTTTCTTCGCCGCCGCAGATGAATTTCTCTTCAGGCTTGTTGAGGATTTTATCGGCAATGTACTTGAAGCCGGTCAGCACGTCGTATGTCTTGACATTGAATTTGTCTGCAATCTTGATGAGTATGTCGCTTGTGACTATTGTCTTGACAATGAACTCATTACCTTTGAGTTTTCCGAGTTCGTTCCAGCGTGAGAGGATGTAATAGGTGAGGATGCTTGCTGTTTGGTTTCCGTTGAGGAGAATGAATTCGCCTTCGTCATTTTTAACCGCAACGCCAACACGGTCTGCGTCAGGGTCGGTGGCAAGGACGACATCTGCCTTGATGGCCTTGGCTTTGTCGATGGCCATCGTCATGGCTGCGTGCTCCTCCGGATTCGGAGAGACGACAGTGGGGAAGTTGCCGTCGGTAATCATCTGTTCCTCAACAGGATGGAAGTTCTTGAACCCTGCTTTAGCGAAAAGTTTTGGCATCAACTGACCGCCTGTCCCGTGAATCGGCGTATAGACAAATGACAAGTCTTTGTGTTTCTTGATAAGTTTTGGCGATAACGACAGACTCATCACCTTTTCGAGGTATATCTCATCGAATTTGTCATCAAGCATCTCGATGAGTGATTTTTTACCTTTGCGGTTGACCATCGACATGTCGGTGATTTTCTGAACTTCGGCGATGATGTTTTTGTCATGTGGAGCAACAATCTGTCCGCCGTCTTCCCAATATACCTTGTAACCGTTGTATTCTTTAGGGTTATGTGATGCTGTCACAACAACACCCGACTGACACTTCAACTCGCGGATTGCAAAAGAAAGCTCTGGCGTTGGGCGCAATGCGCTGAATAAGAACACTTTGATGCCATTCGCTGACATGACATCAGCGGTAATCTGTGCGAAGCTTTTGCTGTTGTTGCGGCAGTCGTATGCTATGGCAACTTGTGGCTGTTTGATGTCTGAAAACATCTTTTTGATGTAGTTCGCAAGGCCTTGTGTTGCCATTGCGACAGTGTAGATGTTCATGCGGTTCGTGCCGGCACCCATGATGCCGCGAAGCCCGCCGGTCCCAAATTCGAGAATGCGATAGAAACTTTCATTCAGCTCGTTCGGGTCATTGTCAATCATGTTTTGCACTTGCTGCCTGGTATCTTCATCATATTGCTTTGATAACCAAGATTTTGCTTTTGCAAGAATTTCAGGTGTAACGTTGCTCATATCGTAAATTTTAGGTTAATATTTCTCTCAAAATTATTTCGCAAAGTTAAACAAAAAAGTAATACCAAGCGATTCTTTAAATTGAAGAGTTGGTCTTTCTTTGGTGACCTCAACACCGTTTTCGATTTCCGTGACAGCGAATTTGATGTTGTCGTCATAAATCATGTGAATGTTGAGAATCGTTGATATTCTTTTGGTTATGAGAAATTTTATGCCGGTTTCCCAGTCAATGTCAATGTTCCATCTGTTTGAACGGTTCGCGTCTAAATAGTTGTTGTACAGGTTTAATGTCGAAAAAATGCTTATGTTTTTGTCGAACTGCTGGCTGTAACTTACCAAAATGTTTATTCCAAGCTCTGCAAAAAATTTCTTTCCGGAAACCCATGTGCTGTCTCCTTCGATTATGTTCCAATATCCGGCTTCCACGCCGAATGCGCCTTTGTCGGCAAGCTCTTGGTCCATGACAAAGGTCATCTTTCCTGCCATCGGACTCATGAAAACTGACAGGTATTTGTTGATTGTATATGTATAACCCATTGATATTGTGAGGTATGCCGGCGCGAAGAATCTGGAGATAGGCACGGAATCGTTGGGGTAGGCGTAACCGTTTGTGAATTGTGTCTTCAACGTCGTTATCGACGTGAATGTGAGATGCTTTTGGTTGTTGTTTGAAATTGTCGTGGCGAGTTCAAAACGGTCTTCGGTCTTCTCAATACGCTTGCTTTTGGCGTATCCCGAAATGCCGTATGCAAATATTCCGGTCGTCATGTAACTGAATTTCCTGCGCTTGAGCGTGTGCTTGAAATTAGCGTTGATTTTGCCGGAAGCATTGCTCTCACCGCCAGCCGCCCAGTGTGTGACTGCTAACTGATTGATTGTGAATCCGATGTTGCCTTCAATGTTTTGACTTGTGCTTTCCCTTTCCGGTGATATTCTGATTGTGTCAATTTTTATGATTTGTCTTGGCGTAATCAAAGTGTCTATGATGTACGTCGTGTCGTATGTTTGTATCGTGTCAATTTTGATAAGATAATCCAATTTCTGCACAATGCTGTCTTGTGCCTTGATTTTCAGCGGACTGACAGAAAAAACAAGTCCGAGAATCAAAGCCGCAATGATGGATGTGCTATTCAAAATCGCTTTGAAAACCGACATTTGAAAAAATGAAAAAATATTCAATTACTCGTTTCAGTCTGCAAAAATACTAAAAAAATTCCAGTGTCAGGACGTTTTTTTTTGTACCGATTGTAACATTTTATTAATTTTGCAAAAATTTTCAATATGAAATCAATCAGAATGAATCTTGCGAAGTCAAATGATGACTTGTACATGAAAAGCAAGTGGTTTGGCAACCCGGATGTGCCCGAAAATTTCCCGATTCCAGACGATTTGTTTTTTATTTGTCAGTTGAGATGCGATGAATTGGCGAAATTTGATGAGGCTAACGTGTTGCCACACAAGGGGATGCTGTATTTCTTCGCTGCCATTGACTATTATTTCGGCTCTCTTGACTGCTATTATCCTGAGGAACAATATTGGAATAGGGAAGATGTACGGGTTTTTTATATTGAAGATATTGAAAACCAAGAGTTTAAGCAGATAGTTTTTGAAGATGAGGATGGTAATCCTGTGGCTTATCAGCAAAGAAGCATTGGGTTTTCACTTGACAGGCCTGACGGCGACGGACACAAATTGCTCGGGGTGCCGTTTGACATGCCGTGGGAGGACTGGGACGCCCCATACCAAGGCTGGGTGGAACTCCTGCAAGTCGATTCCGATGAAGACGACGACTTTAATCTCAACTTCGTGGATTTTGGGATGATGCACGTCTTAATAAACCCTAACGATTTGAAAAACAAAGATTTTTCAAAAGTAACTGCGACTTTGATTTACACTTAAGACATCAAAACTTTTAAAAAATTATCAAGAGAGTTTCTTCGCTATTACGCCGGCGGTGAAACTTTCTTTGCATTTTGCGAGTTCTTCGGGTGTGCCTTCAAAGACAAGGTTTCCGCCTTTGTCGCCGCCTTCCGGACCGAGGTCAATGACCCAGTCTGCCGTTTTGATGACATCAGGGTCGTGCTCAATGACGACCAGCGAATGCCCGTTGTTAATCAACGCCTCAAAAGCGGCAAGCAGTTTGTTCACATCGTGGAAATGCAGTCCTGTCGTCGGCTCATCGAAGATGAACAGAGTCGGCTGCTCGTTGGTGCCGTTGACCAGGAATGAAGCGAGCTTTATCCTTTGCGCTTCGCCGCCGGAGAGTGTTGACGACGCCTGACCCATCTTTAAATAACCTAATCCTACGTCTTGTAACGGTTTGAGTTTCATTACGATGCGGTCGGTGATGTTCTTGTTGCCATTTGGCTGGCTGAAAAATTTGATGGCTTCGTCGATGCTCATCTCAAGAATATCGAAAATGTTCTTCTCGAGGAATTTTACTTCGAGAGCCTCTTCTTTGTAACGCATTCCATGGCAGACATCACATTGCAGATAAACATCGGCCATGAACTGCATCTCGACTTTCAGAGTGCCTTCGCCTTCGCAGTTGTCGCATCGTCCGCCTGGCACGTTGAACGAGAAATAACCGGCTTTGTTGCCGCGCATTTTCGCCAGTTTCTGCTCGGCGAACAAAGCGCGAATGTCGTCAAAGGCTTTGACGTATGTCACTGGGTTTGAGCGTGTTGACTTTCCTATCGGGTTCTGGTCAATCATCTCGACGGCTTTTATCGCCTGCAAACTGCCGTGCATCTTTCCGAATGAGCCTGTCTTCTCGGCTGTCCCGCCAAGATATTTCTTCAGTGATGTGTAAACGATGCTGTTCACTAACGATGACTTGCCTGAACCGCTCACGCCGGTGACGACGGTTAGGACGTTCAACGGTATTTTGACATTGATATTCTTGAGGTTATGCTCAAGGCAGCCATCAAACTCAATGGCGTTGTTCCACTTCCTGCGTCGTTTGGGAACAGGAATCTCCTTTTCCCCTGTGATGTACTGCGCGGTCAGTGATTTTGTGTTTTTCAACATCGCTTTGATGTCGCCTTGAAAGACCAACTCGCCACCGAAGCGTCCTGCCATCGGCCCGATGTCGATGATCTGGTCGGCGGCGCGAATAATCTCTTCATCGTGTTCAACAACAATGACAGTGTTGCCAATATCGCGCAGACGTTTCAGGACTTTGATAAGTCGTTGGGTGTCACGAGAATGCAGACCTATGCTCGGCTCATCGAGTATGTATGTCGAACCGACGAGGCTGCTTCCGAGCGACGTCGCGAGGTTTATTCGCTGCGACTCGCCGCCCGATAGCGTGTTGGATGCACGGTTGAGCGTTAGGTATCCAAGACCGACCTCGTCAAGGAAACCGAGCCTGTTTTTTATCTCGATGAGAAGACGTTCCGCAACGGTGGCGTCAGATTCTGAAAGCTGAAGTGTGTTGAAGAATGTGTTCAGTTCTGAAAGTGGCATCGTGACAAGGTCGGTGATGCTTTTCCCGTTTATCTTCACGTAACTCGCCTCCCTGCGCAGCCTCTTGCCTTTGCATTCCGGACAGGTGGTCTTGCCTCGGTAACGCGAGAGCATGACTCTGTACTGTATCTTGTACGACTCGGCTTGTACCTGATCGAAAAAATCATTGATGCCGGTGAAGTATTTGTTTCCATTCCAAAGCGTTTCCTTCTGATTTTCAGTGAGTTCGTAATATGGCTTGTGAATCGGAAAATCAAAATGATGTGCGTTTCTGACAAGATGGTCGCGGAACTCGCTCATCTTTTCGCCCCGCCAGCAGGCAATGGCATTGTCGTATATTGAAAGCGACTTGTCAGGCACAACGAGGTCTTCGTCAATGCCTATGATGTTGCCGAAGCCTTCACAGGTCTTGCAGGCGCCATACGGGTTGTTGAACGCAAACAGATGCGATGTCGGCGGCTCGAATGTCATCCCGTCAGCCTCGAAACGCGACGAGAAGGTGTGTTCTTTCTTCTCGCCGCCGTTGTCAACCATGACAATGCAGTTGTCGCCGCCTTCGTAAAATGCAGTCTGAATGGAATCAGCGAGCTGCCCGATGAGGTCTTTCGTCTTGTCATTGACTTTCAATCGGTCAACCATGATGCGAATGTCGTTCGGCTTGTCGTGGCATTTTTCTTTTAGGTAATCTTCTATTCTGATTAGTTCGCCTTTGACAATCAATCTGTTAAATCCTTGTTGGAGCAGAATGTTGAGATGTTCCTGGAGCGTTCTGCCTTCGGGCAATGTGATTGGCGAAAGGATATAAACGGCTTGGCCTTTTTGTCCGAGTATGAAATCAATGACATCGCCGACCTGATTTCTTTTCACTTCCTTGCCGGAAATGGGGGAGTAGGTGCGTCCGATGCGGGCGTAAAGGAGCTTGAGGTATTCGTATATCTCTGTCGTCGTGCCGACGGTGGAACGCGGATTGGAAGTCATCGTGCGCTGCTGGATCGCGATGGCGGGCGATAATCCGGTAATCAAATCGACGTCAGGTTTGCTCAAACGCCCCATGAATTGACGCGCGTATGCGCTCAAACTCTCCACGTAACGACGCTGCCCCTCCGCATAAATGGTGTCGAATGCCAATGATGACTTGCCAGAACCTGATAGTCCAGTGATGACAATCAACTTGTTCTTCGGTATGCTTAAGTCAATGTTTTTCAGGTTGTTAACCCTCGCTCCGTGTATCTCTATATTCGTTAGTCTCTCCATCAGAATATGCTGTCAAAAAAAATTTCACGAAATTACAAAAAAAACTTGCACGATATTGAAATTGGCTTTATATTTGCGGAAATTTTTGCAACAGTAAAAATCAAGTTAAACCAATAAATATAGGAGAGTCGCTATCGAGTAAATTTTACCTTTTTTTAATTGTAAAACCTTAAAAAAGGGGGACTTATGTCTGAAATAATTAACGACAAGGAATTGGTGATGCGTTACCAGAACGGTGACGTAGCAAGTTTCAAATTATTGGTTGACAAATATCAGGATAAAGTTTTTTCATACATCATGATGCTTGTCAGGGACAGGCAGCTTGCCGATGATATTTTTCAGGATACGTTTTTGAAGATTATACGCACGATAAAAGCCGGCGCCTATAACGAAGAAGGCAAGTTCATCCAGTTTGCCATGCGCATCGCACATAATCTCATTATTGATTATTTCCGCAAGTCAAAACGTCTGCCGATGGTTGACCCGACAAAGGACGATTACGACCTCATTGGCAACGCGAGAGTCACCGACCTGTCTGTCGAAGAAAGAATGGTTACCGAACAGATTTACAGCGACTTGCGTGCGATGATAGGTTTCCTTCCCGATGAACAGCGTGAGGTGTTGCAGATGAGAATTTATGCCGATATGTCGTTCAAGGAAATCGCCGATGCGACGAATGTGAGCATCAACACAGCACTCGGAAGAATGCGTTATGCCATTATCAACCTGAGAAAAATGGCAAAAGAGAAAAACCTCACCCTTGCCGTGTAAAGTGTTGAGAGTGAAGTGTTGAGAGTGAAATTATCATTATATAAACTCTACTCTCAACTCTCCAAACTCCAAACATAAAAAACTTTTCCGTATCGGAATAATAAACCACAGACAACAGGCGTTATTGCTTCGATTATTAACGAAAATAAGTGCCTATGGGTCTGAAAATTACTCCAACATTACTGTCATTCCAGAATGACAACGCATTTGAAAATGAGATAAGAGCCGCTGTGACAGACATCTGCGACGACATGAAACCAAGCAGAAATGCGCTGAACACAATACTGCAGTTTGCGGCATCTTACGAATGCGTCAAGACAAAAGCCGGTCGTTTTGACTTGATATTGAATTAAGACAGGATTTGTAAAATTCAGTCAATAACCAGCATTTCATGAGCCGAGGGTTTATAAAAGAAGGCGATCAGGAAGAGATTCCGATGGTGCCGCCGAGGGCGCATCTGCCCAAGGGGATGCCTAATTATGTCACGCATGAAGGACTTGAGGCTTTGAACAATGAACGTCAAGATCTTGAGAATCAACGTGCTGAAGCGAATGGCAATTACATCGTTTGTAATTTTATTGATGCAAAACTCAAACTGCTTGCCGATAGGATCAACTCGGCAGTAGAGGTTGATTTGTCGAAGGCCGACAAAGATGCCGTCAGCTTTGGGGCGTGGGTGAGGTACAACGGCAGGACGGTTCGCATTGTGGGTGTCGATGAAGCCGACTCGTCGAAAGGCCTTTTGTCGTTTATGTCGCCAGTCGCCAAGGCATTGATTGGCAAGAAGATAGGTGATACATTTGAAATCGTTGTCCCTAAAGGGAAGGAAATTGTCAACGTTCAGGAAATCTCCTTTGAACCGTTAGAGACGAGCGTAGTGGACAAGGTGTTAGGTGATAGGGTGTTAGGTGACAAGGTGTTAGGTGATAGGGGATTAGGTGATAAGGTGTTAGGTGACAAGGTGTTAGGTGATAGGGGATTAGGTGAACAGGCTCCTGAAACTCCTCAAGCTCCTCAAACTCCTGAAACTCCTCAAGCTCCTCAAGCTCCTAAAACTCCTCAAGCTCCTCAAACTCCTCAAGCTCCTAAAGTTCCTAAAACTCCTCGTTTCGTTCCTGAAGAAAACATCATGGAGTTCCTGCCAGTCGTGAATGAACGCGGGAATATCATTGGTCGTGATTTGTACATGAATCTTCATAAAGGGAATAAGATTTTGCATCCTGTTGTGCATCTGCATGTTACGGATCCATCGGGCGAAAAGAAGAAGTTCTGGTGGCATGTGTCGCTCGGCGAAACGCCAGAGAAAACACTCGTGCGCAAGCTTGGCGAAACGTTGAGAATTTCAGGAGTGAAACCGAAGTTGAAAAAACAATACATCCGCGAGACAAAGTTTGAGAAAGAGCTTGTGTATGTATATGCATTAAGCACACAAGCCGCAGTCATGAAGACGCCGGACAGCAGGGAATATCTGGATGTGTTTGCCAAGGATTGAATGGATGTGTTATAAACATATTGTTTTTGCGAAAATAATTGCAGTAAAGCGTAATATTTCCCGTGTTGATAATAGGCCATTCGATGTGTTTGTTTGTTGAAATATTTTTTAATACATTGATATTCAAATTGTTGTTGAGTTTTTTAACAAGACATTATTTTTTGTCATTCCAATTCAAAAAAAGTGTAATTTTGCGCCTTCAAAATTTCGAGATTAATTCATTAAATTTATTTGATTGGAAATGGTGTTTCAACCCAAACTTTTTACGTGTCTGAAAAGCTACAGCAAGGCTCAGTTTTCGGCTGACGCGATGGCTGGAGTCATTGTCGGCATTGTGGCTTTGCCGCTCGCAATCGCATTCGGTATAGCGTCAGGCGTAGGCCCGACGGAAGGCCTCGTCACCGCGATCATCGCGGGTTTCATCATCTCGCTTCTTGGAGGAAGCAAGGTGCAGATCGGAGGTCCGACAGGTGCATTTATCGTTATCATCTACGGAATCATACAGCAACACGGTCTCGGCGGCCTGATGATCGCCACGATGATGGCGGGAGTGCTGCTTATACTTATAGGTGCGTTCAAACTCGGAAACGTCATAAAATTTGTGCCGTATCCTGTCGTCGTCGGCTTCACCGGCGGCATAGCACTGACCATTTTCTCAACCCAGATGAACGACCTTTTCGGTTTCGGGATTGAGAAAGTTCCTGCGAACTTTATAGACAAGTGGATTTGCTATTTCCAGAATGTGACGCACGTCAACTGGTGGGCATTGGGCATCGGCATCGTCAGCCTGTTGATTATCAGATATAGTTCGAAGATTTCGAAGAAGATTCCGGGGTCGCTTGTGGCAATCGTCGTGATGACTTTCGTGGCTTGGATCCTAAAGAGTTTCTGCGGCGTGACGACAATCACCACCATCGGGGATCTGTATGAACTCCCGACTTCGATTCCGGCTCCAAAACTCCCTGAAATAGATTATGGTGAAAGTGGAAACTTGCTCGGACTGATGCGCGACCTTTTCCCGTCGGCGTTCACGATAGCCATGCTCGGCGCAATAGAGTCATTGCTTTCCGCTATGGTCGCTGATGGTGTCATCGGCGACAAACACAACTCAAACACCGAACTCATAGCGCAGGGAGTCGCGAATATCGCAAGCCCGCTGTTCGGCGGCATTCCTGCAACAGGAGCCATAGCAAGGACGATGACAAACATCAACAACGGCGGAAAGACTCCGGTCGCCGGTTTGATTCACGCAGTCGTTTTGCTGCTGGTTCTCTTGCTGTTAGGCCGTCTCGTCGGTCTCATCCCGATGCCGTGCCTCGCCGCAGTTCTGATCATGGTCTCGTATAACATGAGCGGCTGGCGCACGTTCAGGATGCTCGCCAAAAATCCGAAAGCCGACTTCGCCGTACTGCTCATCACGTTCCTGCTGACAGTCATCTTCGACCTCACCGTCGCCATCGAGGTCGGTCTCATCGCATCAATCGCCTTGTTCTTGAAACGCACCAACGAGGCGACTGTAATCCGTTCATTTACAAATGAAATAGATCCGGGCGACAACATCGACGTTACTGTTCATGAAGAGAAACTCATTATTCCGGAAGGAGTTGAGGTTTATGAAATCGACGGCCCTTATTTCTTCGGAATCGCCAATAAATTCGACGAGATTGCGAAGGCGGTTGTCGGAAAGGAATACAAGGTACGTATCATCAGGATGAGAAAAGTCTCGTTCATCGACAGCACCGGCATCCACAACCTCGAGCTGCTTTGCGAGGGATGTAAACGCAACGGCATGACGGTGGTGCTTTCAGGTGTCAACGTCCATGTGAGGGAGACTTTGGACAAGGCCGGTGTCATCAAGAAACTCGGTGCCGAGAACGTCTGCTCGCATATCAATTTCGCATTGAAGAGAGCCGAGGAGATTGTTGGTAAATAATTGCTGTTTAATTGAATATGTTGAAGCCGTGGGTCATCGGATTCTCACGGCTTTTTTAATCATAAAAAAATCACAGGCTATTCAAATCGATGGTGTCAATCCATTTGCGGTAGTCTTTGAGGCTGACTTTGTTTTTCAAGCCCAAGTCGGCGATTTTCGCGCCGTGCGATGTGGCCATTTTCTTTGGGTTTGGGATGTAACCGGCTCGTGGCAGGTCGAGGCGGTCGGCATCGAAACACGTGTCGATGGTCAGGATTCCTGTGCGGCTGTGTGTGGTGTGGCAATGACAGGCTGCGTACAGCATTTCAAATTGATCGTCAGACACTTCGTAAAGTTTCCCTCTCATCTTTTTCGCGAGTTCCGCGCCGCGCGGTCCGTGTTCTTCGTCATAGAAATCGTTGAAACGCATGGCGTCGTGGAACAATGCGAAAAGTCTGACAACGGTCTCGTCTGCACCGTTCAGTTTCGCCAGAAGAAGGCCGTTGCGCTCGACATATTTCCAGTGTTCAGGGCCGTGAATTGAAGTCGGCTCGAGGATGTTGTGCTCCGCGACAAAACTGCGGATTTTCTCATAATCAATGTCTTTCATACAGTTGTGATTTTAAGGCGCAAAAATAAGTAAAAACATAATATCGTTCAACAAATATTTCTATTTTTGCAAACATTATGAAATGTTGAAAAATGCCCGATCCGTTGACACCAGAACAGCGACATCATTGCATGGCATCCATCCACGGGAAAGATACCAAGCCGGAGATTGTCGTGCGTAAATACTTGTGGAACAATGGTTTCAGATACAGGCTCAATCATCCGCGGCTGCCTGGGAAGCCTGATGTCGTCTTGAGAAAATATAGGACCTGCATTTTCATAAACGGATGTTTCTGGCATGGGCATGAAGGCTGCAAGTCGTTTGTGATGCCGCGTTCAAATGTTGATTTCTGGAAGGCGAAGATTGACAGAAACCGCCGGCGCGACATCGAGGTTCAGCTGAAACTCGCGGACATGGGCTGGCACCGCATCACGATTTGGGAGTGTCAGTTGAAAAAAGATAGGAGGGAAGAGACCTTGAAAGGCTTGGTCTATACACTCGACTGTATCTTTCTGAATGACCATAAACCAAAGAATTACAGTGATTTAGGCGAATCACTGCCGATGGCGGCGGAGGAACAGGCGTCTTACGGTGACAATTAGTTTTATTTTAGTTGTCAAACATCAAGCCAAATTCCGCATTAATAAATAATAAATTAATTCAGTTAAAACCTTTGCCATTTTAAATAAAAGTTGTAAATTTGCAAGCAAATTTTTAAAAAATTGAAGTTAAACAAATCAAATATAAACAGCTATGAATAAGCAGATTACATTAGAGCAGGCCGTCGAGAGAGTACACGACGGCATGACTATCATGTTCGGCGGATTCCTCGGAGTGGGAAGCGCGGTTCAGATTATCGACGCTATCGTAGAAAAAGGCGTTAAAGACCTCACAATCATTGCGAACGACACGGCGTACGACGCTGTCGCGCACGGCAAGCTTGTTGCAAACCATCAGGTTAAGAAAGCCATCGTGTCGCACACGGGCACAAACAAAGAGACGGCGGCGCAGAAGAACGCCGGCACCCTTGAAGTCGAATACGTGCCGCAGGGCACGCTCGCGGAGCGCATCAGAGCCTACGGCGCGGGTCTCGGCGGAGTCCTCACCCCGACAGGTCTCGGCACCATCATCCAGGACGGCAAGGAAATCGTGAAAGTTGACGGGAAAGACTACATCCTTGAGAAGCCTCTCAAGGCCGACATCGCCTTCCTCCGCGCGAACATCGTTGATGAGTTCGGCAACATGGTGTTCCTCGGCACGACAAACAACTTCAACCCGCTCATGGCAACAGCCGCCGACTACGTCGTCGTCGAGGCCGAAAAGCTCGTGAAGGTCGGCGAAATCAAGCCGGAATGCGTCCACGCTTCAGGCATTTACGTTGACGGAATTTATGTTGAAAAATAGAGTGAGATTGCTCGACTTCGCTCGCAATGACGGAAAAGTTTCGGGGCGGTGAAAGTCGGGAAGTTACCTCAAATTGAAAGTTTTAAGCAAATGGAAAAAGAATACAGATCAATGCTCAGACTCCGCATGAGTGCGAAAGACGCTCATTATGGCGGAAACTTGGTTGACGGCGCACACATGGTTCACCTCTTTGGCGACGTCGCAACGGAATTATTAATCATGACAGACGGCGACGAAGGTCTCTTCTGCGCGTACGACAACATTGAGTTCCTCGCTCCGGTTTACGCCGGCGACTACATCGAGGCGGAAGGCTGGGTCACCAAGATCGGCAACACGTCGCGCAAGATGGAGTTCGTGGCACGCAAGGTCATCGCCCCGCGTCCCGACATTTCCGACTCGGCGGCCGATGTCCTCGCGGAACCGATCATCGTGGCTCGCGCAAGCGGCACATGCGTAGTGAAGAAAGAACAACAGAGAATTCAAAGATAGCAATATGGATAAACTCATCATCACAGCCGCCATCTGCGGCGCAGAAGTAACAAAGGAACAGAACCCGAACGTGCCTTACACCGTTGAGGAGATCGTGCGTGAGGCGAAGTCGGCCGTCGATGCCGGCGCAGCCATCGTTCACCTTCACGTCCGCTGGGACGACGGCACCCCGACACAGGACCGCAAACGCTTCCAGGAATGCGAAGAGGCCATCCTCAAGGTCTGCCCGAATGTCATCCTCATCCCTTCGACAGGCGGCGCCGTCGGCATGACACCAGACGAACGTCTTCAGTCAACCGACACCAACCCGCTTCCGGAGATGGCCACACTCGACTGCGGCACATGCAACTTCGGTGACGAGATATTTGACAACACAATGCCTACGATGCGTGCCTTCGGCAAGCGCATGATTGAACGCGGCATCAAGCCTGAATATGAATGCTTCGAGATGGGTCACCTCGACACCATCCTCACCATGGCACGCAAAGGCGAAGTCCCTGGCGCACCGATGCAGTTTAACTTCGTGCTCGGCGTTCCGGGCTGCACACCGGCGACAGTCGCCAACCTCTGCTGGCTCGTCAACGGTATCCCGGCAGGCTCGACATGGACCGTGACAGGCGTGGGCCGTAACGCATTCCCAATGGCGGCAGCAGCCATCGCAATGGGCGGTAACGTGCGCGTCGGATTCGAAGATAACCTCTATTTGTCAAGAGGAGTCCTCGCCAAGTCAAACGGCGAACTCGTTGAGAAAGTCGTGAGACTGGCAAAAGAACTCGGCCGACCGATCGCAACAAGCGATGAGGCAAGAGAAATTCTCGGACTCAAGAAGAGGTAATTAGGTAATTAGGAAAATAGGTAATTAGGAATTTAAGGAATATTAACAATTAAAAAATAAAACACAATGCAGAAACACGGAAATAAATACGGTACACACCGCGTGATTGAACCAAAAGGCGTTCTTCCACAACCAGCTAACAAACTTGACAACAACATGGACGAGATCTACGACAACGAGATTCTCATCGACGTCCAGACTTTGAACATTGACTCGGCTTCATTCACCGACATTCACAATTATGCGAAACAGCAGGCCGGTGAAGGCGCAAGCGAAGCCAAGATCATGGAAGAAGTGAAGAAGGAAATGTTCTATAACGTTGAGCTTCAGGGCAAACACCGCAACCGCAGAACAGGTTCAGGCGGTATGCTCCTCGGCAAGGTCGAGAAGATCGGCGACGCTTTGAAAGGCAAGATCGACCTCAAGGAAGGCGACCGCATCGCAACACTCGTCTCCTTGTCACTCACACCTCTCCGCATTGACGAGATTCTTGAAATCCGTCCGGAAATCGACCAGGTTGACATCAAAGGCAAGGCCATCCTCTTCGAGAGCGGTATCTACGCCAAGATCCCGACCGACATGCCGGAGAAACTCGCTCTGTCAGCATTAGACGTAGCCGGCGCACCGGCACAGACAGCAAAACTCTGCCAGTATGGTCAGACAGTCGTCATCCTCGGCGCAGGCGGCAAGTCAGGCATGCTCTGCTGCTATGAGGCGAAGAAACGCGTTGGCGTGACAGGTAAGGTCATCGGCATCGCCAACAGCCCGAAATCAACACAGCGCATCAAGGACCTTGGCTTCTGCGACATCGTCGAGAGCGCGGCAGGCATGACACCGGTTCAGATTTACGAACTCGTCGAACGCCTCACCAACGGCAAGATGGCCGACGTCACAATCAACTGCGTCAACGTGCCGGATCAGGAGATGACAGCAGTCCTCTGCACAAAGGACGACGGCGTTGTCTATTTCTTCTCAATGGCGACAAGCTTCACGAAGGCGTCACTCGGCGCTGAAGGCATCGGCGCTGACGTGAACATGATCATGGGCAACGGCTACACAAAAGGCCACGCCGAGTTCACATTGCAGGAACTCCGCGAGAGCGAGAAACTCCGCAAGATCTTTGAAGAACTCTATGCATAATTGACATGTGGGAATGAAGATTGTAGAGACGGTGCATGCACCGTCTTTACAATTTGGCGCACCGTCTCTACAATTTGGCGCACCGTCTCTACAATTGGAAATCCACGTTAGTAATGTTAATAACCAATATCAAATAAAATGGGCGAATCAAGAAGAAAACAATTATTCCCGGAAGTTACCGACGAACAGTGGAACGACTGGAAATGGCAGGTCAAGAATCGTATCGAGAATCTCGACCAGCTCAAGAAATACATCAAGCTGACGGAAGAGGAGGAAGAAGGCGTGAAGAAGACCTTGCAGACACTCCGCATGGCCATCACACCTTATTATCTGAGCCTCATCAACCCTGACGACCCGCATGACCCGGTGCGCCGTCAGTGCATCCCGACAGCGGCAGAGACACACATCGCAAGAGCCGACCTCCTCGACCCGTTGCATGAAGACGAGGACTCACCGGTCCCAGGTCTCACACACCGTTATCCTGACAGAGTGCTGTTCCTCATCACCGATATGTGTTCGATGTACTGCCGTCACTGCACACGCCGCCGTTTCGCAGGCCAGAAAGATGACGAGTCACCGAAAGACCGCATCGAGAAAGCATTGGAATACATCGAGAAGACAGAATGTGTCCGCGACGTGTTGCTGTCGGGCGGTGATGCCTTGATGGTCAGCGATGAGAAGCTGGAATACATCATCAGCCGTCTTCGTAAGATCAAGCACGTGGAGATCGTCCGTCTCGGAACACGCACGCCTGTCGTGTGCCCGCAGCGTATCACTCCGGCTTTGTGCGACATGCTGAAGAAATATCATCCGATATGGATCAACACACACTTCAACCACCCGAACGAGGTGACGCCAGAGTCAGCGGCGGCATGCGCACGTCTCGCCGACGCCGGCATTCCGCTCGGCAACCAGAGCGTGTTGCTCCGCGGCATCAACGACTGCGTCTTCGTGATGAGAAACCTCGTCCACGAACTCGTGAAGATGCGCGTGAGACCTTATTATATATATCAGTGCGACCTCTCAATGGGTCTTGAACACTTCCGCACACCAGTGTCGAAGGGCATCGAGATCATCGAAGGTCTCCGCGGCCACACCTCAGGATTCTGTGTCCCGACATTCGTCGTCGATGCTCCTGGCGGCGGCGGCAAGACACCGGTCATGCCTCAATACGTCATCTCACAGTCACCAGGCAGAGTGGTTCTCCGTAACTTCGAAGGCGTCATCACGACCTACACAGAACCGGCTGAATACCACAGCGAATGCAACTGCCCTGAATGTCAGGCTCTTAAGAAGAAACTCGAAGCCGAAAGGGTGGAAGACGTTGACAGAAACAAACCGGTCGATGGCGTTATCACATTGCTCGAAGGCGAAAAGATGAACATTGAACCAGCTCATCTGAAACGTCACGAACGCAACGAGAAATAATCAATGATTCAACAAAAAGATTGGTCGGTTTCTTTTATTTTGATTCCGGCCAATCTTTGAAATTTATCAAACACAAGTTATCATGGCGCAATATAAGAATTTCCCGAGATGGAAGGCCGGCGTGATTTTCGCTGTGCTTCAATGGCTTGCAAGCTCGGTGCTGGTATTGATTCTGCACCCTACAAGTGACAGATTCGAGAACATCATCGAGGCTGGCATATATGCAATTGCAGCAGGCGTTTTATATGTCTTATTCACATGGTTCATCGGAGAGAAGATGAAAACAGTGAAGGTCGAAGTGCCTGTCGCTGAAGAAAAGAAAGAAGAATAATCGTTCATATTGATAATCAATGCCTTTCATAAACGAACTCGTCAAATATAAAAGTTGTTCTATCGTCGGGCTTGAGAAAAACACGGGGAAGACGGTGTGTCTTAACTATGTGCTTGACCATTTGCCCCTCGACGGAATGCGTATTGCGGTGAGTTCCATCGGTATCGACGGCGAGACGACAGACCAGGTGACGCGAACCGCCAAGCCGGAGATTACTTTGAAGGCAGACACTTATTTTGCGACAAGCGAGAAACATTATCTGAGCAGGAAATTGGTCTCGGAGCTTGTCGATGTCAGCGATGAAAGCACCTCACTCGGAAGGATCGTGACGGCGAAGGCTCTGACAAAAGGAAAGATTCTGCTTTCGGGACCTTCGTCGAACTTCGGGTTGAGACGCTGGATGAGTTCGATGCGGAAATTCGACATCGACCTGATATTGATTGACGGTGCGCTTTCGCGGATGAGCCTCGCGTCGCCGGCAACGAGCGAGTCGATGATTCTGTCAACGGGCGCGGCCTATTCCGCGAACATGAACACACTCGTGCAGAAGACCGCTTTCGTGGTGGAAATGATAAATCTTGATCTCACTTCCGAGGAGAACAGATTGAGATTCAATGACATTCACGGCGGCGTGTGGGCGGTAGATGATAATGACGAACTTCATGACTTGAAGGTGACTTCGTCGCTGTCAACGAATCTCTGCACCGAAGGCATCGAACACTGCAAGACGCTATTCCTGACCGGCGCGTTGACCGACACGTTTCTGAACCACATCCGCGGAAAACGTTTGTTCAAGGAGACGGAGGTTGTGGTCACCGACTTCACGAAGATCTTCCTTACACCTTTATTATATAGGGGCTTCGTGAGCGGCGGCGGAAAGATAAGCGTCATGATGAAAAGCAAGCTCATCGCCGTGACAGTGAACCCGACTGCGCCGAATGGCATGGTTTTGGATTCGGAAAAACTTTGTAAAACACTATCGGAAGCCATCAACCTTCCGGTTTATGATTTGATGAAAAACTGATGCGACTGAAACAACTCATAGATTCACCCTGCGGTCTGAAATACATGATCGACAACCTCGACACGCATTCGGGATATACGCGTCGTCTGCTTCTCGATTCGGAGATGCCGAAGAACAATGTTGAGATTGAAACAAAATATCATATTCTGAAAGAGTTCTATAATGTTGTAAATCAGAAGGAAAGCCTTAATCAAATCAACACCTTGCAATTCAAACTCTGTAATCTGAAAGAGATTCAGGGGACAATAAACCACCTAAAAAACAAATACATCTTGGACGACATCGAGTTGTTCGAGGTGAAACATTTGGCGATTCTTTCGTCGGACATACAAGTCATAATTGACAAACTGCATTTGGACGGTTGCGTTTTCATTCCAAATCTCGAAGATGTCATAAACATCCTTGACCCTGATGGCATGAAAATTGCGACGTTTTATATATACGACTCTTACAATGAGCGGTTGAAGGAACTACGCCGTTTGATGAAGGAGAAAGAGGAGTTTGACGAGGCGTTGTTTGCCGAGGCCAACTCAATCGAGGACGAGGTGAGAGCCAGTCTTTCGATGCAACTCTCAAGATACGCCGATGACCTTGAAGCGGCGCAGAAGGCGTTGGCGTTCATCGACTTGAACCTTGCGAAAGCGTTTCAGATGATAAAGATGAACCTTGTGTTCCCGACCATCTCGCATGACGGCGAGACGGAATACAAAGGGATGTTCAATCCGGAGGTGAAAGAAATCGTTGGCGAAGATTATCAGCCGATTTCCATAAAATTCGGCACACGTCCGACGATAATCATGGGGACCAATATGGGCGGCAAGACCGTGGTTTTGAAGACCTTGGCGTTGTGCCAGTATCTTTTCCAATACGGTTTCGGCATTCCGGCGGCGGAGGCAAAGATAATGATACAGAATGACTTGTTCCTCTGCACGACCGACGAGCAGTCGGTGCGGAAGGGGTTGTCGTCGTTTGCAGCCGAAATGAAAAACATCAATGAGATTGTCAACACATCGAGGATGAAGAGCAATTTCCTCGCTTTGATTGATGAGCCGGCGCGCACGACGAACCCGACGGAAGGTACGGCGTTAGTGTCGGCGCTGGTGAAGGTGCTTCAGGAAAAGCAGATCAGTCTGATAATCGTAACGCATTATAACATAAACACATACAACAACCGTTGTCTGCGCGTCAGAGGCTTTGAGAACGGCAGGATGAACTACGAACTCGTTGAGGTGAGGGACGGCGAGGTGCCGCACGAGGCATTGAACATAGCGGAGAGCTTGGGAGTTGACAGCGAGTGGCTGGAGGAGGCGAGGAAAGTGGTCGAATTTGACCACTTTAAATAGTTGTAAAACAAATTTGAATTATGAAAGGAAAGAAAGACATATCGACTGAAGGAACTTCCAATAACTCATTGGTTGGAGCTAATTCGCGCATGATTCTATTCAAGACTGATGATGAACAGGTTAGCGTCGATGTGCTGTTTGCAGAAGAAACAGTGTGGTTAACTATTGAATCAATGTCGCAGTTGTTTGACAAATCAAGATCAACTATTAACGAGCATATTCTGAATATTTTTAAAGAAGGAGAACTCCGTGAAGAAGAAGTGTTGAGAAAAATCGGAAATTCCGATTTTTCCACCAAGCCTACTAATTTTTACAATCTCGATGTGATTATCAGTGTCGGTTATCGTGTTAAATCATTACGCGGCACGCAGTTCCGTCAATGGGCTACGAAGCGTTTGAATGAATATATTCGTAAAGGATTTACTCTTGATGATGAAAGGTTGAAGAATCTTGGCGGAGGCGGTTATTGGAAGGAATTGCTCGAAAGAATCCGTGACATTCGTTCTTCTGAAAAAGTCTTTTATCGCCAAGTACTTGATATATATGCTACAAGTGTTGATTATGACCCGAAATCAGATGTCTCGGTTGAATTTTTCAAGCGTGTCCAAAACAAGATTCATTATGCAGTTCATGGACAAACTGCCTCCGAAGTGATTTTCAGTCGTGCCGACGCGGAATTGGCTTTTATGGGATTGAAGAGTTTCGAGGGAAGCCGGCCTCATTTGAAAGATGCCGTTGTCGCAAAAAATTATTTGGATGAAAAAGAGTTGAGAGCCATGGGGCAGATCGTCAGTGGATATCTTGATTTTGCAGAACGACAGGCGGAAAAGGAAATCCCGATGACAATGAAAGACTGGGCGCAGCGTCTTGATAGGATTTTGACTTCTGCCGGCGAACAGCTTTTGGATGGAAATGGCTCTGTAAGTCACGAAAAGGCGATGGAAAAAGCGACGAATGAGTATAGGAAATATCAGCAGAAGACTTTAAGTGAAGTGGAAACGGCTTTCTTGGAGTCGGTGGAAAAATTGAATAGACAAACGAGGTTGTTAGCAAATAATTGACATGGCAAAGGTGATGGTCGTTGATAATGAAGTTGGTTTAATTATGGCGAATTCGACCCCTGTAAGGAAAGGAGATTGTTGAAATGAGTGAAATTTTATTAAATCTAAAAAGAGAATTTGTCATAGACCCACATGTTAAAGAAGTGGTGGATAGTTGTATTGATATTGCGTTTAACCAGACTAGTAAGTATGATTTAGGCATCCGTCTGGCGGCGACATTTGACATGATGGTTTCTGTATCATATTATAAATCCGTGTCAAACAGGGGTTGGACTTATTGTAGTGATGATCCACAGATGATGTTTTACACTTACACCAATGTGTGCCCCAGATGTCGTGGCAATGGAAGGTTTGTTTATGCTAAAGCGAATAAGCCAGAGTCGGGAAAGATAGGTTTGATTACTACTGAAATTTTGTGTGTCTTCTACCAGAATATATTCACGAAAAAAGGACATAATGTCGAGGTGTTCAAGGCATCGGAACCTGTTGATGTGATTGTTCACGACATTAAAAAGGATATGTTTTTGTTAGCTGAAGTCAAAGCAGCTCCATTGTTGACCATACCTTTGGCAGCAAAATGTGAAACTATCACTGAGATGAGAGATGGAGTTCTGATAAGGTCAGGCCATGAAACGATTGACAATCCATTTTTAAGGAGTTCATCTATTGGTTTGTATTTTCCAGCCTATAATAAGAAGAAAGAAAGGTTTTATCCACTTGAACTTGATTGGGGAAATGAGGCTTGCTACTATGATGCCATATTGAAATTGATGAAAAATGCGGATTTCTTTGAGAATTATCTTGATTTTTGGTACACTTCATACAATGCATACATAGATAAGAACAGAGAAGTTTCATTGTATTGGTTGACAAATGCTTGTGGCAGTCCGTTCCCGATACCGGAAGGTTGGCCCAAAAGGGTTGGGACAGGGTATGAATCAGTCTCTGATTCTAAAACAAGTGCTGGCATGGACAGAACGGATGACATTAAAAAAGGTATTTATCAGGTTTTGAAAATTGGAGCAGAATATAAAACAACACACAAAAACATCAAAACGGCTATAATTTCAAATCTTCCTGCATTGAGGCACTATGATGAATATCTTCTTACTATTAAAGACATTGTTTGGACTATAAGTAAAGAACCATTTGTCAGTTCATTGAAAGATATGCCATTAGACACTCCTATATATAACTTGTTTGATGGAATTATATCATTGACAAAATCAGACATTAGAGATCCATGGATAAAAGAACTGCTATCATGACGACATACAATCACATATCAAGGACTATAAAAAAAGATATTGTACAAAAAAGAATCGATACTCTTAAGATAGGGCAGAAGATGCAGGATCTTCCGGAAGAACTATGGCATGAGAGTTTCCGACATTATGTAAAAGAAGACAAGACTCGAAGAGGAGGCCCGAATATGCGTTTGATCAGACTTGACCCCAACAAGCCGTCTCTAACTGTTACTGGATTTATTTTCAATAAGTTTGTGCATCCTTTTGAGGATAGATTTGTCACGGTTCGAGAAGCAGCCAGGCTACAGGATTTCCCAGATGATATGGAAATCATGGGGAGTCTGACAAGTACACAGCGGCAGATAGGTAATGCTGTGCCTGTGTTGCTTGCCAAGGCGATATTCCAGTCAATTGTTGATTTTGCTGCTGAAAACAAGTATCCACAACGCAATCTTAAAGGATTCTCTTTATTCTGTGGAGCTGGAGGATTGGATCTTGGAGCGGAAATGGCTTTCAGTAAAGAATATGGGATTAGAACTTCTTTGGCTATTGACAATTGGGATGACGCTTGTAGGACTTTGAAGAATTATACTGGTGAGAGGACGAATGTTATTCAAGAAAATGTGAATCAAGTGGAATTCCCATTGGAGTTTTGGCTGAAAAACACAAATGAAATGGTGCCACCGGACATTATTTATGGTGGACCTCCATGCCAAGCATTTTCTCAGGCAGGAAAACAAAAGGCTTTAGATGATGATAGAGGTAAACTTGTATTCGAGTTTTTGAGATTTATAGATGACATTAGACCGTCATTCTTTGTCATGGAAAATGTTTCCAATATTGTTTCCATTTATGAGGGAAGATTGTATCGGGAAATCTTAGATGGAATGAAATCATGTGGATATAATGTGTCCTTTGGAGTTTTGAATGCCGCAGAATTTGGAACTCCGCAACTCAGAAGAAGGGCTGTGTTTATTGGAACAAAGAAAAACTTGGGACAAGTGCCACTACCTGTACCAACGCGTAGTGAAACTATGGATATGTTTGGTTTGCCTTTATATTCAACAGTCGGTGAGGCATTTGCGGGTTTGCCAAATTTGATGAATTATAGTAATGTTTTTGAATAATATGTCAATTGTATAAACGACAAATGACAAAATGTAAAAGGATTAGATTTTGAAAAAGTTGAATATGCCAGACAAAGATTCCATATTGAGCAACATTGATATTTCCGCATCGGAAAACAAAACTCCCGTTTCGTTCTTCTCAGAAGTGCGTCAAATAATTGACGAGGCCCGCAGCAACGCAGTGCGTAGCGTTGATTTTTGCAGGGTTCAGATGTATTGGAATATCGGAAGACGTATTTTTGAGGAGGAACAGCAGGGGAAGGACAGGGCTGAATATGGGAGCTATCTAATCGTGAACCTTGCAAAAGATTTGGAACCCGTGTATGGGAGTGGCTTTGGTGTACGGCAATTGAAGTTTTGCCGTCAGTTTTACAGACTTTACCCAATTGGGAACGCACTGCGTTCCCAATTGAATTGGTCGCAATATAGAATGCTGATTCAGATACAAGATTCTGATAAGCGTGAGTATCACAATATTCGCTATATTTGCCGACTGAAGAACAGCTTAAAAGAGAAATAGAAGAAGTTAAAAACATAATAGAAAGTAAATAACAATCAAAATACAGTATTATGACAAGCAAATTAGGACTTGATTTTAACAAGGTCGCGCAGGCTCGTCAGCTTGCGAAAAACATTGCCGAAGACGTTCAGTCTTTCGTTGAACAGTACACAACCGTCGCCGTGGAGCGCACGCTCTGCCGCCTGATGGGTATCGACGGCGTTGACGCCAACCAGGTGCCGCTGCCGAATGTCGTCGTAGAGACATTGAAAGACAAGGGTGTCCTCAACGAGGGCGCGTTGTTCTTCATCGCCAACGCGATGATTCAGACGGGCTTGAAGCCGCAGCAGATCGCCGAGCAGGTCGCCGAGGGCAAGCTCGACATCACCAAGGTCGTCACTCGCGACGCGAAGAAGATTGCGGAGACGCTGCAGCCTGTCGTCGATGAGAACGTGGCCCGCATCCGCGCACGTCACGACCGCCGCGACCAGTATCTCAACACCATCGGCGAAGGCCCGAAGCCTTACCTTTACATCATCGTCGCAACTGGTAACATCTACGAAGACGTCGTCCAGGCCGTGGCCGGCGCACGTCAGGGTGCCGATGTCATCGCCGTCATCCGCACGACAGGCCAGAGCCTGCTCGACTACGTGCCGTACGGCGCGACGACGGAAGGCTTCGGCGGCACGTTCGCCACGCAGGAGAACTTCCGCATCATGCGTAAGGCTCTCGACGAAGTGGGCGAGGAGCTGGGACGTTACATCCGCCTCTGCAACTACTGCTCCGGTCTCTGCATGCCTGAAATCGCCGTCATGGGCGCATTCGAAGGCCTCGACGTCATGCTCAACGACGCCCTCTACGGCATCTTATTCCGCGACATCAATATGCAGCGCACCTTGGTTGACCAGTATATGTCACGCATTATCAACGGCTTCGCCGGCGTCATCATCAACACGGGTGAAGACAACTACCTCACCACCGCCGACGCCGTCGAGGCAGCCCACACCGTCCTCGCCTCCGACCTTATCAACGAACAGCTCGCTTTCATGGCCGGACTGAAAGAGGAACAGATGGGTCTCGGCCACGCCTTCGAGATGGACCCGATGCTTGAAAACGGCTTCCTCCTCGAACTCGCACAGGCTCAGATGACACGCGAGATCTTCCCGAAGGCGACGCTGAAATACATGCCGCCGACCAAGTTCATGACAGGCAACATCTTCCGCGGCCACATCCAGGACGCCTTGTTCAACATGATCGGCATCTGGACGAACCAGGGCATACAGCTCCTCGGAATGCCGACGGAGGCGATTCATACTCCGTTCATGAGCGACCGTTACCTCTCAATCGAGAACGCGAAATACATCTTCAACAACATGCGCAGCATCGGCGACGAGATGCAGTTCAAGGAAGGCGGTATCTGCCGTGAACGTGCCAAGCTGGTGCTCGACAACACGATAGCTCTTCTCGAAGAAATCAACAAGGAGGGCCTCTTCACCGCTCTCGAAAAAGGCATCTTCGGCGACGTGAAACGTCCGAAGAACGGCGGCAAGGGTCTCGAAGGCGTCACGATGAAAGGCGACAACTACTACAACCCGTTCGTGGAAATCATGAAGGGAAAGAGATAGCTCGGCTAAATGTTTGTATATCAATATCCACATCCGGCAGTCACTACCGACTGTGTCATCTTCGGGCTTGAGTGCGGCTTGCTGAAAGTGCTACTCGTGGAGCGCGGCAACGAGCCTTTCAAGGGCCGTTGGGCGTTCCCCGGCGGTTTCCTCAACCCCGACGAGACGGTGGAGCAGGGGGCGTTGCGTGAGCTTCGGGAAGAGACCGGACTCGGCAGCGCGTATATGGAACAGGTCGGGGTGTTTTCAGACCCCGACCGCGACCCCCGCGAACGTGTGTTGACAGTGGCGTTCTTTTCGGTGATGCACGTCAGGAGTGTCCGCGCCGGCGATGACGCGGCAAAGGCGAAATGGCTGCCGGTCAACGACTTGCCGGAACTTGCATTCGACCATGGCCTGATTCTCAAGGCCGCTCTCAAACACTTCCGCGAACGTCTCATAATCGAACCGGATTTTCTTCGTAAGATGCCGGATCCTTTTTCCGAAAAGGAGGTGGAAAGCGTGAGGAATGAGATGAACCTGTATTCTCTTTTTTAATCTGTTAATAAATAATATTTTATGAAAAAAATATCCAATACGACAAAACGTACAGATTAACCCTCTGAAAATCATATTAGTCCGTCTTCACTTTTTTTATCTTGCCTCTTTTGTACGCTATAGTGCTGATTATGACAGTCATTATCGGGCTGAGGTAGTTGAAGAAGCAGAATGGCAGGTAGGCCAGCGTCGCGATGCCGAGCACTGTTGACTGTGTCATGCCGCAGGTGTTCCATGGCACAAGCACGCTCGTGACGGTCGTGGAGTCTTCCACGGCGCGGCTCAGCAGACGCGGCTCATAGCCTTCTTTCTTGTAAAACTCCTTGTACAGGCTGCTGTTCAATATTATTGCGAGATATTGGTCGCCGATGCAGATGTTGCAGAGGACACCCGACACTGATGTCGCCGCCGTCAGGCTGAATATTGACTTTAGGTATTTCACAATGTAGTTCGTCAGTGATTCTATCATGCCGCTTCCGAGCATGGCCCCGCCGAAACACGAGGCGCAGAGGACTAGCCAGATGGAGCCCATCATTCCGGCCATTCCGTAGCAGGAGGCGAGACGGTCGATGATCGGCTGCCCGGTGTCGAACTCGCAGCCTTGGAACATGGACTGCAGCACGGCCTTGAAAATCCTCACGCCTTCGCCGTCGGCCCCGACCATCATGTCGATGACCTGCGGCTGGCAATGCACAATGAATGGCACCGCCATCACAGCCGCAAAAAACAACGTTATGAGCGTAGGGAGTTTCAACGCTATCAAAACGGCTGTCAATACTGGGACAAGCAGGAACCACGGGCTTATTTTGAAAATCTCGTTTATGTTTTTCGTGATCTCAAGACTGTGTTCGGCCGGCCTGATGTCTATCGTGAAACCTATCACTAGGAATATTGCCAATGTTATGATAATGGTCGGTATCGTCGTCTTCAGCATGTATCTGATATGCACGAAGAGCGGCGTCCCGACGGTCTGCGATGCCATGATGGTCGTGTCGGAGAGAGGGGAAAGCTTGTCGCCGAAATACGCGCCGGAGATTATCGCCCCGGCGATTATCGGCTTTGGGATCCCGAACAGTTCGCCGATCCCGATGAGTGCCACGCCGAAGGTCGCTATCGTCGTCCACGAGCTGCCTGTCATGAGTGAGATGATGGAACAGATGATAACCGCGGCGAAGAGGAATATCTTCGGGCTTAGAATCTTCATGCCATAGACAATCATCGTGGGGACCACGCCGCTCAGCATCCATGTCGAGCCGATGGCGCCGATGAAAAGCAACATTATCAACGCTGTTGACAGGCTCTTGATGTTGTCAATGATCTTCGCCTCGATGTCGTTCCACGGAGTCTTGCAGAACACCATCGCGATGAAAACGACAACGGCTGTGCCGAAGATTATTGCAACCTGTGCCGGACCGCCTAACGCGTCCTGCCGGAATGTCTTGATCACTAATGCTAATGCTGTGACAAGAATCACTATCGGTATTAAAGATTCAATTGGTTTCGGCGCACGTCTGGCCTTTGTGTTTTCCCCTTTCATTTTTATTTTTAAAATTTGCGCAAAAATATGAAAAAATAATATACCTTTGCACCAATTTAATTTTTGATAGTATGAAACCTTTTTTATCTTCAAAAACCGTCTTGGTTGTCTGTCTGTTCATCTTTTTCCAGACCTTTCAAACTTCAAATGCTGAAGCGCAAAATGTTGAGACACTGCGTGTTGCGTTCTGGAATTTCGAGAACTTCTTTGACCCGTTTGTTGATTCCACGAGGACGTACAACGACTTCACCGAAGACGGTGCGCAGCGTTGGTCGAAGTCGCGTTTTTACAAGAAGCGCAACAACATGTTCAAATGTCTGCTCTCCCTTTCGGGAAATGAGCCTCTTGCCGTGCTCGGCATCGCCGAGGTGGAAAACTATTATGTGCTCAATGCGTTGTTCAATCAGACACCTCTGAAAAACCACAACTACCGCATCGTTCATTATGAGGGTGACGACCGAAGAGGCATTGATGTGGCGATGATTTATTGTATTGACAAACTGCAACTTATATATTCCGAGCCTGTGAAAATAAGGAATCCTGATGACAAAAAGTTCAAGTCGCGTGATATACTTTATGCTGTCTTTTCAGACAGGAGGGGCGACACACTGCATGTCTTTGTCAACCATTGGCCGTCGCGCTATGGCGGTGAGCGTGAGACCGTCAATCTACGTGCTCTTGCGGCGAGAACACTGAGACATAAAATCGATTCATTATGCTGGACACATCCGACGATGCCTAAGATAGTGGCGATGGGCGATTTCAACGACACCCCCGATGACCCGAGCATCCGCGAGGTGCTGAATGCCAAACCGCTGGAAGATGCTGATACAGATTGTGCCTTGGTGAATCTGTTCGCCGACGGGAGGGAGCTTGGCTTCGAAGGGACACTCAAGCACCAGTACAACTGGCAGATTTTTGACCAGATAATGGTGAGCAAGTCGTTGATGGACAAAGAATCAACTCTTCATTACAAAAGTAAAAGTTCAACCATATTCCATGCAGACTTTCTCTTTGAACCCGATGAGTCGTTCGGTGGCGTGAAGCTCTTCAGGACGTATGTGGGGCCGAAATATTTCGGCGGTTTCAGCGACCATCTGCCCGTGTATATTGATTTGGAGACTACTTTGTCTTCTAACTAAGAAAAATTTGAGGAATTTTGATTTTCTGAAAAGAAAAACACTAAATTTGCCGAAAATTTATTAACGTATTTAAGCATCTTTTTATGAAGAAACTATTACTTGCCCTTGTGCTGATTTTGACTGCAACAGCGTCATTTTCACAGAATTACACACATTATCTCAATTCATGGTATTCAGACGACCTGTATGAAACAAAGGAGTTTTATTACGATGAGAGTTACAAGCTAATTGCCGACTATTGGGTTGACAAAGTCGGCGAGGAGACTTCTGTCCGCGACAGTCTCGAATATGATGCCAACGGCAATGTCACAAAGCTCTCATGCCATCAGCTGCTGAATGGCGAATGGATTTATGCAAACTATGTTGAATATACGTATAACGAACTAAATCAACGTCTTACGAGAGACAACTACAATTTTTTCGGCGGCAGCTTCGAGCATGGCGGTAGCTACAACTATCAGTACGATGAGAACGGGAACATGATTCACCACGATATGTATCTTGGCACGTGGGGGCTTTTTGAAACGGCCGACTACACCTACGACTAGAATAACAACTGCACGCTCATTGTCAGCTATTCGGAAGGCTTCAGCGGTGAGTTTGAACCGTCAAACATGGTTGAATATACTTATAATGCCGATGGCTTCCTCATCGAAGAGAAAAGTTACTATTACTATAACGGATGGGTTTTGAGCACACATGTCGTTTATACCCGCGATGAAAACAACAACATCTCTGTTGAGGAAAATCTTGACCAATACGGTTCTGTTCTCGAACGTCATGAATATGAATACGATATGAATATCCTTTTTGACGAGGTCGTGCCTTTCGTGAACCCTGAAGGCGAGATGCCAAATCCGGAGAGAACCGTGAACGCAAGGACAAAGGACAAATTTTGGACTGTTGACGACAGCGGCACACTCACTTACGTATGCGATTATTACTATTATTACAAAGAGATTGAAGGCACCGGCGTGACGGAGAATGTCGCTGACGACGTTAAAATTTATCCTAACCCTGTCAATGATGTCCTGACTGTTGAGGCATCAGGATTCCGTTTTGTTGAGATTTTCGACCTTGCCGGAAGATGCGTTGCGAGCCGTGAAGTCAATGGCATTGCAGATATTGACATGAGTCAGGTGGCAAAGGGCGTTTATTTCGTCAAGATGAATGATGAAAACGGCACTGTAACAAGAAAAGTTGTTGTTGAATGATTCATGAATGTTGATTTTTCGTTGACATAAAAAATCCAAATAAAAATCGGTGATTGTTCTGACAGTCATCGGTTTTTTTATTACTTTTGCCGATAATTAATTCTAAGACTTTTGATATGAGAAAATTTACAGCATTGTTGTTGGTGCTCGTCGGAATAGAGTGTCACGCTCAAGTTGAATCGGAATACGAGAGATACGTGAGGGAACAGAAAGCCGCGATGGAGCAGATGAAAAGCGACCAAGACTCCAAGATGGAGGAGATGAACAAGCAATACGAAGAATATGTGAAGGCTGAAAAAGAAGCATATTCGAAATTCATGAAGGAGATGAGTGCGAAGTGGGGCGAGGGCAACGTCGCGGAAAGCACTCGGAAAGACTGGGTGGAATATTCCGACAACGGCAATTCGAGAAGCATCGTCGATTTCGAGAACGGTGAAGCTACCGTTGAAGTCGTTACAACACCCGGCAAAAATGTTAACAAGGAGGAGCTTGAGAAGACCGTCAAGATACTGATTCTCAACAAAGGTAAAACCAAGGATTACGACTCGTCTGTTGAAAAGGCGGAGCCTTTGTCGGAAGAGCCTGTCCTGCAAGGACTTGTGGAGACGCCGTCGGGCGAGGTCGTCGATGAAAATAATGTCGATGAGAGCGTGAAGGAGATTGTCGAAAATGCGGTGGTAGAGGTTAAGACGGTGAAAGACACTGACGGGAAGGAACACCAGATTACATCAGTGTCGTTCGAGCTGATACCCGACCACATCAGAGTGCGTGCGGAGAAGTTTGCTGACCAAGTCGGCAAATATTGCGGACAGTTCAAGGTGGAGCCTTCGTTAGCCTACGCGGTGATTCAGACTGAGTCGTCGTTCAACCCGAAAGCCAAGTCATACGTGCCTGCATACGGACTGATGCAGATTGTGCCGGCATCGGCCGGGGCCGACTGCGCACAAAGCCTGAAGAAAAACTTCAGCAAGCCGACGGCGAACTATCTGTATGACCCTGACCACAACATCGAGATGGGTGTCCATTACATCTCCCTGCTGAGAAAGAGATATTTCAAGGATGTCAACGACAGGAGAAAACAGGATCTCTGCATCATCGCTTCGTATAACACAGGCGCCGGCAACCTCGCACGCGCACTTCGTGGCGACACAAACATAAAAAAGGCAATACCGCAGATTAACGAGATGACTTACGACGAACTCTTTGATTATCTGAAGAAACACCTTCTTAAAGAGACGCAGAATTACATCGTGAAAGTGACCGAGAGAGCTGACAATTTCAGGAAGTGGATGAAATAAGCACGAAAATGTATTTGTAATGGAGGAAAATCTGCTTGATGAACGTGATGAATACGATGATGTCAATTATTACGATGACAAATACATCGCGATAATAAAGACCGACGGAACCGCCGAAATAATTGAGTTTGACACCGAATATTGGGACGAACTGCCTGATTATGTGGCCGCACAACGTCTTGACGCCATCAGAGTGATGCCGCTGTATGACATCGCCGAAAAACTCGGACTCGATGAACATGTAACTGGTTGGGTCGATGACAAAGGCCTTCTCAAAGACCTTGACGAAAATCCTGTTGGCTGCAAAATATATCCAGGCAAATTGGTCGGTGATATGATTCTGACTTTAGAAGATGAGAATTATAAACCAAAGAGTTTCAACGATCTGGATGTCGTTTATGATGTGCTGGGGAAACTCGGTGTCACCGAGATAGAAGTGAATTTTGATGATGAATACGATGAGGAAGACGGAAGATTTGATGCGTGGAGTTAAATTTTTTTTTAAAAATATGTAACATTTTAGTATTTTTGCGCACTATTAAATAAAAAAATATGAAACGATTCATTTCAATGACATTATTCATGGTGGCTCTGGTTTTGATGCCATCATTTGCTGAAGCACAGAATGACAACACCTTCAACAAACAGACACTTAAAGAATCTGGCAGCGGCAGTTCGGTGAAAGAAAAGCGTGTTGACAGAAAGACACAACCCGAACAGCCGGCAGAGAAATCATCGGTGAAACATGCCGAGAAGCAGAAGACCAAGCCTGAGGCGAAAAAGGACGACATGGTCATTGTCAATCCATGCAGCGATTGGCTTGATTTTGAGTTTGTTGAACTGGTGGGCAATACCAGCAAGCAGACACTTTCGATGACTTACAAAGTCACAAATCGCGACGTAAACAAGTCAATGTATATCGGCAATGATGTCCTTGCATACGATGACAACGGTGGGGAGCACAAAAACACCTGGGGGACGAGATATGACATGATCACCGACGTGATGATCTCATACACAATGGATATTCCCGGTCAGGTGCTTCCTTCAAAAGTAAAGAAGCTGACGTATGTCAGCTTCAAAATCGGTGATTGCAAGGTCGAGATGAGAAATGTGAAGATTGACTGGAAATAATCCGGTTATCTTCTCATTTCGTTTTCCCTCGCCTCCTTGGTCCATTTCACAAGCATGATGACCGAATTGATGAGGAAGACGCACGACATCAGCAGGATGGCGATGTTCTCCCCACTGGCGTTGAAGTCGTTGAACCACAATACAACGTGTAATATGTTGACGACCAGCCAGATCCACCATTGCTCGGCGTAACGGTTGATGGCGATGATCATTGCGACGATGTTGCAGACCGCTGAGAATGAGTCGAGAATCGGCTGTTGATTGTTGGTGAGCCTCATGATGTAACTGAAAGCCGCTGTTGCAGCAGCGATGATGGCAATCCATTTGAAACGCGTAATCCATGACATCTTTCTCTTTATAACCTCTTGAGATTCAGTGTTGATGTGCTTTTTCCAAGTAACGAATCCGATCACTTCCATCGGAAGGAAATAGACGAGATACATCAGTCCGTTCATGTAAAGGCTGCTCTCAAGCGCGACGATGCCGGTGAGGAGACACTGGACGAAGCCGAGGACGAAATTGGAGAGTTTGCCTTTTCCGGAAAGCACGATGCCTGTCACGCCGACCAAGCCGGTGATGAGGGAAATCGCGGTCGTCCCCTTGATGATACTGCCGACCAGCACAACCGAAAACGCGATGGCAAGCCAGATGATTTCTGACAACTTCCAACCTGTCAACTCGTTGGAAATGAATGTTTTGAATTTTGATTGATTATTTTTTTTCATGGTTTAATTAAATTTGTTTCAATTTGAAATAGGGAAAAGAATGAAAACGCTCACGTCCCAAAGCGCGTGGCAGACGATGAGTGGCACGATGCTTTTTGTGAATCTGTACATAAATCCCCAGAAAAGCCCGCATACCAATGCTGCCATGATGAGCATGAAGTTGAAAGAGAAGACATGCACGATGGCATAGATGAACGCGGTGATAAGAACCGGCGCGAGCCATCTCCACGTCTCTGACTTGATTCTCAATGACTTACTGCATATTTCGTCAATGCTTCTTTGAAAATATCCGCGCCAGAAAACCTCTTCCGCCGGCCCGATGACAAAAAGCAGTAATACTCCGATAATCAACTGGTTGTTGCCGTTTTTCATCTCATAGATGATGTTAATCTGTCCTTGTGCGAAACCGAACCAGCGTGTTGAAAGAAAATTTCCGAGCCAGAAAACGCCCCAAAGGGCGGCGGCAGTCACTACACCTATTAATATGTTTGTGAATGTGAGTTCTCTCGTCTCGATTCTTGTCCCGCCGATAATGAAAGAAATAGCCATGAGTACTATTCCTGAAACGGACATCGCGGCCCAGAAATTAAGGTGAGGTGCGGTCCATGGCGAGAACATCACAAACCACAGGATGGTTACAATCAGCGTTGAGATTATCAGTTTCTTCATTGCAAGCTGTTGACTATTAAATTATTGGGGCGATGAAGTCGCCGACAGAAAGAAGCAGTGAGAAAACCATCACGAGCTTTGCCGATTCGCCGTCGAGACTTGCGATGTCGGTCATTTCCTTGCATCTCGCCATCTTCTTGATGTTTGCGAAAGCGATGGGGCAGGAGAGAAGCACCAATAGCGCGAGAATAGGCAGATTGTTGAATATAATATTCACAATGACAATGAGATACGCCGCGATAACCATTCCTATGTAATAAATCTTCGAGCCTTTTGTCCCGATGATTTTTGCGAAGGAAGTGACACCGGCTCTCGTGTCGTTGACGCGGTCACGCATATTGTTGGCGTGGAGAATGCTGACGACGAGAAGTCCCGTTGGTATTGTGACAAACAATATCGGAAGGTGGAAGACGCCGGTTCCGCAGAAATAAGTGCCGAGCGGAATCAGAATGCCGAAGTTTAACAAGATGCAGAGGTCGCCTAATGCGTTGGCTTTCATGAAGAAATAGAAAATGGTGAGCAGCATTCCGGCGATGCCGATGTAAAGCACCGGCAGACCGCATCTCGCCACGAGATATAAGCCGATGGCAACTCCTATCGCCATCAGGATGATTCCGAAGCGTAAAATTGTCTTTGCAGGGATGATGCCGTCAACAATCGTGAGGTTCGTTTGGCCGATGTTGTCGTGAGAATCGACACCGTGTTTGAAGTCGAAGTAGTCGCTTATTAGATTTCCCGAAAGGTGGAAGATGGCTGCGCCGAAAAGAGCAATTATAGCTGCAATCCAGTCAATTTCAGTGGTTTGCAGTAAAGATGTCCTGTTTAAGAAAATGAAAGAAATAGTCACCAACGCGGGCATGACTGATGCCGGCAGGGACCAAGGACGTGTTGCTAAAAAGTATTTTTTCATAAAAAATGTTAAAATTCGGCTGCAAAGGTATGAAAATATTTTGATATGGGAGTGAAAATGACATTCTGAAGCAATGTTAAAACGTCAAAATCTTATGTTTGTATTGATTGTGCAATATTTTTACGAAGTGGGTAAATCATTTATAAAAAAATCATATATTTGCGGCAAATTTTAGTTTTATAATTGATTGCGATGAGAAGATTTTTCGTGGGAATTTTCGACAGGTTTCTTGACTGGCTGATATTCTGTTTGGTGCATCTGCTGTTCAGACCGAAAGTTTATTATGCCAACAAATCAAAGAGGAAAGAATTGTTCAAGGAGCCGACCATGATTGTCAGTCATCATATAGCTCATTATGACGGACTTACGATAGGTTCGGTGTTCCATAAGGCATCTATATGTCACATGGCGGCCAAAGACCGTTTCGCACAGAAAGGGCTTGCATTTTTCTTCAGGCATCTTAATGTGATACCTATTGACCGTCAGCAGCTTGACACGAGTTGGATATATCAGGCCTTGGACAAGCTGAAGCGTCAGAAGGAGATGGTGGCGATATATCCGGAGGGGTTGAGGAGTGAGACTGGCGAGATTCTTCCTTTCCATTCGGGAATCACGACGATAGCGACTCTCGCGCAGGTGCCTCTGGTGATGATTTACATCGAGGGGCCTTATACTTGGCTGATTGGCAACCGCGTTAAACTGTACGTCAGTGAACCGTTCCGGCTTGATCCGCCGCTGAATGGGATGAACGCCGACTATATCAACGAGCAGACCATCAGACTTCACGACAAGATGGTGGAGATGCAAAATGAATTTAATAACATAAAATAGCAGTTATGAAAAACAAAAACTACTTCTATGAGATGATTCCCGCCGACGAGATGGCGAGACTTCAGTATGTGCCGACGATACCGCAGTTTCTTGAGAAACTGAAGAACGAATATGCCGCGCTGCCGGCTGTGTCGGACATGGCCACGACATACACCTACGCTGAATTTTACGAGCGTATTGGCCGCCGTCGCAAGCTGATCAACGGCCTTGGTCTCAAGAAAGGCGCGAAGATAGCGGTGTGGGACCGCAACTCGGTTGATGCGATGGAACTATATCTTGCAATAACATCAGCTGGTTATGTGACGGTGATGCTTCCTGCCACGTTGCAGGAAATGCAGATGCTCGGCTCATTGAAGAAGTTTGACGTCGAGGCGATGTTCGTGCGCGAGGAATTCCGCCCGATGTGCGGAAAGGTTCAAGTCAAGATGCTGTCAACCAAGGAGATAGCCGACACGTTCACGCCAAGTGCAGAAGTGAGGAAAGAAGACCTTGCGAGCATCTTCTTCACCGGTGGCACGACGGGAATGCCAAAGGGCGTGATGCTTAGCCATGGCAATATGATGCGCGGCGCGTTCAACGGCATGTTCATGCCATCGAGCGTCATCGGCAACCAGCGTTATATCGCATTCCTGCCTTTCTCACATATCTTCGGCATCGTCAGAGGTCTGCTCGCCTGTTTCTTCACGGGTTCGCTCGTTTACAGTTGCGAAGACATGAAAGCCGGCATCGGCACACTGCCGAGAATCAAACCTACGTGCCTTGTGCTCGTCCCTGGCCTCTGCGAGATACTGCTCGGCCTCACCAAGATGTACGGCCCGCAGTTCCTCGGCGGCGAGCTGAAACTCATTATCGCCGGTGCGGCAAACGTCCCGCCGGTACTTATCAAGGCGTTTAAAGAATTGAACATCAGACTGTTGGGCGGCTACGGACTTACCGAGTCTTCCAACCTCGTATCAGGCAACGCAAACGTCGAGGAATATCCGGAGTCAGTAGGCCCGGCATATCCCGAACAGGAATATAAGTTCGTCAACGGCGAGCTTTGGATCAAGGGCGACCACGTGATGATGGGCTACTACAATGACCCTGAAGCCACCGCCGCGACAATGGAGGACGGATGGCTTAAGACCGGCGACTTGGTGCATGAAGATGAAAACGGATACCTCTATATAGACGGCAGAATCAAGAACATCATTGTGCTGAAGAACGGTGAAAACGTACTGCCTGAGTCGATAGAAGAGAAGTTCTATATGAATCAGTTCGTCCGTGATTGTCTTGTCAAGCCGACATCAATTAACGGCGATGAAGTCATTGGCATTGAGATACTTCCACGTATGGAGATGTTCAAAGACGCGACGCCTGAGACGATACAGAAGACCATTCAGGGTGTCGTCGATGAGATAAACAAGGAACTGCCGCCGTTCGCACGCATCATTACAATGAAAGTGCGCACAGAAGACTTCAAACGTACAGGTTCACTTAAAGTTGACAGAAGAAATTCATAGTTATGGTTTTAGACAGATTAAAAAAGATTTTCGCGAATGTGATGCCTAATGTCAATGTTGACAATATCACATTAGACACGCAGCTCCAGCAGGATTTGGGCATTAACTCTTTGTCAATGTTACTGTTGGCATTGGCGATAGAGCAGGAGTTTGACTTCCGTTTCGAGACGGTGAACCCGTTTAAGACAGTGGGTGAGGTCGTCGCTTACATCGAAGGTAAGATTCAAAATAAATAAAAACGTCAGGTTTTTACAAAAAAAATGACTGGCAGAAACACTCTGCCAGTCATTTTTGTATTAATGCTGATGATTGTTATTCATTGACTTTCGCGATATGTGCGAGGAGGTCGCAGACTCTTCTTGCGTAACCCATCTCGTTGTCGTACCATGCTACGACTTTCACGAACTTCTCGTTCAGTGAGAGACCGGCCTGTTGGTCAAAGATTGATGAATGGATGTCATCGACGAAATCTGTTGAAACGAGCTGGTCGTCGGTGTAGCCGAGGATGCCTTTGAGGTCGCCTTCTTCTGAAGCCTTCTTCATCGCGGCGCAGACTTCCTCGTAGGTGGCAGGTTTCTTCAGGACTGCCGTGAGGTCAACGACCGACACGTCTGTCGTAGGCACGCGGTAAGAAGTGCCGGTGAGTTTGCCGTTGAGTTCAGGGATGACTTTGCCGACGGCCTTTGCTGCGCCTGTCGTCGATGGGATGATGTTGCTGAATGCAGCACGCCCGCCACGCCAGTCTCTGATAGAGTTTCCGTCAACTGTCCTCTGCTTTGCCGTGACAGCGTGAATCGTCGCCATCAAGCCCATCTCAATCCCCCAGTTGTCGTTGAGGACCTTCGCGATAGGGGCAAGGCAGTTTGTCGTGCATGAGGCGTTCGATACGAACTGCGTGCCTTTCTTGTAAGTCTTGTGGTTGACACCGTAAACGAACATCGGAGTGTCGTCTTTTGAAGGCGCCGACATGATGACGTATTTCGCGCCGGCGTCAATATGTGCCTGGCATTTCTCTTTTGTCAGGAACAGACCTGTCGATTCGAGAACATATTCGGCACCTATCTCTCCCCATGGAATGTTTGCTGGGTCTTTTTCTGCGAAAATCCTAACATCTCTGCCATTGACAGTCATGATGTTCTTCTCCATGTCATAATCGATGGTGCCGTTAAATCTCCCGTGCACCGAGTCATATCTTGCGTTATATGCCAGATAATCAAGTGGTTGAATGTCGTTGATTCCTACAACCTCAATGTCGCCACGCTGTTCGGCGATCCTCATGGCAAGACGGCCGATTCTTCCGAAGCCGTTGATGCCCAATTTAATTTTCTTCATTTTATATCCTATTTAGTCCGTAAAATCGCGCAAAAATACATATTTTTACCATGTGTAAAACATAGAAATGAAAAAAAAGTTCGATGAGGTACAGAAAGTTTGTAAAGCATAAAGTGGCTGGCACACCACCGAAAACATTTCGTGAAAATTCGTGGTGAAGAACCTTCGTGTCATTCGTGGTCAGGGACACATTTCGGACTTTAGACGCGCCTCAGCGCATCGGACAGTCATCTTGTTGTCAACGATAGACTCTATTCCAAATAGGTGTATCCGTACAGCCCGGAACGGTAATTCGAGAGGAACTCTTTGCCTTCCTCAACGGTTATCTTACCGGCTTTGACACACTGCGTCACCCATGACTCAACAGTCCTGACGAGTTTCTTCGGGCTGTATTGCACATATTCCAAAACCTCAGCAACAGTCTCACCATCAATAAGTTGGTCGATATAATAACCTTTTTCATCAACAGAGACGTGTACGGCGTTGGTGTCGCCGAAGAGGTTGTGCATGTCGCCGAGAATCTCCTGGTACGCGCCGACGAGGAACACGCCGATGTAGTAGGGGTCTTTCTTGTCGATGGAGTGGACTGGCAGGTTGTGCGACAGGTTGTGTCCGGTGACGTATGTCACGACCTTGCCGTCAGAGTCGCAGGTGATGTCCTGCAACGTGGCTTCACGGTCGGGATATTCGTTGAGACGATGGATAGGCATGATGGGGAAGACCTGGTCGATGGCCCATGTGTCGGGCAGCGACTGGAACAGCGAGAAGTTACAGAAGTATTTGTCGGCCAGCAACTTGGGCAATGAGCTGAAGTCGTCCGGAACGCGTTTCATGTCGTTGCACATCTGGTTCACTTCCAGCGCTATTGACCAGAAGATACGTTCAATCTTGGCTCTTGTTGGCAGGTCGAGAAGTCCCATGCTGAAGCGGTCGAGTGCCTCCTCGCGTATCTCCTGCGCGTCGTGCCATGTCTCAAGCATCGACGACTGTTTGCTCGACAGCTTGTCCCATGTCTCGTAAAGGTCGTGGACGAGTTCGTGGTCGTTCTCGCTGACGACTTCGTTTTCGTCGTCCCATGTCGGAAGTGACGCTGTCTCAAGCACTTCGAAGATCAGCACCGAGTGATGCGCCGTCAACGCGCGTCCCGATTCGGTGATGATGTTCGGATGCCGGAAGCCGTTCTTGTCGCATGCATCGACGATGGAGAAGATCGCGTCGTTGACATATTCCTGTATGCTGTAGTTGACGCTGCTGGCGTTGTTGGCAGAGTGTGTGCCGTCGTAATCCACGCCGAGGCCGCCGCCAATGTCAACAAAGTCAATGTTGAAGCCCATCTTGTGAAGCTGTACGTAGAACTGTGCGGCTTCCTTCAAGGCAATCTTTATGCTTCTAATCTTCGTGACCTGACTGCCGATGTGGTAATGCACGAGTTTCAGGCAGTCGCGGAGGTTGTTTTTGTCGAGGAACTCAAGGGCATCGAGCAGCTCTGACGGGGAAAGCCCGAACTTGCTGGCGTCGCCGCCCGAGTCCTCCCATTTTCCGGCGCCTGAACTCGCGAGTTTGATTCTGATACCGATGGTCGGGGTGACTTTCAGCTGCTTCGAGAGCTTGGCGATGAGACGAAGCTCGTTCATCTTCTCGACGACGATGATGATGGTTCTGCCCATCTTCTGCGCGAGGAGCGCGAGTTCGATGTAACTCTCATCTTTGTATCCGTTGCAGATTATAAGTGACTCGGAATCAGTGTTTGACGCGATGATGGCGTGAAGCTCCGGTTTCGAGCCGGCTTCAAGTCCTATGTTGAATTTCTTGCCGTGGCTCACGATCTCCTCGACGACAGGCCGCATCTGGTTCACCTTGATCGGGAAGACGATGAAGTTCTGACCTTTATATTCGTATTCCTTCGCTGCTGCCTTGAAACATGAGTCGATCCGTTCAATGCGCGTGTCGATGATGTCGGGGAAACGTATCAGCATAGGTGCCGAGACGTCGCGCAGCGCGAGTTCATCGACAAGTTCACGTAAATCAACCGATGCGCAGCCTTCACGCGGCGTGACAACGACGTTGCCTTTCTCGTTGATTGAGAAGTAGTTAATACCCCAGTTGTTGATGTTATAAAGCTCGGCGGAATCTTCAATGCGCCATTTTCTCATGCTTCTGCCCATGTCAGTTTGTAAGGTTTAAAGTTTGTAAAGCAAAAAGTTTTTAAACGTGCAAAAATAGTCAATTAAACAATGTGTTATCTAATTTTTTTTTTGCGTTTTGGATTTTTTTTTTATTTTTGCAAAAATTTTCGGATATGGTTTTAATTGTTGACTGCGGTTCCACAAAAGCTGAATGGGTGCTGCTCGATGGCGAAAAAATCGCGCGACGGCTCACTACCGACGGCTTCAATCCTAACTTTTGTGATATGGATTTAATTTCAAGTGTGACTTTATATAATGTATGTCAAAATATTGATGTTAAATCTATTACAAATGTTTATTTTTATGGAACAGGATGCGGAAATTCATCTAATGTTGAAAGGATGAAAGAAGTGCTTTCTGGCATTTTTGTGTTTTCAGAAATAGAGGTCTTCTCTGATATTTTAGGCTCCTGCCATTCGCTTTTCGGCAACGGACAGGGAATAGCTTGCATTCTTGGAACCGGCTCGAATGCGTGTCTTTACAACGGGAAAGACATTGAAAAAAACGCCGTTTCGCTCGGCTATCTGCTTGGCGATGAAGGCAGTGGCTGCCATATCGGCAAGAAAATCGTTCGCGATTACTTCTATGGAATTATGCCTGATGATTTGCGCAAAAACTTTGTTTTGGAATACAATATTGACAGAAACACGCTGATTGACAATGTGTATAAACATTCGCAACCATCAAAATATTTGGCTTCATTTTCAAAGTTTGCCCATAAAAACGTTGAAAATCAATATATTGTTGATTTGGTGTCGGGCTGTTTCGACGAATTTATCAACTGTTTCATAATTCCTTTGACGGAGAATGGGAAATATCATGATGTAGGATTCATCGGCTCCGTGGCGTTTTATTTTCAGGATATTCTCCGTGAACGTCTGTCGCAACATGGTCTGAATTGTGGCAAAATCGTGAAAAATCCGATGGATGGATTGGTTAGATTCTATTCGTAAGATATTCGTTGTCAATGTTTTGAAGATTGAAATATTCTTGTATCTTGCCGTTTTCCAATAATTCGGAGCATGAGCCTTTTATGAACGGCAGCTGTTTCCCCATAACCCAAAGGCTGTCGGTGTATCTTAACAGAAGCTCAAGGTCGTGTGAGCTGAATATTATGGTCTTTTTCTGCTCTGTGGCAAGTCGTTTCAAAATTGAAAACAACTCGATTTTGCTCGGGTAATCAAGGAAGGCGGTGGGTTCGTCAAGAAAGATTATTGGCGTGTCTTGGGCGATTGACTTGGCAATCATTACTTTCTGTCTTTCGCCATCTGATAATGTATTAAATAATCTGTCACTCAAATGTTTGATTCCGATTATCTCAAGTGATTCTTCAACTATTTTTTCATCGTTTCCGGAGAGTTTCCCGAACATTCCAAGATACGGGAAGCGCCCTGATGCCACGATTTCGCAGACTGTCAGAAACATGTCATCGGGACGTTCCGTGAGCACGACGCTCATCATCTTGGCGCGTTCCTTGGCTGTGAGGTTCTCGGCGTTCTCACCGTTGATTTCAATTGTGCCCGATACGGGTTTTATGTGTCCTGATAATGTCTTGAAGAGTGTTGATTTGCCTGCGCCGTTCGGCCCTATCAACGCGACCAAATCGCCTGAATCAATGGAGATGTCGATGTCCGAAGCAACAATCTTGTTTGCGTAACCGATTGATAAATAATATGTTTTTAGAACTTGCATGGTTTCCTTTTTTTATTTCGCAACCTTGTTACCTTTTGTAATTACCGCGATGACAATCGGTGCGCCGATGAAGGCGGTGACGGCGTTTATCGGAAGATTGCCGTCGAAACCGGGAAGTCGTGCGATGACGTTGCATAAAAGCGCGAGGTCCATCCCGATGAGCATTGTCATAGGCAGCAAAAGCCGGTGGTCACTGCTTTTGAAGATGAATCTTGCGATATGCGGGACGGCGAGACCGACGAACGCGATGGGGCCGCAATAAGCCGTTACAATGGCGGTGAGATAACCTGATATTAAAATGATAGTCAAGGTGTTACCTTTGATGTTCAGGCCGAGGTTTTCGGCGTATGTCTCACCCAAAAGCAAGACATTTAAATTTTTGGAAAGGAAAAACGAAGCCAACAAGCCGATGATGACGCTGATTGACAACATCGTCATACGTTCCGTCCCGACGTTCGAGAAGCTGCCCATTCCCCAGATGACGAAGGCGTGAATGTCTTCTTTCATGCTGAAAAACTTAAGAATATCGGTGACTGAACTTGCGATGTATGCGATCATCAACCCGATAATTATCAATGTGGTCATGTTTTTTGTCCTTGAGCTGAAGGCGAGAATCAGGAATAAGACCACCACGGCTCCGGCGAAGGCGGCAAGGCTTACTCCGATCGTTGACCACCAACCGAGCGAGGAGACGGCGGAGCCGGAGATGACGCCGGTGAGTAAGATGACGATTCCGACGCCGAGACTCGCGCCGCTGCTTATGCCAAGCATCGAAGGGTCGGCGAGAGGGTTGCGGAAAAGTGTCTGCATCAGAAGTCCCGAAACCGCTAATGCGGAACCGGCGAAAAGTGCCGTCACTGCTTGTGGTAGTCTGTAATTTAAAATAATGGTATTTAATGGATTATCCTTGTTTGCTTTAAGTAATACATCAAGAATTTCTTTGAATGGAATCTTGACTGAACCAACAAATAGATTGGCCAGAAAAAGCACAATTCCAAGCAGGATTATTGTCAAAATAGCAATTGTTTTTCTGTTTTTACTCATTCAGCAAATGAAAATATTTTGGTTGGTAATTGTCTTCAAATAAATCCGGATGAAATATCGTGGCGAAGTCTTTAAGCATGACATCAGGCTCATATTGTGCATTTTCAAAGTATGCGCTTTCACGTACATCGCAGACGATGACGTTCCTGTTTTTAAAGGCTTTGTAATATGTAAAAAGTTCATTTTCAACAGATAACCGTTCGTATGAATACGGCGTGTCTGTCGAATTCATAATCCGCCAGAAGTCGGCGTCGCCGGCTTTCGCCAAGACCGTCTCTGCGTCAACGGGCAGGCTTCCGGTCGCGTCATTGTCTTTCCAGACGTAATCGGCGGCGGCATCACTGAAAATCTGTGCGATGTAACTCTTTCCGCCAGGGACGTACCATTGTCCGTCAAAGGGCAAGTCGGAGAAAACGGTGGGGTTGTCAGTGGCGTTTCTGCATAGTGATTTAATTGATTCATAATTAGTTGCAATGTCATTGAACCAACGATCCGTCTCCTGCTCGCGGCAAGTCAGGCAGCCGATTATTTTAAGCCATTCCGCGCGGCCGAGAGGATGATTCTCAAGATAGTCGGCGAATGGCAGCATGACCGCACCTGTGAGTTCACCGATTTTGTTGTCCTGAATGGTCGGATACGGAGTGTAAAGAATTACATCTGGTTGAATATCAATGACTTTCTCAATGTTTATCTTTGATTCCGTCCCGACATCCGACATCTTGCCGTCAGCGATAAGCTGTTTGATTTGAGGGTTGTCAGTGTAATTGCTCTCCAAAATTCCTTTCACACGCTCTAATTCTCCAAGTCGTTGAAAGACAGACCATTGTGTCGAAGAATAGGCTACAACTGACTTGACTGGTGTCCTTATTATCTGTTTTGCTGACAATTCATCGGGCAACTCCAAAGTGTCAGGATATAGGTAGAACTCACCTAAACTGCCGCCTTTCCACGGATTTGTGATTTTTATGTAATAACCTGATTTGTAATGAGATACGTGAAGATTGCTCGAATATTCGATGAGGTTGTCTTCTTCTTGACATGCTGCAGTTTGTCTTGTCTCGTTCTCGCCGCCGCAGCATAATATCGGGCAAATCATTGATATACAGATGATTAAACTGAATATATGCAGACTATGTTTCATTTGTCAAAAATCGTAGAAATTGATTGCAAAAATAATAAAAAATGGCGGTTTAAGTCAAAAATTATGCTTACTTTTGCAGGTTAAAATTTTAGTCATGGGGATTTTCATGTTTCACAGGCCGGAGCCGCGCCGGTTCAACTATATACCGCGCTATTACAACCCTGAAAAAGAAGCACTTGAGCGTCGCAAGGCGGAGCTTGGGCTTGATTCGAATTTGTCGGAGGAGGACAAGCTGCGTCTGAAAATGAGGAGAAGTTGGGGGCGCGTGGATTCTGTTGACGAGGAAGGCGACCGCCGCAGGGCGAGGTACAAGACGATGCGTTTCGTGGTCATTTTCGGAATTGCGGCGGTCTTGGTTTATTTCATCCTGTTCACGCCGGTTGTGGAAGATTTCATCAGAATGTTCCTTATGCTCGGCAAGAAATAACTGAGAGTCAATTTTTTATGTTAAATTAACTGAAAATTATGGCGTTGGATATAATTAAGTTGTTACCTGACTCCGTGGCGAATCAGATTGCGGCCGGTGAAGTGATTCAGCGTCCGGCGTCTGTCGTCAAGGAATTGATAGAGAATGCCATAGATGCCGGCGCGACGCAGGTTGACCTTGTGGTCAAAGACGCGGGACGCACACTTATTTCTGTCGTTGACAACGGCTGCGGCATGTCGGAGACCGACGCGCGTCTCTGCTTCGAGCGTCACGCCACGTCGAAGATCAAGTGCGCCGACGACCTCTTCAAGATCAGGACGATGGGCTTCAGGGGCGAGGCGTTGGCGAGCATCGCGGCGATAGCGCAGGTGGAGCTTTCAACGAGACGTAAAGAGGACGAGGTCGGGACGAAGATAAAAATCGAAGGCTCCAAGGTGACGGAACAGATGCCGAAACCGATGTCCGTAGGAACGAATTTCACCGTGAAAAACTTGTTTTTTAATGTCCCTGCACGACGTAACTTCTTGAAATCCAATGATGCAGAACTTCGTCATATCAATGAAGAGTTTTTCAGAATCACAATGATGAACCCTGAAATCGGCTTCACTTTCACGAGCAATGAGAAAGAAATCTACCATCTTTACCCGGGCTCGTTGAAACAACGGATCGTCGGACTTTACGGCAAGGATTACGAAAGCAAGGTCTTGCCTGTTAGTCAGGAGACCGACGCCGTCACTATCAACGGCTTCATCGTCAAGCCAGAGTTCTCGAAGAAGACGCGCGGCGAGCAGTATTTCTTCGTGAACCGCAGGTTTATCAAACACGCTTACCTGCATCATGCGGTGGAAACTGCATACAAAGAACTCATCCCGCAAGACTGTTTCCCTGGATATTTCATTGATATTCAAATTGATCCGAAGGAAATTGACATAAATATTCACCCAACCAAGACCGAGGTGAATTTCATTGACGTCAAAATGGTTTACGCCATCATGCATTCGGCGGTGCGCAAGGCCATCGGGCAGCACAACTTGGCTCCGATGCTCGACTTCGACGTGAATCCTAATCTCGGAATAGATTTCGGGGAGGCGAGTCGTGCCGACAGGCCGATCATTGAGCCGAAGACTGACTTTAATCCGATGTATAATCCGTTTAAAATCAATCCGATACATCATCAGCAACAGAATTGGCGGATTGCTTACGATGACACAAAAGATGCGGTTGAAAACGGAAATGTTGAAGATGTGAAATCTGTGATTGACGAGGAAAAGAGTCTTTTCATACAGCTTCAACAGTCGTATATCGTGACGGCCGTGAAGTCGGGACTGCTCGTCGTTGACCAGCATTTAGCGCATGAGAGGATTCTTTTTGAAAAGTTCCTGAAAGAGATGGAACTGACCGTTGAGGCATCGCAACAGGAGCTTTTCCCGCAGCACATTTCATTGAATATCAATGATGCTTCAATCCTTAGGGAGATAAAGCCGGAACTTGAGAAAGTCGGTTTCAGACTCGAAACGCTGAATCAGACAACCTTTATTATTAATGGCACGCCGTCCGACAGCAAAGGCGGCGACGCTGTCAGTCTGATAGAAAAGATTCTGGAGGGTTACAAGATAAACATGGCTGATTGTCAGTCGGATAAAAAGATCAACCTTGCGCGCTCGTTGGCGGCTCAGATGGCGGTGAAGCCTGGCAAGGCCATGAGTCCGGTCGAGATGCAAAGCCTGATTGACAGGCTTTTCGGCTGCGCGGTGGCCGAGGTGTCGCCGTCAGGAAAGAGAATTTACACAATTATCAATGCTGAAGAATTAAAAACACGTTTGAACTAATGGAAAACCAATTCAGGCCGCAAGGCTTCTCAATATTGCCTTTAGCTGTTAAGAATCTGTTGATTATCAATGGAATATTCTTTCTTGCCACAATCACGATGGACTATGCCTGGCACATTGACCTGGCGAAATATTTCGGGCTTCACTACATCGGCGCATCGGATTTCAGGCCGTATCAGTTCGTCACATACATGTTCATGCACGGGAGTTTCTCGCATCTGTTTTTCAACATGTTCGCGCTGTGGATGTTCGGTAATGCGATCGAAAACGCGTGGGGGCCGAAGCGATTCCTCATTTTCTATTTCGTGTGCGGGATAGGCGCAGGAGTCACCCAGGAGATTGTCCAATATATTCAATATGTCACGACGTTGGAAGGGTATGAAAGCGTGAGAATTGCTGCAAATCATGTGATTACGATGCAGGAATATCTCAATATGATGACGACTGTCGGGGCTTCAGGTGCCGTTTACGGCATACTGCTCGCATTCGGCATGACGTGGCCTAACTCGCGCATTTACATATACTTTGCCATTCCGATCAAGGCGAAATGGTTCGTGATATTGTACGGCGTCATCGAGCTTTTCTCGGGATTCAGAGGCGTTGACAACGTGGCGCATTTCGCGCATCTCGGCGGCATGATCTTCGGCCTGATACTCATTCTTTACTGGCGGCGCGGCGAGTTCGACTGGATTTCTAAACTGAAATCTCATTTTGAAAAAAACAGAAATTCGCGCGACGACTGGTCGTATCAACGTCCGAAATCCGACGAACAATACAACAAGGAACGTGCTGATGACCAGAAAAGAATAGATGAAATCCTCGATAAAATCTCCAAAGACGGATACGACAGCCTGACCAAGGAGGAGAAAGAATTTCTTTTCAAACAAAGCAAAAAGGATTGATATGGGCAAGAAAGAGATAGGAGGGAAGAAACCGCTTTTCAGACGACTGCTGATTTTTCTTGTGGCTATCTTTGCTTTTATCGCGTTGATTGCCACGGCTTTATGTGCGGTAAATCCATATATTTCACCTGATGCTTTTGTATGGACTTCATACTTCGGACTTGCGTTTTGGGTGATATTGTTCGCTGATGTTCTTCTGTTCGCGTTATTATTATTCATGAAAGCCAGAAAATCATTGATGATCAGTTGCTTGGCTCTTGTTATCGCAGTGCCTGGATTCATGCGGTCATGCTCGATGAAAAAAGAGACTTTTGATCCGGGAAACATAAAGATCATGTCGTATAATGTGGCAAATTTTAGTGATGTCACAGATGCCAGCGTGACCCGCGAGATGGTTGAAACCAGTGTGATTCAATTGATAAAAGAAGAGAGACCGGACATTGTCTGTCTGCAGGAAGGCGGTGCGTGGTCTGATGCAAAGGCTGATGATTTTGGTGAGAAAATTGGTTGTAAATATTACAGTGTCAATAAGTTTAGTCATCGCGGCAATATCATTTTTTCGAGGTTTCCGCTTGAAGATGACGAATATACCGAGATGTTCAATGAAACCGGAGCTGCGGGTTTTGTGAAACTCGTCAAGGCTGGCTCGTTGGGGCGCTTTTATCTCCAAAACACACATTTGCAGTCGTATAACATCACAAAAGATGAAATTGAATATCTTGGTCATACAAGGAATCTTGTCGAAAACTCATCGAAAGGAAAGTCGGTTATTACGAAGCTGAAAGACGGCTTTGTGGCAAGGACAAAAGACACGAAAATCATTATCGGCAACCTCCCAGAAAACAAAGTACCTATCATTATATGCGGTGACTTCAACGACACGCCGCTCTCGTACACCTACCAGCGGATGAAAAAGGCCAGGTTCAACGATGCTTTCCTCGAATCCGGACATGGAATCGGAAAAACATATTGCGGAAAACTTCCTTTGCTTAGAATTGATTATTTTTGGCATGATGAAAACGTTAAGGTCTTCACATTCAAGACAATAAGGAAAAATATGTCAGATCATTATCCGATTGTTATGACGTTTAATGTAAATAATTGATTATGAATTATAAAATTGACTCAACGTTTAAGCCGACGGGTGATCAGCCACAAGCTATCGAGCAACTGAAACAGGGCGTTTTGGCAGGGGAGAGGTATCAGACTTTATTGGGTGTGACCGGTTCCGGCAAGACATTCACGATAGCTAACATGCTTGCAGAATTGAATCGTCCGGCACTGATCTTGAGCCACAATAAAACCCTTGCTGCTCAATTATATAGCGAGTTCAAACAGTTCTTTCCTGAGAACAGGGTCGAATATTTCGTTTCTTATTACGACTATTACCAGCCAGAGGCGTTCATTCCGGCTACCAATACATATATCGAGAAGGACTTGTCGATAAATGACGAGATTGACAGACTGCGTCTGAGTACGACCCAAGCGTTGCTTTCGGGAAGGAGGGATGTCATTGTAGTGTCTTCAGTATCATGTATTTATGGCATAGGGAACCCGGATGATTTCAGCAAAAACGTCATCAACATCGAGGTGGGGCAGAAGATTGACCGCGACGCGTTGCTCCTACAGTTCACAAACTCACTGTATTCGCGCAATGACATTGAGTTTTCGCGTGGCAAATTCCGTGTCAAAGGCGACACCGTTGATGTCTTCCCGGCATATTCCGACATCCCGTACAGGATCATCTTTTTTGATGATGAGGTCGATGAGCTTGAATCTTTCGACCCGATAAACGGGACGCGCATCGAGACAATGCAGAATATCACACTGTTTCCGGCAAACATTTTTGTGACTTCAAAAGATAAGATCAAGACGGCGACAGAGGAGATACAGCTTGACATGTTCAAGCAGGCGGAGTATTTCCGGGAAATCGGCAAGTTCGAGGACGCGAAACGCCTTGAAGACCGTGTGAATCATGACGTGGAGATGATTCGTGAACTCGGTTACTGCTCCGGGATAGAAAATTATTCGCGATATTTCGACGGACGGCAGCCCGGTACGCGTCCGTTCTGTCTCCTCGATTTTTTCCCCGACGACTTCATCACTGTTATTGATGAAAGCCACGTCACTGTCTCGCAGATCAGAGGCATGTATGGCGGCGACCGTTCGAGGAAACAGACTCTCGTCGAGTATGGCTTCAGACTGCCGTCGGCGTTAGATAACAGACCGCTTAAATTTGATGAGTTTGAAGCACTTACGGGACAGACGATATACGTGAGTGCGACACCGGGCGACTATGAGCTGCAGCAGACGCAAGGCGTTTATGTCGAACAGCTCATACGTCCTACAGGACTTCTCGACCCTGTGATTGAAGTCAGGCCGAGCACTAACCAGGTCGATGACCTCGTGGCGGAAATAAGGAAGGTCCTTGAGAAAAACTCGCGAGTGCTTGTCACTACACTGACAAAAAGGATGGCTGAAGAACTGACCAATTACCTCAACAATTTGGAAATCAATACCCGTTACATACATTCAGATGTTGACACCCTCGACAGAGTTGAGATTATGATGGGTTTGAGACGTGGTGATTTTGACGTGCTTGTCGGAGTCAACCTCTTGCGTGAAGGCTTGGATTTGCCTGAGGTGCAGCTGGTTGCAATACTTGACGCCGACAAGGAGGGTTTCCTCCGTTCGGAGCGCTCGCTGACACAGACGGCGGGACGCGCCGCGAGAAACGCGGGCAGCAAGGTCATCATGTATGCCGATAAGATTACCGAATCAATGCAGAAAACCATCGACGAGACACATAGGCGCAGGGAGAAACAAATCGCTTATAATCAGGCACATGGCATCGTGCCTAAGACAATCATCAAACCTTTGGACAATGCTTGGAGTGAGACTGTCGGCAAGCCGTTTGGCAAGGAGTATGAAAAACCGGAAGAATATGTGAAAGCAGTCGCTGAAGAAAAACAGGCGGTTTACAACTCGCAGACCGACATCAAAAAGGCAATTCAGGAAGCCAAGAAAAACATGGAAAAGTCGGTCAAGTTGCTCGATTTCATGAGTGCGGCGAAATACCGCGACATAATTCTTGCCTTGGAGGAAAAACTCAAATAACCAACTGCCGTAAACTGAAAATATAAGGCCGTTAACTTGTTTTTGCGTTTTGCTTTCGATTTTTAATATACTTTTGCAGCCAAATTGGTTGGTTGTTTTTGGAATCAAACAATGCAAGTTATGTGACGCTTTTGTTGTTTTTGTCACATTTTGATTTGCTTAATATCTTCAAAATGAACAGATTATTGAAGGAGTGTTTGACCCAAATTAAAGAGTCGGATTGACAGATCTGACTCTTTTTTTGTAATAAATGTTGATACAGTAAAATATTTTACTATTTTTGCGGTCAAATTTTTGAAATATGAACACAATACTAATGGTCAAGTCATTTGCCACACCCGAAGTCTGGGGGGTGCTGATTCAGTTCGGCATCATAGCAATCGGGCTCTTGTTGGGCAATGTGTTGAGGACGAAAGTCCCGTTTCTGAAAAAAAGTCTTATTCCGTCAGCATTGATTGGTGGTGCTTTGATATTGATTTTCAAAGCGATACCAGGAATGAATTCTTTTGTTGACAAAACGTCGATGGAAATCATAACGTACCATGCCTTAGGTATCGGCTTTGTTGCGTTAGCGCTGAAAAACAACAGGATTGAATCGAAGTCGAGCACGATGAAAGTGATTGAGACCGGCACCTTGACAGCGAGCACGTATATTCTGCAAGGCATTGTAGGTCTGCTTGTTACGATCCCGATGTTTTATTTTGGAAAGAAGATTTTCTATGCGGCAGGTTTGCTGCTTCCGATGGGTTACGGGCAAGGCCCGGGACAGGCATTGAATTTCGGTGTCATTTACATGAACCATGCTGCTGATCAGGGCATTACATTCCCTGGTGCAGACTTTGGCCTTTCAATTGCGGCGACCGGATTCATTGTCGGCAGCGTGATCGGTGTCATTTACATGAACATACTCAGAAAGAAAGGCAAAATCAGTATTTCAGAGTTGAAAGAGCGTCAAATCAACACGCTGCAAGACTATGAAGGCGAGAACGAAATACCTGATACTGAGTCAGTTGACAAAATGTCAATCCAGCTTTGCCTTGTGATTTTCACGTATTTCCTTGTTTTCCTGTTCAACAACTGGATACAAAGCCTCGACCTTGGAACATTCGGAACGAATACTTTGAAACCGTTGATGTGGGGCTTCAACTTCCTGCTTGGCACGCTTTTTGGCATATTTGTGAAATGGGTCATGAATGGCTTCAAGAAAGCGAAAATACTCAAGCGGGAATACATCAACAATTATCTTTTGAACAGGATCAGTGGCTCGGCGTTTGACGTGATGATCGTTGCCGGCACAGCTGCAATCAATTTCGCTGAGTTCAGAGGGTTTGCGCTGCCTTTCGTCCTTGTCTGCACGTTGGGCGCAGTAGCGACATTCTTCTACGTCAACGTGATGTGCAAGCATATCTTCCCGAATTACCGTTATGAAGGATTTTTCAGCATGTTCGGAATGCTTACCGGCACGGCGAGCAACGGCATGATTCTGCTTCGCGAAATCGACCCGAAGTTCGAGACGCCGGCGGCGAATAACCTTGTGCTTCAGACACTTCCGGCGGTCGTTCTCGGATTCCCGGCCCTGCTGTTGGTCGGATACGGACCTCAAAGCTGGAACGCCGCACTTACAACGTTCGTGTGCTGCATAGCATTGTTCACGATATTTACGTTGTTCCTGCTGCGGTCAAAAATCTTCAGGAAAAAATGTAAAAATGCTGAATGAGGCATGAAATTCACAAGAACGCCATCGGTTTCCGGTGGCGTTTTTTTTATTTTGAAACAGAGAATATTTTTGTTATATATATTAAAATAAATATTAAATTTGCAAAATTTAACGCGATGCACCGACAACGGTGTGTGTGCCGTTTGTAATATGTTGATAACTAATTAAATATATAAATATGAGCGAAGGATTATATTCAATGGAAGCCAAGGATTTCGACAAGACCTTGGATTTGACAAAAATCAAGCCGTATGGCGACACTATGAACGATGGGAAGGTGCAGTTGAGTTTCACCTTGCCGGTGCCGTGTGGCGCTGAAGCGGTTGAGGCTGCGAAACAACTCATCAAGAGCATGGGCCTCGAAAACCCGGCGGTGGTATATTACAAAGAACTCACACCGGGATTCACATTCTTCAACTGCTACGGGAGTTGCACGCATACGGTGAATTACAGCACGATTTACGTTCCGAAAGTCGAGTCGAATGTGATGGACATGTACGAGACCGACAAATTCATCAAGGAGAACATTGGCCGTAAGATCGTCGTCGTCGGAGCCAGCACGGGCACTGACGCTCACACAGTCGGCATCGACGCTGTCATGAACATGAAAGGCTACGCCGGCCACTACGGGCTGGAACGCTACGAGATGATTGAGGCATACAACCTCGGCAGCCAGGTCCCGAACGAAGAGTTCATCGCCAAAGGCATCGAGCTTCACGCCGACGCACTCATCGTGTCGCAGACCGTCACGCAGAAAGACGTTCACATCAAGAACCTCACAAACCTCGTCGAACTGATGGAAGCCGAAGGTCTCCGCGACAAGATGGTCCTCTGCTGCGGCGGCGCACGTATCACTCATGAGCTTGCCAAAGAACTCGGCTACGACGCCGGCTTCGGCATGAACACATACGCCGACGATGTGGCTTCGTTCATCGTGGCCGAGATGGTGAAAAGAGGAGTTAAGTAAATGAGTTTTTGAAGTGTAGCTTTATTAGATTTTTTTTGCGAAGCAGAATTTTTCTTAATTGAAACAAAATGTAAAGTTACACTTTATAAAATGATGGGTTTATCAAAATAAAATGATGGGTTTATCAAATAGTTAAGTTTTGAATATCTTGTGTTTAAAATTTGATTGGTTATGAAAAAATTTATTCTTCCCTTTTTGGGAACAGTTTTGATACACCTTGGTGCTTCAGCACAAATAAGTGAGCAACAAGCGACAAATCTCGTGCTTACTTCTGTGGTTTATAATCGGGTTGACAGTGTCAACGTGTTTGTGAACCAAACCTTGCAGTCATCCGAGTATTTTTCAATTAGTCCGTATGATTCAATTGCAGCGCCATACAACAACTATTGGCTGTATTTCATTGACGATATGCCTCAATTTGGTTGGGAACATAATTGTAGATATGTTTTTGTTAATCAGGATGATGGTAGCTACAATGTGGTGCAAAGTCAGAGACCTCCTGTTTTGTTGAACAAGGATTTTGATTGCGTTCAAAGGAAGTGTGACCCAATTTTTCCTGCGCCCGTTTCACAGAATGGTATGGATGAGTTTAATCCAAAATCAAAAAAAGAACATATTCTATTAACTGAAAGATTACTCTCAAATCTTCCACAAAATGTTAAGTACAATGATGAGATTGTTCCTGTGAGCAATCTTGAAGCATTCGAAAGCGAAGTAAGCGGCATTGTGTTACTTTGGGACGCGCCGGAAAATAGTTCGTTGAATGAGCATAGACAACTGTCATGGAATGTTAATATGGATAATTGGGTGGGTCCTGCAGGTTGGTCTGGGGAGAATGTTAAAAGGGTTGGAATTAGATTCGATACACTTGACTTGAAAGATGTTAAAGGGTGGAAGATAAAACAAATCAAGTTTATTCCTTTTGCTTCGGAGAATCAACAGTCTGTGGCTGTGTGGTACAGGAAAGAAGAAAAGATGGAATTGGTTTATGAGCAATTCCCTTCAGAATGCGTTTATGGGGAATGGAATACAGTCAATTTAGATGAAGATGTTTCTATAGAAGATGGGGTTGAAGTTGTCATAGTACAGTCATCCTACGGAGCGGCAGAAGAAGATTTTGCGCTTGAATATATTAAACCTCCACATGATAAGAACATGTATACGGGGGGTACGAATGGTGCGGGATGGCAGTTTAGTAATATGAATGCATTTGGTTATTCTCTTGCGGCAAACATTGAAAATTCAGAATGCGGGATGCGCCTGCTCGGCAACAAAGAAGGACAATTGTTGTCAGGCTACAATGTCTATCGCGACGGAGAAAAGATAGCGAGCATCCCTTACACATTCCAAACCTATTTCATCGACAAGGATGGGAACGCTACGAATGATTGCAATTATTGTGTCTCTGCCTTATACGGAGAAGAAGAGTCAGAGATGGTCTGCACATCAATAACGGGCATCAATGAGGGAACATTTGTGAATAGTGTGGCAATACATCCCAACCCGACGACAGGTCTGGCTGAGGTTGACAGAGAGTGTGTCAGTGTGATTCAGGTGTACAACTTTTTTGGTCAACAAATGACAACTGTCTATAATACCAACAAAATTGACCTGTCAACATTCAATGCAGGCGTGTATATGCTCAAAATCCAAATGAAAGATGGAACGACAGGCACTGTGCGCGTCCTGCGATTGTAATTTATTTAAAACAAATAGGTAATTCGTTGTTAATTAAAATATTTAATATCATGGACAAAAACGAAATCAGAGAAGTCATCGCGAGAAGAGCGGCCAAAGAGTTGCACGATGGCGATGTTGTGAACCTCGGTATTGGCATCCCGACAATGATCCCTAACTACCTTCCGGAAGGCGTGTCAGTCACTCTCCAGACAGAGAACGGCGCCATGGGCATCGGCCCGACACCGGCTGAAGGTGAAGAAGACAAGAACATCATCAACGCGGGAGGCGGCTTCATCACCCTGAATCCTGGCGCATGTTCGTTCGATTCAGCGACATCATTCGCGATCATCCGCGGCGGCCACGTCAACGTGTCGTTCCTCGGCGCTTTGCAGGTCGATGAGAAAGGCAACCTCGCCAACTGGATCATCCCTGGAAAGATGGCTCCGGGCATGGGCGGCGCAATGGACCTCGTGGTCGGCGCAAAACGCGTTATCCTCACCATGGAACACACACAGAAAGGTGCTCCTAAAATCCTGAAGAACTGCACATTGCCACTCACGGCGGCAGGTCAGGTCAATATGATCATCACTGAAATGGGTGTCATGGAAATCACCCCTGAAGGCATCGTCCTCACAGAGAAACACCCAGAGTTCACGGTTGAAGACATTCAGGCTGCTACAGAGGCCAAACTCATCATCAGCCCGAATCTCAAGTCAATGTTAGATTAAGTGTTAAGAGTGGAGTGTTGAGAGTGGAGTTGTATCGACTCTCAACACTCCAAACTTCAAACTGAAAAGCAATGGAATATCAATATTTAAAAAGCGAGATAAAGGAAAACGGCATCCAGATAATGACCGTCTCCGCGCCGAAGTCGTTGAATGCCCTGTGCTCGGCGATTTTGTCGGAGATTGACCGTTTCGTGGACGAGATCGACCTCGCTGTGACAAAAGTTCTCATCGTGACTGGTGACGGGGAGAAGGCTTTCGTTGCCGGTGCTGACATCGCGGAGATGAAAGACCTCGACGACGCGCAGGCACTCGAATTCGCGCGTCTCGGCGCCAAGGCGTTCAAGAAACTCGAAGACCTCAATGTCCCTGTCATCGCTGCCGTCAACGGATTCGCGCTCGGCGGCGGCTGCGAGCTCGCAATGGCCTGTGACATCCGCATAGCCTCCAACAAGGCGAAATTCGGACAGCCGGAAGTCGGCCTCGGCATCATCCCGGGGTTCTCTGGCACATACAGACTGCCAAAGCTCGTGGGTCCGGCGATGGCCAAGGAACTCATCTTCACCGGCAAGATGATCGACGCGCAGGAGGCGTACAGAATCGGCCTTGTGAACGCCGTCTGCGAACCTGAAGAGCTTATGCCGCAAGCCATCGCGATGGCGGAGAAGATGTTAAGGAACGCACCTCTCGCAATCCGCGCCGCAAAACGCTGCATCAACGACAACTACGACATGACCGCCAACGAAGCCATCGCATACGAAAACGTGTATTTCTCACGCTGCTTCGCGACGGAAGACCAGAAAGAAGGGATGGGCTGCTTCCTGACAAAGAACAGACCGCACTTCCAAGGCAAATAGTTCAAAAAGTGTTGAGAGTGAAGTGTTAAGAGTTGAGGAAGAAAAGGCGTGTAAAGAGTAAAGTAAGTGAAAAAAGGCATTATGAATGATATTGTTCCTAACCGGCAGAATCTGATCATCTACAATACCCTTGACGGAAAGGTGAGTGTAACGATGATGGCCCGTGATGGCAATGTCTGGATGAACCAGAAGCAGATGGCAGAGCTTTTTGCCACCTCGGTTCCCAATGTCAATATTCATATATCTAATATATTGAAAGAAAATGAGTTGGATAAAAATTCAGTTATTAAGGATTATTTAATAACTGCCACCGATGCCCAACTTGCCGACCAAATGGATGATGAAGAACTGAAACAATTGGAACGGCAAATTGTTGACAGAAAATAAGAAAACATGATATGCAAAAACATATTACTATATTAATCGCATTGCTGTCTGTCTTAAGCCTTCCGGCGCAGATACTCATTATCCCAGACGTGCATGGACGTGCGTTCTGGAAGGATGCTGTTTCGAATTATCCCGATTTGCCAGTCGTGTTCCTTGGTGATTATCTGGATCCTTATGCCCATGAAAACATCAATCAGGAAGAGGCTTTGGCCAATTTCGAGGAAATACTGGCTTTCAAACAGGCGAATATGGATCGGGTGACTTTGCTGATAGGCAATCATGAAATCCATTATTTCGACACAGCCTATGCGTTCAGCAGAAAAGACACGCTCAACTGTGCATACATCCATCGGCTACTTCTTGAACATCTGTCGCTGTTTTCCATTGCCTCGCACGCCGAAATGGGCGGAAAAACATTCCTTTTCACCCACGCAGGCATATTGGAGCCGTGGTGGAAGAAACATTTCCCCGAAACACCAACAGATGCGACATCGGTATGCCAAGCATTGAATAGCAAGATGGAAAGTCTTGAAACGCTGGGTGCGTTTGTTGACGATGCCTTGATGGATATCCGCCAACTGCGCGGAGGAGTGGCTGATACAGGTTCGTGCTTGTGGGCAGATTTGGACGAACACAATAGTAAGTCCAGTTTCCTCAAAGGCGTTTACCAAGTTTTTGGACATACACAGCTGAAAAGAAGAGCTGTCATTAAAAGGACTTATGCCGACCTCGATTGCCGTAAGGCCTTTCTGATACAAACCGATGGGAAAATAACTACTATACGCAATTAAATCTTAAATCATAAAATCTTTAAATCATTAAATTTCAAATCATTAAATTCCAAACATCATGAAAATCTGTGTTATTGGAACCGGCACCATGGCCAAAGGCATCGTGAAGGCATTCGCCGCCAAGATGCCCGTCGTCATGAAGAGCCGTACACAAGCCAGCCTCGATAAGGCTATGGCTTCCATTTCGAAGGGCTATGCAAAGCTCGTCGAAAAGGGCAAGATTGCTCAGGATGCTATGGATGCCATCATGGCAAACATCAGCACGACAACGGATTACGCCACCTTCGCCGATGCCGACCTCGTCATCGAGGCCGCCGTCGAGGAGATGCAACTGAAGAAAGATGTGTTCATGGAGCTTGACAAGATCTGCAAGCCCGAGACCGTCTTCGCCACCAACTCAAGCTCGCTGTCGATCACCGAAATCGCGGCCTGCACGAGCCGTCCCGCCCAATTCATCGGTATGCACTTCTTCAACCCCGCCGACCGCATGGCCCTCGTTGAAGTCATCAAAGGCCAGCTGACCAGCGATGAAGTGACCAAGTGCATCGTCGACCTCGCCACCTCCATCGGCAAGCAGCCCGTCGAGGTGAAAGAAGCCCCTGGTTTCGTCGTCAACCGCATCCTCATCCCGATGATCAACGAGGCTGTCGGCATTCTGGCTGACGGAATCGCAAGCGCAGAAGACATCGACAAGTGCATGATGCTCGGCGCAAACCACCCGATGGGACCTCTCGCATTGGCCGACCTCATCGGTAACGATGTCAACCTCGCAATCATGGAGGTTCTCTATAACGAATTTGGCGATCCGAAGTACCGCCCGCATCCGCTTCTCAGAAAGATGGTGCGCGCAGGCTTGCTCGGACGCAAATCAGGTGAAGGATTCTATAAATATTAATAAGGTATAAAAATGGATTTTAGCTATTCAAAGACAGAAGAATTGTTCCTGCAGATGATCAGGTCATTCGCAGAGAACGAAGTCAAGCCTTTGGCGGCAGAAGTTGACGAACAGGAACGTTTCCCGATGGAAACCGTCAAGAAAATGGCCAAATTAGGTTTGATGGGTATTCCGGTACCGACACAGTACGGCGGTGCAGGTGGAACAGTGCAGATGTACATCATGGCGGTTGAAGAACTCTCAAGAGTCTGCGCCACAACAGGCGTCATCGTCTCGGCTCACACGTCACTCTGCGTGTCACCGATACTCGAAAACGGAACGGAAGAACAGAAAATGAAGTATCTGCCGAAGCTCGCTTCAGGCGAATGGATCGGCGCATTCGGTCTCACAGAACCTAATGCCGGCACCGACGCCGCGATGCAGCAGACAACAGCCGTCGATGCAGGTGACAAGTGGATCCTTAATGGCAGCAAGATCTTCATCACCAACGCGGCATACGCCGACGTGTTCATCGTCATGGCAATGACCGACAAGTCGAAAGGTACCAAGGGTATCTCGGCGTTCATCGTAGAGAAAGGCTTCAAGGGCTTCAGCATCGGCAAGAAAGAGTTGAAGATGGGTATCCGCGGCTCGGCGACATGCGAGCTCATTTTCGAAAACTGCGAAGTGCCAAAGGAAAATCTCCTCGGACCTCTCGGCAAGGGTTTCAACATCGCAATGAAGACTCTCGACGGCGGTCGTATCGGCATTGCTTCACAGGCTCTCGGCATCGCACAAGGTGCTATGGATGAGACAGTTAAATACACGAAAGAACGCAAGCAGTTCGGCAAGGCAATCGCACAGTTCCAGAACACGCAGTTCCAGATGGCTGACCTCAAGACCAAGGTCGAGGCGGCTCGTCTGCTTGTCAGAAGCGCAGCATGGAAGAAAGACAAAGGCCTTCCGTATTCAGCTGACGCCGCGATGGCGAAACTGTTTGCAGCCGAGACAGCGATGGAAGTGACCACAAAGGCGGTGCAGTTCCACGGCGGTTACGGCTACACACGTGAATATCCGGTCGAACGCATGATGCGCGACGCGAAGATCACCGAAATCTACGAAGGCACATCAGAAGTACAGAGAATGGTTATCGCAGGTCAATTATTTAAATAGGAGGGAAGATCATGAATATTATAGTTTGTATTAAGCAAGTACCTGATACTACAGAAATCAAAATTGATCCGGTAAAGAACACTCTTATCCGTGACGGCGTTCCGAGCATCATGAACCCGGACGACAAGGGCGGCCTCGAACTCGCTCTCCGCATGAAAGACATGTACGGCGCAAATGTCACAGTCATCACAATGGGACCTCCGCAGGCCGACCTCATCTTGAGAGAAGCTTACGCAATGGGCGTTGACAGAGCTATCTTGTTGAGCGACAGAAAATTCGCCGGCGCAGATACACTCGCAACATCATACGCATTGGCAGGTGCCATTAAGACTTTGGACTATGATCTCATCATCGCCGGCCGTCAGGCTATCGACGGTGACACGGCGCAGGTCGGCCCAGAGATGGCTGAACACCTCGGCCTCCCGCAGGTTTCATACGTCATTGACGCAGTCCGTCAGGAAAACGGCAACCTCATCGTGAAGAAGGAGAACGAAGACAGCGTCCAGACCCTCGAAGTCGAAGGAAAATGCGTCCTCACAGTGCTCGCTTCAGCATTCTCGGCACGTTACATGACAGTCAACGGCATCGTCGAGGCTTACAACAAGGAAGTTGAGGTCTGGGGTGCCGACAAACTTGATGTCGATGAGACAAAACTCGGTCTGAAAGGCTCACCGACAAAGGTGTTCCAGTCATTCCCGAAAGCTCTCAAGACTCCTGGCGAGATTCACGAAGTCAGCGAGGAAGAAGCAGTCGAAATCATTGTTAATAAACTGAAAGAGAAACATATAATCTAAAAGTAGCCATGGATATCAAAGATTACAAAAACGTTTATGTGTTCGCAGAACAGCGCAACGGAATGATTCAGTCCGTAGCTTACGAACTTTTAGGTAAGGCACGCGACCTCGCCGATGCCCTCGGTGAGAAAGTCGTGGCAATGTTGGTCGGTTACAACGTGAAAGCACAGGCTCAGAGTCTCATCGAGATGGGTGCTGACGAAGTCCTCGTCGCCGACTGCCCAGAATTGAAAGATTATTTGACAGAACAATACTCACAGGTTGTGTATCAGATGATTACAGAACGCAAGCCGGGTATCGTTCTTTACGGCGCAACGACAATCGGCCGTGACCTCGCCCCACGTCTTGCTTCAAGACTCAAGACTGGTCTGACAGCCGACTGCACAAAGCTCGAAATCGCAACAGTGGAAGAGACAGGTGAGAAGCAGTTCCGCTCGACACGTCCTGCCTTCGGCGGCAACCTCATGGCGACAATTCTTTGCCCTAACACACGTCCGCAGATGTCAACGGTGCGTCCTGGCGTGATGCAGAAGCGCGTCCGCGAGGCTGGCAGGACAGGTGTCGTCACAATGTTCACACCACAGTTCGACACGACGAAGTTCAAGGTGAAAGTCATCGAGACCGTCATGAACTGCAAGTGCAACGACGACATCGCCGACGCTAAGATCCTCGTTTCAGGCGGCCGTGGCGTTCACGACAGGGAAGGCTTCGACAAGCTTCAGGCTCTGGCAGACGTTCTCGGTGGCATGGTGGCTTCGTCACGTGCCATGGTTGACGCGGGCATCATGGATCACTGCTACCAGGTCGGTCAGACAGGTAAGACAGTACGTCCGAACCTTTACATGGCATGCGGTATCTCCGGCGCCATCCAGCACCTCGCAGGCATGGAGGAGTCAGACTTCATTATCGCCATCAACAAGGACAAATATGCTCCTATCTTCAGCGCGGCTGACCTCGGCATCGTCGGCGACCTCCACAAGATTGTCCCAATGCTCACGGAACGCCTCAAGAAGGAAGTTGAAAAGTAATTCACCACGAATTGCACGAATCACACGAATGATGTTGTATCGTTCGTGTGATTCTTTTTATTTATATCCGATAAAAATTTTTTAAGGGCGAAAAATAAGGGCTGATTTCTGTTTTGGAGGTCAGCTTATTTTGTTTCCGTTTTTTATCTGACAGCAATAACAGTCGATTATATTTTTAGATTCAATCCTACGAAATAACTTCTTGGTGTGAATGGACCGTAGATATAGCCTGCATCTTTGTTCATGCCATGATCAATGTCGTTTTGGTAATGATCCAAAAGGTTCTTGACACCAGCATTCACCTCTAACGAATAGTTCCTGTAAATCGGTATTGAATAGGTCAGTTTGAGATCCCATTCGAAGAACACCGGCGTTTCATTCTCCACGTCATCTGGCACATAGCCAGCGTAGTGTTGCACCAACATGCTGCCAGTCACCTTGCCGTTTGTCGTGATGCTGAATCCTTTTATTGGACACACATTGATAATAAAGAATCCGTAATGGTCCGGCGTGCGAAACATCCGCTTCTGTGGTGCCACCGTAGGACTCCACTGGAAATCATTGATGTAGCGGCTATGCTGGTAGGTGTAGCCTGCCTGCAATGTGAACAGTTTGCCGTAAGCCACCTGACCTTCTATGTTTACGCCAGCCACGCGTGCTCCGGAAGTGTTGATGCGGGTGAGCAACAGGTTGCCAAGTTCGTCGTGTCCCTCCTCGCGCAAGGCGAAAACGTTGTTCAACTGAGTGAAAAAGCCTTCTGTAGTGAGGTTCAGATTCCATTTCCCTGCGGATTTATACCAGTCGGCGCTGAGCGTGAATGAGTGGCTCCGTTCCTCTTTAAGGTTTGGATCGAGCGAGATCAGTTGCACTTCGCCTCCTACAGCCCCCACATGCAAGTCTTCGTCGTAGGTCTGAGGTGCGCGGTAGCCACTGGCATATCCGACACGCAGAATCAATGGCTCTACAGGCGTGTAGCGCACGCTGGCGCGTGGGGTGAAAATAGGTTTACTGAGCATATTGTGCTTTTCCAAACGTCCACCAATCAATACCGACCACTGAGTGTTTTTCCATTCGTTCTGCATGTATCCGCCATACAGGTGAACCGTTTGCCAGAGGTCGCGGTTGTAACCTAAAATCTGGTCATGCAGTTGGTTGAACGAATATTCCACGCCTACACTCAAATCGGCGGGCATTTTTCCGCATTGGTAGGAGAAACGGTATTGTCCGCCGACTACTGTCGTGATGTCTTTCGACTGGCCGTAAGCATTGGCATTGCAGTCTGTTCCGAAATAACTCTCTCTGGCCGTGTGCTGAAACGAGACGTATGGAGTCACTGCATGACGGTTGTTGGCAGTAAAACAATCCCATCGCAGGCTTGCGGCGTTGATGTGATGTCTCAGTTGCTCGGTCAATGGCGATTCGTGGGGCTGCAGCGAGTCGATGCCATATCCGCCTCGGCGGAACTCGGTGGTGTGATGGTATTCGGCAGTAATCTTGGAATAGTCGGTCGTCCTGAAGAAACTCCTGAAACCGAGCGTAGAGGTCTGCAGTTTAGGCATCTCGCTATAGCCATCGCCATCTCGGTCGTACTGCTTGCGGTCGCGGCGGATGCCAAAGAGGTACAGGCCTATCTTCTTGTTGGGCGACAGCACCGAGGCGTTCATGTTGGTGTTGATGTCGTAAGTGCCTTTCTCTGTGAAAAGGCTTTGGTTGCTGAGGTTTATATGGTTGCTGCTCGGCTCTTTGGTTATTATGTTCACCACTCCGCCAATGGCATTCGCACCGAAAAGTGCGCTGCACCCACCACGTATCACCTCAATGCGGTCCACCATGCCAGCCGGTATCTGCTCCAGTCCATAGACGCTTGCCAATGAGGAAAATATTGGTCGTGAGTCAAGCAGTATCTGGCTGTATTGCCCATCCAGACCATTGATGCGAAGTTGTGGCACGCCACAGTTGCTGCACGACATCTCAACCCTCAGACCTGGTTGAAAGCCAAGTACGTCAGCCATCGAGTTTGAGCAGGTGTTCTCGATGACTGAAGGCGAAATAACATTCACAATGGTTGATATTTCCTTTTTTTTGCTTGCATACTTGCTGAATGATATGACTACGTCGTCAAGCTTATAGCTGGTCTCCTCTATGCTTACGTTGCAAACGTATGTGGAATCGGCTGCGATGTTGACAGTCACCTCTTTGGTTTCGTATCCCATAAGTGAGAAAACTATGGTTTGCTGACCTAATGGAACGTTTTTAAGAAAATAGTGTCCGCTCTCGTCAGTCATGCACCCTATTGTGGTGCCTTTCAGCAGAACGTTGATAAACCCCAGGTGTTCATGGGTGTTTGCGTCTGTCACATAACCTGTTATGTGCGAGTCGGTTGTGGCAAACAGGAGTATGGAATGCATACACAATGCAGCCATACAAAATAGTCTTTGTATTGTTGACATATCTGATACAAATTTGGAATCTCGGGCTAATGGACAAAAATTAGGCTGAAATCTTCCGAAAGCATAGTAATAACTA
>JAKSNA010000029.1 GCA_024400295.1 Bacteroidales bacterium | reverse complement strand
CCATCTTTCCATAACTGTTTTGGTTTCAAGCCGTTAATTTGGTCGAACTCACGTTGAAAATATGTTTTTCAATCTCCTTGCCGGAAATGAAAAGCCTCATCATAGCATTCACGTTAATCTCTTGATATTCAATCTTTACAGGATAAGTAACACCTTTTTTCAATTTGATCTTTCCAGTCGTGAGACTCTTTGTCTTTGATTCCTCCGCATTGCTCTGCGATTCTTCAGCAACTGCTTTGACATAATCAATCACGACATCATCGCCTATCGTAACTTTCACATTATCATCAACTTCAACATCAAAAGTATAGACATCAGTCCTCTCTGGCGTGAAAGTGCCGTTCCAGACGGCGTTGAAGTTATCATAACTTATACGTTTGTCTGGCGAGTTCCTGACCCAGTCGAAGTCAACCGCATCATCGTGCCGATTCACTGAAACCGGTTTCTCATCATAAAAATGAGGAACATCGTTTCGGTTTCGGTTTTGGTTAATAAAAAGCGGCCTCGTCCCGTAAATCGCTTCTCCGTTGATTTCCAGCCACTTGCCCAAGTCGATGAGCCGTTCCTGTTGAATGAGCGGGATTGTCCCGTTGGCAGCCGGTCCGACATTGAGGGTCATTCCGCCGCCAGCAGAGACGAGCTGCACGAAATGCCGTATCAGCTCATCGGAGGTGAGGTAATTTGACAGCGGCTCGTTTCTGTTCAGTCCGAAGGAACGGCCGAGTCCGCGGCATTCCGCCCATGGCCAGTCGGTCGCAGTTATGCCGGAGCTGTATTCCGGCGTGCGGAAACCGTGCTGTCCGCCGGAACCCCAACGGTCGTTGACAATCGCCTCATCGCCGACGATGTTGTAATACCACGAGATAAGCTCGCGTGCGTGCCATTGCTCCGAGGTGTTCCACCACTCGCCATCGGTGAAGACTATCGACGGCCTGTATGTGGAGACGAGTTCCTTGAATTGCGGAATCAAATGATTATCAACATAATCACCGATTGAGTCGGGAGAGTCCACGCACCAGATGTGAAGCGGATTGGTCCATTCCGGCAAGGAATAATAAAAGCCCATCTTCATGCCTTTTTCGCGAACCGCGTTTGTAAGTTCGCCGACGATGTCGCGTTTCGGCCCGCCGTCAACGCTGTTCCAGCCCGGCGCGTATTTGCTGTCCCAAAGGCAATAGCCGTCGTGATGTTTCGTCACTAAAAGCACATATCTCGCGCCGCTTTTTCTGAAAAGCTCGGCCCAGTCATCGGGATTCCAAAGCTCCGCCTTGAACATCCTGTCAAAGTCTTTATATTGAAAATCAACACCATAGTTGCGTCTTTGAAAATCGAGACGTGCCGAGTCCTGCGTCATCAGGCCACGGTAATACCATTCGGCATAGCCTTCTTTCGAGGCATACGCCGGCACCGAATACACGCCCCAGTGAATGAAAATCCCGAGCTTCGCATCCGAAAACCATTGCGGATAGCCACGCTGATTGATCGACTCCCACGTCGGCTCGACAACATTTTGAGCCTTAACACCTATTAATATTGATAGTACGCCAATGAGAAACAGAAGTTTTCTTTTCATGAAAAAAATTTTTGCAAAAGTAAGAAAAAAGTCCCGCAGATTTCGCGGATTTCACGCAGATATTTCCCCAATTCAGTAAAAAACATCGTGCGTCAGCATCTTTTAACTTTTATCTCTAATCTTTTAGCTTTTTTACGTATCTTTGCGCAAAATTTTACACGATGAAGAAAATAGAGATTCGCGACTTCGAGCTTTACACCACAGGCATCATCAGCATCGCATGGAAAGAAGGCGACAACGACATGTTCCTGAATGTTGACCTTGACCTCGCCGCAATGATGAAACTTCTTAAGATTGAAGGAATTACATACGAAAAAATTCAGCAGCTTTCGAGCAACCAGCAACCCATAACATTCCACAAGGCATCGATTTATCTTTTCCAGGAAGACGACAGACCCGGACAATATTGCCTGAGCGAGTCGATGTTTGAGGACGATGGAATCGACATCTATTACGCGGAAATCAAATAGAACCGCGAGCGGTTTCATATCCGTAGCAACGTGATTTTTGAGATGGCAGAAGAAATTGACAAAGAGAAGAAAAAGAAGCCCGAACAGAATCCGATTCCGAATCTGAGGGATTTTGTGGCGATTGATTTTGAGGCTGCGAATGCCAATTTCACCAGCGTTTGCAGCATGGGTGTCGTCATCGTAAAAAACCGTGAGATTGAGAAGACGTATTACAGTCTGATAAAACCTGTGCCGAATTTCTATGATTTCTACACGACGAAGATTCATGGATTGAAGAAAAAAGACACCGACAATGCCCCGATTTTTCCGCAAGTATGGAACGCTATCAAGAACGAAATCAATGGGTTACCTATAGTGGCGCATGGAAAGGCTTTTGAAGACAACTGCCTGAAAGCCTTGTTCAAATATTATCACATCCGCCGTCCGAGATACCAGATTTACTGCACGCACCGCGCTTCGGAGATTCTATTTCCTGAATTGGAGAACCACAAGCTCCAGACTGTCGCCGCGCATTGCGGCTACGACCTCACCAAGCATCACCACGCCTTGGCCGACGCGGAGGCCTGCGCCGTGATAGCAATTAAAGTGTTTGACGGAACGGAGATTTAGGCCCGTAAACCAGAGTTCCCATGTCCAACGCCGACTTGTTTCTAATCCTTCAGACATCCGACAGGTACAATCCAGATGCCATCGTCGCGCTTGAAGGCATATTTTCCGACCGCCGTCAGAACCATCATGAACGAAGGTTCCTTCATACGGTCGGTATCTATTTTCGAAGCCAATTTCTTCAGTGATTTGGCACCTTCCTCTATCAGGGTGTCACCGCCTAATTTTATCTCCACCAAGCCGTATGAACCATTACGCAGATGAACAACGGCATCGCACTCCAAGCCATCCTTATCTCTATAATGATACACTTCCCCGTCAAGTGCCTGAGCATATACGCGGAGGTCGTGCATACATAATGTCTCGAAAAACAGCCCGAAAGTGTTCAGGTCGCCCATCAGGTCTTTCGGCCCTATGCCAAGTGCGGCAACGGCAATAGACGGGTCAGCAAAATACCGCGTGTCGCTTGTCCTTACGGCGGTCTTCGACCTCAGGTTTGGGTTCCACGATTTGCAGTCCTCTATCACGAATATGCTTTTCAGTGCCTGGATATAACTATAAACTGTATTGTCGTTCAGCGTGTCGTTGTCGTTCATTTTCATGTCTTGGCAAATCGAACTGAGCGATGCCTGACCACCTTGATTGCGGGCATACGACCGCATAAGCAGTTTCGTGCGTTCGGGGTTTCGCTCTATTCCGTCCGGCAATTTCACATCAACGTTCACGACGGTATCGTAATAATCAAATGCTCTGTCCAAAGCCGTCTTAAGGCTCTGGCATACAGCCCTTGGCCATCCACCACGGCATACCAGCCATGCAATGTCATTCAGTTCCAAATCATTGGTGCCGACCATTTTCTCATCACCCGAAAACAACTTTCCGAGGCTTATCGCACCGTTTGAGTCTCCTGATTCCCACAACGACATTGTACGCATCTTCAATCTCGCTATCCTGCCAGTGCCTGAATGGTAAATTTTTGCGATGTCTTCGTCTGACAATGGAGAAACCGAGCCTGTCAATATGAATTGTCCGTCGTCATCCCTGTGGTCAACCGCAAACCGAACCGCATCCCATAATTCCGGTGCAATCTGCCATTCGTCTATCAGTCTTGGGGTCTCACCTTGCAGCAATATTTCAGGGTCCATTTCAACCAATTTCAGGTTCATTTTTCTGTCCTTTGGACTATCCATATACAGAACACTCTTCGCAAGATGCTCGGAAGTTGTGGTTTTGCCGCACCATTTCGCACCTTCAACCAATACTGCGCCCATACCTTGTAGCTTGTTATACAGAAGTTTATCCGCTATTCTCTCTCTGTACTCCTTCATAATGTTCTTATTATTTTTCGGCGGCAAAGGTACAACTATTTTTTAAATTGACAAAGATTTTTCAAATATTTTTAGGCAATTTGGCGGAATTTTACTAGGCAATTTGGCGAAGTTTTACTAGGCAATTTGGCGAAGTTTTACTAGGCAATTTGGCGGAGTTTCAGTAGGCAATTTGGCGAAGTTTTACTAGGCAATTTGGCGGAGTTTCAGCAGGCAATTCGGCGGATTATTCTTTATCGTTGCCATTGAGTATTTCGCGATAGAAATGCAGGAGATGCCGTGATTACGATGAAAGCGTTTGACAGTTTAGAGATATAAGAGGACATCTTTTAATTGTCAAAAATCATAAAAACAAAAGAAGCTGAAAATTATACATGGCAGTCCCTTGACACTTGAGTGTCTTTCTCCAAAGCAGCGTTTAACACTTGAATTTAGGTCATTCACAATTTTATATCATCAGACCCTCAACACTTCCCCGAAAGCCAGTCGCAAAGCTCGTGCTTGATGTAGCTCTCGCCGAGGATATGCGATGGCAGCGTCTTCTTCGGACACATCTTCTTGTTAATGAACATCTTCTCGTAGTCACGCTTGATGTCGTCACCGAGAAGCTCGTCGTGTTCGGTGTAGTGGCAGGTGACATTCTCGCCCGCCGTGAACTTGAATTTCTTGAACTCGAACAGGTCCTGCATCGTCCTTTTTGGCGAAGAAGCGAATCTGTACAACTTTTATGTGCAACTGGCCAAGGAATTCGTTCAAACGGACATGAAGCTACTGTTTCTGACTTAGAACAATCGTTGCCAAAATTGAGCCAACGAGGAAGCATAGATGAAAGGGTCCTGAAAAACAAGAAAATGCCGATAGTGGTTCCGTTTTGGCAAAAAAAAGCAGGTTTCGGAAGTGGTATCGCATTTTTTTTTATTTTTGCACCCGGAAAACAATTAAAAAGCAAACATGGAATACAACCCAAAAATCATTGGACGCAGACACGAACAAGACATGATTGCAGAATACTGCGAAACACCGAAAGCGGAACTTGTGGCCATCTATGGTCGTCGGCGTGTTGGTAAGACATACCTTGTCAAGCAGTATTTTGATAACAATTTCGATTTTTGTTTCACGGGATCGTTCGAAACTCCCCGCAGTACTCAATTAACCCTTTTCAAGAAAGAACTAGAACGGTACTCCCAAAAGAATCTATTGAAACCCAAAGACTGGAACGAGGCTTTCGTCCAATTACGTGATTACATCTCGTCTCTGAATAAAGAGCGTATCATTGTGTTTCTTGACGAATTGCCTTGGATGGACACTCCGAAGTCGGGCTTCCTCTCAGCGTTCAGCTATTTTTGGAACAACTGGGCTTCTTCTGTACCAGGGCTGAAACTATTCGTTTGTGGGTCAGCCACCACATGGATGTTGTCCAAATTCATCGGTGACAAAGGAGGTATGCATGGAAGGGTGAACAGGCAAATATATCTGCGTCCATTCACACTTTCGGAGACGGAATTGTTTCTGCAAAGCAAGAATATCGACTGGAACAGGCATCAGATAACGGAAGCCTATATGACCGTTGGAGGCATACCCTATTATTTGGATATGTTGGAGGGGAATATGTCGTTGAACGAGAATGTTGACCATCTCTTCTTCGAACAAGGTGCGTCACTCAAGACAGAATACGATTTCATTTTTCGATCATTGTTCAAAAACTCCAAGGTGTATCGCTCAGTGGTGGAATTTTTGGCGGCAAATCGCCACGGGAAGACACGGATTGACATCCAGCATGCATTAAATCTTGATGATGGAGGTATGCTGACAGAGGTTCTGGACAATCTCTGCAAATGCGATTTTATACGGTGCTATACGGCTTTCGGTAAAAAAGAACAGGGCCAGATATTCCAACTGATAGACCTTTTCTCGTTGTTTCATCTTCAGTTTGTGGAAAAGTCGAATGGTCAAGATGCCCGCTTTTGGAGCAATATGCAGGACAACCCACGTCGTGTGACATGGCAAGGATATGCATTCGAACAGGTTTGTCTGCACCACGTAGATCACATAAAACAGCGGATAGGTATTCTCGGCGTTTTAAGCGAAGTCTGCTCGTGGGCATGTAAGGCTTTTGTTGACAAAGATGGAACTCAATACCAAGGAACTCAAATAGACCTTGTTATTGACCGACGTGATGAGACAGTGAACCTTTGTGAAGCCAAATTTTCATTGGAACCATTTGCAATTACCGAAGACTATGCCAAGCGGCTGAACGCTCGCAAAGAAACATTCCGAGCTGTTACCGGTACACGTAAATCGTTGCATACAACGCTAATTACAACATACGGAATCAGAAGAAACAAACACTCACAGATTGTTCAAAAAGAGGTGGTTCTGGATGATTTGTTTAACGATATCCATTGGAATTAAAACTGGAATCTCAATACATATTGACCATGGCAATTTGTAAATACTGTGGACAAAGTTCCGGACTGTTCTCTTCGACACACAAAGAATGCGAGACGAAACACTCATCTGGTGTGGCGGAACTGCGACGGATGACAGAACATTACTTCCACCATCTCCCCGAAAGCCAGTCACAAAGCTCATGCTTGATGTAGCTCTCACCGAGGATATGCGACGGCAGCGTCTTCTTCGGACACATCTTCTTGTTGATGAACAACTTCTCGTAGTCACGCTTGATGTCGTCACCGAGAAGCTCGTCGTGTTCGGTGTAGTGACAGGTGACGTTCTCGCCCGCCGTGAACTTGAATTTCTTGAACTCGAACAGGTCCTGCATAGTGAACTTGAACGACGTGGCGCCGTCGCTGCGTCGGCTGTGATACTGCACCGTCCCCACCGACTTCTTCAGCGACTTCATCGGCTCGATGACAGGGTTCACCACGAGTTTCGGACCCGTGAAATCTGAGCACAGGATGTAGAATCCGCCGAGTGACGTCCCGACCATCGCCTTGACATCGTTTGCCTTCGCGAAGTCATTGATCTGCTTTATCGAGGCGGCGGCGTGATGGTCAACTTCGAGCGCACACCATTCATAGTCAGGGTAATACTGGTTCAAGAAGCCGACGGTCTGCGAATGCGGCGAGCCGCCGAAACCGTGGATGTAAACTATTTTCGGTTTGTCTGACATAATCTTTGACTTTACAACGCCAGTCTGAACCCGCTCACATAGAACCTGCTCTTCGGGTTGCTGCTGTTTCTGTTTGTGTTACGGCAATATTCCGCGCCGAAGTCCCAGCTTCCGCCGCGAAGCACACGCCGTTCGCCTTCTGAAGGGCCGGTCGGGTTCATCTGGTCGCCTTTTTCATAGCGTCCGTACCAGTCGGCGCACCATTCCCAGACGTTGCCGCTCATGTCGCAGATTCCCAACTCATTGGCTTTCAGATGCCCGACGGGGTTTATCATGCAGCCGCTGTTGAAGAAGCACCATGCCACATGCGCCGCGTTGTTGGAGCCGCTGTACTTGAAATTCCGTGACTTCTCCCCTCCCCGGGCCGCATATTCCCATTCCGCCTCGGTGGGCAGACGGAACCTCTCGCCTGTCATGGCGTTTAGTTTTTCAATGAACTCCATTGCGTCGAACCAGCTGATTTTCTCAACAGGACAGGTGTCGTCGTTTATCATCGAGATCTCCGGCGGGTCGCTCACCATCACGGCACGCCACAACTCGCGCGTCACCTCGTATTTACCTAAATGATAATCACTCAGATAGACTTTATGCACAGGTTTCTCATCGTCATCGGCATCACCGTCAATGTCGTCTGCGGCTCCCATCATAAACGTGCCACCGTGGACGGCGACCATCTCAAAAGAGACGTCGCCGACGGTGAAAATCTTATTCTTAAACTCCATTTTGTTCATATTCAATATCAAATCCATTTGACGAGCGGCAGGTCCTGACGGTTCGGCAGCATCTCATTCTTCGGGAAAATCCTGAACGTATAGTTGAACACACCTGCTTGATACACAGGCAGATTGATGTAATATCTCGCCCAGCCGTCGCCCGACTCCACTATTTCCATCTCTTGTTTGAAGCTGACATTATCGATGACATCATTGATTTTATCAGCGATCAGGATCTCCATCCCGACATCGCCTCTGTCAAGTCCGGGTGTTTTGAGTGTTATCTCCGCTATCATCTCATCGCCGAACGTCAGCGGACGCACATCCGGATCCGGCACCTTGATCGACTCGACCTCAATCTTGTCCCAATTTGCCATGACCTTCCGTTTCCACTCGACAATTTCGAACGCCTTCTGATAACGGTTCTCACGCATCCAGTTGGTGCGCTCGATAAGCTTGTTGTAATATCTCTCGAAATAATCATCGAGCATGCGTTTCATGGTGTAGTTCGGGGCGATCAGCATCAGGTCATTTTTCATGAACTGAATCCATTTCTCAGGTATATCTTCTTGATTACGATTGTAATACAGAGGAATTATCTCATTCTCGAAAGTGTTGTAAATCGTCTCGGCATCGAGTTCATCCTGGTATTTCTGGTCCTGATAGGTACGTTCCTCCTTCAATGCCCAGCCTGCGTTCTTGCGGTAGCCTTCGGCCCACCAGCCGTCGAGTACGGAGAAGTTCAGCGTCCCGTTCATCGCGGCCTTCTCGCCAGAAGTGCCTGAAGCCTCCAACGGGCGTGTCGGCGTGTTCATCCAGACATCGACACTTGAGGTCAAGAGCTTGCCGAGTTCCATGTCATAGTTATTGACAAACAATATCTTACCTGCAAATTCTTTTCTTCTCGCGACCTCAATGATATTCTTGATAAGCCCCTGCCCTGCCTTGTCGTTCGGATGCGCCTTGCCTGCGAACAGGAACAGCACCGGACGTTTCGGGTCGTTGACGATCTCTGCGAGACGGTCGAGGTTGGTGAAGAGCAGATGCGCACGTTTGTATGTCGCGAAACGACGGGCGAAGCCGACGATCAGAGCGTTCTCATTGAGGTTTTCGACAGTCTCGATGATGAGTCGCGGACTCTCCGAACGACGCTGCATGTCTTCCACAATCTTCACCTTCAGATATTCTATCAGATTGTGTTTCAGTTCTTTACGAATATCCCATATTTCCTTGGCTGATACATTTTGCATCTTCGACCACATCATTTCATCCGATTGTTTTGCGATATAATCCTCACCCATCACCTTTTTATACAGACGCTGCCAGCGTTTGTCGGCCCATGTCGGGAGATGCACGCCGTTTGTCACATAGCCGATATGGTTTTCCTCGGCGAAATAGCCCGGCCACATCTGCTGGAACATCTCGCGGCTCACGCGTCCATGGATCTTGCTCACGCCGTTCACCTCCTGACTGAGGTTGGTGGCGAGCACGCTCATCGAGAACTTCTCGTTCGGGTTGTTGCGGTACATCCTTCCGAGGTTCATGAACTGCTCCCACGTGATGTTTATTTTTCCGGCGAAATGAGGCAGATACGTCCTCATGAGATTCTCCTCGAATGCGTCATGTCCTGCCGGAACAGGTGTGTGTGTGGTAAACAGCGTTGATGTCCTGACGAGTTCCTTGGCGACTTCAAAATCAAGGTTGTGTTTAGTGACGTAGTTGCTGAGGCGTTCAAGTCCGCAGAAAGCGGCGTGGCCCTCGTTGCAATGGTAAATAGTCGGCTTCAGATTCAGCGCGTTGATGAGTCGGATGCCTCCGATGCCGAGGAACATCTCCTGTTTTATGCGCATCTCGCTGTCGCCGCCATAGAGCTGACCGGTGATGACGCGGTCTTCCGGCGAGTTCTGTTCTATATCAGTATCAAGCAGATAAAGGCTGATTCTACCCACGTTGACGCGCCATGCCTTAGCCACCACGCTTCTTCCCGGGAAGGCGATGCTCACCGTCACCCAGTTGCCTTCATCGTCACGGACCGGATCGATGGGCAGCTGCGAGAACTTCTGCGGCAGGTATTGCGAGAGCTGCTCGCCCCACACCGAGAGGTCCTGATTGAAATAGCCATAACGATATAACAGCCCGATTGCGAACATGTTAGCGTTGGAATCGGAAGCCTGCTTCAGGTAGTCGCCCGCCAGGATGCCAAGGCCGCCGGAATAAATCTTCAGCGACTTCAACAAGCCGTATTCCATGCTGAAATACGCGATCTTGTCGTCAGTGGCCGGCTTGACAGACATATATCTCTTAAAATCATCATACACCTTATTGAGTTTGTTGATGAAATCAGCGTTGTTTTCGAGGTCATCGATCTGTTTTTTGGTGAGATGACTCATCAAAGCAATCGGATTCTGCTCAAGGTTCTCAAACGCCACAGGGTCGATGGATTCAAACAGCTCAATGGCATCGACATTCCAGCACCACCAAAGATTATGAGCCAACTCATTGAGTTTCACCAATGACTCAGAATAAACCGGCTCCACGAGCATCTTCTTCCACGTAGGAGCGTCCTGTTTCTTGTAATTGAAATTACGCAACACCTCCGAATACTTCTTTGTCTGCTTGACATACGCGCGTCCCGACAACTTCTCCAATGCGATGTCGTATGCCTTCATGTAATTGGCCGCCAACTGTTTCCAGCTGAACCTCAACGAGACAGCATACGCATTTTCAGAAATCACACGTCTCTCGACATCAGATTTCCCCGACATTTTCACAATGACATCTGCAATCTCATCAACGACATTTTGCGAGTTTTGTTCATCACGATGGATTACAGTAACAGCCTCATTGTCAATCTTTTCACTCAAGATAAACTTTCCGAAGCCGGAGATGTCGGTCGTCACGGTCGGGATGGCGTGCGCGATGCTTTCGAGCGGAGTGTAGCCCCACGGCTCATAGTACGACGGGAAAACGGTGAGGTCGAAGCCGTAGAGAAACTCGGTGTAAGGGATGTTTATCACGCCGTCTTTTCCGTTGAGATATGCAGGGATGAACACCACCTTCACCTTGTCGGAGGCATCGTTTTGCAGGCCGTTTTCGCGCAAAGCGTTAAGAACAGCATCATATTGATAGTCAAATATATGATGTGTAGCCGGATAGTCGGTATGGCCGACAATCTCGGTTTGTTTTTCGAGACGACGCGTCAGATCTTTCGACGGGCCGGAGATGTTTCCCGGCACTGCGATGACGGCAACGATGTTTTTCTTGAGGTTACCATCTTTATTCAACTTGCCTAATGCCTTGATAAACAGGTCGATGCCTTTGTTATGAAACTCATATCGGCCGCTGTTCATAACGAACATAGCGTCACGAGGCGTCTCCACCCCGCTCAGCGTGTCGATGATTTCAAACACACGTGCGCGGCTCTTCGCCACGAGGTCATTATTTTTCTCTTGCAATTCATTTATTCCATTGATTGTCAGTACATCTGGCACACGCTGCAAAAACTGCCGGCACTCGTTGGCGGTGATTCCGCTGACCGTCGTGAAGACATCGGCGTTTTGTGCCGACTTCGACTCCATCGACTGCTGCGAGACGATGTTGAAGCGGTTCGCCATTGTCTGCGGGTTGTACGTCACCAACTGATTATAAAGCGGCAAGCCGTTTCCGCTGATAGCTCTCCCAAGATATGTTGCGTGTGTCGTGAACACCGTGGCGATCTGCGGGCAGTTCTCCTTGAGGTAAAGCACGCCCGCACCCGTCATCCACTCATGGAACTGGGCCACGACATTGTCAGCGCGCACATTCCACTCGACGAAACTCTCTATGACCTTTCCGGCGGCGTAGCCGAAAATCACTGGCTCGATGTAATCCCACTGCCCGCGGATCGAGTCAAGCTGAAACTTCTCCCACAGATGTGCAAGTATCTCATTCTTAGAGGAATACAACGATGTATAGTCAACCAGGACAGCGAGAGGCTTGCACGGCAGCTTCCATCGTCCGACACGTACTTTAAGTCCGAGAGTGGCAGCGACTTTCTCGCGCCATTCAGCGAAAAGCGATGTGTCTTCAACGAAATATAATGTCTCGTGAGCTTCTTTCACGACATCAGGTCCAATCGTAATATAATGATCACCAAGGAGTTGTTTCATCTCGCCTGCCTTTGTGGAAATCACAGTGTATATTCCACCGACCATGTTGCAGACTTCCCAGCTGGTCTCAAATAAAAAATCAGGTGTTTTCAATTAAATTCTGTTTTTAAAATCAGTTAATATATTCATGTAGTTGATGTAAAAATCGTATGGTGTCCCGCCGCTGTGTTTCGTGCACATTTCGGCGAAGTTCTCCGATGACTGCAAAGCGTTCCAGTCGCGCATAAGTTCCTCATCCTTAGAGGTTTTCACCTTTCTGAAATTGGAATACAGCGTCTCAATCGCATCGTCCTGAAGGTCGTTCCCCATCCACGTTGACATGTCGCGTTCCTCATCGCGGCACGAGAGCGGTATCGGTGCGTCGAACACTCCCATCGGCTGGAGCTTGTCGGCTATCTGATGTGGCTCAACAAACTGAAAATCAGTGTGTTCCAGCACCGCTTCAGGCAGATATTCCATAAAGTCGAAGATGCCTGTCGAGGCACTGACATTCGCGCCGAAAGTCTCATAATCAACAAAAATATTGACGACTTCCTCCTCTTTCGGGACGGCGTTGAGCATCTCCACGAAACTATCAACGGTAAAGTTCCCGTTCCTGAAGTTCAAGGCGATCTCATCGCTCAGTTTCCAGTTACGGAGCATGACCTTCATCTTTGGATTGAGTGCATTGACATACAGATAGTTAGGACTCTTCCACCCCAAGACGTGCTTGGCACCTTCAGTCAAAATCAAGTCGAAACCCATCTCCGAGACATCCTTGCCGATTTCATTGGAATAAATGAGTTCGGTGTTATGGAAAGTACGTGTCTTCACCCCGAACACATCTTTCATAAGTTTCTTATGTTCAGAGACTTGCATCTTGAAAGCGTCTTTGTTCACCATTGACGCTATCGAATGCGAATAAGTCTCGGCGAGCACCTCCACGTTGCCTGTCGCGACAAGTTTCCGGAAGCTATCGAGGGCCGCAGGAGCATATTGCTGCATCTGTTCGATAACGGTTCCCGAGAACGACAACGCGAACTTCAGCTTGTTGCCAAGTTTCTCCATCTTCCTCATAATCAACTGATTCATTGGAAGATAGCACAATTCCGACACGCGCTGCATCGTTGTGCGGCTGGCATATTCGTCAAAGTAGAAATGACGTTTTCCGATGTCGAAGAACCGGTAAGTGCGCAGTCTGTAAGGCTGATGCACTTGGAAATAGAAGCACAGAGATCTCATATCTAATTTTTTACTTTGATTGCTTTTTCATAAACCGCCTTGATTTTCTTCGAGGCGTATTCCCATTTGAGGTTATCGACCTCTTCCTTCCCTTCATTTCTGAAGATGTCCGACACCGCCTTGTATTTACAGATGCCGTAGATGGCGTCGGCGAGGCCGTTGATGTCCCAGAAATCGACTTTCAGTGCGTGTTGAACGACTTCAGAGACGCCCGACTGTTTGGAGATGATGACCGGCACTTTCAGGCGCATTGCCTCAAGCGGTACGATACCAAAAGGCTCTGATATTGAAGGCATTACAAAGACATCGCTCATCGCAAACATCTGATCGACGTCGTTGCCTTTCAGGAATCCGGTGAAATGGAAGTTACTTCCGATCTTCAGCTGCGCCACGCGTTTGACCATTTTCTGGAGCATGTCGCCCGTCCCTGCCATGACGAAATGTATCGTCGGATCAACCTGAAGGATCTTGTAAGCAGCTTCGACGAAATATTCAGGGCCTTTCTGGTAAGTGATTCGTCCGAGGAAGGTCACCACCTTGGCTTTCAGGCCGCTGCGCTCGTACTCGTCAAGCGACTTATCGCTCGGCTCTACGGCGTTATGCACTGTTATGACCTTGTCCGGACTGATGCCGTATTTGTTTATCACGATGTTACGAGTCCAGTCGCTCACCGTGATGACAAGGTCGGCGGCTTCCATACCGCGTCTTTCTATTGCATAGACGTTGGTGTTGATATTTTCGCCAGAGCGGTCGAACTCAGTGGCGTGCATGTGGACCACGAGAGGCTTCCCCGTCGTCTCCTTGGCGGCGATGCCTGCGGAATACGTCAGCCAGTCGTGGGCGTGTATGACATCGAAGTCGTATTTTGTCGCCAACGACGAGCCGATCAGCGCATAACGTGCGACCTCTTCCATGAGGTTCGCGCCGTATTTGCCAGAGAACTCATAACGCGGGGCCATCACCGAGCTGTGGAAATGGTCGGTGGCGTGACGATATTCCTCCACCATCGTGGTGAACTGCTCCGGCCCGACATACGGGATGATGTTCGAGCCTATCTCCATGTATTGCACTCTGTCCCAATAGCTTCTGTCCTTCTCGTTGTCGATATTGACAGTGACGTCGCTGGCGTTGAGCAGCCGCACATTGGTCTGGTCTTCGTCGCCGTGAGCTTTAGGAACGACGAAAAGCACCTCGACGCCGTTCTTCGCGAGACCTTTGGTCATGCCGAAACATGCTGTCCCGAGGCCGCCTGTGATATGAGGCGGGAACTCCCATCCAAACATCAGTACTCTCATATCTTTACGTTTTTATCTTTCAGTGAATCAATAACATACTTCAAATACAGCAGCGCCGCCACGCTCGTTGACTGCGAGATACAGCCACGTGCCTCATGAGGCGGGTTGCCGTCATAAATCTCCGAGATGCTTCCGATGCCATTGACGAAGATCGCCTTTTCAAAGCCATCATACAAATCTTCGAGATAAGGCAGTGCCGCTTTCCCATAGATTGACAGGCAGGCATCCGCGTAAGGCATTATAAGCCAAGGGAATACGGTACCGTTATGATACGCACGCTCCCGCTCGCGGTGATTGCCCAAGGTGACGCCACGATATTCGCGCTCCTCGCGGGGTGAGAGCGAACGCAACCCCCTGATTGTCAGCAACTCCGAACGGGTGATGTCGAGAATCTTCTTCTTCAGCTCGTCTCTCATCGGCGAATACGGCATCGAGCTGGCTATCAACATGTTAGGACGCACCATCTTATTCCTTTCGTTTTCATTGACATAATCAAAGAAAACGTCATATTGTTCATCGTAGAATGTCGCCACAAACGATTTCTCGATTTTTCCCGCCACGCCGCTCCATTCAGCGAGGTGTGCATTCTTTTTATCTGCGGTTTTAAGAAGCTCGACGGCGTAACGCAAAGCGTTGTACCACAGCGCATTGACTTCGATGGCGAAGCCCGTCCTCGGTGTCCACGGCTTGCCGTCGCAGAACACGTTCATCCACGTCAGGGCGAGACTCTCGTTTCCGGCATAAAGCAAGCCGTTGTCGCGCGCCTTCACGTTGAAGTCGGTGCCGTTGATGAAACTTTCGATTATTTTTGTCATCACGCCGCCGTATTCTTTCCAAATCGACTTCTTAGTCTTGCCGAGCATCGTCTCGTACTTCTGCATATCGACGAAGAACCACAGTGGCGAATCGACGGCGGTGTAATACAGACTTTTCTGATAATATTTATGCGGGAAAAACGGTCCTTGCATCCTGTCGATGAAGTACTTAAGCATCTCTTTGAATGTCTTCTCGTCGCCGTTTGCGAGGCAGATGCCAGGAAGCGAGAGGAACGTGTCGCGGCTGCACGAGCCGAACCACGGGAAGCCGGCGAACATACGCGTGCTGTCATCGTTTTTGATGATGAACTGCTGCGCCGAATTTTGCAGGCAATGCTCGAAACTGTCGCGCGGGATGCGGTGTTCTATCTGATTATCAAACTGTTTCTTGAAAAGAGCAGGATTTTTCTCCTCGATGCCAGCCGACACGACGATGCTGTCGCCTTTCTTCATCTGAACCTCAAAGAAGCCAGGGACATACAGGTCTTCAACGGCATCATATCCACGTTCAAACTCTCTGATATAAAACAAGTTACGATACCAATCAGGGCAATGGGTGTATTCATTCGCCTTTGAGATCTGGAAGCAGAGAGTGTCGTAATTCTCATACATCTGCCAGGCGGCTCCATTTTTAAGCGGGGTGTATTTTCTGTTTGCCGCATAATTCTCATGTGTGACCATGTGCACATTGCGAAAAGCGAGGAACGGCATGAGTCTCAATGTGATAGGCTGTGCCGCCGCAGTCAGCGTGTAACGTATCAGGATGCGCGGTTCATTCTCAGCGAATATGTATTCCTTAGTCAGGAACGAACTGCCGACGCGGTAAGTCAGCTTTGGGATTGGCTCGGCGGTGAACTCGCGCAGATATTTATGTCCTCGCGGTGCCACCGTGCCGTCCTTGTATTCGTGGACTCCGAGATGAAATTCCTCTTTGTTGGCGATAATCGTCTCATCAATCGACGACAGAAGCACATGATTGTTATTATCGAGTTTAGGCTGCGGCATCACCAAGAGTCCGTGGTATTTCCTTGTGTTACAACCAATTACGGTAGTATTATAGAAAGCTCCCGAGCGGTTCGACCTCAGGATTTCCTTGTTCATGGTAAACTCCAAGTTGACCAGATGTTGCTTGTCGAATGAGATGTATGCCATATTTCTCAGCGGATTAATTTTCAAAATTTTGACCTGCAAATATAAAAAGAAAAAAGGAAGATGAAAAGATTTTTTGAAAATTTAATTCGTTAAAAAATCATGTAGCGAAGCAGTCATTCAAACAAATCATCGAGTGTCACAACCGACTGAACACGATTGGCGTACATGTTTTTCTTAAATCCGAACGTCGTCAGCAAAACAAACTTTTTGTAATTTTGCGGACGAAATTTTAAATTTATTGTTCAATTGATTTAACAATTATGAAAGTAAAACATTTAATAACATTTTGCGCTATGGGTATCATAGGATTAAACGCCTGCAATTCAGACAGTTGCGGCACAAAGACAAAAGATGCCGAACAGAATCCTTTCTTTGTTGAGAGTGAGTTGCCGTTCGGCGCGCCTGCATTCGACAAGATCAAAATCGAGCATTACAAGCCGGCATTCATCGAAGGCATGAAACAGCAGAAAGCTGAGATTGAAGCCATCTGCAGCAACACGGAGACACCTACATTCGAGAACACGATCTGGGCATACGACAAGTCGGGCGAGCTTCTCGGCGGCGTCGCGGGCGTCTTCTACAACATGATGGAGTGCATGAGCGACGACGAGATACAGAAAATCGCGGAGGAACTGTCACCGCTCATTTCAGCTCACAGCGACGACATCGCGATGAACGCCAAGCTGTTCGAGAAGATCAAATACGTTTACGACCATCGCGCCGAGATGAATCTCGACGGGCAGCAGAACCGCGTCGTCGAGAAATATTACAGCGACTTCATCCGCGGCGGTGCCGGCCTCAACGACGAAGACCAAGCCAGGCTGCGTCAGATCAACGAACGCCTGTCGCTCGTGAACCTCCAGTTCAACCAGAACATGCTCGCCGAGAATGCGGCGTTCAAGATGGTCGTCGATAACGCCGAAGACCTCGCCGGGCTTCCGGAAGCGAACATCGCAGCTGCCGCGCAACAGGCTGAAGCCGAGGGACTTACAGACAAGTACGTCTTCACCACCGCCAAACCGAGCATGATTCCGTTCCTCACCTACGCCGAAAACCGCGCACTCCGCGAGAAACTTTACAAAGGTTACATCAACCGCTGCAACAACGACAATGCCAACGACAACAAGAAAGTCATCAACGAGATTGTGAATCTGCGTTTGCAGAAAGCACAACTTCTTGGTTATGAAGACTATGCATCGTTCGTATTGGCAAACAACATGGCGAAAGACGTCCCGACCGTTGACAACTTCCTCGCCAATCTTTTCGAGCCGGCTTTGAATGTCGCCAAGAAGGAACTCGCCGAGATGCAGGCCATCGCCGACAATGAAGGCGCGGGCTTCAAACTCGCCTCGTGGGACTGGTGGTTCTACGCCGAGAAGCTGCGCAAGGCGAAGTACGACTTCGACGAAAACCAGCTCAAGCCTTACCTCTCGCTCGACAACGTGCGCAACGGCATGTTCATGGCCGCCAACAAGTTATACGGCATCTCATTTGAAAAAAGAACCGACATCCCGGTCTATTTCGACGGCATTGAGACATTTGAAGTCAAGGAAGCCGACGGCACGACATTAGGTCTGCTCTACCTCGACTACTTCCCGCGCGCGAGCAAAGGCACCGGCGCATGGTGCACCTCGTTCCGCGAAGGCGGCTACGACATCGACGGCGTGCGTCATCCGGCCCTGGTGCAGCTTGTGATGAACTTCACGCCCGCGACAGGCGACAAGCCATCACTGCTCAACTGGGACGAGACTGAGACGATGTGGCATGAGTTCGGACACAGCCTCCACGCTTTCTTCTCAGAAGGCAGATACACAAGGACTTGCGGCAACGTCCCGCGCGATTATGTCGAGCTTCCTTCCCAAATCATGGAGGAATGGGCCAACGACCCCGAAGTCATACGCATGTACGCGAAACATTATCAGACAAACGAAGTGATGCCGGATTCCTTGATTAACAAGCTCGAAAACAGCGGCAACTTCAACCAAGGCTTTAACACCGTGGAGTTCCTCGCGGCTGCAATCTTAGACATGGAATATCACAAAGTGAAAGAAGTCAAAGACTTGGACATCAACGCTTTCGAGAAAGAGGCGATGGACAAAATCGGCCTCATCGACGAAATCGTGCCGCGTTACAGAAGCACGTATTACGGGCACATCTTCGGAGGCGGCTATGCAGCCGGTTATTACGTCTATTACTGGGCGGAAGTGCTCGACACCGACGCTTTCAATTACTTCAAACAATCAGGCAACCTGTTCAACCCCGAACTCGCAAAGTCATTCAGACTCAACTGTTTGCAGGAATGCGGCAACGACGAAGGAATGGTTCAGTACAAGAAATTCCGCGGTCAGGAGCCGAGTCTCGACGGATTCCTGAAGAAACACGGACTGAAGTAAATGTGACACGCCAAGGCGTGAAATGAAAATCGCTTCGCGAAATCATGTTGATTTACAGACATTTCGCGAAGCGATTTTTATTTATTACTGTCCGATAAAAACTGCACATGGAATCCTCCATTTTCTGCTTCCTTGAATAATTTCTTGGCTATATCTGGATTCTTATCAACCCCACGACCGAAATAATAGCATCTGCCAAGATTATATGCAGACACCGGCCCTGCGCCTTTCTCGTAACCGAGTTTGTAATAATGAAAAGCCTCTGTGTCATCTTGAGGCACGCCTCGACCTTCATGATAGCATAGACCCATCATGTTGAAGGCCTCCGGGTCGTCTTTCTCCATAGCCATCTTCAACAACTCAACGGCTCTGCTGTAATCCCTGTACTTCTTCGGGCCGATGGTCAGCATATTGGCAAGATTGACCATAGCAAATACGCATCCGTGCGCCACAGCCTTCTCAAACCAGTACTTGGCCCAGCGGTCACTGCGTTTCACTCCACAGCCCTCCATATACATAGTGCCAAGATTATTCATTGCCATCGGAGAGCCTCGGTCCACCATTTTGTATAGGATTCGCAGAGCCTTCGTGTAATCGTTCTCACCAAACCAGTTTGCAGTATATCCGTACGATAAAAGTTCTCCCGCCCATAAATCCTCATCGGCCCAGGCAATCAGAAGACATCTCAATCCCTCTTCCGATTTCCCTTCTGACAGCAGGCGCAATCCGGTGCAGATGCATTCTTCATCATAGTTTCTCGGAACATATTTATCTTCCGGTTTTGGTGCAAATCTCAAAGAAAAGCTTCCTTTGTAAATCTCGGCACTGGGTTCAATTGAAACATTGTTCATAAGGCACTTCCGTTTGATGGTGAATCATAGCACGATTCTTCTCTGATTGTCCAGCTGCAGCAGTTGAAGCACCCTCCGTGGATTACAAGGTCGCTGGCATCCACCATCTCGATACGTCCGGCATATTCCGGCATCAGGCGGGAAATCTGCTCAAAAGCCTGCTCGTCCTCCTCAATGCCGAACTTCGGAAGAATCAGCACCCGCTCCGTCTGAAGCCAGTTGATATAGGCCCAGCTGTGCTTGTGAGGCTTCCTGTTGGTGCGGAAAGTCAATTCTTCCACCCGTTTGAAGAAAGGCTTCAGGATATTGCGGAATCGTTCAGCCATCCTGCTGTCGAAGTCCGCATAGTTCGTCAGCAAGACCCTATCCTCGCCGATGTACCGGCATATTCCGTCCGAGTGGCCGAACTCCTCGTTTGCATCCCAGGGCAGAATGACAAGCCTTGCACCAAAAGCACTCTCGATATAGTGGATGAACCAAGACAGGTTATCACTTGGATTTTCCTCGAAAATCTTGCTTGTCATTATCGCACGTCCGCCAGCCTTGACCATATTGCCTCCATCTATCTTGACCGCCCCAAGCATATTGCTGCAAGCATATCCCAACTTCTTGCAAATCTCGTTCCCGTCCGTTATTGTGGCTCTGTCCTTTACTGTTTGGAGCAGATAATCAGGGTGATAGTCATATCCCACAAATTGGTTCGGAAGTATCTGGATTGGCATATAATCCCGGCACCAGATATCATTTGTTCCCTCAAGGAGAAACCATGGAATTTCATATTTGTCAAGGACTTCGGTCAGTCCCCGGAACGCAATGGGACAGCGTTCCCTAAGCAGGGCGGAAAAGAACACCCTGTTGCATTGGTTATCTTGTATCATTTTGTTAGTGGGTTTTAATCTGCCGGATATGCTTTGTAGCCATTGTCTCTTGGCCACAATCCTAAAGGGATAGTATATCTGTATCTCGACTTACTTCTTTTTTCTTCATCAATACCATGCCGCGTGCGCACCACCAATTCTTTTATATCTTCAGCCTTAATGGATTTAGATTCGATTATCTGAGGAGCTTTACTGTCAGAATCAAGCGCATTAATCCCTTTGAATACTTGCAAAAGGCACCTTAATGGTCCATTAATATATTTTTTCTTTTCATTGTCATAGTCGCCAGATGTTATGGCCCTAATTAATATTCCGCCATAAAATTCTTCCTTGATGGAACTTTCAAAAGACAAATCAAATCCGCTGTAATGAACTAACCATTCGCCAGCTTCGGTGTCACGTTTATACGTAATACCCTTTGTTTCATCTTTGATATTAAGATAGAATTCCAACTCAACGAATCTGTATTCAACATTGCCAACCAGTATTGCGAAATTCTTAAATAGAGATTCTGCGATTCGATAAAACTCCACGTCATAATTGGATATCATCTTAAGATTTTGACGGCTGAGTGCTTGTTTCAAATCTGATATATTATCAATAAGTGCCATACTGAAACGATTATGATGATGCAAAGGTAGGAAAATTATTTGAAGTGGATGAAAAAAAAATGTTAAAATTTGTTAAATTTTTTGAAATAATTATTTATTAGCCCAACTACAATCACCAGCCCTGAGCCAGCACGTCGGCGATGTGGATAATATTGATCGGGAGATTCTGTTTCTTTGCATATGAGTCGAGATGCATCAGGCACGACATGTCGTTGGTGACAATGTATTCCGCGCCGGCAGCAATGGCATCGTCTGTTTTCTGTTTCGCCAAAGCGCATGAAATCGATTCATGTTGAACCGCGAAGAGACTGTTTCCGTAGCCGCAGCACACTTCAGGATGCTCCAACTCAATGAGTTCCAATCCGTTGACCTTCGACAACAACTGACGCCCCTCGTCTTTCAGCCCCAATTCACGCAATGAAGAGCATGAATCGTGATAGACAACTTTATGCGGAAACACCGCACCGAAATAGTCAACTTTCAACTTATTGACAAGGAAATCTGTCAGTTCGTAAATATTTCCGACAAGACTTTGATACTTCAGGTGCGATGCTGTGTTGTAGAAAAGCTCCTTGTACCTCGTTTTGATAAAACCGACACACGAGGCGTTAATTCCAACCACCGGACGGTTGTTCGGGAAATCTTTCAAGAACTTCTCCCCCAACGCTTTGGCGTCATCTTCAAAGCCGCTGTTGAAGGCTATCTTGCCGCAGCATGTCTGCTCGGGATTGTATTCGACATCGACATTACATACGTGAAACAACTTCAGCACATTCATCGCCGTCATCGGATAAAACTGGTCGATTACGCATGAAACAAAAAGGTCAACAGTCATCTCAAAAATTTTCGCAAAGTTAATGTTTTTTATTAAATGTTAAAAAATATTTGAGAAATCACGCCAGAAATTCGGATATGACTTTGAAACAGTCTCCGCATTCTCAATCTCGACGGCACCAATCTTCATCGACAACGGTGCCAAAGCCATCGCAATCCGGTGGTCATCGTGTGAATTAAAGACAACAGGATTGTCATCATCATACATCGGCAGATCTTTCAACGCATTCATTTTCAATACATCACCAGACAACCGTTCAAACTCCACTCCTATTTTCCCAAGTTCCGCGACCATCGCACCGACTCGGTCCGACTCTTTTATGGCAAGATTCCTCAAGCCCGCGAACATAGCACTGACCTGAAGTCCGGCGCATGATGCGATGACAGCTGGGAACAGATCCGGCGCGTTTGTGAAGTCAAATTCAAATAAATTTTTACAATTCGACATTGATCTCACAACAGTTGCGCCACCATTTTCAAATATTGTTTTCACACCGAAACCATCAAAAATCTCCGCAACGAGTTTGTCACCTTGAATGGATTTCTCTTTCAGATTCCGCAGGAAAGCCTGTCCGCCGCCGCTCAGTGCGACAATTTCATACCAATACGAAGCCGCGCTCCAATCGCTTTCCATAACGTATTCAACATTTTGATAATCAGAATGTTCGACAACGATGTCACGACCGTCACGATGCACTTTAGCGCCATATTCCGACATAATCCTGACAGTCATGTCAATGTACGGCAAGGAAGTGAGTTCGCCTTCGAGATGCAACTTGAGGCCATTCTCAAAAGTCGGGGCGGCGAGCAGCAACGACGAAGCATACTGCGAACTCCTGCTGACATCGACGGAGACAGCTCCGCCACAAAGATTTTTACCATTAATCAATAAGGGTGGAAAACCTACAACATCCTGATATTGAATATCTGCTCCAAGTTGCCGCAAAACATCAACCAAGTCCTTAACCGGACGTTTATGCATCCGCTCCGAGCCAGTCAAGAGCCATTCCCCAGATTTCAACGCCAAGGCAGTGGTGAGAAAACGAAACACAGTACCGGCATTTTGACAGTCAATCTCATTTAATGAATATTGTCCTTTACTATTGTTAATAAATTTTAACAATTCCGAAAGGAGTTCAGTGTCATCAGCATTAGAGAGATTATTTATCTTCGGCTCAAAACCAGCATAAAAACAAATCATCAGAGCGCGGTTGCTCTCACTCTTGCTTCCAACAAGCGGCACGCTGACTTTAAAGTTTTTATTTGCCAAACGAACTCTCATCTCCAAGAAAATCAACGAGATAATTCAAAGACTCAATAATATCACATTCTTCAACGACAATGTCATAATGTGGTTTCTCAGGCTCGGAAACCAACACGAAGCGGATTTTCCCATCCGCGTTTTTCTTATCATGACGCATTATCTCAATCAAAGCATTGAGATTCAAATCCTTAAGATTGAAATAATCAAACTTGTCTTTATATAGTGTCTTATAAAATCCAGCCCATTTCGTGTCTAAGCCGCAATATTTTTCAGACAGCCACAATGCCGGAATGATGCCAATGGCGACAGCCTCGCCATGAAGCATATAATTTTGTGAATCAAGAAGATACGTCTCAATGGCATGACCAACAGTGTGTCCGAAATTCAAGACTTTACGCAATCCGGCCTCATTCGGGTCCTTTTGCGTTATTTTCTCCTTGGCATCAATGGCTCTCTTCACAAACTCCTGACTTACAGGCAGTTGTACATCAAAAAACGATTTGTCGGAAATGAACCCGTACTTTATCATCTCTGCCAGTCCCGATTTCTGCTCGCGCACAGGCAATGTCAGCAGGAAATCAGTATCGACATAAACCGCCAAAGGATTAGAGAACAGTCCGATTTGATTTTTAAGTCCTTGGAAATCAACACCCGTCTTTCCACCGACAGCGGCATCAACCATCGACAGAAGCGTTGTCGGCACGTTGATGAAGCCGATGCCACGCTGATAACACGAAGCCGCAAATCCGCCCATGTCCGACACCACACCGCCTCCGAGATTTATCAGCAACGAATTCCTGTCAGCGTGATTTTCAACAAGTTGCGACCAGATTTTCTGGACCGTGTCAAGATTCTTGCAATTCTCACCCGAAGGGATTTCAATCAGCGTGAAGTTGCTGATCCTCGTCTTTTCAAAAAACAGCGGCAGGCAGAAATTTATCGTATTCCCATCAACAAGAACAAATATTCTTGAATGAGAATCAATCATTTGCGACAGCTGCCCAACATCTCCAGAATACAGAACCATTAAGTGAAAATATATTTTAAACGTTTCAGATTATTGAACAAGTGATTTTCCTTGATGTGTCGGTGTTTCCCAACGCAATCTCGACTTTGACGAAATGGTCGGGCATCAGCGGGTCGATGAGTTCGGGCCACTCGAGGAGACAAAGGTGCCCACTGTAGAAATAATCCTCGTAACCGATGTCGAAGACCTCCTCCAACTTCTTGATTCTGTAAAAATCAAAATGGAATATCGAGCCTTCATCCTGATTCGTAAGATATTCATTTACAAGAGCAAATGTCGGACTGTTGACTTCATCAGTCACGCCCATACGGTGACACAAGTTCTTGATGAGTGTTGTCTTTCCCGCCCCCATCGGACCATAAAAAGCGATGATGTCGGATTTGTCACGCCATGAGAGCAGCAAGTTTGTGACTTGTGAAAGCTCTTCGACGCCGTTTATTTCAAAAGTTTTCGTTTCCATTATTTTGCTTTCATATATGCGACGGGGATGAGCATTTCGCTCATCGAGATGCCGCCGTGTTGGAATGTGTTTTTGTAATAATTGACGTAATAGTTATAGTTGTTCGGGTAAGCGAAGAAATCGTTTGCGCGGGCGAAGACGTATGCGGTGCTGACATTGACTCTCGGAAGGAAAATCTTCTCGGGGTCTTTCACTTCAAACATCTCTTTTGCATTGTATTTCAACGACTTGCCGTATTTATACCTCAAGTTTGTATTGACGTTCTTATCGCCCAGAATCTTCACCGGATTCTTGACATAAACGGAGCCGTGGTCGGTGGTGACAACCATGTCGCAGCCTTTCGACGAGATGAACTTCATCATGTCGTATAGCGACGAATGCTCGAACCACGACAGCATGAGCGAGCGGTAAGCCTCCTCATCGTCAGCGAGTTCGCGAATTATCTCCATCTCGGTGCGTGCATGCGAGAGCATGTCAACGAAGTTATAGACGATGACATTGAGTTTGTTCTGCATCAGGTTGCTCATCTGTTCGTAGAGCTTCTTCCCGGCGGCGAGGTTCAGCACCTTATTATATGAGTACTTGATATTCTTACCGAAACGTTTCAGCTGTTCGCCGAGAAGCTCGCTTTCGTATTGATTCTTAGTGCCTTCGTCTTCCTCGTCAGTCCAGTAATTTGGGAAACGGCGGCGTATCTCAAGCGGCATCAGGCCGGCAAAGATAGAGTTACGCGCATACTGCGTAGTGGTCGGCAGGATGCTGTAGTAAATGGCATCGTCCTCAACGTGGAAAAACTGCTCGACAAGCGGCTGTATCGACTTCCACTGGTCGTAGCGGAGATTGTCTATCAGTATGAAAAACAACGGTTTATCGTCATCGGTCAATCTGTTCAGCACGTTATTTTTCATCACGGTATGCGACATCGTCGGCTTCGACTCGCAGCGTCCGCCAACCCAGTCGCAATAATTCTTCTCGACATAACGCGAGAACAGGTTGTTCGCCTCCTGCTTCTGCAATGCGAGAATCTCTTTTATGCCGTCGTCGGCCGACTTCTGAAGCTCCAGCTCCCAGCGTGTCAGGTTCTTATATACTCCGACCCATTCGTCGAAGTTGAGGTTGTTATTCAAATCCATGCCTATCTTGCGGAACTCCTGCTGGTATTTCGACGTCGATTTCTCGTCAACGAGTTTCTTGTTTTCGAGATTGCGTTTCAGCGAGAGCAGGATCTGATTCGGATTGACCGGTTTTATCAGATAATCGGCGATATTGCTGCCGATGGCGTCCTCCATGATGCGTTCCTCCTCGCTCTTCGTGATCATCACAACGGGCAGGTTCGGGAACTCCGCCTTGATTTTTTCGAGAGTCTCGACGCCAGAGATGCCAGGCATCTGTTCGTCAAGAAACACAATATCAAAATGTTGCGAACGCACGAGGTCGAGCGCATCGACGCCGCTGTTTGCCGTAACCACTTCATAACCTTTCTTTTCCAAGAATAAAATGTGTGGCTTCAAGAGTTCAATCTCATCGTCAGCCCATAAAATCGAGTTTGCCATATTTCTTATTTTTTGAAGATAACGTTTGAATTTTGGAAAAGATATAAAACGCAAAAAATATTTCGTTTTTACATGTTTTTCAGCGGTGAGTCGGATGAATACGGCACTTTGCCCGAAGGCACCACCTTGCTTGATGTCTCGAGATGAACATCCTGATCGTCGAAGAAGATATGTGCGCCGAAAGCCTTGAGTACCTTGTCTTTAGGCATTCCGCCGAGGAAATAGACCTCGTTGACATACACGCCCCATTTCTTCAGGGTCTTGATGACGCGCATGTGCGCCGGTGCGCTGCGTGACGACACGATGGCGAGGCGCAGCGGCGAGAGCTCGACGGTGACGGGCAGCGAGGCCTGTATCTTCGACAGCTTGATGAGCAGCTTGGCGAACGGCCCTTCCGGCAGCGGCTCGTCCTGATGTTCGTCCTCATAACGGTGGAACTCGTCGAGGCCTTCCACGCGCGAGTAGATCTCAGCCTCCTCGGAGAACAGCACGGCGTCGGCGTCGAAGGCGATCTTCACGGTGTTGTCATCGGGGTTGAACGCCGTCGGCGGCTCATAGATGACGGCCGCGGCGCAGCTGTGCGTGTCGATGATCGACTGCACGCTCTTCTCGTCTTTCGAGAGGAAGAGGTCGATGCCGAAAGCCTCGATATACGGCGCCATCGACTCGCCGCCGGTGAACGCCAGACGAGTGATGCCGAGGTCATATTTCTCGATGGACTTAAGGATTCTGATGCCGGTCTCCGGACTGTTGCGCGACATCACGACGACTTCAACGACAGGCCTCTGCGCCTGCTTGTTCAGCTGCAGGAGGCTTTTCACGAGATAAAAAGCCGTGCCAATCTCAAGCGGCACGTCCTGGTTTCTTTCCTGGTATTCGCGGTAACGCTTCACGCCCTCGCGCTCAAAAATCTCATTTTCCTTTTCAAGATTGAACAACGCGCGTGAGGTGACGCCGACGACCAGCATTTCAGACAAATCGACCATATCCGTTAATAAATTGAAAGTTGCAAAGATACGCAAAATTGAGATTTGAATGTTTTTTATTTTGAAAAAAACGCCTGATTATTTTAGGGAAATGTGTATTTTTGCGAAGTCAGTCATTTAAATCAGACTTTTTATCAAATTATTAAATATCAAATATTTAACAAAACAATAAAGAAGATTTTCTATAAACCTATTATTTTGTATGGATGAAAAGAACCAAACCATCGTTCAGATTGGAAACAATTTGTACGATTCGATAAAGAACGTACTTGCGCAGGCTCGGCAGACCGCATGCCGTGCCGTGAATTTCACGATGGTGACGGCCTATTGGGAAATCGGACGACTCATAACAGAAGATGAGCTTCACAACCAACGTGCTGATTATGGGAAATTCGTGCTGAAAAATATTGCCGAACGACTCTCAAAAGAGTTTGGGAAAGGATTTGATGAAAGCAATCTGCGTTATATGCGATTGTTTTACAAGGCATTCCCAATTTGTGACACACTGCGTCACGAATTAAGCTGGAGTCATTACCGCAGGTTATTAAGCGTTGAAAACATTGCTGCAAGGACATGGTATATGAACGAAGCTGCCGATGCAGTATGGTCAACACGTCAACTTGATCGTCAGATTTCAACGTTGTACTATGAGCGGTTGTTGTCGAGCCGAGTTAAAGAGCCGGTAATTGAAGAAGCCGAACAAAAATTGTCCGAAATCTCGCCGTTGGAGTTTATTAAAGACCCGTATGTACTTGAATTTCTGAATCTTGACGATTATTCGTCACTACATGAAACAGACATTGAAAAAGCCATGATTGGAAATCTTCAGTCATTTCTGATGGAACTTGGACGCGGCTTTTGTTTTGTCGCACGTCAGAAACGTATGCGTTACGATGACGAGGATTTTTACATCGATTTGGTCTTCTACAACAGCATAATAAAATGCTACATATTGATTGACTTAAAGTTAGGCAAACTATCTCATGCTGATGTAGGGCAAATGGACAGTTATATAAGAATGTTTGACGACTTGATGAAGCAGCCAGACGACAATCCAACCATTGGATTGATTCTTTGTTCGGAGAAAAACGTTGCAATCGCAAAATACTCCGTCCTAAATGACGCAAAACAGATGTTTGCATCGAAATATACATTAACTTTGCCTACTGTTGAGGAACTTCAGGCAGAACTTGAACGGCAAAGGAAGTTGTTAGAAATATAACACATTGGTTCTTATTTAAAACAAAGGAATAAATTTCAGAATAAACAGATTAAAATCACTATTTTTGCCGCAAATTTGAAAATATGACCCAATCTCAAGCAGTTATAGAAACAATAAGTAAACTCGGTGGATTAAATAACTTGAAAAATTTTAATATGAAATATTACAAGGTGACAGTAAAAGAAACATTGGCTCGCACCGTTACAGTCAAGGCAGAAAGCGAAGACGATGCGCATGAAAAAGTGGAAAGAATGTATTATGATGAAAAAGTCGTGCCAATCTCGAGCGGCACATCCTGATTTTTTTCCTGGTATTCGCGGTAACGTTTCACGCCCTCGCGCTCAAAAATCTCATTTTCCTTCTCAAGGTTGAACAACGCGCGTGAGGTAACACCGACGACCAGCATTTCAGACAAATCGACCATATCCGTTAATAAATTGAAAGTTGCAAAGATACGCAAAATTGAGATTTGAATGTTTTTTATTTTGAAAAAAACGCCTGATTATTTTAGGGAAATGTGTATTTTTGCAGGAAAAATTCAGGAAAGAATAAAAGCACGGCTAACATTTATAATCAGAGCGTTTGCCACAAATTTACAAATTAAAACACATGAGCAAGGCGAAACCTTTCGTAAAATGTTTTTTTATACCTTTTCAATGAAATAAATAAAAAACGTATCTTTGCAGTCTGTTAAAAGAACACATCAAGCATTTAAATGGAATACGTTCAGCATATAAACGATGTTTTAAAGCCAAACATAACCGAAAAATGTCTGGTTTTGGATTTGTTTGCAGGTTGCGGCGGGTTGTCACTTGGTTTTGAAGCCGCTGGGTTTAAGACGATAGGATTTGAATGCGTTGAGGATGCGGTTAACACATATAACAAGAATCTCGTTGGCAAATGTTTCTGCGACATGTTGCATGTTGGATATGACTATCCAAATATTGAAAATATCGACATTGTGATTGGCGGGCCTCCTTGTCAGCCATTCAGCAGGATAGGAAGCCAGAAAGGGATGGAAGACGCAAGGGACGGCTTCCCCATTTTCATTGATGCCGTGAGGCGAATCAAGCCAAAAATTTTCATGTTTGAAAACGTCCAGAACATCTTGGGACGTCACAAGTGGTATCTGGATTTGATATTGAACGAATTAAGGTCGTTAGGCTATATTGTTGAATATAAAGTTCTTAACGCCGTCAATCACGGAGTGCCGCAGAACAGGGAGCGGCTGATTACAGTCGGGTATAAATCTTGTTTCAAATACCCGACCGTTGAGCAAAAAAAGACTACAGTTTACGAAGCCATCGGCGACAGCATGACTTTATTTGATGAGAACAGCAAGTTCCTCACACCTGCACAAGACAATTACATCGCAGAATATGAGAAGAAATCATGTTGTATAAACCCAAGAGACCTGCATGCAAATCTTCCTGCCAGGACATTGACGTGCAGGAATTTAGCAGGAGCGACAAGCGACATGCACAGGGTCAAATTGCCAGACGGCAGAAGAAGGAGGATAACGACAAGAGAAGCAGCACGATTACAGAGCTTCCCGGATTGGTTCGAGTTCGCAGGGAATGAGACAAAGCAGTTCACCCAGATCGGGAATGCCGTGCCGCCGCTGTTGGCATACAAATTAGCATTGGCTGTGAAAACGGCATATCATGCGGAGGAAAAAAGCAAATACTATATCGAAGAGGTAAATGAGACGGTAACAGGATTATTTTACGCTTATGGAAATTAGATTATCTGTAAAAGTCAAATCGGCGGTAAAGAAAAATATCTTTGCGATATTAGATGTCTTGAATGAAGTTGGGATTCCATTAGAAGGACTGACCGACAGAAGGCTTGAACGAGTTGCCAAAGTTTGCATGGCCATCGGTAACATTAAAACAAATTTTTCAGAAGTTAAATCAGTAAAAGATGGTGTTTTTCTCAGAACAAGAGAAATAATAACCTATTTAAACAAATATTTTGGGGGAAATATTGCAGACGGTTCATACGATGACATCAGAAGAAAAGACTTAAAGTTACTGGTATTAAGCAACATAGCAATAAATTCTGCATCCATTAATTCAAAAGCAACAAATGACGGTAATAGAGCTTATTGTCTAAATGATGATTTTGCCCAACTATTAAAAACACATGGAGCAGACGAATGGGATAAAGCTTTGGCTGAATACAAACAAAAGTCGATCGACCTGAAAAACGAATTGGAAAAGAAAAGAGAGGTTGAAAGCATCCCCGTCACATTGCCAGACGGTTCAGAGTTATTGCTTAGCTATGGCGAACACAATCAGTTGCAAAAAGCGATAATTGAAAAATTCCTGACATATTTTGGCAAAGGATGTTGCGTCTTATATGTTGGCGACACTGGCGACAAATTATTGTTCAAGGACGAGATACAGTTAAACGAACTTGGTTTCTTCAATTTGGAACATGAGGAGTTACCTGACATCATTGCATACAATAAAGACAAGAATCTGCTGTTTCTGATTGAAGCATTTCATTGCACCGGCCAATGGGACAAGACCAGGCTTTACAAAATAAAAAACAAACTGAAAGACTGCAAGTCAGACATTGTTTTTATCACTGCTTTTGAGACATTGAATAGTTTCAGAACAATATCCAATAACATTGCATGGGAGACCGAGGTTTGGATTGCCGAAATGCCGGAACACATGATTCATTTCAACGGATGGAAGTTTCTGGAGATTCATAAATAACAAAATTATTCTAAAACATATTAAAAACATAAAAATATTAGAAACACCAAACAATAACATATTATAAATCATAGCGTTTGTATTTTATTCGGTGATGCTCTGAAACCTGAGAAATTTCAAGATTGTTTGCAACGAATAAGAACAATGTTCGCAGTAATGCGTGGACATGACTTATCTGTAAACAAGGGCAGTTCTCAGGGCCTCAGAGCGTAGATAATGATCGTCCACGCTTTTTTGTCCCTTTGAACAGCCTGACGGATGAAGTCCAAGCGCAAAATAACTGCACTATGAGTTATAACAATCATTCATTTGCTCAAACGAGCAATGACCTCCGCGTCATCGAGCTTTTCGCCGGTGTCGGCGGCTTCCGCATCGGACTCGAAAGAGCCTCCGAACACTACAAGACAGTGTGGAACAACCAATGGGAGCCCTCGACGAAACGGCAGGACGCCTCCATAATTTATTGCAGCAGGTTCGGGGCCGCCGGACACTCCAACGCCGACATCGCCACCGTTGACGTTGACGAGATACCCGACGCCGACCTGCTCGTGGGCGGATTCCCATGCCAGGACTACTCTGTCGCCACGACATTGAGAAACTCCGGCGGCATCGAAGGCAAGAAAGGCGTGCTGTGGTGGCAGATTCACCGCATCCTGCGCGACCACAAGAACCCGCCGAAGTACCTCTTCCTTGAAAACGTTGACCGTCTGCTGAAATCACCCGCATCACAGCGCGGACGCGACTTCGCAATCATCCTCGCGTCACTCTCCGACCTCGGCTACGTCGTCGAATGGCGCGTCATCAACGCCGCCGAATACGGGATGCCACAACGCCGCCGACGCACTTATATCGTCGCCTATCACAAAGATACAGATGTCGCAAAGTCAATCACCGACCCGATGAACTGGATTGCAAAGAACGGGACAATGGCCGAGGTGTTCCCTATCACCGATTCTGTTGAAAAAAAGTCAGAGTTTAAAATTGCCGGCGACTTGTCACAGGTCTCCGCGACATTCAACAAAGGGAAAAACCTCAGTCCTTTCGGCGACACCGGAATAATGATTGACAGAAACGTCATGTCTTTTGATTCAGAACCTGACTATCACGGAGTTACATTGACGCTCGGACAGATTCTCATCGACGAGAAAGATGTCCCGGCAGAATTTTTCATTCTCGAAGAAGAACTGAAACAATGGGAATATCTTAAGGGCAGCAAGTCGGAGAAACGAGTCAACAAGACAACCGGGCACGAATACAATTACTCGGAAGGCAAGATGGCTTTCCCCGACTACCTCGACAAGCCTTCCCGCACAATCATCACAGGCGAAGGCGGTTCCGGCGCGTCACGCTTCAAGCATGTTGTTCTCACGCCAAGCGGCCGCTACCGTCGCCTGACGCCGGTCGAGCTTGAACGCCTCAATATGTTCCCTGACAATCACACACTTGGAGCTTCCGACATCCGCCGAGCCTTCCTGATGGGAAACGCCCTCGTCACCGGAATCATCGAGAACATCGGCATCAGCCTGATGAACAAAATCAAGAAATAACGCCTTTTTTTTCAGAACAGCTTCAGCTGTATCGCCATGTTGAATGTCATCCTGTGGATGGGCGAAACGCCGTGTTCCGCGACGGCGTTTTTGTGTTCGGGCGTCGGATAACCCTTGTTTTTCAACCAGTTATACTGCGGAAACTCTTTGTGATATTCCTCCATGATGTGGTCACGGGTTGTCTTTGCGAGTATTGACGCCGCCGCTATCGACTGATATTTCGCGTCACCGCCGACGATGCACTGATGCCTGATGCCTTTGTACGGATTAAAACGGTTTCCGTCAATAAGCAGCAACTCCGGCCTGACTTTCAGCTGGTCGATGGCGCGGTGCATGGCCAGAAACGAGGCGTTAAGGATGTTTATCTCATCGATTTCCTTGGCGGAGACAATGTCGACGCCATAAGCCAACGCATTATCTAACACTTTGATTCTCAGCCTTTCGCGCTGTTTCTCTGTCAGTTTCTTTGAGTCATCAAAATCAGGGAAATCAATGCCACGCGGAAGAATCACCGCGGCAGCCACCACCGGCCCCGCTATGCAGCCACGACCGGCCTCATCACAGCCGGCCTCAATGAGATCTTCTGTATAATACTGTTTCAAATTCATAACAACTGCAAATATTGTACCACACAAGCTCCAACCATCATGACAATTATCATAATATCAGCAGTCAGCGACCTTTTCAAAGCTGACAGTGCCATGGAATAGTATATCGACAAAGCGACAAAAATCATTCCATTGCACATCACAGGCACTTGTAATGTCATCATTAAAAGTGAAGAAAGCAACAAAACCGCCGTCACCCCCATCCTTTTCCGCATCGGAACAGAGTTGTCGGATTTCGATGATTTCAACACAAGATACGACAAAACGAACAGCACAAACTCCACCGCAAGCACTATCATATCCTGAGACGTCAATGACATTCTTTGGAACTCAAGTCCGAGGAACCCGTTTGAATACAACGCAAAAAACTCTTCCAGATTCCTTGTGAAATAGCACACCGACATCATTATGAAATAAGGTGTCACGAATCCGAGCATAGGGATAAAATAAAGCCTTATTTGCTTATATCCGAATATCATCATAGAAAGCAACACCCACATTATCAACACGACAGACGGCATATACAACATCGATGCCATTGACAGGAACAGTCCGATATTAAACAGGTACGACTCCGGTTTTTCCGTAAGGAAAAGCACATACAATGTCTGTAATGCCGCCAAGATCAGCGGACAGGCGAGCATGAACGGATACGATTCGACGCTTATTGCTGCGCTTGAAACACAGACGATTGCAGTCATCGCACCGATGGTACTGTTTCGCACCGAAAGCTGGTTGGCGGTGAGTATCGAGTTGAAGAAAAACACAGAAAACGAGAATATGACGAAGGCCAGTACCGTCATGAGCCATGGCGCGAAACTGAAAGCCGACGCCAAGATATTGTACAATGGCGCCGGATTCCCGTATATGTACAAATCACGCGGAGCATTGACAAACGCTGGCACCCAAGCTGTTACGAGCATCAGCACGATGACAACGAACTGCTCGACATAATCTTTTCTGAAAAACCTCAACATCACAGGTTCATTAGGTCGAGGCCGATGTCGTGACGGAAATTCACGCCCTCGAACTTGATTTTCTCAACGTTTTTGTATGCCTTCGCCCTCGCCTCCTCGATATTCTTTCCGTGGGCGGTGACGGCTATGACACGGCCACCCGATGTCACGACGTTACCGTCAGCATCGAACTTAGTGCCAGCATGAGCCACCATGCAACATTGGCAGACATCATCCAAGCCGCTGATAATCATCCCTTTCTTATATGATTCAGGATAGCCGCCGGAGACAAGCATGACAGTGACCGACGTATCAGGACTTGCCTTGTAATGAGCTTCAGCAAGTTTGCCTTGTGCGCAAGCGTCGAGGAGTTGCGCGAAGTCGGAGTCGATGCGCGTCATCACACCCTCCGTCTCGGGGTCACCCATACGCACGTTATATTCGATGACATACGGGTCGCCGCCGCAGTTCATGAGGCCGAGAAAGATAAACCCCTTATAATCAATTGACTCCGCCTTCAGACCTTTTATCGTCGGCTTTATGATACGGTCTTCAACTTTACTCACGAAGTCTGGAGTTACGAACGGCACAGGAGACACCGCGCCCATACCGCCGGTGTTCAGGCCATTGTCGCCGTCCCCGATGCGTTTGTAATCTTTGGCTTCAGGAAGGATGACATAGCCGTTGCCGTCGGTCAGCACGAACATTGAGACTTCGATTCCTTTTAAAAAAGTCTCGATGACGACTTTCGTCGACGCATTCCCGAACTTGCCCGAGAGCATCTCTTTGAGTTCTGCCTTAGCTTCGGTCAAGTCATTGAGAATCAGCACGCCTTTGCCGGCAGCGAGGCCGTCGGCTTTGAGGACGTAAGGAGCCTCAAGTGTTTCGAGATAACTGATGCCTTCGCTGAGGTTTCCGGCCGTGACCGTGAAGCATGCAGCCGTCGGAATGCCGTATTTCTCCATGAAACGTTTGGCGTAAGCCTTGCTGCCTTCAAGTTGTGCACCTTTCTTGTCCGGACCGATAATCTTAACGTCTTTTAAATCAGCGTCATTCTTGAAGAAATCAACTATACCGTCAACAAGCGGCTGTTCCGGGCCAACAACAACCATATCAATTTCATTTTTCAGCACCACCTCTTTAACGGCCTTAAAATCGTCGATGTTCACCTGAACATTCTCACCGACAGATGCTGTTCCAGCGTTTCCTGGAGCGATATAAACCTTTGATACTGTTTCACTTTGAGCTATCTTCCAAGCAAGAGCGTGCTCACGGCCGCCCGAACCTAAAACTAATATTTTCATTTTGACACAATTATTTTTTAACACAAGTTACACGAGTTTTTTAACACAAGTTTCACGAGTTTTTTAACACAAGTTACACAAGTTTTTTAACACAAGTTTCACGAGTTGACAATTGGCTTCCATCCTCTTTTAACTCTCCTCTTTTAACTCTCCTCTTTTAACTCTCCTCTTTTAACT
>JAKSNA010000028.1 GCA_024400295.1 Bacteroidales bacterium | reverse complement strand
AAACGAAGTCGGTCTTATCCACATACACCATGCCTTCTTCTATGATGGTGCTGAACGTCTGGGTTCCTATCGAGTATTTCATAACGCGATGTTTTTTCGGTTGCAAAAATAGTAAAAAGTTTTGGAAAGTTTATAAAGTTCATAAAGTTTATAAAGTTCATAAAGTTTATAAAGTTCATAAAGTTTTTGTGCCAGTGCGGCGGGGATTGCTCGACTCCCTGCGGTCGCTCGCAAGGACAACGGCGGTTGGTGGTAAGATTGCTCGACTCCCTGCGGTCGCTCGCAAGGACGACACCACTTGGAAAATAAAAATATTTAGTGGGTTGCGGCGAAGCCGCAACCCACTAAATATCAGTTGTTTATAATACCAGCGTCATTGCGACCGAGCGCAGCGAAGTGGAGCAACCTCTTGTTGACAAACGACAGCGGCGACGCCCGCACTTCCGCCCCTCCTGCCTCGCTTCTTGACAAGGCAGGTTAAATTCTAAGAACTACTGCACTGGGCGCACCGAGAACCCGTAGTACCGGTAGTAGTGGTTCTGCGGAAAGACATCGCCCGAATTGAAGAACATGCTGTACGCGAGGTTGGGATAGGACGAGTAGAGCGAACTCGACCAGTAGAAGCCGTAGGAACCCGCATCGACCACGTCCGTGTCAAGGCGGTAGCCGGCAGCCGGGAGGAAGATGTATTTGCTGCCGTCTGTCTTGCTCATGAATTTACGGCCATACACACCATTTTCTGTAGTCCATGTGCAGGTCGTGTTGCTGTACAGCTCCTGCCACTCTGTAGTCGTAGGCATCCGCCAGTCACCGCCCCAGTTAGCGGTCGCGGCATCCACATCAGGATTCAGGACACCGCCTGTCAGATTAGCGGCTTCCCATGTGTTGAAGGCAGTCGCATTATAGTCGCTGCTCCCTCCGTTGCCGGGGCAGTTCGCCCAGCTGCAGTTAGGGTCTCCGCCTTCCGTAACGCTGCCCCACATGAAGTACCAGCCGTAGTCCTCGGGGCTGTCCGCGCCCACGTTGCACGTCGCCCACAAGAGGCCGCTCGGGAGGCCGAGGTCAACGTACTCGTGGTCGCCACCGCCACCGCTCAGCGTGGTGAAGCTCTTCTGCTCGCCGTAGCTCGTCCCTTCGCTGTTGGTGGCGTATGCACGAACGTAATATGTCGTATTTTCCGTCAGTCCTGTGATGTTGCTCGTGAAACTGCCGGTCCCGCTGCCGTCGGTGGTGTGCGAGTCGGAGACCGTCGGGTTCTGCGACGTGCTCCAGCACACGCCGCGGGCAGTAACCGCCGCGCCGCCGTCAGATGTCACCTCGCCGCCACAGGTGGCAGTGGTCTGGGTGATGTCGGTGACATTGTTTGTCGTCACTGTCGGCGAAGTGATGTTTTGCGATGTGGTGAAGCTCCTCTGTTCGCCGTAGCTCGTCCCTTCGCTGTTGGTGGCGTATGCACGAACGTAATATGTCGTATTTTCCGTCAGTCCTGTGATGTTGCTCGTGAAACTGCCGGTCCCGCTGCCGTCGGTGGTGTGCGAGTCGGAGACCGTCGGGTTCTGCGACGTGCTCCAGCACACGCCGCGGGCAGTAACCGCCGCGCCGCCGTCAGATGTCACCTCGCCGCCACAGGTGGCAGTGGTCTGTGTGATTTCCGTCACTTCATTCGTCGTCACCGTCGCGACGGTCTGCGTCCCGCCGCCACCTGTGTTGCCTCCGCCCGGCTCGGCATTGTCTTTCTTGCACGACACGCACAGCGCCATAGCCATGCAAACCATCACTGTGGTGAATAATTTAATGCTCTTTTTCATTTTTTTGTGATTTTAAAATTTTTAAGAGGACTTCTGTTTTTTCTCATTCCACGCCGCCCTCCCGGATTTCGCGAAGTCCGTTGAACGAAACCACAAAAAGGAAACGACGCCGCAAAGATAGGAACTTTCCATCATAAACGGCACGGACGCACCGATTTTTTTCATGTAATATTTTTATACACTTTTCACGGACGCTCACACGGATGCTCACACGCTGCCAAGCACGCGTGCCGCGTACTCGGTTACTGAAATACTGTCCTCCGGGCAGCCCGCAAGGTTTTGGTTCGCGTTAAAAAGTTTTACTCCACCCTTTACCCTTTCACCTTTTCACCTTTACCCTTTCACCTCTTAACCACCTTCTCCACCTTATCATTAATCCTGACAAAGTACATCCCTTCATTCAAATCGGAGACGTTAATCTGCACCGTGCCGGTCATTCCGGCAAGGCGGCGGACCGTCTGTCCGAGGCAGTTGAAAATCACCACGTCCGACGTCGCATCGCCAAGTTCGATGTTAATCACATCATTGGCAGGATTCGGATATATCAAGAATGAGTTTTCAGACATTTCCTCAAATCCTGACATTCCCTGATATTCGATGGCTCCGAGGTCAATCTGCGCACCGACGACGCGTTGGTTGCCGATAAGGTCATGGCCGGTGACGCCGGTGACAGACTTGTCGCCTTTATTAATCAAAGGTGAGTTCGCCGTGAGGCTGTAGTCGCCGTTCTCGGCGTCGGTGAAGCAAGGGTCGTCAACCGCAATCATGTGTTCGCCGTCGAAGCCGCCCTGCACGGCGCAATAGAAGAACTTGGAGTCGCCGTCAATCTGGTCGGCAGCATCGTTAGCTTTGTTGCCCCAGAAAACGCTGTTGTAAATCCTGCTGTAGTGGTTGTCGTTATGCAGTCCGCCGCAAGTCTCAACAGCCTCATTGTCAACGATGTCGCAGTTAATCATGGTAAATTTGCCTCGGTTGTAGATTGCGCCGGCCTCCTTGGCGGAGTTCTTCGCGAAGATGCAGTTCGTCATTTTCGGCTGTTTGTTGGTATAGACATAATACGCGCCGCCTTTGGTTGTCGCCGAGTTGTTGCGGAAGTCGCAGTTGAGCAGGGTGATGCCGAGCATGTCGCAGATGCCGCCGCCCATGGAGCCGTGGTTGTTTTCAAAGCTGCAGTTCTCGAATTTGACCGTTGCGTTCTCATAATAGGCCGAGATGACATAGACGCCGCCGCCGAAGCCCGTGGCGGTGTTGTTCTGGAACTTACAGTTCACGAAGCGGCTGTTCGAGCAGAGATACGCGCCCGCGCCCGCGCCGGAGTTGCCGTTCTGTATGGTGAATCCGTCCCAGATGGAATAGGCGGCGTTCTGGAAGTGGTCCGACTGGAACACGACGCGGCGTTGGTTCATGCCGTCGAGGATGGTGGGATTCTTTTCGAGGTCGCGGTCATCGAGGTCAAAGTCGGCCGGCTCGTTGCCGGTGAAGCCGCCGTAGATCCTGTTGTTGTCGTAGATGGTGAACGCGCCGTTGTTGTTCTCGAGGTCGCCGTAGTACGTGCCGCTTTTCACCCAGATCTGGTTGGAGACCTCGGTGGCGACAGACGACGCGAATTCGAGGTGTTTCGTGGCGTTGTCCCATGAGGAGCCGTCGCCGGTGCCGTCGGCGGAGACGTAGATGATGCCGTTGGCGTCGGCGTTGATTGCCAACGGGACGATGTTCATCACGACGGCCTCATTCTGGTTGAAGCCCGCCACGTCGTTGATGTCGTAGAAGCCGTTCCCTGAGCCGCTCCATCCGAGGTTGAAACTGAAGAAGTCGCGTTCGTCGTAGCCGTCGCACACTATGGCGTGACCGCCAGGCTCACCGGAGCCGGAGAAATACATCGGGTGACCTTTGTCGAGGTCGCTCTTCAGCATCGCAATCCACTCATCCTCACTGTATTGCGAACGTTCCTTGTATGTCGCCGAGCAGTAGCCGAAATATTTGCGCATTGCCGTTTCAACGTCATGCGACTGTGCGCCGCTGCCGTCGGGGCCGAAGTCCATGTTGACGCTCACGCCGCAGTGATACATCAGAGTTGCAATGGCGATGTTGTCGTTCCATATCTCGTTGGGCATGTTGTCCCAGTCGTAGGTGGTGGCGCCGAAGTTCGCCGACTGCATGCCGTATTCGTGGTGGACATACGAGTGCGTGCCCCTGCCCTGTGCGGGGTGGTTCCAGAATTTCATCACCTGCGACATGGCGCATGCCACGCAGCCGGCATAGCAGTGTCCGCACGGGCCGCCGCCCCACCAGCCGCCGCCCGTCGAAGGCGCCAACTCGTTGTAATAGCAGTCCTGATTCCATCTCGTCTGGATGAGCGGATCGACGACATTGGTGTTCTTCGCCGCAGGCAACACGTTGTCTTCCAGCGACTTCCACATTGAAGCCACATTATCGTCAGCCGTACGGTTCACCTTATTATAATATTCCACATTCCGACGGTAGTTGTCGATGAAATATCTCGCCGTTTCTGGGATCTCGCCCTCATATGAATTTTTATCCGAATAAGCCATGATGGGATTCAGGTTATTGGATGCCGAGACGATGACGAAGCCGCCGCCTTCCACGTTGAAGATGTACAGCGCCGGATTGCCGTCCGAGCCGTTCTCGACATGAAAAACATCAAGTTGGACATCGGATTTCCCGGTCTTCAATTCAATGAAATTCTTTCCGATTTTATTTGCATATAATTCATTGACAAATGATTGGGCGTTTGATTTCCCCAATGAAAACATGGCTATCAACAAAGCCAAAGCGAGTTTGAAAAAATTTTTCTTCATTTTAAAATAAATAAGGCTGCAAAATTAGAAAATTATTAACTTTGCAGGTCAAAAAATTTTGAAAAAATATCACAAAGTATATGCAAATGAATGATTTTCAAAAAGAGATACTTGCAGGCATCCCGGAACAGCTGCCTGAAGTGAAGGAATACGACAAGAATATCAATCATGCGCCGAAACGCAAGGACATTTTGACGAAGGAACAGAAGAGGCTGGCGTTGAAGAACGCGCTCCGTTATTTCCCGGAGAGGCTTCACGCGCAGCTCGCGCCGGAGTTTTATGAGGAATTGGAGAAATATGGCCGCATCTACATGTACCGTTTCCGTCCTTCCTACGCGATGTACGCCCGTCCGATCGACGAATATCCGGCGAAATGCCGTCAGGCCGCAGCCATCATGCTGATGATTCAGAATAACTTAGACCCAGCGGTGGCGCAGCATCCGCACGAGCTCATCATCTACGGCGGCAACGGCGCCATCTTCCAGAACTGGGCGCAGTACCGTCTCGTGATGCAGTACCTCGCCAACATGACCGACGAGCAGACCCTCGTCATGTATTCAGGGCATCCGATGGGGCTGTTCCCGTCGCACAAGGAAGCTCCGCGCGTCATCGTGACAAACGGCATGATGATTCCAAATTATTCAAAACCAGACGATTGGGAGCGTTTCAACGCACTCGGCGTGACGCAATACGGACAGATGACGGCAGGCTCATACATGTACATCGGGCCGCAGGGCATCGTCCACGGCACCACGATCACGGTGCTTAACGCCTCGCGCAAGCAGGGCGGCACACCGGCGGGCAAGCTGTTCATCACGGCGGGCCTCGGCGGAATGTCGGGCGCACAGCCCAAGGCCGGCAACATAGCCGGTGTCGTCTCCATCACGGCGGAGATCAACCCGTCGGCAGCACTGAAACGCTACAACCAAGGCTGGGTCGATGAGATTCACGAGAACTTAGACGAGCTGTTCGTGAAGGTGAACGAAGCCATTGAAAAGAAAATCGCACGTTCGTTCGCATACCAAGGCAACGTCGTTGACCTCTGGGAATATGCCGCGGCGAAAGGCATACACGTCGATCTCGGCTCCGACCAGACCTCGTTGCACAACCCGTTCGCGGGCGGCTACTACCCTGTCGGATATTCATTCGAGGAGTCGAAACGCATGATGGCCGAAGAGCCGGAGAGGTTCAAGGAGGCGGTCTATGCGTCGTTGCGCCGTCACGTGGCGGCGGTCAACAAGCTCACCGCAAAGGGCATGTATTTCTTCGACTACGGCAACGCGTTCCTGCTTGAGAGCAGCCGCGCCGGCGCCGACATCATGAAAGACGGCAAGTTCCGTTATCCGTCGTACGTCCAGGACATCATGGGGCCTATGTATTTCGACTACGGCTTCGGCCCGTTCAGGTGGGTCTGCACGTCGGGCAAGCCGGAAGACCTCGCCGTCACCGACGAGATAGCGTGCAAGGTCCTCGAAGACATCGCGAAGTCGTCGCCGAAGGAGATCCAGCAGCAGATGCACGACAACATACAGTGGATCAAGGGTGCACAAGCCAACCATTTGGTCGTCGGCTCGCAGGCGCGCATCCTCTACGCCGACTGCGAAGGGCGCACGAAGATCGCGGCTGAGTTCAACAGGGCCATCGCCGACGGCAGGCTGAGCGCGCCGGTGGTGCTGGGCCGCGACCACCACGACGTGTCGGGCACCGACTCGCCGTTCCGTGAGACATCGAACATCTATGATGGTTCGAGCTTCACAGCCGACATGGCGATACAGAACGTCATCGGCGACGGATTCCGCGGCGCCACATGGGTCAGCATCCACAACGGAGGCGGCGTGGGCTGGGGCGAAGTCATCAACGGAGGCTTCGGCATGGTCCTCGACGGGACACCGGAGGCCGACAGACGGCTGCACTGCATGCTGCACTGGGACGTCAACAACGGCATCGCGAGAAGAAGCTGGGCACGCAACGAACCCGCGATGTTCGCCATCAGACGCGCCATGGAGGTCGAACCGAGACTCAAAGTCACAATGCCGAACATCGCAGATGACGAGATGATAGCAGAAATCGTGAAATAACAGAGATTGTTCGACTCCCTGCGGCCGCTCACAATGAGATGATAGCAGGAATCGCGAAATAACAGAGATTGTTCGACTCCCTACTGTCGCTCACAATGAGATGATTGCAGAAATCGTAAAATAAAAGAGATTGTTCGACTCCCTACGGTCGCTCACAATGACGGCGGCTTTTTGTGGAAATGGCGCGGCTTGGCCGCGCAGGGTTCTCCCTCCAAAAGTCCCCGTCATTGCGAGCGAAGTCGAGCAGACAAAAATATCAACAAAGAAAACAGAACAACAATTTTAAAATTCAAACGCGTATGAAGAAATTATTACTTTCACTGACAATGGTGCTTGCGATGTTCGCGGCATCAGCACAAAACATCACAGTAACAGAAAAAGAGACAGGCAATGTCGTTGAAAACGGAGCGACATACTTTGTCTTCGGAGACGGCTCGGAGCTTTGGGGAGAAATCGGCGGCGAGATGCAGATAGAATTCGACGTCACAGCCAACGAGAACATGAGAGTCGTCGCAAAGAAAACCCCAAATGATCCTATCGTCGAGGGCACTTCAACATGGCTTTGCTTCGGACAGTGCCTTGCTCCTTCGACAGGTGTTCAAGAAACCAATCCCGAAGAAATGACAGCCGGCAGCCCCATGTTATTCAGCGGCCACTACATGGCTGACGATTACACAACAGTTCTCAGTAAGGAGCAGAGCGTGACGTTCGAATTATGGAACGCAGCCAACCCGGATGAGAAATTCGTCATCAACGTCATCTTCAAGTATTCACTCACCGGCGTGGAGGAAGTCGCGGCCCAGAACGGCATCAGCGCATATCCGACACCGGCCACCGACGTCGTCAACTTCGACTACGACCTCAGCGGCAGCGTGAACAGCGCGGCGGTCGTCATCTACAACATGGCAGGACAGGAAGTGATGAGAAGCGAACTCAACGGCGTGAGCGGCAAGCTCAGCATGAACGTCGGCGACCTCAGCGAAGGCGTTTATTTCTACAGCCTCGTCATCAACGGCAAGACAGAGAAATCAAGCAAAATCATCGTCAAATAATTTTTGAATTTTTCATTTTTTCCCGTCAGAAAGTGATTTCTGGCGGGATTTTTTATCTGTATGAAATCCTGACTTTCAGTTCTTTATAAGTCCCATACCCGTGCCAGAGGGCAAAGAGTTTTCCATCTCGGATAATAACGGCAGCAACGATGTCTTCGGTCGGCATATTTTATGAATCATATTGGGTATTTGAATCTTCTGCAACCATAAAGCAGATGTCATCTTCCTGTATCTCGTATATGCTGATGCCCATACCCTTAAAATAGAAACGGCTGAGCATATCGAGCAGTGATTCCAAGGTCTGCTTCCGTTTTTCCTTTTTCAGTTCGCACTCCCAGATGGTAATGCAATGCCAGCCCATGATTTCCAGTTTCTGCCGCACCTGCCCATCCCGCTGACGGTTTCTGGCGACCTTGTTCACCCAAAATTCTGTATTTGACTTAGGCACCGTGTAATATCTGCACCCGTCATGACCATGCCAGAAGCATCCGTTGATGAATATGCAGGTTTTGTATTTAGCCAGCACAATATCCGGTTTACCTGGCAATTTTTTACTGTTCAGCCGGTAGCGGTAGCCGTGGCTCCACAAATACTGGCGCACCAGAATTTCCGGTTTGGTGTTCCTGCTGTGAATACTGGACATGTTTTTGTGCCGCTGTTCAGGTGTAAGTCGGTCAGGCATTTATTTTCTGTATTGTAAAAGGGTTGAACCGGAGATATAGATTGGGGCGCCAACAACAAAACCGGAATTAGAACTTTTTTCATCGGCAATCAATGCTGATATGTCAAGATTACCCAATGTCACCTCCTCGTCGAAAACATAGCAGAAGTACTTGCCTTGTGGATTGGGATAATACGCCTTGCGCATTCTTTCTTCCGTCATCGTGGCGTGATGATGGACGTGGAAAACACGATATTTGTTCTCGCATTCATGACCTTGTTCGTAAAGGATGACAAAACAAGCGACGTTGTTTGACAATTGCGTTATTTTCTGTGCACCTGGACGACTCTTGTCTAAGCGGACATTATAGATAAGCGTTCCTTTGTCGTTGTTGCCTAAAATCCAATCCAAATGGGTTTGATCGTGGTAACAGCCGATCAATATGGATCTTTCTGCATAGTTTTCCAAATAGTGCTGGGTGAGGAACTGCTTTGGATGGGACATCTGTTGTGTTATGGGCTCTACTGTAGGCAAAATGTCGGTGGGATTTTGTCCTAATTGACATTCCTCTACATAGAATGATTCTCTCAACTGTTCAAGAAGTGCTTCGTTTTCATCGGAAAACTCATTGCGTTTGTCTAAGGCAACGGAATAGTATTTTTGCTGTCCTCTGTCGGGATATGGCGTGAAAACTTTACCAAGAAGTTCCTGGAAATGGTCTTCGATATAGGAGACGGCACTTACTCCTTCCTTTGCTGTCATTGCATAGAAAACAAATTTGTCTTCCAGCATTTTCTGTATTTCTTTGCGGAACATCTGTCTTACCTTGTCTTTCCATGATTTTTTCTCTCCGGCATTGTTTCTACCGTAAAGTGCAACGACGAAAAGGAAATTCACGTCATAGTGTGCGATCAGGAAAGTGTCGCGGTCGAACAACCTGTTGTCGAATTGTCGCGATTGGAAATACTTTTGCTGATTATCGGTCAATCGGATGTCGTCGGAACCGTCTAAGGTGTTTTGTTGGGCTGAAATGAAGAAATTGGGTATGATGTTGTAACCTTCGGTAATGTCGTCGCGAAGCTTCACATGGCCTTGCTGTTCGTCTTCCTTGCCATCGTTGAAAAGGTCCAGATTCCATTGAATCACATTGCGGGCATAAGTGAATTGCTTATAAACAGATTCATCGCCAATCTTATGTCCTCGTTTGTAATACTTTGAATCACCGATATAGTAAATCGGTTTTTCGTTTTCGTTGTTGGTCAGGTCGTGATACTGATAGATGTGATCGACGCGTTTGCCGTCGGGCTGGTCTTTAAGGTCTGCCGGAATTTTGCTTTCAGGGTCGCCAACCAGTTCGTCGATGATGGCCTCAAACACGATGTTGAAATTCTTGACCAAAAGATATTCGCGGTCATCAGTCTCCACGTTGATTTTCTTGCTTTGGTCGAAGAATGCATAGCAAAGCTCCCATAGATAAAGGGCTTTGTCGGAATAGTACTTGTATTTGATTTGCAGCAGCCTGGTCTTCCCCATTCCATTTCGGTAGTTCTCGAATTTCCCGCCTGTAATGAACGGAAAGTTGATGTTGATTTTTACGGGGAAGCCGTAGTGCTGGCTGATGTAGTTCAGTATGGAGAAGAAAATGACAAGCAGTTCCTCATCGAAATTGATTTGGCGTTTCTTGTTGACTGGATCGAGATAGACGGGAACATTTTCCTGAACGATGGCCTGCGAGTGACTGATGGTCTTTGTCCAGTTGATTTTGTTGTAGCCCGAATGTTGGTTGCGTAGTACGAAGAAAAAGAAATCCTGGTTTTCGCGGTTGAAGCGTTGCAGGGCAAGCAGAATGTCAAGGAAAGTGTTGCATTGGCGCAGGCGGCCTTTAGACATCTGTTGCACGTTCTGCTTCAGCACGATGTGACTTTGGCTGTTGCTCTCGTGATAAACTGTAATGGCACGGTAAATCCAAACCGAAAGTTCGTAGATGAAGTCGTGTTCAGCTTGTGTCAGCACATTTTGTCTTTCCAAGTCAATAATCTCTTCCGGCGAGCAATGCCCGAACACCAATTCCTGTCCGTTGACATCTTCAATGAGCACTTTGGGCAGAATAAACACACAGTCTTTCAATGCAGGATTGTAGTAATATCCCACATAATTGACGCTGATTTTGCCGTCAATGTCCCTCAAAGTGCTGATGCCTTCAAGAATTTTGGCGACTTTATCGGCTTCGTACTGGTGCTCTTCTATGATGATACGCATGATTTATGATTCTTTGTCTGGTGGCAGAAGATAATCACTTGCCTTCGATGCTGAAATGGCCGACTTGCCTGTCTTGCTCTCCAACTGCTTACGGGCGGCTTTTGCAACGCTGCCACCTTCCTTTGCAATCTTGGCACTCTGCGCAAAACCTTTGGGGTTCTTTTCTTTTGATATCTCAGCCGTTGATGCCTCGGCCAGCATATTCAAAGCCAGTTCCACATTGCTCATGTTGTCGCGAAGGCTCTCTTTTTTCAGACCTTTGTGCTGTTTGTATTGACGAGTGGTCATACCGCTCCATTCCTTAGTGATAATGTCGGTCAGAGAAGCAAACTGCTGCCCTGATTGCACGCCGGCGCGTTCCCATTCGTCAGTCAGCTCTTTGCGGACCTCGATGCCTTTGATGCGATTGTTTATCCATTTGTCGCTATACCCCAATCGTTTATAATCGGCAATAGCTTGATTTATATTCAATTCCGGGTCTTGCATCTGGTCGAGACGTTGTGAGGCCACCTGCGCCATCCAGATTTTGAACAGTTCCGCTTTTGGAGACGGAATAGACTGGATAAGGCGAAAAAGCTGTTCTTGATCAGCGACATCTGTAAGGCGCATCTTGCCATCAGCGGCAACCATTTTCAAACCGTGACAACTTGTCACGGTTTCATTCCCTTCGGCCTTCAACCTTTGTTTGAGCTTGCGCCAATAAGCTTGTGGATCTGCACTTTCGGTAAGTATTTCCACAATGTCAACTATGGAAAAATACCATTTCTCTTGCTCGTCGTCCCATACGGTGCGGACTTTTTTCTCTTCAAAAAGTTGGATTTCCTGTTTTTTCGTCATACGCTAATTGTTTTCAGCATTTCCCTCTTCTGCATCGCCAGGCTTTTCGGATGTGCTTGTGTGTTCATCCACACCCAAATTCTTCAAGAACAGCGCTACCTTGTCTTTCCGAATCTCTCCATTTTCTTGATAGAATTTGCCGAAACTCAGTTTGCCTTCGGTGTCGTTGAAGATATCCTTTTCAAATCCGTAATCTTTGAACACATCGTTCCAAATATAGAACAGCACTTTGCTCACAAAACGTTCGGCAGAAATGACACCATTTTCTGCTTTGCAGAAATAAAAGCCAAGTTTCTTGTCTTCGCTGTGGGTTACAGAATATATTTCTGCGTTGATTTTTTCTAAGAAATTGCTCCAACTGTATTCAGTCCCGTTCACCTTAATGCTCCACGATTCTTTTTGTGTGTTGATTGGCATATATTTCCAGTCCCATCTTCGCTTGAAGGCAGAGTCGATGGGAAACAGGCTTTGGTCGGAAGTATTCATAGTCGCCCAAATGTGGAGGTTTGCAGGCAGGCGCATCTCTTCACCCGATTTGATGGCTTCATCCTCGATGTTGCAATCTTTCAGTTTTTCGTTGAGAAATTCCTGAATTGCCGTTTCTGGTTTGATGGCGTAATCCGATTCGCCGTTTTCGTTTCTGTCCAACAATTGGAAAATATCGCCAAAAATCTGGGCGCAGTTACCACGGTTGATTTCTTCGATGACGAGGAAAACAGGCTCGTTGGTTTCATAGGCACGGACGTAGGCTTTCAGGAATGCCTGCGGTTCGTACTCGTATGCAATACGCTTCTTCTCATCTTCACAAGCTGATGTTATTTCGTGCCCACTGCCATCTCTAATAGGTGCTTTCACCATCTTGGGCTTGTAGCAGCCCACAAAGGTTGAATAATCAGAATCAGGGTGAAAAGTAGTGCGGAAGACATCGCTCTTGGGTAGAGTATCTGTCACTTCCTTTACCTTGTGTGATTTCCCAGTGCCGGGAGCGCCGTAGAAGATTTGCTGAAGAGGAAATTTTGATGAATCTGTATTTTGTCCTATTGTGTTCTTTTTTCTTTTTGCTAAATGTTTCACAAAGAGACGATAATTGCTGATAAAATGTGTATAAGCATTAATCCCAGCAGAATACATATTGCCGCCTTTTTGGTCAAAATCTTGTGCTGCAACTTTTTGACTGATTTGAAGCAATTTAGCCACATCCATTACGTCAAACAACACAGTTGTGCCAGTAACAGATTGTACAACATTCTGTACTTCACTATTATTGGGAACTTGCTTTACATATCTGTCAATTGTCGCTTCTGATTTCCCTTCGTTTTTGAGATAGGCGGCAAAGAGTTCGGAGATATTATCTAAAATGCTATCGAAACTGCTATCTGGATGCAGATCTGACAAATTGATTTCTATATGTTCTCCTATTTTATGTGGTCTTGAGGGCACCCAAACTATATTTTTATTTCTACCTACTTTGCAACTGTAGAATTCTGCTGTACGTAATAACAATGCTTCAATAACAGATCGCTGATTTCCACCATTTAAAAGAGCTTCATCAATGCTTATTGGTGTGTCTTTAACAATCCTGGATGCCAAAGTGTTTAAACTGTCTGAGGCAATCGAACTTTGCGTTAAAGTACCATCTCCTGAAACTCTTGCTATCTGAATTTTAGTAGAGACAATATCAACAGAGATTAGGCGGGCTTTATTCGTCCCTGGTCGCGCATAATCATATGTACTACCAGGAATGATTTGAGAAACAAGTTCTAATAAATGTTCAACTGTAATATTATTCATTGCTGTTTGAATTAATAAAATCATACAAAGATTTGGCTATGCAATTGGCCGCTAAGAATGGCACACCATTACCAATTGTCTTAAAAGCATCAGACAAAGTAATATCCGTTGGCAATTCAAACTCTTTAGGCAAAGATTGTATAGCCAAAGCTTCCGACACGGAAATTCTTCTTGCTTTATAAGGATGAATGTGAACTTCGTTATTTCCATACGCAGCTGTTGGCGAATATCTCCAACGATGCAATCTCTTATAACATTTCTTTATGTCGTCTCCTTCATCCTTTGTTTCAAACCTCAATAATCCTGCACGAGGCTGAAAATACATATTAGCATTCGGATGGTGCTCAACATCATTTTTGTCCCACCAGTATTGTACAGTAAGTTCTGGTATAATACCCTCAGGCATGGGAATAGGAGTGTCAAGACGACAAGGGGATATCTTTGGCCATGGACGACTTTTAATATCTTCTATCGTGTATTGTTTGTATTTGTCCCAATTAAAACCTAATAGCTCGTTGTGCTGCGTTTTTAGTTTTAGTTTTTTTATAGCGGTTTTGTGAAATCCGATAAGAATTATTCTCTCTCGTTCTTGAGGTGCTCCATATTCGATAGCATTTATGAGTTTTTCTGTTAGAGAATATCCGTTGTTTCTAAATTGCTCCTTTAATTGTTCAAAAAACGCTCTGTGTTTAGCAGTCCTGTATAATCCTTTTACATTTTCAAAAAGGAAAAAATCCGGTCGCGTTTTACATATCACGTTTGCATAGATTCCTGACAATTTACCGTTTTCGCCTTCTTTGCCTTTATTCTTTCCTGCGACAGAAAAATCAGGACAAGGGGGACCTCCAATGATTCCTGTTAAAGATTGACTTTTTGATTTTTTAACTTGTGCTGAAAGTTCCTTCATCGCCTTTGATCCCAGCAATTTTGTAATATCCTCAACATGATGTCCATATTTTGGAAAGGGCAAACCCATCTTTTCCCTTGAATGTTTGTATATGTCATCAAAGGCTTTATGGAATTCATTGACATAGACAATATCAAAATGTCCTTCTAACTCAAATCCAAGATCGAGAAATCCAGCACCAGAAAAGAATGAGAAAATATTTATTATTTTATCTGCCATAATCTTATTACTACTTTCAACTGCATTGTGGCTATACTCCACTTCTTGTGAACAAATAAATGTATATCCTCCTCCAAATTTTTCAATAAAATTTAATCTTTATCATTTCCCTTTGTTCGAAGCCATTCAGAAATATTCAGCCCTACCCTTGACATTTGTGAGGATAGTTTTTCCGTTATTCTTTGTGCGTATAGCCTTTTTAAGGTAAGAACCCATTCAAAAATATGTTGTCCAGAAAGAAAACAATACTTTTGTTGATAGGTGTAGAAAGGGACAATATGTTTTTTTTCAAAAAAGAAAACTTTTATATCAAATGGGTGCATACTTGGATATACAACACAATCTTCACTAATTATTATCGGAGAACTTTTCTTTTCTTCTGATTTTAACAAAGGTACAAATAAAAAGAACCGACCTTCTGCGCCTATTCTGGCACAATCACATGCAGGAGATACACATAACCAGTAACAATCCTGCTCATCTTTTAAAATTGCTCCTTGAGTTAATTCTGGAGCAACTGGTTTTATTGAAAACAAATCCTTATTTTGAGTCAGTTGGGCAAACAACTGATTGGTTTTATCTTCAGATTCACCATTCAGACAATAAAAACCCGAAGCATGTTTTGGAGCATTTTTGTCTGAATATATCTTATTGCTGGTGTCTTTAATATTCTTAAAATTCCCAACAATGATGTTTGCTAACAAGTCTTTAGAAACATCTATTCGCGTTGTATTTTCTGTTGGTTTACCACTCTGATTGTTTTTTACGTCCTTTAATTTAATTTTCTTTCCTGTGGATGAGATTTGCTCTATCCAACGATTAACCCATTCATTCAAATTAATAGAAGAAGTATCTATCAATTCTGTAATAGCTGTGCCAAAAACTTCTGATAGAAGTTCTGCCCCATCGTCTATACAAGTTAAACTACAATGTCCAAGAAACGCAGGATCCAAATCTTTTGAAAATACACCCAAAATCTTTGAGGTACTATTACGTATTTCAGTTATTGACTGAAGTGCGAAATTCGGTAGCAAACCTGTTGTCAAAGAGGAAAATTCATTGACGATCAAATCTGGTAGTTCTTCATATTTTACCATAAATTTCTTCATAGATTCTCCCATGTAGTTATATTTCCCTTCTTCGTATTTTGATCGGATAACAATCTTAAAATCACCAACTCTTATTTCAAAATTACTCACATTGATTTTTTTGTAAGAATAAGATATATTAGAATAAATCGGCTGAAGTATTTTATTTTCCAAATCAATTTCACTTGTATACACAACCACAAGCTTCACCTTTCCTTTTTCAGCATCTTTTAGAAAATTCTGAATAATCTGAATCGTATATTTACCACTTTCATCATCTATGTCCGCATCAGCTTCAGGATTGGTGTCGGGATTAGCATTGTCATCAACAATATTCATCTTCCAATCTAGTACGATTGCATCTGCCTTAAATAGCATAGAACAAATGTTATCCAAATCAGAAGCCTTTTCAGGAGCAAACACTGAACATATTTTCCCTTTTTTAGCAAAAGCATCCGTTACAGCTTTTGCGTCAAGGTCATTATCGTTTTCTGGAGCTTGTTTGTATGCACATTCATCAATGAATACAATTGTACTCAAAAAGTCATCTGCTATTTCTTGCGATATTTCAGTGAAAGTATGTTGAGTCTCGTCCATATTATTGCAGTTTAAAGATTCTAAATGTAACAGTGCTTCCTTCTCTTGGAGTATCAAGTTTGAGGTCGTAGTTTTCATCATTCAGCACTTCTTTACTGATACTTAACCCTAATCCTCGTCCATTAGGTTTCTTTGAATACCGTAATTCAAATATCCTTTTTTTATCCGTCTCTTTTATGGCTGGTCCATTATTAGAAATGAAAACATTACCCGCTTCATCTGCATGAAGACGAATGATTTTTTCAGGAATTTCGGAGTGTGACAACCAATAGATGGCATTATCCACTATGTTTACAAACACAGGGTAAAATGTGGAACGAAATCCGAAAAGTTTTCCTTGTGCAAAACCTTTAGTATGTTTGAGCTGGACATTATGCCGTTCAAGCCGAGACTTGAACAAATCAAGAAGGAACGAGTTGACATCAAGTAGCGGAATTTCTTCTTTGTTTCTATACAAACGTCTGTTCAAAGGTGTGAACAGATTCATATAGTTATCCAGATGTTCAAAGTTTATTTTAATATTCTTGTAAATGGAATCAAGGTCTTCGTGCATATCAGACCATGCTTTTAAATCACGGATACTATGTCGGATAGAATTGATAGTTCCATTAAATTCATGGTGAATAATGCCGACGGCCAACCCCAACTGACTCAATTCTATATCAGATTGTAAACGAGTTCTTAAGTCTTCTAGTTCCTCGGACATAGTGTCCACAATCTGGTCATTGGTGACAATATCGCCGTTTTCTTCTTTCTCAACATAAAAACTGGTGAATTGCCTGATGATGCGGTCCATGACTTCTGTGTTTCGATTGCTAATAGAGTCAATCTCTTCACCTAAACGTTTACGTTCTTTTACCAAGTCAAATGTATCAGCCTGTTGCGTTGCCAAAGTGTTCATTTGATCTTTCACGCCTCTAATTTGTCCGTCAAGGTCCAGCATAAGCTGGTTGGTTATCTCTTTGATATGTTCAGATACGGACTTAACAATATCAATAGTTTCCTCTTTTTTCTTTTTATTTAAGGAAAGAGCTTCTTCTGAAATCAAATCAACTGCCTGCACCAGTCGTTTTCGTTTGCTAATTTCAATATTGAGTTTTTTGATACAATCAGCTATCAAAGTGTCAATACGTGTTTCCGTATTTGCAATCACTCCATTACACAAATCCTGATAATTTTTGCAATATACATCATAATCAGAACGCGAAGCCTTAGAAATGACAAAACCTTTCGGAAAAGGAACGGCGATGGTTTTCTTATAATCAGCTAATTTTTTTCGTGTTTCGTTTTCCAAGTCCACAATCTTTTGGCTGGCTGCATCTGGGTCTTTAATGTAAGGTATGACGTTCAGTTCTTCTGCCAATTGATTCACTATGTCATTCAACTCCTGTTCAAAAATATGATTTTCCAGTTTGTTGAAGAAATCATCCAATTGTTTAAGGAATTTGTCTTTCTTGGCTTTGGCTTTTTTCGATTGATTCTCTAGAATCTTATGGGCTCGTTCAAATTCGGTCTTTTTCTCTTGGAAGAATTCAGACTGGATACTATCTGCCTGATCAGAAAAAATATCTTGCTGCAGTTGAAAGAAAAAGTTCTTCAAAACAGATTGGAATTGTCGATAAGCTGAATTCTCAATAAAGCCCTCTCGTCCAGCTTTTTCACGGAGCTCACTTTCTTCAAGTCCCTGTATTTCAATTGTTCCCAGCATTCTTCGATATGAAAAAAAGGAACCAAATCTTTTTGAACGGTTCTTTTCAATATCTATAAAATCATAGTCAGAATCTCCGTAAGGAAGAACCCGAATGTTATTTCTATAGATATACAAACCTCCCATTCGATTTGTTTTATCTTTTACTCTTATGTAGTCACGATTTGACATTCGAGAAGCTTTTTCTTCACCCTGAATATACGCAATATCTATGGAAAACGGACCACAACTCAATTCTCTGAAATTGTTTTCTCGCCACGATAAAGAATAATCGTATGTCTTGTCTCCATAAATAGTAATTTGTCCTTTAAATTGGCCGTATTTGTCAAATTCACCTTTGATATGATGGTCTGCTAATTCAAATTCTTCAGGAGTAAAAAAGCTTTCTTTATCAATAATACTTGTGAAAGAGCCATCCTCATTTCTGAAATCACGGAACGAAATATCAACAGCTGGATTTTGATGTTCAGGAATCATCGTATTGTGAAACCCCAACAACATTTTTTCCATCTTTGTAAGTTCGTTCTGCCCACTTTCCTTTAGTAAATCAGAGTATAGAATGTTATCAACAGGAGAAACATAAAATTGAGTTCCACAATCTTCTTTGTCAAGATTAAAAGGTCCCGAGATTTGTCTATATAGAGTTTTAGCGTCTAACGAAAAAGCCTGCAACGTACCACATATCGTATCACAGGATTGTTGGGAAATTTTCCCTTGTTTAGCCAAATCTTTAAGAGGAGTAATGGCTTCAGTTTTAAGTTTTTCAATATCAGCTAAAGAAGGGAAACCATCGTATTCGCAAATAGGGATGACAACATCCTCCATATTGATACCAGGAATTTCAAAGATTTCCCAGTTTATTAGGGCTGCTATTATCTTTGCATTATCTTCTGACTTTGATTTCGTTAGAATTAAAACCTGCTTGCCAATAGATGCAATGGCAAGTCTACCTATACCTTTCTCGCCGGAAACAGGACGATATTCTTTTGACGGGTCTCTTGGCGGTTGTGAAGAACTCACGAACTTACTTTCTGTTCCAAGAACAAGCCATCTATTTTCAAATTCATCACGAGTCATCCCCATACCATCATCTCTCAACACAAGCATATTCTTATTGCGAATTAAACTTGCATCAAAATGGTCGGCATACGCATCGTATGCGTTTTTAATTAGCTCGTTTATTGCTGTTGGAATCCCCGCAATTTGCTGACGGCCTAAAAGGTCTAACGCTCGTGCTCTTGTTTTAAATTGTGCCATTGCCTACTATCCGTTAATGATTACTTCACCCAATCTTCTTGCATACTCGCAAGGCACCGCATTGCCTATGAGTTTGGCTGCAGTGGCGATGCTGTTTGTCTTGAAAACATAGTCCCTGGGGAATGTTTGTATAGTTGCACCTTCTCTTATAGAAATAGCCCTATCTTCTTCAGGATGTCCGAAACGACCGTTGGAAATGCTGAAAAACTTTGTCGTAATGGTCGGCGCAGGTCTGTCCCACCACATACGTCCGTAAGTGTCTTTAAAACTGTCGTCGTGGTCAACAAAACATTTCAATTGCAATTCTTGATCATCAGCCCAATCCAATCTGCTGCCCCCATCGTGTCGGGTTTTCTGCATACGCATCAATCCCTTTGGGCTTAATCCTGCAGCGGTATGTTTGAATTCTGTTGCGTCTTTATGACCTGCTTGTATTTTAGGAAAACCGTTTTTCTCCCCAAGAACATCGCGCACCGTCAATTTCTTTTCGCTTTGCACAGGAAACTTAATTTCAACATTTTCCAAACGAGTTGCAATTAAAGAAAAACGCCGACGACTTTGTGGAATGCCGTAATCGTTCATATTGACGATTTTCTTCTCAACCCTATAATGTAATTTATCTTTAAGTTCGGACAAGAAAAATGGCAAAATGCTATCTTTATTAGTTTCTATGCCTGGAACGTTTTCCACCAAAACATACCCCGGCCGATAGTAGTCAATAAAACGAGCAAAATTCCGCAGTAAATCTTTCGATTTCAAAGATTTGTTTTTATCGGAATTGATAATGCTATAGAATTGGCAAGGACTACATCCAACTAAAATTAAAGAATCGTCATTAGGATGAATATCAAAATTGCGTTCAAAGTAGTTGGTTCTCAGATTTCTAATATCAGTTTGAACATATACAGTTCCTGGATTATTGAACTCGTATGTTTCTTTGGCATCTTTGTCAAAATCCACACCTGCAACAACATTGATACCTGCCTGTCGTAAACCGCAGGTCATACCACCGCCGCCACAGAAAAAGTCAATGGCTTTATAACCAAGTTTTATATTTAATACTTCATTCTCCATATTCACCCTTTTATCAGTTCAGAAAGTTATCTGGGCCAGAGGCTATCATCACCCGTGGTTTAGATAACGGATTCCATCCGCCACGTTCAAGTATACCTGTATGGTTGCGACTTACCCCGCTTTGCGAAATATTCAATATTTTCCTGGGAGTTTGCCCAACTTTTTTCAGTCGCATATAGTCCTTATAATTTAATTATCAGCATCTTGTAATTTTGCTACCTGTTTTTTTCTTCCAAAACCATAACCCGCAAATATACGTATTTTTTTTGATATGTACACAAACTTTCAGATTTTCTCGTTTCCAGAGGATTCTTCGTGACATAACTGCTTCAAATTATAATTCACTTAAAAAAATCACTTCCTTTACCGCCCCCAGCAAACAAGTCAATGAATGTATTTTTCGTCATACCCGCTCTTCATCGTCAGGAAGTCAAACGAATAGGGGTCCTTCAACATCTCCTGCGCCAATTGCCCTTGCACGACAGGAAACCTTTCGGCAAAATTGGTGATGGCCTTTGCGGGGTGCGAATAAAGGTCGTGCCGAATGTTGTCATTGAGCGTATTACGACTCCAATTGCCTTCAATGGTCTTGTTGATATAGAAAAACGCTTCCTCTATAGAAGATGCTTTGGATATTATCAATGTTCAAAATCTGCAAAGGCTTCGCAAGTGTCACGTTCTCTCTTTAATTGATATTCAAAGATTTATAAAACAAAACCCACAGAATGATGCTTTCACATCCAACCCGCAAAGTTAATATTTTTTATAAGTGTGTGTTTCAACATCAAAAATATTTTCTCATAACAAAAAGCCAGACCTTAAAAAACTTAAAGTCTGGCTCGAATATCTGCAAATGAGTTGACTATTTCGCGAACTGCACCGACCTCGTCTCCCTGATGACGGTGATCTTTATCTGACCCGGATACGTCATCTCGGTCTGGATCTGACGCGAGAGGTCGTATGCGATGCTGTCTGCCTCCTGGTCGCTCACCTTGTCGGCGCCAACGATGACGCGAAGCTCACGACCCGCCTGGATTGCGTATGTCTTCACGACTCCCGGATACGACAGCGCCATCTCTTCGAGCTTGTTCAGACGCTGGATATAAGCCTCAACGACCTCGCGGCGTGCGCCGGGGCGTGCGCCTGAAATAGCGTCGCAGACCTGCACGATAGGCGCGATGAGCGATTCCATCTCTATCTCGTCGTGGTGGGCGCCAATAGCGTTGCACACATCGGCTTTCTCCTTGTATTTCTCAGCGGTCTTCATGCCGAGGATAGCGTGCGGAAGCTCCTCCTCGTTCTCGGCGACCTTGCCTATATCGTGAAGGAGACCGGCGCGTTTAGCCACTTTCGGGTTGAGACCGAGTTCAGCAGCCATAGTGGAGCTGAGCCGCGCCACTTCGATTGAGTGCTGCAGCAGGTTCTGTCCGTATGACGAGCGGTATTTCATTCTGCCTATCATTCTGATGAGTTCCGGAGCGAGGTTGTGGATGCCGAGGTCGATGACGGTACGTTTACCGGTCTCTATGATTTCCTGTTCAACCTGTTTCTCCACTTTCTTCACCACTTCCTCGATACGTGCAGGGTGAATACGTCCATCCGTAACGAGTTTCTGAAGTGAGAGTCGTGCGATCTCACGGCGGATCGGGTCGAAGCCAGAGAGAAGTATCGCGTCAGGGCTGTCATCGATGATGATCTCAACGCCTGTGAGTGACTCAAGGGCGCGGATGTTACGGCCTTCACGACCGATGATACGGCCTTTAATCTCGTCATTCTCAATGTTGAATACCGACACTGTGTTTTCGATTGCGTGTTCCGCCGCCGTTCTCTGGATTGTCTCAAGGATGACTTTCTTGGCGTCCTGATTTGCGGACATCTTCGCCTCTTCGATGATCTCCTTCGCGAGTACCATGGCTTCCGCCTTAGCCTCGTCTTTGACAGCTTCCTTAAGCTGTTCCTTGGCTTCGGAGACGGTCATGCCGGAGATGGTCTCAAGGATTTTCTTCTGGTCCTCGTGCATCTTGTCGAGCTCGGTCTGACGTTTGGCAAGGTTCTCCTGCTGCGCCGCGAGTTTGTCTTGTTGGTTCTTGAGGTCGTTGGCTTTGTGCTGAAGCTCCTCGGCGCGTTGGTTGGCCTGCTGTTGCATCTGCTGGATCTTCGCCTCGACCTTCTGGAATTCACGTTTCTTCTCATTAGTCTCCTTGTCGTAGTCCTGCTTCATCTGGAGGAACTTCTCCTTTGCCTGCAAGATCTTGTCTTTCTTGATTACCTCACCTTTTTCCTTTGCTTCTTCAAGCAGTTGGTTGCTTTTCTTTGTGAGTGCTGCACGCATGACTGTCGTGGCGAGCACCACACCGATGCCACCGCCCACGACGACGGCTCCCGCTGTGATAAGAATGTTTGTTGTTGCTAATAGTAAAACCATTTTTTTAATAATTTTACTCTTCGACGAGAAATAAAAAGACCTGCCTGTTCAAAGGGATCGTAAACCCTTGTAAATCACGCTTATGGCTGCCACGATACGCAAACTTCCACTGGCGTATAAGCTCCCCTCGCGGGGCTGAGGCCTGTTTTTGTACCCATGAGTCAACCGGAATTTTTTGTTATAGTTGTATAGGTTACGAATCATGCGTCAAACAGACAGATCTATGTTTTCAGTCAGCAGTGCATTGATGGTGTCAAGCTGTTTGTCAAGATACTGTTCCTTGTATGCGGAATCGTTTTCGTTTTTGACAACGGTCGTCGCGAGTTGTATGCATACCATCGAAACCAACGACAGATAATCCTTATCTGAATATACCCGCTTGTATTCCTCCACTCGCTCGTTTATCATCCCAACAGCTCTCCGCACATTGTCCTCTTCAGTCTTGTCAACATTCAAGCGGTAGCTGCGACCAGCTATGACGACATTCACCTTTACATCATTACTCTCGCTCATATCCGCCTAATATTACTGTTCAGCATTCAATATCGACACACACTGGTCTATTTCTTTGACCAACGCCTTTATCAACTGCCTACTTTCTTCAATTTCGTTCTCGTTTCCGAGTGCGTTAACAATTGTAATTTTATTTATTTTGTCCCTCAATTCCGCGTTCTCAGTCTGAAGCGCATCGATGGTTGCCATCAGCTCTCCATTCTTTCGAACAAGCTCGCCGTTAGCCTCAACCAACTGACTTTTAATTGCAATCAGCTTTCTTAGTTTCAACTCGATTTCTGAAAGTCGTACACTTAAATCAGCCATTTTACGTTAACAGTTTCGCCTTAGAATTTTGGTACAAAGATAAACATAATTATCTCACAACGCATCATTTTTTTTATTTTTTTTCAAACATTCAGAAATTGTTCTTGCCAACCGTTCAATAGCCTTTGATTATCGCATTAAAGACACGGCACTCCAAGCAGCGCCGGCGGCGGCAATAGTGGTTGTACAGATGCAGCAGTGCCTGCGACTGCTGCGCGTTTCGCACATTGACGCCAAGTTCCGTGAAGTTCCTGATAATGAGGTTGTCTTCCGGCTTTATCTCTTCCAGAAAAGCAAGACTTCTGTCCTTAATCGTCTGATTGTCGTGACATGCGCCATAGCAGAAAAGCACCGGCACGACGGCATTGATCAGCAGGATATCAACCGCGGTCGAGCCTAACATCTTCTTATGCTTCTTCGACGGCTTGTCAAACAGGAAATGTGTCGTCCAATAATCATTGATTTCCACATCGAAGAAACCTCTGATTTCATCTATGTCATTCATCGACAATATCTTCGACAGTAGATTGTCGCACGACCGCACCATCGCCGCCATCTGCGCGATACGTATAGTCGGGAAGTTGGGCGGTCTCAGCCGCAGGAACTTCCAATATGACGCGGACATGGTTGTCAGGTCGAACTTCGATTTCAACACTTTGAACTCTCTTTGGAGCAGAAGCGGATACTCATCTGTAAAGTCCTGTTCCAGGAAACCGGCGCAGCCAAAGAACATCGCCTCTATCTGCAACGGGTTGTCAAGATGTTTCCGCAGGATCTTCAGCGGAAGGAGCCTCGACAGCCACTCGAACGCCTCATTGTTGACCTTAAGCCCAAGGCTCCGCATAATGCGCTGATAGACAGTCTCCTCCCAGTCATAATTGTTTGCGACGAGTTTCCTGTGCACATCAGCAACCTCATCTTCAAGCCGTTCTATTATCACGCGTTCAAGCCACGAAAGCCACGTGAACTGCTGGATCGCCGAAATCAGTCTGCCGCACGACACCCACTGCTGCGAGTTGACAAAGGCCTTGTATTTGCTGTATATCGACTCGTCGAAGCGTCCCATCACTTCGAGCGTGGGAACGCCAAACTGTTCATTGTCATTGACATACACAACATGAAGTATCACGTTATGATACGCCCCGTCATCCTGATGACCGTGTTTGAACCAGTCGCTGGCATTGACGTGCATCTCCACATGTCCCGCCCACAGAGTGTCGCCAATCCTGATTTTCGCATCAAGGAAATCAGGCCCCGAGTCGTGGTTGCGCATCCCGACACTGACGATCTGTATCTCGTCACCGTCAGATGTGACAATATTTTTGTCCAAAAGCCTGTTTTCCCAAAGGTAGTACAAAAAATCTTCTTTCATATCAAGGTAATTTATGCCACAAAATTACCTATAAGATTTCAGTCGTGTCAAGTAAAATGACGGAAATTTCACGTTTTTTACACTTTATTTACATTCTTTTCACGATTGTGAAAGAAAATGTAAAAAAGGTTAACTTTTTAATCCGGTTTTATGTAAATCTGACAATTTTTATTGTCTTGGCATTCTGACAAAGAAAGAGAAACCGGTCTTGGAATACAGAAAATCTGCGTCTTTGGCATTCGACTTGAAATTTTCAATATCATCCGGGTAATTTTTCACAGAGAAATAACACGGTTTGTCCAGGTCGCCATGAAGCAGGAAACTTTCGTCATCGCATCTGTTTTCAGGTTGGCGGTCCGAATAAAAATAATGGGCATAGCTATAGTAGCCAAAAGTTTTAATATAGCAATCCTCCCCTTTCTTCGACTCGAAAAACTCCACCGCTGAAGCCTGGCTGTATTTCTCAATTTCCCCGACGACCATTAGCATGAACGTGAAAACGAACAGCAGATTTCCCGCGCCAAGTATGCACAACCTCGCAATATTTTGCTTCTTCCTAAACAGAACGCAAAACACAATCGTACACAATATCAGTATTATGCCAACCAATGGTTCAAAACCGACCCATTCTGATGTCGCGCTCATACAATCTATTGCAAACGAGTCATTTACATAAGGATAAATATATTCTTTTATTCTGTCGAAAATGGTCAGGACGGTCAGAATTATCCCCCACAGCGACGCGATGACTATAAGCAGGACACTTTGATATCTCCTCAGTTTCAGCTCACCTGAGAGCATTTTTTCAACGGCAAACGCCGCCAAGAATGTCAATGGGAAATAGCAGAATGAAGAATAATGTATGATTTTTGTATTCACAATCGAGAAAAGTATCAACACGACCCAGAAACTTATGAGCATCCATGTAAAGATTGTTCTGAACGATTCACTTTTCTCTTTTTGTATAATATTGAGTCTCAATGCTTTCTTCTTTGTTTCCGGATTTTCAGTCATTCTCAATCCGAAAGATGGCAACGCGAGAATGGAAGCCGGCATCATTCCGAACAGCAAAATCACGAAGTGGTACAGTGGGAATCCGCCATGACCGGCGTCTTCGATCTGGAAAAGACGGATTTGGTAATCTATGAACTCCATTATTATATATGTATGTCCGGTCAGGGCTAAAACGACAAACCATGAACCTCCCACAACACAAAAGACCAAGACCCACACGATGACATCTTTCCATCTGAAGTTCAATCTGAACTTGTTGAATAACAGCCAGATGACAAATGTCAACCCAAAGACGAGCAAAGCAACCGGGCCTTTTGTCATGACCCCAAGTCCTATGGAAGCTCCTGATATGACAGCATACAGCATTTTGTTTTTCCCATTTTCATCAGTGGTGGAATATTTTGCCATGAAATATATTCCCGTGAAAATGAACAAGTTAAACCACGGGTCGATGATTCCTGATTTAAAATAGAAAAACGACAGGAATGACACGAGATACATTCCCATCCAAAGAAATCCGAAACGCTCGCTGTAATTTTTCCTTCCGATGTTAAAAAGCAAAAGCAACGTGATTATTCCGACAATTGCATTCGGGAAACGAGCGGCGAACTCATTGATTCCGAACGCTTTCATACTTAAGACCTGAAGCCATGTGAACAGCGGCGGCTTTTCCCAGAACGACTGGAAATTGACCTGGACATTGAGATAATCACCCGTCACTATCATCTCACGGGCTGACTCCGCGAAATTTATCTCATCCCAGTCGAAGAGTTCAACGCTTCCCAGTCCAGGAACAAACAGCAATGCAGCCACAGCCGCAATCAACACATTGATAACCAATGTTCTGTACTTTGACAATTCACTTTTCTCCATTTCGAAACAGCAACGATTTTTTTGCAATAAAATTCCAGACAAAGACAATTATCGTAGTGATTATCTTTGAAAAAATATAATGCACGCCGATTTTGTCTGTAAAAAACCACATAAACAACGATGTCAATCCAAGTCCGACAACTCCGATCAGCACGAAAACCGAAAATTCAGCATAACGATTCTTCATGTTTCTGTTGTCGAAGACCCAAAGAATACTGAGTAAATATGTAATAATCAATCCAATAGAAAAACTGATTATTGACGAAATCAGGTAATACACCCCGCAAAACTCGGTCAGCACATAAAGCAATCCAGTATCAACCAGAAACGCCACACCGCCGGAGAAAAAATATCTGACAATTTGAATCCAGACATTTCCGGTCGGATGTCTCAACAGCGAATCTATAATTTGATTGAGGCGTTTTGGCATGGTTTATTTAAATAGTTTTGACTTCATCAGATGCCACTTGCAAAGCCTGTAAACGAGTGACACCCTCAACACTCCGAGTCCGTAAATGGCACTTCTGCGGAAATTGATTGAAGACGCGTCGTCAAAATATTTTGTCGGACAGGTCACCTCTCCTATTTCGTAGCCGGCCCAGAAGATCTGTGCAGCCATCTCATTGTCAAGCACAAAATCATCAGAGTCAACATTATAGTCGATGTTTCTCAAGACTTCTGCCGAAAACGCCCTGTAACCGGTGTGATATTCCGAAAGTTTCTGATTTATCAGGACATTTTGGGTGAACGTAAGCAGCCTGTTCGCAACATACTTTATTATCGGCATACCGCCTTTAAGAGCGCCTTTCCCGAGGATTCTCGAACCGAAAACAACCGGATAAACGTCATTGGCAATTATATACGCCATCGACTCTATAAGTTTAGGAGTGTATTGATAATCAGGGTGAAGCATTATCACAATGTCGGCACCAAGCTCCAATGCACGGTTGTAACATGTTTTCTGATTGCCACCATAACCCTTGTTTTTTTCGTGGACAATGATCTCTTTAATTCCAAGTTCCTTCGCCTTTTTCACGGTATCATCGCGACTGAAATCATCCGTGAGAATGACTTCGTCAACAATATCTCTTGGAATTTCATTATACGTCTGCTCCAATGTCTTCTCAGCGTTGTACGCTGGCATTACTACAACTATTTTTTTATTGTGAATCATAACTTTACAACAAAATATTTATTCCCTTGAAACCTCTACAAATGAGGTGCAAAGATAATTATATTTTACTTACGAAGTCCTTTTTTATTTATTTTCAGAAAATATGCCAAAACCACAATGATGTAAACCGCCCACATCAGATAAGTGCGGCCTTTCATCACAAAAGCGTGGTCAGGGTCGAAGAAATATTGATACTGGTGACGCACTATCGGATTGAGATACAATGTGTTACCATTTTCAAACTCAATCTCAGTCCTGATATATGAATCATCATTTTTAATAAAATAAAACGCCTGATTGGAGTTTTCCACCGTTTCTTTTGTCACCGCATTTTGTCCGATGAAGCGTATTTCCTTTGCCTTGCCGGAAACACAAACGGAAATCGTGTCATTTTTCAATGTAACACATTCTAATACAGGCACTTCGTTCAATCTTCCCTTAAAACGGACGCCATACGAATTTCCTGTTTCAAGAGATTTGTAAATATTTTCAGGGTCATCATCCGACAGGCAAGCCGTTGTGAAACCAGCTTTTTCACCATTAGCGATAATGTTTGCACGATGCCCGTTTGACAGAGCTATATCCCAGTAATACAAGGAGTTATCATTTTCACTCAACGCCTCAATCACACGGTAATGGTCAAGATTTGCAAACTCGCCTTTCTTAAATCCTTTCGAAGGATGCGCCGGAGCCACCAAACGAGCGGTTTTATTAAGTTTGTCGAGGTTATACTGCTTATAATGAATGCTTTGCAGAAAAGGATAATCCATTTTCCGAACCTCTCTGTAACCCAAGCAAAGGAAACGCGTGCCTGTCATCGCAAAACCATATTCATACGCACTAATTCCGTGATTTTCAATTGATTCAGAACGAAAATCAATATATAACGGATTCTTGAACTGCGATGAATCAACATTCTGGTAAGGATTGAAGACAAACTCGCCGTAAAAAGGCTCCGACTCATCGAAGCGATACGACGGAACCGCGAGATAAAGCACCAAAAAAAAGAGCAAAACCGCTCCAATGACACCTGTAATTGCAAGATACACAGGATTTTGTATTATTTTTTTAAAAAATTTTATTTCAGCCATACATTTATTTTTGCAAGTTGCAAAGATAACATTTTTTTGCAAATTTCTGTTGTGGAAAATTTCCAAACAATTTGACCATTTATGCTGTTTATATGATAAAATTTAGTAATTTTGCAGCCTTATTTAAAATCATTCTTAATAAGAAGAAAATGGAGTCGAATCAGAAAGAAAACATCATTGAAGAGGTGACGAAAAAGGACTACGAGTTTGGTTTTGTGACCGACATCGAGACCGATTTCATTCCGAAGGGACTGAACGAAGACATCATCCGACTGATTTCCAGGAAGAAAGAGGAACCGGAATGGCTGTTGGAGTTCCGTCTGAAGGCTTTTCGTCATTGGCTTACGCTGAAGCAGCCGACATGGGCGCACCTCGACATTCCACCTATTGACTATCAAGACATTATATATTACGCAGCACCGAAAAAGCGTCAGGCAAAGCAAAGTCTCGACGAGGTTGATCCGGAGCTTTTGGCGACGTTCGACAAGCTCGGCATCTCGCTCGACGAGCAGAAGAAACTATCCGGCGTGGCCGTCGATGCCGTCATGGACTCGACCTCGGTGAAAACGACTTTCCAGGACACGCTGACGAAGCACGGCATCATCTTCATGTCGTTCAGCGAGGCGGTGAAGCAGCATCCCGACCTCGTGAGGAAATATCTCGGGAGCGTCGTGCCTTACACCGACAACTTCTTTGCGGCGTTGAACTCTGCCGTTTTCAGCGACGGCTCGTTCTGTTACATCCCTAAAGGCGTCCGCTGCCCCATCGAGCTTTCGACGTATTTCCGCATCAACGCGGCGAATACCGGACAGTTCGAGCGCACGCTGATAGTCGCCGATGAAGGTGCATACGTGAGTTACATGGAAGGCTGCACCGCACCGCAACGTGATGAGAATCAGTTACATGCCGCAATAGTCGAAATCATTTCCGAGAAAGACGCCGAGGTGAAATATTCGACGGTTCAGAACTGGTATCCGGGCGACAAGGACGGCAAGGGCGGCATCTACAACTTCGTGACGAAACGCGGCATCTGCCGTGGCGAACGCGCCAAGATCTCGTGGACACAGGTCGAGACCGGTTCCGCGATAACATGGAAATATCCGAGCTGTATATTAAAAGGTGACGACTCCGTCGCGGAGTTCTATTCCGTGGCGGTCACGAACAACTACCAGCAGGCCGACACCGGCACCAAGATGATCCACGTCGGGAAGAACAGCCGCAGCACCATCATCTCGAAAGGCATCTCCGCCGGCCACAGCCAGAACGGATACCGCGGACTGGTGAAGGTGGTGCCGTCCGCCACAAACTGCCGCAACTTCTCGCAGTGCGACTCGTTACTCCTTGGCAGTCAATGCGGTGCGCACACGTGGCCTTACGTCGAATGCGGTAACGACAGCAGCATCCTGGAGCACGAGGCCACAACATCGAAGATTTCCGAAGATCAGCTGTTCTACTGCAACCAACGCGGCATCCCCACCGAAAAAGCCATCGGCCTGATTGTCAACGGCTACGCAAAAGATGTCCTGAACAAACTGCCGATGGAGTTTGCAGTGGAGGCGCAGAAACTGTTGTCAATAACGCTGGAGGGAAGTGTCGGATGATTGATATAAAAGCAGCCACATTAATTCAAATTTAAATTGTTATAATAAGTCATAGTTAAAAATATGTTATTCAATATCAAGAATTTACACGTCTCAATAGGAGGCAAGGAGATATTAAAAGGATTCAACCTCGGAGTGAATGCCGGCGAGGTTCACGCCATCATGGGGCCCAACGGAACAGGCAAAAGCACCTTGGCGGCTGCCATCACCGGACGCGAAGGCTATGAGATAACCGAAGGCGAGATCTGGTACAAAGGCAAAAACATCGTCGGGCTTCCGGCGGAGGAACGCGCCAACATGGGCATCTTCCTCAGCTTCCAGTACCCAGTCGAGATTCCTGGCGTCAGCATCCAGAATTTCATGAGGACGGCTCTCAACTCAAAGCGTGAATATCAAGGACTTCCGCCGATGTCGGTGCTTGAGTTCAACAAGCTCCTGAAGCAGAAACAGGCGATGGTCGAGATCACCGAAAAGCTTCAGAACCGCTACGTCAACGTCGGTTATTCAGGCGGTGAGAAGAAGAAAAACGAAATCTTCCAGATGGCGATGCTCGAGCCGCAGCTCGCAATCCTCGATGAGACCGACTCCGGCCTCGACATCGACGCCTTGAGAATCGTCGCCAACGGCGTGAACCAGCTTCACAACGATGACAACGCCTTCATCGTAATCACTCACTATCAACGACTTCTCGACTATATCGTTCCCGACTTCGTGCATGTGATGTACGACGGCAGAATCGTCAAGTCGGGCGACAAGAAACTCGCGCTCGAGCTTGAAGACAAAGGTTACGAATGGGTCAAGGATTTAGCAATTTAAGCCTTTCTATCATGGAGACAATGAAAAAAATGCTTTTGGATTACGCCGCCGCCGAGATGAAAAACATCTCAGCCCACGACACCGCGAAGGTCGCCGCGATGCGTGCCGAAGCCCTGAAACGCTTCGCCGAGTCGGGCTTCCCTAATCGCAAGATGGAACATTGGCGTAATTCAAAAATCGTTGAAAACCAAGAATATAACTTCGGTATCGGGAAGGAAGCCACTTGCAAGTCGTGCCACGACTTCAGCTGCGTCATCAAGGATTTCGACACCGAAGTCATCAAGATGAAAAACGGCGTCTGGGACGAAGACGAGAACCTCAAAACATTGAAAAACGGCATCATCATCGGAAGCACCATGGCGGCGATGCAGAAATATCCGGAGATTTTTGACAGATATTTCGGCACCTGCAAACTCGATGAGACGAACGGCTTCTACGACATCAACACGGCACTTTGGCAGGACGGCTTCTTTATCTTCGTGCCAAAAAACGTCGTCGAGAGAAAACCGATTCAAATTATCAAACTCATTGATAATAAAGAAAATCCGTTCATTCAGACACGCAACATCATCATTCTCGAAGAAAATTCACAGCTCACCATCGTTGACTGCGACGACACGAAATGCCACCAAGCGAGCATGATAAACTCCTACACGGAGATGATCCTCGGCGAGAACGCACATCTCGAAAGCTACAAGATGCAGAACCTCAACGACAGCACGACCTTGCTCAATACCAATACAGCCAAACAGTTGAGCAACAGCACTTTGCAGTCGTGCATCATCAGTTTCAACGGCGGCAGGATCCGCAACAATATCCACGTTGACCTCGACGGCGAAGGCGCAGACCTTCAGATTTACGGCCTTTATCTGATGGACAAACAACAACACGTTGACAATCAGCTTAAGATAAACCATAACGTGCCGAATTGCACGAGCAACGAGAAGTTCAAGGGCATCTTGGACAACGAGGCGACCGCCGTCTTCAACGGGCACGTCCTCGTCGCACCTAACGCACAGAAAACCAACGCATATCAGAACAACAGCAACATAATCCTTACCGACAAGGCCAAGGTGAACACGATGCCGTTCCTCGAGATTTACGCCGACGACGTGAAATGTTCACACGGCACCTCGACCGGCCAGCTCGACCAGGAGGCGATGTTTTACATGCGCCAGCGCGGCATAAAAAAAGAAGATGCGAGAATGCTGCTGATGTACGCATTCGCCGCCGAAATAAGCAACCACGTGAACATCAGTGCGTTGCGCGAGAGAATCGACGACATGATACAACGCCGTCTGAAAGGCGAACTGTCGAGCTGCGACACCTGCGCGTTCCAGTGCGGACAGAAAGAATACGATTTCAAACTTGACCTTAACAAAATTTAGTTAAAAGTTTAAAAAGTAAAGTTAAAAGAAGAAAAAGACTTGTGCAACTTGTGTTAAAACACTTGTGCAACTCGTGTTAAAAAGACAATTTAAAAATGAAAAACTTTGATATAGAGGAAGTTCGGAAGCAGTTTCCAGTCTTGGACCAGAAAGTCTATGGGAGGCAGCTCGTCTATTTCGACAACGCCGCCACGACACAGAAGCCGCTCTGCGTCATCGAGCGCGAACGCGACTACTATCTGAACGAGAACTGCAACATCCACCGTGGCGTGCATTACCTCAGCCAGATGGCGACGGAGGCCTACGAGAACGCGAGGAAGACAGTGGCCGCCTTCATAAACGCCAGAAAATCAGAGGAGATAGTGTTCACGAGAGGCACGACGGAGTCGCTGAACCTCCTCGCCACATCGCTCGGACACCTGCTTATTAATAAAGGTGACAGAGTCGTGGTCAGCGCGATGGAGCACCACTCGAACATGGTGCCGTGGCAGCAGATGCTCATCCGCGAAGGCGGCGAGCTGCTCGTCATCAAGATGGACGAAAACGGTGTCCTCGACCTGAATCACTACGCCGAGCTTCTGAAACAGAGACCGAAAGTCGTGTCTATCGCACACATTTCCAACACTTTGGCGACAGTCAATCCCGTCAAGGAGATGATCAGGATGGCACACGGATACGACATCCCGGTCATCGTTGACGGAGCGCAGTCGATGGCACACCAAGTCATTGACGTACAAGACCTTGACTGCGACTTCTACGTCTTTTCCGGACATAAGATGTACGCCCCGATGGGCATCGGCGGACTATACGGCAAGACGGAATGGCTTGAGAAGATGCCTCCGTATCAGTTCGGCGGCGAGATGGTTGACAAGGTCAGCTTTGAGAAGACGACGTTCAACAAGGTGCCGTTCAAGTTTGAGGCCGGCACGCCGAATGTCGGAGCCGCCTTGGGTCTCGAAGCTGCGGTGAAATTCATCCAAAGCTTTGACAGACAAGAAGTTGAAAGACACGAGGACATGCTTCTGAATTATGCGACGGAGCGTCTCAAAGACATCGACGGAATCCGTTTCGTCGGGCAGGCACCGAGACGCAACGGACTGGTCTCGTTTTTAATTGACGGCATCCATCCCTACGACCTCGGGACGATCATCGACAAGATGGGCGTGGCGGTCAGGACGGGGCATCATTGCGCCGAGCCGGTGATGACGTTTTTCGGCATCCCAGGAACCGTAAGAGCCTCATTTGCAATGTATAACACAAAAGAAGAAATAGATATTTTCATCAAAGCCGTTGAAAAAGCCGCGATGATGCTGAGATGACAAGTTTTTATTTTAAGACAAAATCAACAGGATATTAATTACTAACTACCTAAAACACCTCAAACTCCTTAAACACCTAAATATGACAATAAAAGAAATACAAGATTCGATAGTCGAAGATTTTTCGATGCTTGACGACTGGATGGACCGTTACTCGATGTTGATTGAGATGGGCAAGGAATGCCCGATGATCGACACACAGTACAGAAACGACGAACATCTCATAAACGGCTGTCAGTCAAGGGTTTGGCTGCACGCCGAACTGAAAGACGGGAAGATTTACTTCACCGCCGACAGCGATGCCGTCATCACCAAAGGCATCATTTATTTATTGATAAAGGTGTTTTCGGGACAGACGCCGTCCGACATCCTCGCTGCCGACATGAGCTTCCTCGACGAGATCGGGCTGAAGGAGCATCTCTCCCCCACCCGCTCCAACGGTCTGCTCTCGATGATAAAACAGATGTTAATATACGCAGAAACCATGAATAGGTAATCAGGAATTTTAGGATGTTAGGTGTTTAAGGTATTCAGGTGTTGTTCCTCAAACTCCTTAAACTCCTTAAACTCCTCAAACAACTAAAAACAACTAAAAACAACTAAACTCTATGACGACAGAAGAGAAAAACATATTACGCGAGCGCGTCATTGCCGTTTTGGGCGGCATCTACGACCCTGAGATTCCGGTTGACATCTACAGGTTGGGTCTCATTTATGAAATAAACATCGACGACGACGGCAACGTGAAGATCGTGATGACGGTGACGGCGCCGAACTGCCCTGTCGCCGACCAGATGCCGCTTTATGTCAAGGAGAAGGTCGGGGCGGTCATGGGCGTGAAGTCGTGCGAGATCGAGATGACGTTCGAGCCGGCATGGGACCCGAGAAACCTCTCCGATGAAGTGAAGGAAGAACTCGGCCTCGACGACGGCTTCGGCATCGGAGACCTGATGTACTGATTAGTTATAAGTTAAAAGAGCAAAGTTAAAAGAGCGCGAAGCGACGTGGGTCTGCACACGCCGCCTCGCGCTCTTTACTCTTTACTCTCTACTCTTTACTTTCTTAACTATTTCTCCAGCAAGTCCTTAGCCATTCCGAGGAACATCAAGGCGATGGCGTTGAAGTCGAGATTGAGGTCTTTGCTGAGGCCGACCCTGTCTTTGAAAATCGCGACGTTATACCATTGCAGGCATTGGAAAGCACGGTGGAAGCACAGACGCCGGAGTTCCTCTTCGTTCGGTTTGTGTCCGACGTATGCCTCTAATAATGAGAGTGCCTTGTCAAATCCGGCGTTGCCGTAGCAGGCGATGTCGTAGAACGGGTCGTTCATTCCGGCGAACTCCCAATCCAAGACGTAAAACCTATCTTTCCCGATGACAAGGTTCGTCGGCTGGTAATCGCAGTGGCACGGCACCATCTTCACCTTTTTATATTCCCTGTGCATCTCGTCGAGTTTATGACGGAGGTCGAGATATTCCTGCGGATGCGTGAAGCCGTTCTCGCGGCAGAAACGCTCGTCGTCGTCGAGGCGGCCAAAAGCATTGTAGTCGGAGAATTTCAGGTCGCTGCTGTGAAGTTTCTTCAGCGCCTTCACCGACATTTCGTTGTAAGAAACGACGTCGGTCGTTGACATTATCGTACCATCGACGTATTTCGCAAGTTTCTCGCCCGACTGTATTTCGACATAAACCGTCTCGTTGTTAAGGCCGAGGCGTTCCACTTCGCGGATGTTTGCGTATTCCTCATCGCGGTTCACGAATTTCTCGGCAAACTTGCCAGGCACGCGGAATGTATATTGTTCACCTTGACATTCAACGACATACGTATAGTTACTCATTCCACCTTCGAGGCGTTTCACGATTCTGGCGTCTGTTGCATGCAGCAAGGCGTTGACTCTTCTCAAGATATAAAGTTCTATTTCCATCTCCTTAAAATTTAGCGTGCAAAAATACTAATAATTTTAATAAAAAAAATGTTTGGCGTTATCAAAAATTTTGTATTTTTGCCGCGTGAAAAAAGCGGGGGTTTAGCTCATCTGGTAGAGCGTAAGGTTCGCAATCTTAAGGTGGCCGGTTCGAGTCCGGTAACCTCCACAAGTATTGATAATCAATAATTTGCGTCAAATATTCTAAAAAAACCGGCGCAAATTCGGCGCACAAATTTAAACGATGTTTTGCAGCCTTT
>JAKSNA010000027.1 GCA_024400295.1 Bacteroidales bacterium | reverse complement strand
CAAGCAGCTTCACAAGGTACGTCGGAGTGCCTGTCGCAAACCAATACTCGTCTAAGCTTTTGTCGTTCAATGCATTAAGGACGCTGTACGGGTTGAAGATGTCGAGCATCTCTTCCGAGAAGTGATAGCCGTCGTACTGTTTTTTGAGGCGGATGTACATCTCTTCCTTTGAGCACTTCTTTTTCTCCGCCATCGCCGCTATTTCGTCATCGAAATATGCAGTGAGTTCGTCTTTCGTGATGCCGCACAGCGCGTCGAACTCGCTCTTCATGCTGATGTCCTCCGGCTGGTTGAAGCCGCTGAAAACGCTCACCTGCGAGAACTTGGTGACGCCCGTAAGAAGCACGAAGCGCAGGTGTTCGTCGGTTTCCTTGAAGGTGCTGTATATCTCCTTCAGCGCGTCGCGGTTGAGCTGTTCCTGAGGTTCCATGAGAACGTCAAGCATAGGCTTGTCGTACTCGTCAACGAGGACTACGACCTTCCGGCCGGTCTTCGCGTGTGCCGCAGCGATGACGTTTGAGAAGCGGATGCCAACTTCTTCATACTTTTTGCTGACACCATATTTCTCCTCCCATTTGTCAAGACAATTTCTCATGACATTGGAGATGTAACCAGGGGCTTTGAAATTACCTTTGGAAAAATCTATCCTGAACACCGGATATTGCGTCCAGTCTTTCTCCAACTCTTCGATTTTCAACCCATTAAAAAGCTCTTTCTCTCCTTTGAAATAGCTTTCGAGCGTTGATATTAATAACGATTTCCCGAATCTGCGGGGGCGGCACAGGAAGCAAATGTCCTTCTGTGCAAGCTGGTAAACGAGGTCGGTCTTGTCAACATATACATAACCGCCTTCGATGAGTGTGCTGAATGTCTGTTTTCCGATTGGGTACTTCATAACGTGATGTTTTTTCGGGCGCAAAAATACAAAAAAGTTTATAAAGTTTGAAAGTTTTTAAAGTTTGGATGGTTAAGGGTTGAGAGTGGAGTTTTGGTTAAAAAGGTTTTGGTTAATCAACGGATTCTCACCCTCGGATCCAGCACCCCGTAGATGACATCAACGATGATGTTTATCACGATGAGCATCACGCCTATCAACAGCACTGCGCCCATGATGACGGGGAAGTCGAACCTGTCGAGCGCGTCAACGATGACGACGCCGATGCCTTTCCAGTCGAAGACGTACTCCACGAAGACGGCGCCGGCGAGGAGCGACGCGAACCAGCCCGAGACGGCGGTCACCACCGGCGTCATCGCGTTCCTGAGTGCATGAACGCCTATCACCCGCCATCTCTTCAGACCTTTGGCCTTGGCGGTGCGGATGTAATCCATCGACATCACGTCGAGCAGCGTGGTGCGCGTCAGCTCCGTTATCACCGCGAGCGGGCGCAGGCCGAGCGTCAACGCCGGGAGTATCAGGTTCTTCAAGTCGAGATACGAGCCGTTGCCGTAGTCGTCAACGGAGAACAGGCTGCCCGTCATCTCAAGCCCCGTCACATCGTGAAGCACGAAGCCGAGAAGCCACGCGATGAGAATCGCCGCGAAAAATGACGGCAGCGACATCCCTATCGTGGTGACGAACAACGTCAGCCTGTTCAGGAAATCAGAGTTCACCACGGCAGTGAGAACACCGAGCAGGACGCCGATGATGAAGGCGAACGTTATCGAGACGAAAGCGAGTATCAGCGTGTTGGGGAACGCCTCGGAGAGTATTGCGCCGACGGGCCGTTTGCTCTGGTACGAATAACGCAGATACGGTGCCTTAAGGACAACGGAGGTCTCCCCTATCGTCATGATTTTCAAGCCCGTTGAAATGCGATTTTGACCTAAGGCGAGCTGCGGCGCGTCTTCACCTTTAATCTTGTAAAACGAGACAAAAGACAGGTCGTTGAGATAGTCGAGATACTGTTTTCCGATGCTTTGGTTAAGGCCGAGTTCTTCGCGGATAGCCTGCACGTCTTTCTCGTCGGCGCGTTGTCCGAGCATCATGCGCACAGGGTCGCCGGGCACTATCGTGAACAGGAAAAACACCAGCGTCGCCACGCCCCAGAGGACGAGGATACCGTAAAGGAGTTTTCTGATGATGTACGCTGGCACTTTAGTATAAAGTTATAAAGTTAAAAGTTAAAAGTTATAAAGTTCATTGTTTTTTAATGGGGAAGTCAATCTTCGCCCATTTATTGATAATAAAGCCGTTATCTATCAACATCAGGCCGGGATTTGAGCGGACCATCGTTTTCAGTTCGAGTTCATCGCCATAATAGACATCATAAAACATCTGATATTTCTCATGGAACCTCCCTACATTCTCCGGCAGGACGGCAGTCAGCCAGATATATTCAGCACCCTCATTTTCAATGGTTTCAATCATTTTTCCGCAAAGGCTGAAATCCTCATCGGTGAACTCATCTATATACGGCGCGACGAAGACGTAGAGATTTTCCGTTTCATAAAGCACGTGCGTGAAATCCTCGCCGCCGGCATCAAGCATCGCGAAACCGAGAGTCTGCGAGCCGCCTTCTGTGCGTTGCGAAACGAACTCCCACTGACTCATCCAGACACTGTCGTTCCATGGGTAGTTTGGCGACTCAAACTCCTGTGTTTCAGCAGTTTCCTTATTCTTGTACGTCACAAAAATCTTTCCGGCATCGTAGTCTTCTGGCGTCATGTCCTTTCCTACCTTCCAGTCCATGAAGTCAATGACAGGAAGATGACGGATGTTGTAAATTTCAAAGCCGACAAATCCGGCAGCGAAGACCACTGCGAAAAGCCATTGCCCCAACTTTGTCAAACGTTTGTTGACCAACGATTTATTATTGAATATCAATGGGATAAGGACTGAATCGATGATTATATTCTTGAAGAACGTCTGCCAGTTGCTCATCTTGATGGCGTTGCCGAAACAGCCGCAGTCAGGGACGAGGTCGTACATCGCATCGAAATATGTCGTGGCGGTAAAAAAAATCATCAGAAGCGTTGCGCCCAAAGTCGCAAGACGAGGCAACATATTGAGGAACAGGCAGATACCGACGATAAACTCCGCAAGTATCAGAGTGACTGCCAATACAAGTGCTGCATCGTTCAGCCATTGCATCCCGTAGGCGGAGAGATAGTCGAGGATTTTGTATTTGGTGCCGAGCGGGTCAACGCCTTTTGTGAAACTGCTGAAGATGAACAACGCGCCGACGAGCAACCTGTTGATTGTCAGGCCTGCGGGATAATATTTCTTGCAGAAAACGATTGACAACACCAGAACGGCCAGAAGTGCAACGAGAAGCGACACCGAAAATTCAGGTCTGAAGCCAACCCAAACCGCGCATCCCAACGCCGAAGCGGTTATTCCGAAAGAAGCGACTTTGTTTTTATGACTGAACTTCACCATTACTGCTGTTTGCTTTCGTTAATCTGAATCATGCAGAATACCGCGTAATTAATCATGTCGAAATAATTCGCGTCGAGGCCTTCAGAGACGATTGTCTTTCCGTTATTATCCTCTATCTCTTTGACTCTCAATAATTTCATCAAGATAAGGTCAGTCATTGAGCTGACTCTCATGCTGCGCCACGCCTCATCGTAGTCGTGATTTTTCCTCGACATCAGGTCGAATGCGTCATTGAGTACCTGTTTATGAAGGGCAGAGGCTCTTTCCGGATCCAAGTCAGGTTGGTCAACCACCCCGAGTTGAAGTTGGATGATTGCCATCGCCGAGTAGTTGATGATGCCGATAAATTCCGGCTCAACGCCTTCATTCACAAGATGTTCCCTCTTGCGCTGAATGCTTCTGATTCTGTTCGCCTTAATGAAAATCTGGTCGGTCAGCGACTCGGTGCGCATGATACGCCACGCCGCGCCGTAATCTTTCATCTTCTTTTCAAAAATATCGCGGCACTGCGCAATAACTTGTTGATATTCTGCTGTTGTATCCTTCTTCATCATCGAAAAATTTTATATTTTTGCGTCATATTTTGAACTCGTAAAATTAGCAAATATTATGTTACGCATAAAAACAAGAGGACATTTTTTTTCATTCGACCGTCCCGCCATCATGGGCATCATGAATCTCACCCCGGATTCTTTCTTCGATGGTGGTAATTATCAAGGACTTAACTCCATCATCGAGCATTGTCACAAGATGATTTCCGAAGGTGCCGACATCATTGATTTAGGGGCGTTTTCGACGAGGCCGAACTGCGGTATTATTTCCGACAAGGAAGAGGCAGAAAGGATGATTCCGACATTGAAAGCCGTCAGAAAAGAGTTTCCTGATATTCTCATCTCCATTGACACATTTCGTCAGAACATTGCATATCAATCAATTGAAGAAGGCGCAGATATTATTAACGACATTTCAGGCGGCACATTTGACGACAAGATGATTCCTTACATCGGCAAGAATCACATACCTTATATATTAATGCACATCACCGGCAAGATGGAGACGATGCATCAGGCAGACATTATTTCCGACAATGTCTGTGAAAAAGTCAGGCAATTCTTTAAGAATCAATTAGATATATTACGCAGCTTCGGCGAACAGCAAGTAATTCTCGACCCTGGAATCGGTTTCAACAAGACCATTGAATGCAATTTTGATTTGCTCAAAGGCATTGATGATTACAGAATCGGCAATCTGCCAATCCTGATTGGAATTTCACACAAATCGTTAATTTACAAGACTTTAGACACTACGCCAGCGAAAGCGTTGAACGGCACCACCGTACTGAACACCATCGCTTTGATGCGCGGTGCTGACATCCTGAGGGTTCACGACGTGAAAGAAGCCGTTGAAGCAAGAATTTTAGTTGGAAAGACAAATATTTAAACTTTTTTACTACTTTTGTGAAAATTTTCTGACATGACCGAACTTTTGATAAACAGTTTCATACAGATTCGTTTTCTCGATGTTCTCGACATCTTTCTTGTCGGCCTGCTGCTGTATTTCCTTTACACATGGATGAAAGGCAGCGCAGCCATCAACATTTTCATCGCCATCGTAGGTATCATAATCATAATGAAAGTCGTGATGCTCTTGCACATGGAGTTGCTGACTTCCATTCTTGGCGCATTCATTGACGTTGGTTTCATTGCATTGATTATCATATTCCAACCAGAGATCAGGAGGTTCCTTTTAAACATCGGGACATCAAAATTCGCCATTGGTTTCCGTAAGATTTTCTCACGTTTCGGGCTTAAATATAAGACCGACGACGTGACCGAACTCGACCCAATTTGCGAGTCATGCATCTCGATGGGAGAAGGCAAGGTCGGCGCGCTGATTCTTTTGGCGCAAGAGAATGATTTACAAGACATTATTGACACCGGAGTCAAAATCGACGCTGTCATCAGCAAGCCGTTGATTGAAAACATATTCTTCAAAAACAGTCCGTTGCACGACGGCGCGATGGTCATCTCAAACAACAAGATTGTGGCGGCGCGTTGCATCCTTCCCATCACCCAGCAGACCAGACTGCCAGGCAGTTACGGACTCCGCCATCGAGCCGGCATAGGAGTTTCAGAAATGCACGACTGCATCGTGTTAGTCGTTTCCGAAGAGACCGGAAGCATCCGCATCGTCTTCGACGGCAAAGTCACCGACGTCAAGCCGTCTGAGATGAAGGCGAAGATAAAAGAGATAGAAAGCAAGAAACAGTTCTCAAACAAGAAATAGCTTTACTTCAGCGGGGTCAGCCTGTCGTTTTCCGTCTTGAAGAAATAACGCTCGTAAGGGTCGTAGCGGAAGCGGTTAACAGTGTCGATGGTTTCCGGCGCAATGTTAAAGTCGATATAGTTATTCATCAGATAATCAAAGCAATAGCCGGCGTACAGCTTTCCGAGCATCGTTGCAAAACGGTAAAAGCCATCCATGTCAATGCTGTCGGCGAAGATTTTGGCAAAAAGTCTTCCGTTGGCGTCAACATCAAAATAACCGTCAAAATCGTTTGAATAGTTCTGCTCGGCATAGGCCGTTTCCGTTGTGTTTGAGTCACCAAGGTCGAACCATGTTGCAACGTTTACGACATCAACCGGAACCGTCACATACACGGTCTCATCGTAGAAACGAGCCGCTACCCTTTGATAATCAACAAATTCAGTCACCTCAATCTTCGGAATGTCAATTATCCAACGGGTGGAGTCAGCCGGCAAGGAATCAGTGTTCCAATATTCGACATCAAGCCCGTAAGTCCGCAGTTCCTTCTCCATCGAAAAGTACAGAATATCAATGAATTTCGCGTCATCAATCTTGTCAATGACTTTAATTTGCCTTTCAAGATACGCTATTTTCTCCTCATTTGAAAGAGTATCCATCTCGCTTGGGATCGTATCGTCACGCAAGTTGTTCTTAATCAACATATTGGGGACAAAGAGCGCGACTTTTGCGCCTTCGCTTCTTTCGACAAAACGCTGCGCTAACTTCTTCTCCTGCGCACAGGAGACCAAGAGCAGGAATGCGACAAACAATATAAGTGTAACTTTCTTCATATTCAGAACAGTGTCAGTTGTCCGTCAGGTGATTCATTATCAGGGTTTTCCACGACATTTGCGTCATCAACTTTTTTCTCTGCCGCTTTCGTCCCCTCTTCCGGTTGTTCTTCTTCCGGAGCTTCAGGTTCGTCAGGTTCTTCAACGACAGGCGGCTCAAACGGCTCAAGGAACTCGTAGTAGTTGACATCGTGAACCGACAGACGCTTCCCTTTCGCCTTATAGCTCTTCACGCCGATATATTCATCGACATTAACCTCCTCATCATCAAAGTGTTTGCCGCTCACACCGTCGTTAAACTTAAGCAAAAGCCGCGGCAGCTGGTCCATGTTTAGCGCGAGGAACTGCGATTCCCCACCTTCTCCTATGAATGAAATACGTTTGTTGAGAGGAGTTTCCGCGTCAACATTGAACCGCTTGATATACATCAACTTAGTTTCAGATTCAACGTACAATACCGTAAAAATCGCATCTGCGTCGAACTTGAAAATCATGGTCATGTCGTCATCGAAATGCGTTGACAGGTCGAAGTTCGTCAGGCGGAACTCGCCATTCGAGTGGATCTGCATGATCTTGTCGTCGCCGGAGAACGAGCCAAGTGACACCCCGCGGCCGTCGGCGTTCAAGCGCTTCACTGTGTCATCGTACCAAATTTCACGCGCCGACAATGTCGAGACGCCTTCCTCGTGTTTGAAAATCCTGCTGACGGAATGATTAGTAAGCTTATTGCCACGTGTGGCGCGGCCTTTGATGTCAAGCTCCGCGAAATTATAATCGAAAGTGAGCTTCTTGAGTTTCGGCGACGGGCGCAGCATGACCTTCACGACTTCGGCCTCGCCATTCGGATTCGCCGAGAAATAAACGATCTTCGAGCCCGACTCGCCCATCGTCAGGTCGTAAACCCTGTCGTGTGTGATGCCATCGACGTAGAAACGTTTCACGTAATACGGACTCCCCGGCTTCCCGTTGCGGTACGCGATATTGTAAATGGTGCGTTTGTCATTTTTATGGAAGACATTGACGTACAATATCTTCTCCGGCCCGACGAACAGTTTCTGCTGCAACTTCACGACCGAGAACGTGCCGTTTTCGCGGAAGACGATGATGTCGTCGATGTCAGAGCAGTCGCAGACGTAGCCGTAAGCGTCCTTGTTTTGCTCCTTTTTCAGGCCGATGCTGTTGCAGATGAAGCCTTCTTCTTTGTTGACATAAAGTTTCTCGTTATTCGCAGCGACCGCCACAGCCGAGATGTTGTCGAAATTGCGTATCTCGGTCTTACGTTCACGCCCCTTGCCATATTTACGCTTCAATTCTTCGTAGAAATGAATCGTATAATCAACGATATGGTCGAGGTCGTAAAGCACCTGCTCGATTTGCTTTTCGATGTCAAGCAATTGGTCTTCAGCCTTTTTAATATCGAACTTTGAAATCTTCCTGACAGGTTTCTCGCAGAGTTTCAAGACATCGTCGCGTGTTATCTCGCGTTTCAATTTCGGGCGGTACGGGTCGAAGGCGCGTTCGATCGCATCAATCTGCGCGTCGAAACTCTCGGCATCTTTTTCAAGTATCTTATAGATTCGCTTCTCGAAGAAAATCTTCTCCAACGAGATCCAATGCCATTGACCTTCAAGGTCTTCGAGTGTGTTTCTCAGCTCCCAGCTCAACAGGTCGAGGGTATGGTCGGTGTTATGTTTCAGAATCGCGGAGATGGTCGTGAAGACCGGTTTGTCATTCTGTATCACGCAAGTGCAGAGACTGCTGATCTTCACCTGGCACTTTGTGAAAGCATAAAGCGCGTCGATTGTCTGGTCGGGCGAGACACCCTGCGCAAGGTGGATGACGATCTCGGCGTTCTTTGAGGTGTTATCATCGACACGGCGGATTTTTATCTTGCCCTTCTCCCCCGCCTGTGTGATCGACTGTATGAGCGTCTCCGTCGTCGTTCCGTATGGTATCTCTGTGATTACCAATGTCTTTTTGTCAATCTGCGAGATCCTCGCACGCACCTGGACGCGGCAGCCGCGGGCACCGTCGTTGTAGCCGCGCACGTCGATAAGGCCGCCGGTCTGGAAATCCGGATAAAGCTCGAAAGGCTCATCGCGGAGATATGCTATCGAAGCGTCGATGAGCTCGTTGAAGTTATGAGGCAGGATTTCAGACTTCAGGCCGACCGCGATGCCCATCGTGCCCTGCGCGAGGAGCAGCGGGAACTTAACAGGAAGCGTCACAGGTTCTTTGTTTCTGCCGTCGTATGAAGACGTCCAATCCGTCGTTTTCGGGTTATACACGACGTCGAGTGCGAATTTCGAGAGACGGGCCTCGATATAACGAGGGGCCGCCGCGCCGTCGCCGGTGAGGATGTTTCCCCAGTTACCCTGACAGTCAATGAGTAAGTCCTTCTGACCGAGCACCACGAGAGCGTCGCCGATGGAAGCGTCACCGTGCGGATGATACTTCATCGTGTTGCCCATGATATTCGCGACCTTATTATAACGTCCGTCCTCCATCTCCTTCATTGAGTGCAAGATACGACGCTGAACCGGCTTCAGTCCGTCGTTGATTTCCGGCACGGCACGGTCCAATATCACGTATGATGAATAATCAAGGAACCAGTTCTCGAACATGCCCTTCAGCGGGATGACACGGTAGCCGTCGCCCGACTGCACCAACATGCCGGATTCCTCCTCCGCCGTCGGGTCAAAGCCATCCAACACCTGCGTAACATTCTCTAAATCAGATTGTTCGGTCTCCTTTCCCAATTCAGTATTTTCGTCTAACTCTTGATTGTCAATATTTTCGTCTTCAAAATCGCTCATAAACCTTTCTTAAATAACCGCCAAAATTACAAAAAAATTCTCATTTCCAGAACCTTAAAATCAAAATTTCTGTCAACAATGCAAGTAACGACAATAAGATGAACGGTTTCCACAACATCTGGCGATGCAGCACGCCGTTCATCACATAAGCTGAATGCGTCTCGGACTTCAAGACCGCAAAGACATTCAAACCTTTGTCCCTCAACATCTTATCAATCTCATCCTGACTCTTGAATTTCATCTTCGATTCAAGCCGGCTGTCATTCCAAGCCGATTTTCTGACGACCTTGTCTCCATTGTAAACATCATAGAAACCAGCACTTGATATTTGGTCATACACTCTAATAATCGTATGATTATCAGACATTTCCACCATCGGAATGACTTCAAAAGCGCCATTCGCCGCCTTGATCCTCGCGCCGCCTTCATCAAAAACATTCAACGAATTGATTGTCATCTCTTTATCTTCTCCGATTGTATATGACAGCTTTTCAACACCGAGTCCGAGCATGGCCATTTTCATCATTATCGGAACGAAAAGCGAGTTGTCGGCGAAGTCAGTCCATTGATTATCAAGTCGAACCGAAAACTCAAACACGTTGCCGTTTCCGGTCTTCGTCATCGCCAGGAAGGGGGCACCGTTTTGCAAACCTATCAGCGTCAAAGAATTACCTGTAATATTCCTATCAGGATTATGCTTAAAAACCTTCGGGAAATCAGCATTGTCGGGAATCTTCACAAACACATCGTCAAAGAACGAGTGTTGCTCAGCCAACAGACTGACACTCAATGTGTCGTCATTTGTCTTATCATTTTCAGACGGGAAAACGACGACCGAGCCGCCGTCTTTCGCGAAGTCGAGAATCGACTGCCACAAAGTCGCGTTAAGCGATGACTTATCGTTTACAATAACCATCTGACAATCATCGAGATACTGCTGGTCGATGCGGTTCGGATTAACTGATTTGTAATCGAAAAGCGAATCGTTGGAGAAGAGTATTCGGGACGCATTGCGATGCGTTTCAACTGTTTGACCATCAGTCAGTTCCACGATTTTTATCACCGGACGCACGTTGAGGACGAAATTATATGTGTCGTCGAATGTTATCGGGAAATCGTTGATTGCGACCTTCGCCGTCTTCTGCCCTGCTTCATCAAGCACAAACTGCATCTTCGTCTCCGCCTTCCCTTCCGCAGGAATGTCAACGGTTGTAAATGCAACTGCGTGATTGTCAATCTCCAAGTTCACCGGAAAGCCTTTGATTTCCTTATCACTCTCGTTGACGATTTCGACATTCACCTCATTTGACAGCCCGACCTGCAAGATCGGCGAAGAGAGCCAGACCGTATCGACATAGACATTCTGCTGATAGTCGGAAGCCAGCGGCAGGGCGACGATCTGTATCGCCGAATCGGCGACAATCCCGTCAAGGTCAAGCATGTTTTCCTGAAAATCAGAATAAAGGAACAGCGAGGCTGTCTTGAAGCCGTTGCGCCGCATTATCATCTGCAGATTTTCGTATAACACATTGAACGCCAGCGGTCCTGCCTCGGTCTTCATGCCGTCGATGCGCATCAGCATCTCATCGCGGTTCATCGGGTATTCGTCTTCAATCTCGCGGCTGTTGGTGAGAAGCACGAAACGCTGCGAAGGGCTGATGCCATTGACCAAGGCGCGTGCCGAGGAGCGTGCGTCCTCCAGCAGCGTGATCTCCGACGACATACTTTGCATCGACATCGAATTGTCGATATAAACAGCGGTGAGGTTTCCGGCGTCATCAGCCAGCAGTTTCTGGTCACTCTTATAAGGATGGGCAAAAGCGAGAACCAATCCGGCGATGAACAACATCCTCATTATCATCACGATAATGTATTTCAACTTCTTTGTCTTGGCATTTTCCTGCTCTATCGTTTTGAGCGTCGCGGTATTGCTGAAATACACAATCTTGTGCCTTCTGAAATTGAAAAGGTGAACGACAACCGGTATCGCGAGGGCGAAAAGGCCAAAGAGCATATTCGGGTATAAAAAAGACATTTTGCAAAAAATTATGTGTAATGTTCTGACCGCGTCCTAATTTATCCTCACGTCGCCGAGTGTCATCAGTTTTTCCAGATCAACGGCATCGGGCTGCCATGCGCGGACGTGTATCTTCGGCAGTTGGTCGCGCAGGTCAACGAGGAGGAAGAGGTAGCCGACATCGCCGTATGTCGAGGAGAAATACTCCTGACGGACACGCACGCCATAGACATCGCTACCGCCGTTAGCCTTCGTGAAGTCGGTGTCGGTGAAACGCAGTCTGATGTAATCCTGACTGTTGAAGCAGTCGAGGAGGTTATTAAGGTATGTGTCCTTGTCGTATTTCTTCAGTTGCACCTCCTCATCGGTGAGTTTGAACGTCATGCGGTCGGGGATGACGGTCTTTTTCACCACACGTCCAACGATGATGAGGGCGTCGTCGGAGTAGATGCTTTGCAGGTAGCTGTGGCGTTTCAGCGCGTAGGCGGTCTGGTAGTCTTCGAGGAAGTTTATCAGCACGAGTCGCGACTGCTCCGGCCATTTCGTCTTCGACATGATGTCTTCTTCAGCCTTGTCGGAAAGACGGAAGGCGATGGAAGTGACCACCTTGCTGACGGTGTCGAAGCGGAACACGACATCCTGCGAGAAACCCGGCGTGTTGCTGATGTCGAACTGAAGCATCATGCTGCGGCAGATGACTTCATCGTTGTATTTCAACAGCTCGTAATCCTGCTTCCCGACGACGGTAATATGTCCGTAGCCGACAAGCGTGTCCATCATGTTGAAACCGTCTTCAGAGAAGCAGCCGCGTGCCGGCTCAAGGTCTCCGTCACGGAGTGCTTTCTCAATCATCCGCATCTTATCGAGATACGACTTCGAAGCCGGCATGACTTTCTTCTCCATCGCGGCAAGCTCCGGCGTCTCGTTTTTTTCTTTCACATTCAAAGTCTTTTCGAGGTCGATGCTGCGGAAATTGTTTGAGAACCGCGGAACTTTTATTATTTCCATGGCGTTATACACGGCGGCGTTCATCTTCTTCGCGTCGGCGGTGAACGAGTAATCGACCTTCACCTTCAGTGTGGTTATGTTTCTGTCGAGGAGATTCACGACCATATTTCCGTCGCGGACGGTGTTGGCGATGTATTTCCTGCCGTTATGAAACTCGCAGCGGAGATTGGCGACAGGCTGTCCCACATTTGTCATCACCTTGAGTTTCACCACTCTGCCGCTGCCGTCTTCCTGTATTGCATTCTCCTTCGGGACGATGAAATTGAACGACCGCAAGATGCCGTCTTTGCCGTCGATACGGTTCACAAACCATTCATAATCAACAGTTTCATCTTCAATGGTTTTAAAAACGAGCTTCTTGCCCTGCGGATGTGCGTAACAGAGCATCAGCGCCCAGTAGTACGATTTGAGGGCGTCTTCGAAACTTGCCACCTCCTCCATCTCCATGCCGCGTGTGAGGTATTTCTGTATCTCGGCCTTGCGGTCGGCGCACATCTCGCGAAATTCGGAGCGTCTCAGATAAACGAAACACTGATATTCTTCCGTCTCGTCATTTTCCACAGCATACAGCTCCGCCGACTTCTCCACGATACGCTGCCGGAAAGTGCCGACGATGTTCTCAACCTGCCGGTCGCCGTTGTCGGGCAGATAGATGGCGTGTGAATCGCAGTTCCTCGCGATGTCACCGTAAAGTGCCAGCAGAGCCGACTCCCGTGCATCGTCGTACGTCCTCGCCACCTCACCCGTCCCGTGGAAATATGTGGTGTCGTTTTTTATGTTTCCGATCTCTTTTCTAACCGACTGCGCAACAACATTGTCCGGCAGCAGTGTGGTTATCAGCAAAATGGCGAGGTACCATGGTTTGGTTACATTCATCATGAAAATAATAAATATTCAAAATAACTTCTTTATCGTGTAATACCGTTGATGAGGATCTCTCGGACTTTCAGGGTTTCTCATGGCTAAAAATCCCTTTTCGACCAATTCCGTGACATATTTCCTGATATTCTTTGAATGATACGACAAATCAAGATGGCTCAATATATCCTTTGCACTCTTGGCACTGACGCAATACAACAACACTTCAATTTGTTTTGGTGTCAGAGTAGTATCAGAGTTAGCAACATTAGTATCAGAGTTGGCAACATTAGTGTCAGAGTTGGCAATATCAGTGTCAGAGTTCTCAATTTCAATGTCAGAGTTCTCAATTTCAGTGTCAGAGTTGGCAACTTCAGTATCAGAGTTCTCAATCTCAATATCAGAGCATGTATTCTCGTCAATTAATTTCAGCTCTTCAGGATTGTCATACATTTGGATCATAGCCTGAACATCCTGTTCATGGCCATCAAAAGGCAGCGTGAGCACGGTTCTGTCGGCATTCTCCTTTTCCTCAATTTTTGCATTTGCATGAAAAACCTTATTCCACACATAAAAAATGCCGTTCAACCCGCTTCCGGCGCGTTCACCGAAACGAATCAGCGAGAAAATTTTCAACAAGACTCCATTACGAGGATCTGAGACGCCGCCCCCAACAGCTTCAGCAACCGGCAGACGCATACGTCCCGGATTGGCGAAAACAAAACCATTCTTATCTTTTGAAATCACAACTCCCTGACGGCCAAAGTAATCTGCATGAACCAATGAATTTATCACGGCCTCCCTGATAACCTTATGCAAAGGTGTGTCATCAACACGTTGAGTACCTTTAAGCACGAACGGGACTTTGAGGTCAGATGTCAATCTCGTGAGAATTTTGAAGACGAAATCAAAAACATTTCCGCTCCATTCGCCTGATGACGACACGATCCGGTCTTTCCACCTCGTGACTCCAATCAAATCCCTGTCTTCTTGATAATCAAGGAAATACTGTGGGAATACACGGACAATTTCATATTCATATCCAAACATGAGAAGTCCGGCTTGAGTAGGATGATATTTATCATCATCTCCAACATCCACAGCCTTAATGCGTCGGAGGAACATCTCATCATCAAGGTTGTTCCACAAATGATTCGGATTTGAATTTCTGAAGACCTGTCTGTATGCCTTGACTGTGTCCTGGCAAAAAACATCCAATTCCATGTCAGTTATGACGGTGGCATCCATGGTAATCTGTGATGCGTCACGGTAAATGGCCGAAAGCTGCTCCTTGGTACAATGATAATCGCCCTCGAAATTCCTTCTGTATGTCCCAGTTTCAGGATTCCTGTTGATATAAACAGGCCTGACGTTACGCTCGGCCCGCGGCACTTCCATGACAACGACATCCTTTCCGTCGATGTTCTCCACACGAACCATCCGCTCTGTAAGGATATTGATACTGACTTTCTGCGGATTATTCAAAGTGTTCCATACATCAGCCACATACCGATACGCGTCATCCACTCCGACAACCTTGAGCTTGTGGTCTTTGAGTTCCTCCACTCCAAGCACAACAACACCGCCGTCAGTATTGGCGAAAGCACTGTACGTCTCCCACACAGAATTTGGGATGCCGTTTTTCGCCTTCTTGACTTCCAGCTTGTTATTCTCCCTAAGTCGCTCAAGATTTCCTATTTCAAATTCACTTTTTTCCATAATTCTCAAAGTTTTTCACCTGAAAATGAAATTGCAAAGGTACAAAAAAATCGGACAGATTGGATGATTCGCCGCAAAAGATTAATATTTTGAATGCCTGAATACGCGGAGACGGTGCACGCGCCGGATTCTTCTTTGATTTTTTCTATTTCGCAGAAATACAAAAATTTCAAAAATGCGAAATAGTTTTCTTTATACGCAGAAAAACCTTGGTTTGACAAACCCTCGGATTTCCAACCGTAGAGACGGGGCATGCCCCGTCTCTACCGCCGGACAACGACGGATTGACAACCATATATAATCAAAACCTCGGATTACATTCCCTCGGCGTAACAGACGTACAGACGGGGCATGCCCCGTCTCTACAATCTGCGACGCGGCTATACAACATTTTCTTTGAGACGGGGCATGCCCCGTCTCTACCGCCGGACAACGTCGGATTGACAATTATTTCTTCAAAATAGTTGCTCTTGTTTGTTTTTTAAATGTAATTTTGCAACGTTAAACATTTGGCCGTCATTACAGACTTATTTCAAAACAAATACCGAATAGAATCGACGAGGCTCAAAAGTATCGATTACAACAACGGCTATTTCTTTGTGACGTTTTGCACAAAGGATAGAGAGCATACTCTCGGAGAAATATCAGATGGCAGAATTATTCTTTCAGCAATCGGTGAGTTTGCATCTAATACAATTACAGAAATACAGAATCACCATCCATATTGTTCCGTAGAATCATTTGTGATAATGCCAAACCATATTCACGTCATTTTCTATGTTGCACACAACACTAACGAACTAAACACTGACGTTCAACACACTTCGAATAACGATTTGAATGTCAATCATCAGATGCAAATGACTTCAAAAAGGAAAGGGAGGCTTTCAGTTGTGGTCGGTTCACTGAAAAGCGCAATAAAAAGATTTGCGACCGACAACGACGTTCCCTTTGAATGGCAGACAAGATTTCACGACCATTTTATCAGAAATACAGAAGAAATGGCTGCCATCAAAACATATATCGAGAACAACATCGGAACTTGGCAGGGAGACGAGTTTTATGATTGAAAAAAGTACCAAAAACATCGTCATCACCCCCTCTGCGCAACAGACGTACAGACGGGGCATGCCCCGTCTCTACAACCTGCGGCGCGTCTCCACAACATTTTCATTCAGACGGGGATTTTTCATTCAGACGGGGCATGCCCCGTCTCTACAACCGGACAACGACGGATTGACAACCATATATAATCAAAACCTCGGATTACATTCCCTCGGCGCAACAGACGTACAGACGGGGCATGCCCCGTCTCTACAGCCTGCGGCGCGTCTCTACAACCTTTTCTTTGAGACAGGGATTTTTCTTTGAGACGGGGCATGCCCCGTCTCTACCGCCGGACAACGACGGGTTGACAACCATATATAACCAAAACCTCGGATTACATTCCATCGGCGTAACAGACGTACAGACGGGGCATGCCCCGTCTCAAACCCGAAAAAAATTCCCCTGCTGCGGCGTGGTTGCCGGACATCGGCTTGGTAGCCCGCCTGAGGGCGGACGCCGATGCCCATGCAACCACTCCGCAGCAGGACGAGGTCTCTTCTTCCTTGACAAGGCAGGTTAAATTCTAAGAACTACCGGGCGGGGCGCACCGGACGCACACTTTGACCGTCGTACCGAGTGGGGTAGCTCTGCGGATTCACAAAGACCGAAATGAAGAACATGCCGTACGCGTTGAGGGGATCGGACGAGTAGAGCGAACTCGACCAGTAGTAGCCGTAGGAACCCGCACTGCCGAGACTCGTCCCACTGCGGTAGCCCGCAGCCGGGAGAAATATGCTGCCGCCGTTAGGCCCTGTCACGCAGTAGCCGTTCTTCCCACCCTGTGTTGTCCACGTCCATGTGCATTCGTCCTTCAGTTCTCTACACTCTTCAGTTGTCGGCATACGCCAGTCACCGCCCCAGTTCGCGCGAGCAGCGTCGTCGCTCATCTCCAAAACCGTTCTGTTATCGACTGTGCCATAATCAGATTTCGTATTGTACTTCGTCTGGGTTTTATCGCTGCCACGGCACCACCTGTATGTGCTCCAATCATACGTGCTCTTTGTCGCCGTCTCGCCCCAGGCATAGTAGTTGCCGTAGTCTTCTGGCCTGCTTGCGCCCACGTTGCATGTAGCCCACAAGAGGCCGCTCGGAAGGCCGAGGTCAACGTACTCGTGGCCGTTTATTTCCTGCTTGAACGCCAGTCTCACCGAGCTGTCGCCGCCGGTCTGCGCGACGGTTACGGTCTTCTCAACGGACTTCGAGTCGCGCACGGCCTTGAGGCTGTGGCTGCCGAACGAAAGTGTGGCGGTCAGCGGACTTACGCCAAGGTAGTTGCCGTCGCAATAGATTTCGTCGCCCTGCCGGTCGGTTGAGATGCTTATCTCGCGGCCGGTCGGCAGCTTCTCGTTCACGGCAAGGAGGTTGGTCTCGTCGAGGGTTATGGTCTTTGTCACTGGTGCGCAGCCGCTCTTCTCGAGTCTGAGTTCGTGATTGCCTATCAGCACATCGTACAACACCTTGGGTGTCGTGCCGCAGTTACGTCCGTCTATGGTTATCGTCGCGCCCATTGGCGAGGAGTTCACGTCGAGGGTTCCATATATCGGCTCTGGGTTCGATATCGTTATGTTCTCGTCCTTGCCGATGGTCAGCGTCACGTTTTTGAAGGAAGGCTTGTGCGAGGCCTTGCGTGCCTCGAAGGTGTGGCTGCCGTCGGAGAGGCGGCCCGTCCAGCGGCCCTTGCCCTTCAGCTCGCTGTCGATGTAGATGTCGGAGTCAGGGTCGGTCGTCACTGTCGCGTTCACGAAGTTGGCCGAGAGTGCGATGGCGGCTTGTGTGGTGTTGCCGTCGGTCACGGTGACGGTCTTCTCGGCGGTGGAGTACATCTCCTTCATCACGCGCACTTTATGTTCGCCACTGGCAATGCGGTCGGTCTTGAACGGCGTCGTGCCGACTTTTTTATTATCGACAAACACGGTCGCGCCGCTTTCAGGCGTGGAGGTGATATTTATGAAGCCGAATGCCGGGCGCAGTGTCTTCTCGACGGTCACGGCGTTGTCCTTCACTATCGTGGCGCTGCCGCTTTCGGGATGGTAAAGCTCGCACTCGATGCTCCATGTGTGTGTCTCGCCAACCTTATACGACTTCGACGCCTCGCCCATATTGACAAACTGTCCGTCGAACGAGATGGCGGCATCAGGTTGGTCGGCCTTCACGATCAGATAGTTATATTGTTGCTTCACAGGCACGGCGGCACCGAAGTTGGAGTTGTTTACCAGCGTCAGCTCGTAGCAGCCGTTGGGTTTCATGTCGTACGGGAACGTGAACTCGGTGGAGCTGAAGTCGGGGTGCGAGATCTTTATGTAATCGGCGTGATAAGTCAGGTACAGCCACACCTCGCCTACTTTATATTGAATGTCGGTGTCGATTGAGAGGTTGCCTCCGAACGTCAGTTTGCGCCGCTGGCTGTCGTCGATGTTACGCGTCCTTATCTTGATGACGGCGAAAGGCACGTCGTTGATGTCAGTCTTGTCATGGTCGAGAATCACAAAGCCCGGCACTTCCTTGAACGAGTCCGGTTCGACAACGAGCTGCGCCTTCACGTTAAGTGTAAGCAAAAGCGTGACTATCAATACAATATATTTTCTCATTTTTTCAACAGATTATTTTTTCGGAAAAACTAAAATTTTGCAAATGTAACATTTTTTCAATTTCAAATGGCATCAGTTCAAAAAATAATATGTATCTTTGCGCCATAATTTTAAACAACCTTATTATGAGCAATCGATACATCAGATTCGACTGGGCGGCGAAGACCGTCCTGCGTGACAAAGCAAATTTCTGCGTTTTTGAAGGGCTGATCAGCGTGCTTCTCAACGAGGAGATTCACATCGAGGAGCTGCTTGAGAGCGAGAGCAACCAAAAGTACGAAGACGACAAGTTCAACCGCGTTGACATCAAGGCGAAGAACTCGAAGGGCGAGATAATAATCGTCGAGATCCAGCAGACGCGCGAGATTTATTTCCTTGAACGCATTCTCTACGGCGTGGCGAAGACCATCACGGAGCACATCGACCTCGGCGAGAAGTACAACAAGGTCAAGAAAGTCTATAGCATCAACATCCTTTATTTCGACCTCGGCAAGGGCGACGATTACATCTATCACGGGCAGACGAGTTTCGTGGGCTTGAACACCAACGACACGTTGCAGATCACCAACGTCGAGAAAGACGCGATAAGGATGAAGGCCCCTAAGGAAGTGTTCCCGGAATATTACCTGATACGCGTGAAGGCGTTCGACAAGATTCCGGAGAACCACATCGAGGAATGGATGCGGTATCTGAAAAACGGCGTCATCGACGAGAACACCACTGCGCCAGGCCTGAAGGAGGCCAAGCGCAGGTTAGAATATCTGGCGATGACGAAAGCTGAGCGCCAGGCATACGACAAACACATCGACAACATCATGATACAGAACGATGTCATCGACACGGCACAGATTGAAGGCCATGCTTTGGGTCATGCCGAGGGCAAGGCTGAAGGCCGGGCAGAAGGACTTGCAGAAGGCAGAGCAGAAGGCAGAGCAGAAGGACGCGCGAAACGCGAGTTGGAGATTGCATCGAACCTTAAGAAGATGGGAATACCGACAGCACAAATCATACAGGCGACAGGTCTGTCGGAAAAAGAAATCTCCGAATTGCAGTGATACCGGCTGTAGTGTCCACCAACGATTACATAAACTTATCGGAAGCACAGAAACTCGCCAGTCCGCTGGATTTCAGCACAATGGTGAAGCCTGTCGGTTCGGCCTGCAACCTGAATTGCAGATACTGCTACTATTCCGGCAAGGCGGATTTGTATGGTAACATGCAGCCGAAAATGAGCGAAGAGCTTCTGGAACTGTATGTAAGACAATACATTGAAGCTGTCGAAGCTCCTGAAGTGTCGTTCTGCTGGCACGGCGGCGAGCCGCTTCTCGCAGGTTTGGATTTCTACAAAAAGGCAATTGCATTTCAAAACAAATACTGCAACGGAAAGAAAATCAGCAACTCACTGCAGACCAACGGACTGCTGATAAATGACGGCTGGTGCAATTTCTTCCGTGACAACAACTTCCTCATCGGAATTTCCATCGACGGTCCGCAACACATCCACGATGCTAACAGATTGGATTTCAAACGTCAGCCCTCATTTGAAAAAGTATTGAATAGCATAGAGCTGATGTTTCACAAAGGCGTGGAATACAACACATTATGCGCAATCAGCTCGCGCTCGGAAGGGCTTGGCGTTGAGATTTACCGCTTTCTGCGCTCAATCAGCAAATTCATACAGTTTCTGCCCGTTTTCGAACACACTGACAAAATCGGCAGGATTGTCAGCCCAAGTTCAACATATTCAAAACCAACGCCTTATTCCGTTTCTCCCCGCGGGTTCGGGCAGTTTATGATTGACGTCTTCGATGAATGGATCCGCCATGATGTCGGTGAGACTTTCGTTCAGCTTTTCGACATCACGCTGTCGCAATGGTACGGGATGCCTTCGACATTATGCGCATTTTCGGAGACATGCGGTGATGGCCTCGTGGTCGAGCACAACGGCGATGTTTATTGCTGCGATCATTTCGTTTATCCGGAATACAAGCTTGGAAACATTAAGAATCAGCCACTTGCGGAATTGAGAACAATGATGAAGCAATTTCGTTTCGGGATGGACAAACGCGACGCATTGCCGACAGAATGCCAGAATTGCGAATATCTGTTTTTATGTCACGGTGAGTGTCCGAAGCATCGTTTTGCCACCACAAATACCGGCGAGCCCGGGCTCAACTCGTTGTGCGAAGGCTACAAGATGTTTTTCGGGCACACGGAGCCTTACATGAAAAAGATGTGCGAACTGTTGGACAAAAATCAAGCTCCGGCGGAGATAATGCGAATCATTCAGGCAGAGTCACTTTGAAAAGTGGATTCTCAACATGCTCGTTTTCAATTATTTGCAACATCTTATCCACGATTTCCTGATTTTCAGAGACGATGTCATGGTCTTCGTGGATGTCGGTTGACAGGTTGTATAAATGTGGTTCTCCGCTTTCCACTACCATCTTCCAGTCGCCCATCCGCACCGCGATCTGGTCGGTCTCCTCAAACTCCCAATACAGAAATTCGTGTTCCTCCTGCCTGCCATTTTTCAATAACGTCGGTGCGAAGGAGATGCCGTCGAAGTATTCGTCAATCGCCACATTACCATAGACTTTATCATAATCTTTCACTCCAATCAGGTCGCACAGCGTCGGCATGACATCGTAGAATGCGAGCTGGTGGTCGCTCTCCCCCGCCATTATTTTCCCTTTCCAATAGACGATGAACGGAATACGGATTCCACCCTCATAGCACTGACGTTTCAGTCCTCGGAGCTTGCCGTCGCGCCCGAAGAATACAGGGTCTGCACCGCCTTCCTCGTGAGGCCCGTTGTCGGAAGTGAAGAAAACAATGGTGTTTTCGTCAAGGCCTTTCTCTTTGAGTTTGGTCATTATCTCACCCACGTAAGCGTCGAGACGCGAAATCATCGCTGCAAACTGCGCGTGTGTTCGAATCACCGGATTATAGCGCGAGCCTTCGTTTCCGTCCCAGTCTTTATCCTCAACAAATTGTTTTTCATAAAAATGTAAAATCGAATCATGCGGCTGCGCCAATTCCGCGTGAGGCAAGGCATAGGTGAAAAACCCGAAAAACGGCTGTCTTTCATCTTGATTGTCAAGCCATTCAAGAGCCTTCCGATGAATCATGTCGGCGGAATATTGCGAACGTTTGAAATAATCATCGCCAAACATGGGAAGATTGACGTTTTCTTCAAGAATTTCACGGACAACGCCGTTATCGCCCTTCGATTTGCTGTAACGGTTCAGGAAATTCGGGTAATAAAGATGCGCCTGATACTGGCAGATATAGCCGTAGAACTCGTCAACGCCGCGCTTGTCGGGAGTGGAGACGCTGCCCTCGAAGCCACCGGCCCATTTCCCGAACACGCCGGTAGTGTAGCCGTTGTCCTTCATTATCTCAGTCAGAATGATGTGGTCAGGATCATACGGATGCTGACCTGTCACGGCGTATTCCTGATTGATGCCGTATCTCACTTTCGGCGACTTCGGCCAGTATTCCCTGTTTCCGCGCACTTCGCAATGGCCTGTGTGCTGGCCTGTCATCAGTGAGGCACGCGACGGCGCGCTGACTGGGCTTCCGGCGTATGCCTGCGTGAAACGCAGTCCGCAGCGTGCCATGCTGTCGATGTTCGGTGTCTGAATATAGTTCTGCCCGTAGCAGCCCAAATCGCCGTAGCCCATGTCATCGCACAAGATGAAGACAACATTAGGTTTTGATGACTTCTGGGAGCATGACGCAGCCATGACAGCAATAAAACCACCTAAAGTGAGAAAACGTTTTATTTTCAACATCAGTTACATTCACGAATTTGAAAAAAAGAGGACGCTCTTCCGAACGTCCTCATATTTTGAGATCAATCTAAATATTAGATGATGCCCTGAGCTAACATAGCCTTTGCAACTCTCATGAAGCCGGCGATGTTTGCGCCCTTCACGTAGTTGATTGTACCGTCAGCCTGCTTGCCGTACTCGACGCACATGTCATAAATGTCGTTCATGATCTTGTGGAGTTTCTGGTCAACTTCCGGAGCTGTCCAGTTGATATGAGCAGCGTTCTGGCAGATTTCGAGGCCTGATGTTGCAACACCACCGGCGTTGACAGCCTTACCTGGTGCGAACGGAGTGCCTGATTTCTGGATGTAAGCGATAGCTGCAGCCTGGCAACCCATGTTGGAGATTTCAGCAACATACTGGACACCGTTAGCAACCAGCATCTTGGCATCTTCTTCGTTCATTTCGTTCTGGAATGCTGATGGGCATGCGATGTCGCACTTCACTGACCAAGCTTTCTTGCCAGGTGTGAAGATGGCCTTGCCTGGGAATTTGTCAGCCATATCCTGAACCTTGTTACGGCGTGAGTCACGCATGACGAGCATATAGTCGATCATTTCTTTGTCGATACCGTTTGGAAGTTCGCAGACACCGTCCGGGCCAGAGATAGCGACGACCTTAGCGCCGAGTTCTGTAGCCTTTGTTGCAGCGCCCCATGCCACGTTACCGAAGCCTGAGAGAGCGACTCTCTTACCTTTCATTGTCTCACCCTTTTCGTGAACCATGCGGTCAACATAGTACATTGCGCCGAAGCCTGTTGCTTCAGGACGGATCAATGAACCACCCCAGCCGTAGCTCTTGCCTGTGAGAGCGCCTGTGCTGTGTTCGCGTGCGAGCTTCTTGTACATGCCATAGAGATAACCGATTTCACGGCCGCCGACACCGACGTCACCAGCTGGTGAATCCTGATCAGCACCGATGTTTCTCCAGAGTTCATACATGAAGGCCTGGCAGAAACGCATGATTTCTGCGTCTGATTTTCCTGTCGGGTCGAAGTCAGCGCCGCCTTTACCGCCGCCGAGCGGGAGGTTTGTCAGTGAGTTCTTGAAGATCTGCTCGAAACCTAAGAACTTAAGCATTGACTCGTTGACTGCAGGGTGGAAACGGAGACCGCCTTTGTATGCGCCGAGGGCTGCATTGTACTGGACGCGGTAACCTAAGTTGACCTGGACTTCGCCATTATCGTCGATCCAAACTACTCTGAACTTGAAGATACGATCTGGTTCAACGAGACGTTCAACGATTTTTGCTGCTTCGAACTCAGGATGCTGGTTGTAAACTTCCTCAACTGATTCCAACACTTCGCGAACTGCCTGGAGGTATTCGCTTTCACCTGGATGTTTCTTTTCCAGGTTTTCCATGATAGTTTGTACTTTCATTACTTTTAATTTTTAAGTTACTATAATGTGTTTAAAAACTTTTTAACACGTAAATTTTCCTGCAAAATTAGCATTTTTAATTCATAAAAAACACATTTTTAAAAAATTATTTCAAAAATAATTATGTCTTTTACATCTACTTATCAATCAACACATTACCGATAAATTCGCCCTTATTCCAGATTAAGATTTCTTCAACACTTCCATCCATGGCATATCTTATCTCTCTCCCGTCCTTGAGATTATCTTTGTAATGTATCAACGCATTCTGATACAATCCGCCTTGGCTGAATCCACGTTGTTCACCTGTGCCGTGGTCATAATCGGCAATGCTTCCGATACTGCCGTCCTGATAGTACATTATCCAGCTACCGTGCATCATGCCGTCGAGATATTCGCCTTCCAGAAACGGTTTCCCATCATCATACCACTGATAAATCATTCCGTTCAGGACACCAGCCACATAATTTGATTTTTTCACAAGAGTGCCAGCCACATTGTACTCCTCCACCACTCCATCATATTGATTATCTTTATAATATGACTTCTCCATCAACTGTCCGTTCTCATGCCAACGGGTTGTCTCCCCATTCAGCACATTCATCGTATATACCGATTCCATCGACTTAACCCCTGAGCTGTAATACCACCTGCAAACCCCATCGAGTTTGCCGTCGTTATAACGCAGTTCCGACCTCACGTTACCGTTATCCCAATACGAACAGACCGCATCGTCCTTCTGTGCGCACGACAGCATTACTGTTAGCGAGAACAATATGGAAACCAGCAATTTACCGTTCATCGTAAAACACACCTTTCATTTCATAGCCATTTGTCTCTTCAGCGTCCGACTGTCTCAACAACGGCTTGATAATCATTTTATTATACCCCATAAATTGATAAACGTTCCAAAACCTGTTTTCAAAACCGGAATCTTCGTTTTTCCTTTCAAAATGAAACTCCGAATGCAGAAGCGTAATGTTATATCCATCAAGGTTCGCTGTAAACTCTCTGCCGTGGTCATTCAAGGCATTCAGGAAATACCAGCCTATATCAAAACCTTGATAAGCGTATACCTGCGGTTCGGTGCCATATTTTTTCCTGAATTTCTTTATGAAACTCATCACTCTTATTGACTGATAATCAATGTAATTATCATCCACATAAATCGCTTTCATTTTCATGAGATTCTCATTGAAAATTCTGTCGAACTTGCTCCATTCCGGCATCATCACCACCGTCAGCGGAAAATATTCCGTAAGTTTCGTGACTTTGTTAACAATCTCATTGGCAAACATCTTGTCATTGCCATACACGACAAACAGATTATTCCGCATCGTTGAGGCGTATTCACTCACTATTTTCAGACTGTCACGGTCGTAGTTGATATTGATTATCCTGTTAGCGAATGCCGTGCTGTCGTCAATCACTTTTTTCAATGAATCGATGTCAAGCCGTCTGTTATCAGTATGATAATCAAACTCATCAAATTCAACATTCAGGAATTTCCATCTCGTCTGATGTTTTTTTATGACCTTGATAACCTCTTTGTTAGGAACATACGACAAGGGATCCATGTGTCGCTCCGCTATTTCGTTAATTCGGCTGATCATATCCGCATCAGCGATTCCATCTTTACTTATGATAAAAATGCTGTTTGAATGATAATAGTCTCTTATCAGCATCTCAAGATGATCCAGCTGAGAGTCAAACGAAGGTTTCACCTTTATCACATTCGGCTGATTATCAATTATATTTGAACGTTGTGTGATTGGATTGACAATCAGAATATCATTGTCTGACGCAAATTTCATCACCTTTTCGAAGGGTTTGATGTAAAACGGCCCGACAATCACATCGGCCTTCGTCAGCCACGGGTCGGCGATGGCTTCTACGGCTTTATTCACATCATTATCAACGTCATACACTTTTATTTCCAGATTCATGCCACGGCTGTTCGCCATCGAGTCGGCAGCAAGCATGAAGCCCTCGTAGAAATGCAGGAACGAGAACGGCTTGGTCTGCAACATCTTGTTGTTCGGAGCCTCATCACAAAAATCATCGTTTACAAGTTCGAGATACAGAGGCACCATCAACGCCACGCGATGTGTCTGCTGATCTTCGTGGAAACTGCCAGAATTATCGAACAGCTGTGCCGTTGACGTCTGGCCGGCAAGCATCAGCACAATGGTTACCAACGATATGATGAATCTTTTCATTTTACGTTCTTGTAATAATTCCAACCATTTATTTTTCAGATGTCGGTATCGGGATAAATCCCCTGCCCATGACCTCCGAGCTTTCCATGACATTGACGAACGCGTCAGGGTCAAGGTCGGCGAGATTATTCTTCAGTTTCACCAAATCAGAACGGTCAAGGTTGATGTAAATCATCTTGCGCTCCTGCCCTTTGTAAAGACCAGTCCCGACAAAGCAGGTGCCGCCTCTCTTCATGTCATTGACAATGAAGTCCCTGACCACATCGACCTTATCGGTTATGACAAACGCCGTCTTGTAAGTCTTCATGCCTTCAACCACGAGGTCGATTATCTTGCCCTCGATGACAATCACGAGAATCGAGTAAATCGGCAGTCGCAGCTGTCCGAACGCCACGAGTGTCGTCAGCGTTATGCATGAATCGACTATCATCACCAACGTCCCGAGGGAGATTTTAGTATATTTGTGCAGAATCATCGAGATGATGTCGCTGCCTCCCGATGTCGCCCCCGACTTGAAAATCAAGCCGATAGCCACGCCGTAGATGCCGCCCGCCACCAAGGTGTTAAGGAAATAGTCGGGCATGAAATAATTCTCGCTGTGCGGAATCTGCACCATTATGTTCCGCAGCGTCCCGCTCATGTCGTCAACATTGGCGAATATGCCGTCGTGTACGACAGGGTTGTAACCCCAGACCGTCTCGATGACCCACGTGAAACCGAAGATCATGAACGTTGACAGTATCGTCTTGAACCCGAATTTGGGTCCGAGAATCCACGTCCCGATTACCAGCAGCGGGATGTCCATGCACAAGGCGTAGTATGAAATCCTCCACGGCCACACCGTGTTCAGCACATTTGAGAGGCCGTAGGTGCCGCCCGGCGCAAGCAAGTACGGATTCACAAACATCACGTCACCTATCGCGAACAACGCGCTGCCAATGACCAAAAACATATATGCGACAACCTCGCGCTTCCAATTGATCTGTTTCTTCATTTTATTTTTCTTTTTTTCGCCCTATAGTACCAAAAACAATTCAAATGTTACAGAAATTTTAAAAAAAAATTCATTCCGCACCCTTTAAACTTTCTACTTTCCAACTTTCAACTATGTCATTCCCACTCAATTGTCGCCGGCGGTTTCGACGAAATGTCGTAGCATACGCGGTTGACGCCTTTCACCTTATTAATGATGTCGTTCGACACCTTCGCGAGAAATTCATACGGCAGATGCACCCAGTCGGCGGTCATTCCGTCGGTCGAGATGACAGCGCGGAGTGCGATCGTATATTCATAGCTGCGCTCGTCGCCCATCACGCCGACGCTCTTGACAGGAAGCAGGATTGTGCCGGCCTGCCAAATGCTATCATACAGATTATCAGCCATTTCATTCGGATATGAAGCACTCGGAAGCTCGCATTTCCACTCGCGGAGACCTTTGATGAAAATGTCATCGGCATCGCGCAAGATACGGAGTTTCTCTTCCGTCACCTCGCCCAAGATTCTGATTCCCAAGCTCGGCCCGGGGAAAGGATGACGTCCGACCAATTCGCGTTTGATGCCCAAGGCGCGCCCCACTCTTCTCACCTCGTCCTTGAACAAAGTACGCAACGGCTCAACAATTTTCAGATTCATCTTTTCCGGCAAGCCGCCGACATTATGATGTGACTTGATCTTACAGGCCGGACCGTTGACGCTCACGCTTTCAATGACATCCGGATAGATAGTGCCTTGTGCGAGCCATTTCGCACCTTGAATTTTCTGGGCTTCGGCATCGAAAACCTCAATGAAAGTACCACCTATCGCCTTGCGTTTGGCCTCAGGGTCGGTCACACCGGCGAGTTTCTTCATGAACAAATCACCGGAATGAACACCTATCACGTTAAGTCCCAAGTCCTTATATGAGTCAAGGACATCCTCAAACTCATTCTTTCTGAGAAGTCCGTTATCGACGAAAATGCATGTCAGGTTCTTGCCGATAGCTTTATTCAAAAGCACCGCCGCGACAGTGCTGTCAACGCCGCCGGAGAGTCCGAGGATGACCTTGTCGTCGCCGAGTTTCCTGCGCATCGCCTCAACCGTCGTATCAACGAATGAGTCTGGGGTCCAGTTGCCGTGGCATCCGCAGATTGTCATCGCGAAGTTCTCAAGCATCTTCGGGCCTTCCTTGCTGTGGAACACTTCCGGATGGAACTGAACCGCGTATGTGTCTTCGCCATCAAACTTATACGCCGCGTTCTCTATATTGTCGGTGCTTGCAATAATATGCGCATTATCGGGCAGTTTGGCTATCGTATCGCCGTGCGACATCCACACTTGACTTGTTTTAGAAACACCTTTAAACAATAATGAACTTTCTTCGACCACGGTCAGCATTGCGCGGCCGTATTCTCTTGACAACGAAGAATTTACTTCACCGCCGAAATGATATGCCATGAACTGTGCGCCATAGCAGATGCCCAAAAGCGGCAGTCTGCCTTTGATATTCGACAAATCGGCGAAAGGCGCTTTCTCATCACGCACCGACGACGGGCTTCCGCTTAAAATGACGCCTTTGATGTCATCTGTGATTTCAGGTATTTTGTTGTAGGGGTGGATTTCACAATAGACATTGAGTTCGCGGAGGCGACGGCCTATAAGTTGCGTCACTTGCGAACCGAAATCCAAAATCAGAATTGTTTCCTGCATATTTTTGAAAATTTTCGTTGCAAAAGTACGAAATAATTCAATGGAAACCGTATCTTTGCAAAAAAAAGAAATATGGCTAAAAAAGCTTCAAAAAAGAAGAAAAACAGCACGGGCAAAAAGTCGTCCGGCAACGTTTACACCAAGATAATCACCATCATTCTTGCAGTTATCATTGTCGGTTTTATCGTTTATAAACTCCTGCCTGAAACAAAGTCTGACAGCAACAAAAACATCAGCACCAAGATTATCGAGCAAAACGACAGCAACGCTGCCATCAAAAAAGAGGCGCAAAAAGAAGAGGACGGCAAAGAGGCCGAACCTGCCAAACCTGCCAAAGCGGACAAGCCAGCCAAGAAGCCACGAAGCACCGCGGCTGTTGCAAAAAGCATCGAAGGCTGCTGGATGAGTACAACCGGCGGCGCGGTCCTCACCATGAAAGATTTCGAGTATCGCATTGATTTCATGGGCGTTGACAGCGGCAAACCCGTCATCGGCACCTACGTTGTAGAGAACAACATCATCACATTCTCAAACAAACAAGACCCTTGCAAGGAGACGAAAGGCACGTACGAAATGACTTTTGACAAGCACGAAATCAGCTTCAAATGCAAGGACGACGACTGCACGAAACGCAAATCGACGCTCGTGACCGACTGGGAATGGCTTGAAGAATAACGAGATACTAAAGTCCCATCATCTCCGCAAACATCTCATCAACTCCCCCGTTCCTGATGATGTTTCTCGCGAGATAGCCTCTGAAAAACAGCATCACCGAGCCTTTTCCGTCGTTGGCTGGCCATATCTTCACCATGTCGGGAAGGTCGTTCGGGATTGATATCACGGGCCTACCCGTTCCGAAATCCAAGTCATAGACGGGCAGTTTGTGCTGGTCGTTGACATAGATTGTAGTCGGCCTTTTTGCATTCATCCCAGGCAAATCAAAAGCGACGTACGGGAGTTTGTGTTTCAGAGAATTCATGCACAAATCAACATATTCGTCCATCGCCCCGTCTTTGTTTTCCGCATATCTGCCGATGTTCTCCTGTATCTGTCTCGCAAGTTCAAAAACATCACAATCGTCTTTCAACGAATGAGTTACGATGTTGTTTGACGCGTTCCCGATATAATCGGCATTGATGTTTTTGTACCTTCCACGAATGTCAGCGACGGTAAGCAGGGAATAATCGCGCTTGCCGTTGAGACCGTTCAGTTTCATGACCATTTTCACAATGACAGCCGACAGAATAGAATTCGCGCTTATCTCAGAACCCGTTTTTTGAGATGCGACAGCCTTCATCCTCTTGACTTTGTCACCATCGATCAAAAGAGGAGTGCAGCTCACCTTTGAATCCTTTGATGCGCTGTAAATCAACATTTTGACAAGGTCCTTGAAGCCGAGTTTGGTCCATTTTTTCTTCTCCAAAATCGCTGCGGCTTGAGGTTTTGTCATGAAGTCAACCTTCGGAAATTCAAGCTGTACACTTTGTTGAATATCAACATTTTCGCCACGGCAAAGCACGCCCCACTCGTTCATCATCTTGTAGAACGAACGACCGTCCATGCAGATGTGTGCCATCTGGACGGAAAGAACCGTCCCATCGTTCAAACTCGTGACACATACTGTCATCGGGGCGCATTTGCCAGTTTTGAAATCCTTGATATTTAACTTCAAAGAAAAATCGTCATAAACATGCTGACTTTTCAGCACATTTTTTATGCCAATATCCTGACGCTCAACGACTTCAAACGGAAATCCTTCGTTGTTGCACGAAATGCTTTCCGCCGATTTCATGCGACCGGCAAGAAACGGATATTTCTCAAGCAGAAGCGGGAGTTTCTCCTCCATCAATGCCGTATCAAGTTTCGTGCTGAAAATCCATACCGCTTTGATAATCATGTCGCCGCAAGCCATGTCGAGCAACGAGAACTTCCATGTTTTGATGATGCTTTCTTTATTTGAAATGATGTTTTTCATTTTTTGACATTAATTTTTAACACAAGTTTCACGAGTTTTTTAACACAAGTTTCACGAGTTTTTCAACACAAGTTTCACGAGTTATTTGCTCTTGTTTTCCAACGATTGAGTTTTTCTTTCACTCGCAATTCCTTCCCTTTCAGAAAATAAAGCCGCCAGTAGGAATACATCAGCGAAAAAACCACTCCGACCGTTTTAGTCACCTGAGCCTTTGTTATTTCTCCGGCGGTCAGAAATTCGTAGATGACCAAACCGACGAATGCCGCAAATGCAACAACCACAAGCACTTTTGAAAGCACAAACAATCGTTCGCGCCAATCGACATCACGGATTTTATTGATGAAAGTCGGCAACAAAAGGAAACACACAATCACGCTCGCCACAGCGGTATTTGATGATAATTCTGTCATAATCAATGCTTTTTATTTCTTCCAATTTTTCTGTTTCAAAAAATAGCTGTAGCAGAACATGATGATTGAAATCACGATGAGGCAGACTCTCGTTGCCTTGAACTCGCCGCTCAAGATAAAGTCGCCGCCACAAAGTTCGTACAAGATGTAGCCAATCAAGCCGATTGTGAATGTCAAGTAAATGATATTCATCACTTTAATCGCCTTGATACGTCTGTCGAGATTCTCAAATTCCCTTGCGATGAACGGCATTCCGAAATACATCCCGAACACCAAAATTATAAGTACATACTCAATGACAGTTGAAATTTCCATCTCTTTTAACTTTAATCTTTTAACTTTTAACTAAACTCTTTTGTTCTTTTTAAGTGCTTCATTTATAATCCATTGCAGCTGGCCGTTGACGGAGCGGAACTCATCGGCGGCCCACTTCTCGACAGCCTCCATTGTCTTGGCGTCGAGACGAAGAACGAAATTTTTCGTGTTTTCTTTTTCCTTTGCCATAATTAATTTTCTCTAACAGATATATTGTTCTGGCTCGCAGATTCCGCAGATTTGCCGCAGATATTCAAAGTTTCCTCCACTGTCTTCGACATGATGTTGTCTTCGGTGAAGAATTTGTCGATTATGAAAACAATTGCGATGACGACCGACATCGTGATGATTCCGGAAAGACCCTGGCATCCGTTGAGCAGATCGTTTCCACCGCTGACAAACAACATGTTAGCTCCTGCAAGAGCATTGATTGTGCCATGGAAAATCGCCGCCGGATAAACCGATTTCGCCTTTAGAACCAAATAAACCTCTATCGGCGTCATCGCAAGACACATCGCCACCATCATGAAAACGCCGCCGACACGGTGAACCGGATAGTTGTGCCCCATCAGGATGAGCGGGAAATGCCAGAATCCCCAGACAACACCAACGAACAGGCACACAATCCAGAAGTTCTTCTTTTTCAACGCATTGACAAGATAATTGCGCCAGGCGTACTCCTCACCGAAAGCAAAGACGGCGTTTATCGTGATTCCGGCAATCAGGCCCGAAATCAAAGTCGTCAGAATCACGAACTTTGGATTGCTCATCCTAAGCATCATCTCCTGCTGTTCTTCAGGAAGGTCTTCGATGTTCGGAATCTGCGGGACATGTAATCCCAGCTCCGTGTCGGGCATGAACGAGTTGACGACAATTGTCACGGCGACAATCAAAACAGGCAGAATCCAGGCCACAAGCCAAGTCCAGTTTATTTTGAATTTCAGGAGGCCTGTGCCGCCAAGTTTCTCACCATCAATTAATTGCATCGTCATTGCGCAAAGCATCGGCAGGATCATGTAAAATGTCGCGCAAAGTGTGTAAAGAAGCGGCTTGTCTGTAGTGTTATGGATTCCGATTCCGAAATACATCAAGGCTGCGAACGCCCAGCTCACGAGGCAGACCACAAGTGTGAATATGAGAGATTTTTTCATTTTTCTAATTTTTAAATATGTAATACAAAACTAATCCTATCAAGGCAATCAATCCGATAGACATACCTACCCTATATTATGAACAGCAAATATTATGTACAGCAAACATGTACAAACCTGTCGTGACAAAAATAATTCCTGAAATTATCCACCATATTTTTTGCGTCCTTTTGTCTTTATAGACAACGAGTTCGTCAGCCGCAACAATCTTAACTTTTTCAGTAATTTCGTTGAACAAATTCCTTGTCATTTCTTCATCACCCAGATTAATATAAATGAGATTTGAGGTCGTAATCAATTCAATAACTGGAGAATTTGTGCAATCTTCAACCAAAAGCAGAGCTTCTTTGACTCCGTTTTCGAGTTTGACCATAAAGTTCCCCTTGCGAATGTTTCTCAATTTGGTCGCACTGTTTTTTACAATGATTTTCGGCAATCGGTCAATCAGCTTCACAGACTTGATTGTGTTGTTCGGGATGTTTATCGCGCATGACAGGTCATCAACAAAAATACCGTCTTCAGCGACAACGTATTTAGGTGCTTTTTTGATAAAAAATATCACAGACACAATCACCACGGTCAAATAAACCAACAATGTGACTATCATTGAAGAAATTAACGTTTCCATAACATCAGCTTTTATATGAAATTCCTAATTACCTAAAATTCCTCAATCTCCTAATCGCCTCAATCTCCTACTGATACAGCGTTCCGGTGTTCACGACAGGCTGTGCGGCGTCGTCGGCGCAGAGCACGACCATGAGGTTGCTCACCATAGCGGCTTTCTTGTCGTCGTCGAGTTCAACGACCTCGTCAACTTTGAGCTTGTCGAGGGCCATCTTGACCATCGAGACCGCGCCTTCCACAATCTTCTCACGAGCCGCGATGATGGCCGCCGCCTGCTGACGGCGAAGCATAACCGCCGCAATCTCAGGGGAATACGCCAGATAGTTGATTCTCGCCTCGATGACCTCCAAGCCCGACATCGCGAGACGGTCGTTGAGTTTGTTGAGGAGGATGTCGTTGATTTCCGAGCCGCCCGAACGGAGTGTCAGCTCGCCCGATTTCGTGTCGTCGTTGTCATCGTAGGCGAACATTCCGGCGACCTCACGAAGCGCGGCATCGCTCTGCACCCTGACGAAACTCTCGAAAGCACGCATACGGCTTGAAACCGCAGCGTTGCCTCCGACGCTTGCACCCATAGTATTGACGGCAATCGTCTGAGAATCAATTTCAAACATCGCCTTATATGTGTCTTTCAGCTTCCAAACGAGAATCTGGCCGATCATAATCGGGTTACCGGTCTTGTCGTTCACCTTGATGGGATCGACGTTGAGGTTGCGGGCGCGGAGTGACACCTTCTTCGATGACATCAGTGGATTGACCCAGTAGAAACCAGTCTTCGTGAACGTGCCACGGTACTTTCCGAAGAAAAGCATCACCATGCCCTCGTTCGGCTCGAGCATCCTGAAACCAATTGCGAGAAAAATGTCGATTAAAATCAAAACGATTCCACCTATCAGCAAGCCGACCGGCTCACCTTCAGTACATCTTGTAAATCCGAAAATCGCGGCGGCGACGGCGGCGATAACCACAAATAACATGAAGAAACCATTCAGTTTCAATCCTTTGAATTCAATTTCCTTGTTTTCCATACGTTTAATTTTTTAGTTGTTTTTGATATTATTTTGATATTACTTTGATGGCGCAAAGATACAATTTTTTTGAATGTGCAAGAAAAAAAAATTATTTTTTTTGCCGAAGCATGATTTTTCAAAAAATTACAAGTATCTTTGCAGAAAATTTATTCAAAACAAAGATTAACGCTAATTATAATAAGATGGCAACTGTTACATTAAAATTCAACCCTCGCAATTCCCTCGCAATAAAAACATTGGATTACATAATTTCGTTGGGCGTTTTCACAGTTAACAATGATAATGAAAATCCTTATAATCAAGAGTTTGTGAATAAGATCAGAAAAAGTGAGACAGAACCTTCAAAGACTTTGGATTTAGGAAAATATGGAATTAAAATTTAAGCCAACTGCCGAGACAGACCTTCAATTTTGGTATGAGACAAGCAACCAAAAGATATTGAAAAGAATTGAAGAATTGCTTAAAAGCACAATTGAAACCCCATTTTCAGGCATTGGAAAACCAGAACCACTACGGCACAATTTATCTGGATATTGGAGTCGCAGAATTGACCAAGAAAACAGAATGGTTTATAAAGTTGAAGTTGACACAATCACAATTCACTCATTGAAAGGACATTACCTGTAAAACACAGTTTCTAACAATATCACCTTTGAATGAAATCTATTGAATGCCATTCACATGTCAAACACATCTACCATCAATAAAACTCATTATCTTTATCTTGACGGTCTGCGCGGCGTGGCGGCGTTGATGGTCTTGGGCTTTCATCTTTTTGAGGCGGTCGCCTTTGCCGCCGGCGAACCAGAACAAAACATGTTCCACGGCTTTCTCGCCGTCGATTTCTTCCTGATTCTGTCGGGTTTCGTGATGGGTTATGCATACGATAATGAATGGGACAAGATGTCGGTCGGGCAGTTTTTCAGGAAACGTCTGGTACGTCTTCACCCAATGGTCGTGATGGGTGTCGCTGTCGGATTGGCTGTGTTTCTCTTTCAAGGCGGATTGAAATGGGACGGAAACGCCAACAGCTTGGTAAACATCGCGCTCAGCACGATATTGGCCCTGCTTTTATTGCCGTCGCCCGCAAGATTAGATGTCCGCGGAAACACCGAGATCTTCCCGCTCAACGGCCCGCATTGGTCGCTGTTTTTCGAATACATCGGAAACATCGTTTACGCATTGGCAATCAGGAAGTTCACGACAAAAACGCTGAAAATATGGGTGGCGGTCACAGGTGTCTCGTTCCTTTGCGTCGGGATTTTCGGGCCGTACGGTAGCCTCGGCTACGGCTGGTCGTCGCAACCGGTGAGTCTGCTCGGCGGCTTCCTCAGAATGTCATTCGACTACGGTCTTGGAATGCTGCTGATCAGAAATTTCAGAAAGAAAAAGGTCAAGTCTTCCGAAAGAAAACACACCTTTATTATATATGCGGCGTTGCTCGTCATGCTTCTCTGCGTCCCGTCGCTCGGAAAACTGAACGTTTACTTTGAGTTCTTATGCGTCGCAATCTGTTTCCCCACAATAATATGGTTCAGCGCGAAAGGCGTTGCGCAAAGCGGTTTCGAACACAAGTCGTTGAAATTCATCGGCGACCTCTCCTACCCTCTTTACGCGATCCACTATCCGTTCATATATCTTTACATCGGCTGGATTAACGAAGGCCGTCATCCTTTCGGCCCTTACGGATGGTGCACGCCGGCAGCCATCGCGTTGATTACCATCGCGACAGCTGCGATTTTAATGAGGTTTTACGATATTCCGATAAGGAAAAGGCTCACAAAAAAGTCCTGAATCGCATCAGACCCAGGACTTGTAAAATGTCTTCAATTTGAAAATCAATAGTTTTCGGCTTTGATTTGGAAATACGACTGCGGATCATTTTTTTCAAATTTAAAAACCTCGCAAAAATATGATTTTTTATTCACCAATTGAAAGTCGTATCAAATTAAAGTGTAATTTTGCAGCTTAAAAAACAGCGACGACGCACCGACCTCAAGTTGGCGGCGGGGCTGGTTTTGAGAACAGTATATCTAAAAATGATATTCAACACACAAAACAGATAATTATAAAAACAGATACAAAATACAACTAACATATTATAAATCATAGCGTTTGCTGCTATTCTGAAATCATTCCAAAGCTTGGCCGCATAGGAAATT
>JAKSNA010000026.1 GCA_024400295.1 Bacteroidales bacterium | reverse complement strand
GACTGAAAACGCCTCAACTCACCGACTGAAAACGCCTCAACTCACCGACTGAAAACGCCTCAACTCACCGACTGAAAAAAATTTTTCTTGCGTATATCATTAAATATCAATTTATTACAATTATTACATGCTTTTGAAAAAATTTTGTTATTTTTGCATAAAATTTAAAGACAATATCGACAGAAAGCCCATTAAATAAAACGGCAATAAAATGAATGGAACGATACCACATATAGTCCAATATCAAGGTTCTAAAAGAATTTTAGCACCTCAAATTCTGCAATATATACCAAAAAAATTCAACAGATTAATTGAACCATTCGCTGGTATGGCTGCAATAACCATCGCCGTTTCGAAACAAAATCGAGCTAACGGATATATAATGAATGACCTCAATGAACCTCTCGTTCATATTTTGGAAGAAGCAGTCAATAAGCCGGAAGATTTGATTTATGAATATTCAAAAATCTGGAACGAGCAGTTTTGTTTCAGCGGTGGAAGCATTGAACATTATTATAAAGTCAGAGATGAGTTCAACAACGGAAACAAAAGCGCAGCAAACATGTTATACCTCTTGGCAAGATGCGTAAAAGGTTCTGTGAGATATGGCAGCAACGGAATGTTCAACCAATCACCTGACAAAAGAAGAAATGGAACATCGCCTGACACACTTTCAAAAAATGTCAGGATAATATCAAATTATCTTAAAGGCAAATCACGCTTTACATCTGTTGACTATCAGGAAATTCTAAAAATTGCATGCGCAGGGGACATTGTGTATATGGACCCGCCGTACCAAGGTGTTTGTGGTAGAAAAGACTCTCGATATTTTTCGGGAATTGACTTCGCTGATTTCGTAAGAAATGTTGAATTTTTGAATGAGAAAGGCATTGATTTCATTATCAGTTACGATGGGCAATGCGGTGATAAACAATATGGAAAAGATTTACCAAAATCATTAGGATTGTCAAAAGTTTTATTGAAAGCAGGTTTATCAAGTCAAAGTTTGCTACTTGGCAAAAAGGAGATTACATACGAAGCGTTATATTTAAGCAAAAATCTGAAAAACATGGTTTGTCCATTAAAAGGGCAATATGAATTATTCTCAAATTAAATCAATGAAAAAATATTCAAAAGACATATTGAAACGACTGAACGACATCAAGGACAAACGTCCTTCAACTGTCATACAGCATATATTAAAGCATGGTTTCATTACAACTGAAGAGCTTGAAAAACTTTACAATTACAGCCATCCACCACGTGCGGCAAGAGATGTGAGAGAAAGAGGAATAAATCTTGTAACATACAAAGTTAAATCATCCAACGGCAAAACCATCGGCGCATATAAATTTGGTGACCCAATTTTCATCGACAATAAAATCTCAAAAGTTGCTGGCAGGACAGCCTTGTCAGACTCTCTCAAAAAAGCTCTCATCGATAAATATGGTTCAAAATGCTTCATTTACTTACAACAAATTGACGAAAAGCAACTACAGGTTGACCACCGCATCCCATACGAAATTGGCGGTGAACAAGATGAAAATGAAATAGACTGCTACATGCTTTTAAGTCCGTCGGCAAACAGAGCCAAGTCGTGGACATGCGAGCACTGTATAAATTGGTCAATTAAAAACATTGAATTTTGCGAGCATTGTTTTTGGGCGCATCCCGAGAATTACACACATATTGCTGGGGAAGAAGGGCGTCAAATTGTCATCACATTTACAGGAAATGAAATTGAAGACTACAACAAGTTGATTGAACTCGTCGGTTTGGAAAAAGCTGAAGAAACAATAAAAGACTTGGTTGCAAATTACATCAGGAAATAACTTTTTCTTCCTCTTTCTTCTCTTCCTCTCTCGCCTGGTTGCGGCACTTCCCGCCGCCGCACACGCACTTCGCGTTCGGATCAAGCGAATGGGCGCACTTGCGCTCAAATTTGCCGTCTTTTTTCACAATCATCTTGATGCCTATCGACGCGAACGCCAAAAGCACAAGAAACAATGTCGGAAGCAGAAACGCCCAGTAGTTCATGGTTTAGGAGTTTGAGGAGTTTAAGGTATTTAAGGGGTTTGAGGAATTAACCACCTGAATTCCTCAAACCCCTACATACCTTAAACTCCTATTCTAACGTAATCAGATAATAATTCTTCTTTCCTTTTTGGACAAGAATATATTTCCCGTTCAGGAGGTCGTCGTTGCTGATGACTTTCTGGTCGGTGACTTTCTCCTTGTTGATGGAGACGCCGTTGCCCTGAAGCATCTTGCGTGCCTCGCCCTTCGATGTGAAGACATTGGTCTGGACAAGGAAATCAACGATATTGACACCTTGGGCGACAGCGTCTTTCGAGAACGACGACTGCGGAACACCATCGAAGATGCTCAACAGAGTCTGTTCATCGAACTTATGAAGTGCCTCGGCGGTTCCTTTTCCGAAAAGGATTTGCGTCGCCTCCTCAGCCATTTCGAGGTCTTCTTTTGAGTGGACGATTGTTGTGAGTTCACGTGCGAGGGTGCGCTGAAGCTCGCGCAGATGCGGCTCGGCGGTGTGTTTTGCTATCAACGCATCGATTTCCTCCTTGCTCAACAGCGTGAAAATCTTGATGTATCTTGCTGCGTCCTCGTCGGTGCAGTTCATCCAGAACTGATAGAAAGCATACGGCGATGTCTTTTCCGGGTCGAGCCAGATGTTGCCTTTCTCGGTTTTGCCGAACTTGCCGCCGTCGGCCTTGGTGATGAGGTTGCATGTGAGTGCGAAGGCTTCCTTGTCGGCACCGAGCTTGCGGCGGATGAGTTCTGTGCCAGTGGTGATGTTGCCCCATTGGTCGGAGCCGCCCATCTGCAACTTGCAGCCTTTATGTTCAAACAGATAGAGGAAGTCGTAGCCTTGGACAAGCTGATAGCTGAACTCGGTGAACGACATGCCGTCGCCTTCGCCGTTGAAGCGTTTCTTCACCGAATCTTTCGCCATCATGTAGTTGACGGTGATGTGCTTGCCGATGTCGCGGATGAAATGCAGGAAAGTGTAGTCTTTCATCCAGTCGTAGTTGTTGACGAGTTCGGCGCGGTTAGGCTGGTCGCTGTCGAAGTCGAGGAACTTCGCGAGCTGTTTCTTGATGCAAGCCTGGTTGTGTTGCAGAGTCTCGTCGTTCAACAAGTTACGTTCAGCCGATTTGCCTGAAGGGTCGCCGATCATTCCGGTGGCGCCGCCGAGGAGGGCGAGTGGTTTGTGGCCGGCGGCCTGGAAATGGCGGAGCATCATGATGCCGCAGAGGTGACCGATATGCAATGAGTCGGCAGTCGGGTCGATGCCGAGGTAAGCCGTTGTCATTTCTTTCTTTAACTGTTCTTCCGTGCCGGGGGTCATGTTGTTCAGCATCCCGCGCCAGCGCAATTCTTCTACGAAGTCTTCTTTCATCGAAACTGATTTTTATTGTTTAAAAAAGAAATTTCCACTTCACTTCGTTCCAATCGAAACGGAGAGCAGAAACGTGCAAAAATACGAATTTTTAAGAAATCTGTTTTATTTTTTTATAATTTTGCAAAAATTAAATGTCACGGTTTCATGAGGATTCGGAACTTTATCAGATTTATTTGCTTTTTGTCGGCATTGTTATTAATTTTTGGATTGTCATCTTGTCAAAACAAAGGGTTCAAATATTCGAAATCAAAGATTTGGAGACATGGTGTCTATTCAAAGTACGATGCTGCAAAGTTTGAAAAGATATTTGACGGGATGGAGGTTGACCTCATTTATTCACCAGCGAGAGACGACATATACATCGGTCGCGTTGAGGGTGATGAAAACAAAAACAGTTCCTTCGACGAATGGCTTGCCATGCTTGAAAAACCTTCAAAGTTAAGATATTGGATTGATTTCAAGAACCTTTCGGCGGATAATTGTGAAAAAGCCATCCAGATTCTTGATAAAATCACCACAAAATACCATATAAAAAACAAAGTAATGATTGAAAGTCAGGAATTAGAGCCTCTGCAATATGCTCGCAAAAATGGTTTTTACATCATTCTTTGGGTCGATGACCTCTACTGGCGCAGACATGAGAGAGAAGACAGCATTGAGGTCTGTAACACTATCCGCAATAAAATCAACAGCTTACATCCTGATGCAATAAGCGGCTCATACCTGATGTACCCGATTTTGTGCGACACTTTTCCAGAGCAAAACATACATTACTGGGATACACCGAAAAAATATACTGAACAAAATGCGTTATTCACTGAAAAGTTATGCGAAAACAAAAGCGTGAAAGTTGTCTTGGTGGATTACGATGAACCTATTGATTATTAGAATGAAACATAACAAGAGAGAATTATTGAGGAGCTTTTCCGTAACGGCGTTGTGTTTCATCTGCACAATGTTAGCAATCAAGTTATGTGATTTTGAAACGTTTGAAATATTTCTAAAGGCAGCAATCCATTGTTTGGTGACCTCAGGATTCATGTCCTTAATCGTATTCACAATTTATTGTTTGTTGTGTTATTTCTCGAAGAAAATTGCCGACTGGACATCATCTATTTTATTTGGAATCATTGTCTTTGGTGAGATCGGTCTCACTATCTACGCCAATGAAAGCGGCCAGCTGATGGGCAAAGAGCTATTTATCAGGCCTCTTGCTGAAACGATGCAGACTGTTATGGCTGCCATGAGCCTTTTCTCTGTCATCACAATAACTCTGGCCGTCATTGGAGGCTTTGCCTTGTTGACTTTTTTCGCAAGGAGAAAATTACAAGCGGGATGGACAACCATATTTGTATCAACATTAGCATTTCTTTCCATCCCGTCTATCTTCTTCATCGACAATGTATTAGATAATACCGACAATCTTGGTGCACGAAACCGTGAAACCAGCAAGATGTGGTTTATGGCTCTTTCAAACTTCAGCGGCGACAGCGAGTCTATCGGCACTGATGTAACCTACAATGAGCAGCGCATTGACGAGTTTTTGGCCGAAAATCCAAATTATTCAGTACCTGACAAGCATTATCCTCTTGAAAGAATCGACAACACCACTGATGTTTTGGGTTCATATTTTCGCGAAAGCGACAAGAAGCCAAACATTGTGCTGATTGTTGTTGAATCACTTGGCAATGAAATGATGGGGAACGGACTCTCGCCTTTTATCGATTCGCTCGCAAGCCACGGTCTTTACTGGAAAAACTGCATGTCCACGACTACCAGAAGCTATGGTGCCGTGCCAGCAATCACATCATCAGTCATTGGTCCTAAAGGCTTCCAATTCGGAGTGATGCCAGAACACAATTCTCTTATCAAGATTTTGAAAGCAAACGGCTACAGGGCCAATGCTTTTTATGGCGGCGATTTCAGCTTCGACTGCATTTCGGAGTATCTTATCGCGCAGGATATCGACTATATGTCTGATTTTTACAACGAATGCAAAGCCAACAAGAATCTCGGCAGCTGGTGGGGATTCTTCGACCATGTCATGTTCAACAGAAGTATTGAAGAAATCAGCAAGATGGAGTCGCCGATGTTTAACTTGTTGATAACAATCACAAATCATGAGGCTTTGAATATTAAAGACGAACAACGCCAACGCGAATTTACTATTAAGACAGACGCCGTTATAGCAAATATGGATACAGAAAACGCCGATATCTACAGCAAAAACAAAAATCGCTTCTGCTCAATGCTTTACACCGATGACTGCATACGCAACTTCATCAACAAATACAAACAGCTGCCAAACTTCGACAACACAATTTTCATTATAACCGGCGACCATTCATCTGGATTGATATTAGACAACAGACTGTCTTACTTCAGGGTTCCGCTCATAATCTGGTCGCCAATGCTTGAAAAAACCGGAACATTCAGCTCTCTTGTGACACACAACGACATAGCTCCTTCCATCAACGCTCTGTTGCGTGAAAAATACAAACTCAATACGCCGAAACTAATTCATTGGATAAGCGACGGACTCGACACTTCCAACAATACCAATTTCAACAAAAAGATGTTACATGTCAACTACAACAGAGAAATGCGCGAGATTATTTATGACAACTATATCTATTGGACAAAAGACAAATTGGAAGATGAAGGAGTAGAAGATATTACTGACCTTTCCAACTTAAAAATCACTTGCGACGATTCATTAAAATCAAGTCTGCACAGGAAACTTGAACTTTATAAATACATCTGCCGCTACACTTATTATAACAATAAAGTGACAAACCATCCAATTATCAAATCGCACAACTACCATATTTTAAATAAGTTACATGAAAAATCAAAAATAATCTGCACAACTCCTGACAAAAAACCAAGTGAAGTCGGGACGCAGACATTTAAGTTGTTCGATGACATAGCCGTTGATGAAAAAGCAAAAAAGATCAAGGTGACGCTCAACGCCGAGGTGTTTATCAACGATTCACTTTGGCAGGACGATTTCATGGACCTTGTCTTTGAATGTGTCGATAGAAAAACCAATGCCAAAATCAATTACATTGATAAAGTCTCCAAATTCCTAAAAACAGAAATCATAAGAAAAGACAGATGGTATGACTTGTCTGTGTCAAAAGAATTTGCTGTCAAAGACGGCAGTGACATCGTTATTTCCGTCTATATATCATCGGTGAGATATGACGACCAATGGGTTGGGGGCAGTGTTCTGACTGTTGGCGACCGACATTTAATAGTTGAGATTTAACGGCAGGCCTTCAATTTTAATTTTCAGGTCTCTGCACTCAAAGTCAAAGGCCGTTTTTGAGAAAATGTCTATTGCTAATTTGGCGTTTCTCACGTCATTTCCGGCAAGGAAAAACGTGGTTTTAGCCTTGTAATGCGAATAGCCATAGCCCGGAAGACACTCTATTTCCTCGCGGCTGTTGCGCATGAAGGCCGCAGAGAAGGTGACCGGTGGCCTGGAAATGGCGGAACATCATGATGCCATATCACTTCATGTACGATATTGTGACATTCATGTTTTTGAAGGCCAGCTGTTCGCCAGGAACCCATCTGTCGTCGTACTCTGGTGTAGCGAGATAAATGCTGACCGTGTTTCTGCCATTGTGATTCAATTCAAACTGCTTTGTCAACGAGAGATGATACGTCATGTCAACACATGGTTCATCGACCGGCAGAAACTTTGGCACCTTGTCGCCCGCCCACAGTCCGGTGCCGTTGTAACAGTCAAAAACCAGATCAGCGTATTGGTCCATCTCCATCGATTTGAGGACCGTGACATCAGCCTCCAAAGTGAGTTCAACGGTCCTGAAGCTGTCGATATTTTTCAAATCAGTATTTTCAAGAACACTGTATATGTTCCTTCCACCTTCAGACGGCATTTTGTCCGGGACAGAGCATACAATCTCTTTATCAACATGTTTATCCATCACCTGTTTAATATCAGACATGTCAAAAACAGGATGTTTTGTCAACTTGTCAGAATAATACGTGTAGTTATAGATATACTTGTACAATTCAATCTGTCGTCTGCATTCAGCCATGATTTCAGGATTGTCGATACCGGTAAGTTGCAGTTTGTCGTCAATACAATATATTTTTTCCGAGGAAGTTGCTGTCGGTGCCGAATAGAAGTAGCGGCCACAAAGCATTTGGTTGAGGGTTCTGTCGGCATTGATGAAAAGAAGTCGCCTGTCGAATTCCATGGAAGGCGAAAAGTCAAGGCCTTTGCCGAACCAATGAACCGTTTCAGTAACAGGCACATTATAATTACGATGAAGCAGCCGTGACAATGAAGGTGCGATGTCAAGATGCGTAACTACAGACGGCAGCGTGGCTGTAGAATTAAGCATTGGCGACCAGACAATCACAGGAACCTCGTAATAATCGAGAGGATCAGAGATGCTGATTCCGGAGGCGTGGTCGCCGGTTATGACAAAGATTGTATTTTCAAACCGATGCAGTCTGCTGTATTCACGCATGAAATCACTCAAGCAGCGGTCGGTGTAGTTTGCCGATGCATATCTCTTGCGCTGGCGGGTCATCCTTTCGTGATCCTCGCCGGATACTTTCTCCGCCGCCGCATCAACATTACGCAGACAAGTCTCAACGACACTTTGGTCTTTCATCTGCAGATCCTCATGCATTGAGATTGTCGTGATGAAATTAAACTGCGGACGTCCATCATGCATTCTTTTGATATCATCGAGTGTTCTCTCAAGCAAAATCGCATCGTGGTATCCCCACCATGTGCCGAGAGAGTCGTTCTTGAGCCTTTTCATCTCGTCAAAATATGGTGACATGTAATCGACATGCTGAGCGACAAGGTATTCATAAATGCAGTCGAAAGTATAGTAACCCGAATAGAATGAATTTGTTACATAGCCCGCTTTTTTCAGGATTGAGAACAGGCTGTTGTGTTCAGGCATCGTCCCGAACTGAAAGCCTTTCGGTCCGACGAGACTTCCCGACACCGCAGCCATGGCGCCGAAACTGCGGCTTGTGGTTGAGATGCAATGAGGCCAATACAAGCTGTTGGCTGCCAACGAATCAATGAATGGCATCGCACCAAGACCCATAAATTCCGTCCCGAGCGACTCAACCAATATCACCACGATATCAGGTTGGACTTCTGATTTTGAAAAGTAACGGCATATTGAATCCGGCACAGTGTCGTATCTCTCCAATGGATACTGATTATCAATTGGTCCAAGATAATCATTAAGATTTATGAAATCCGCGACAGCAGAAGGTTTATATTCAAATCCGGACTGAGACCCCCCATGCTGTTCTCTCAATTTATGATATGTCTCCTTCAGAAAATAAGAAGTCTTTGGAGTGAGTGCCACGACCGATTCAACATTCTGTGACCTGTTGTTCTCGACATATAAATTGATTGCATAACTCAGAGGTGCCGAGAGCAAAACGGTGATGAGCGTGATATATCCGACAACGACTTTCCGCTGTCGTCTCCACAAGAAAAAGCACAACAAGGTGAAGATTAGGATAATACCTACGACTCCTACAACTGGTATCACATAACCAACTGCGCCAAATACGGCAGCGAGACTTTCAGACACAGGCCGTTCAATGAGTTCTGCACCGAGAAGCATCCCGTTGTGACAGGAATAGACTGTCATCCCGATTTCCGAAACAGTCAATATGCTGAAAAACAAAGACGAGAACCAGAAGGAAGCCTTTTTCCCAACAAGTCGCGCCACGGCTCCCAACGGCATAAAGACGAGGCCAACACAGAAACATTCCAAAATGTAACAAATCACCAAGAGCGAAACGGTCAGAACATTCCAATTTGCGTAATCACTTACCAAACAAATATTTACAATCAACACTACCGCCGCCAAAACGACAAACATTGTCAAACACAAAAGGTAGGAGTCAAAAAATCGAACAATCTTGTCTAATATCTTTTTCATATTCAGATCACAAATATTTCATTCATTGTATTTTTTGCAATACGACATCAGGCATCACGGCATGAAGTCTTGCGTTGCCGAACATATCATCTCTGAAATCGAACAGACTGCTTTCGTTTTTCAGGAAAGGATAATATGAAATAGACTGATATTCAAGCTCCTTGTTTGGCATATTGTCAAAACAAGCCGGGTTGCCGTTTTCATCAAAATAGTCGAGGACAGCATCAAAGCGCGCCACCGACATTCCGGGTGCCGACACCGCAAAATGCTCGCAGGCATCGTTGCAGAACAGAGTGAAGCAGCCGTTTTCATCGGTGTAAGTGTTCATCCCGACAGTCCACCAATGACTCCAGCCTCTCACCACAGCACCTTCGACAGGCCCGCCCGTTGCGCCATCAACAACACGGCCTTTTATGACTGCATTGTCATAGCCGAGCATATTGAAATAATTGTCGTTCCTGACAGGTTTCTTAGGTTCAACAGAGTGTAATCCGGTGAATCCCGATGCAGCGGGTTTTAATGTGCCTTCGACAATATAGCCGTTTGAAGTGGCGGTGGTACCTTCGTGGTTAAGAAGTCCGGAAAACTTGGCCTCAAAATGGGTGTCGGGCATATCCTGAAACTCCCACCAGCCGAAACCGATTCCGCCGCAGTCAATTGTGTATTGGTACGCCTCCTGCACAAATGTCTTCTGCAACTCATAGCTCACCGAGTCGTTGTCGGCAGGAAGCGAAGTCTCGCCTATCATCCATGGCTTGCCGACATAACGGCTGTACCACCATATTTCGTTCTGAATCCTCAACGGATGGTAGGTATGTATCTCGACAAAATCCACTGGAATCATCGACGGGTCCCAACTGAAGACCTCGATCGGCTCTGAAAACCCGATGGTCACTAAATGATTGGGAGCGGCTTTCTTCGCCGATTTCACCCATTTCGACACCAATTTAACCGCATCTTCCTTGGGACGGTCTTTCTCGACATCGAAATAAAGCGGCTCATTCATGAGGTCGAAGGCGAAAACAGCACGGTCGCCGGAAAGACGTTTCATCACTGCATTGTTGAATCCCGCAAGTTCATTGTCCCACGAAGGCTTGAGCAGAAGCATGACCTTCAAGCCGCATGAAGCCGCAACGGAAATCATATCCTCCACAGCATCAACGATTTTATCGGTATCATCTTTCAAATAGACGCGACCTTTCTGCGTCTTGTAATAACTGCCACCTTCGTTGTTTAATATCACATCGATGCAGAGCCTGACAGTGTTGAAACCCATTTGTTTTATCAGCTGCATATGGGTGCTGAATTGCGCATCAGCCTCCTCCACGGTCTTCGGCTCAATAATGTCGGGATTGTCGTAATGCATTGAAGCACCAAACATTATGTCACCATCAAAATCCATCACGCCGACTTTATAGTTTAGCATCAGCGGGAAGAACCTCTCGCTGTCAACCTTGAAAACACCATCATCTATACGGACATAACCATCATTGCTGTCATCGCCGTCGCAACCAGATACCATGATGGACAAAACTGCCGCAAGCACTACACAGATGACAAGGCTGAATTTTCGTTCGTGTTTTCTTTCCATGATGATAAATTTGTGCAAAAATAGTCAATTTATCACAACTTAATGACCTGATTTTTCATATTTTTGCGAAAAATTTCAGAAAATGAATCATAGTATAACGACAGGAACTTTTTCAAAAGAACACACCTCTATAATCAAAGGGGTTGCGATTTTGCTTATCTTGTTTCACAACTTCTTTCATTGGATAGCACCGATGAACAGTATGGAAAATGAGTTTTGCTTAAATGCCAATTACATACATGAGTTCTTCAAGTCGTTTGCCGACTCACCGTTGGAATTCGTCAATATCTTATTCAGTTATCTCGGGCATTACGGCGTTGAGATTTTCATATTCATAAGCGGTTTCGGACTGGCAAAATCATTCGGGGAAAACCAAAAATCGTGGGACAGTTTCATGCTTGCCAGAGTCAAGAAACTCTATCCGTTGCTGCTAATCAGCTTGCTGACATTCTTTTTTACCAGAATATCAATATATTACGCTTTGCCGACAAAAGAAGAACTGACAAGCATGCTGTACAAGTTGCTGTTCATCCATACTTTTATTCCAGGCGAGAGCATGACTCTTGACGGTCCGTTGTGGTTTTTCGGCCTCATCATCCAACTTTACATTTTCTTCCCATTGCTGTTCAAATTGATAAACAAGCATGGCCTGAAAGCATTTGTATTTATATCAGCCATTTCTTATCTTATTGTATATCTGGTTCTTAACTTAATCAAGATGCCTGATGAGCTTTACATCATGCAACACTGCTTCGGTCACTTCCCTGAATTCTGCCTCGGCATTCTGATGGCGAGAAATGACACTGTCAGCGGTAACCTCTGGTTTTTCATCACTGCGTTAGTTACCTTTGTTCTCGGCAACTTCTATTCCGCATTCTTCCCCCTGACAAATTTGAGCGTAACGTACATTTTCTTCTGCATATTCATCGCCGCATTCAGGCGTAAATCGAAGCCAAACATTTTCGGGAAAGGTTTGGTACATATCGGGAACATCTCAATGTTGCTTTTCGCGACCCACGGTATGTTCAGATGGCAGTTTGTTTGCCTTGCGAAAAACTACGACCATCCACTTGTCACAATCGTCTTTGCGCTGTTGTTTTTCATGGAGGCGGTTTTCGTTGCACTCGCCGCAAAGCCAATCTACAGCTGGATGGTCGCAAAACTGAACAAAAAAGGCTGACACCACTCGTGCGCCAGCCTCTTTTAACTCTACTCTTTTAACTTTACTCTCTTAGCCCTACTCCTCGCTCTCCGCGTCCTCAACGGGATACGCCTCAAGCGTGCTGTCGTCATTCTCGTCTTTCATCGAGAGCAGTGCCTGACGCGCCTCGTCGTTCTCAGGGTCAAAAATCTCGTAAGTCACTCCAGATTTCCGGTCTTTGTAGCTTCCCTCGAAGATGTCGAATCTCTCCAGTTTACATTCGAGCGGTCCGTTGAAAAGCTCCACCTTCTTTGAAGGCTTGAGGCCGATGGATTTCATGGCATCTTGGTTTGAGCTTAATATCCACGCCGTGAAGCCCAAGAAATGATTTTTGAGAGCATTGCCGATATTCCTGTAAAGGTCAGCGATGTCGTCTTCTTCGAGACGTTCGCCGTAAGGCGGGTTGATGAGCATGACGCCACCGCCTTCGGGTATCAACTCGAACATATCCTGTTGGCTGAGGTTGATGTCGTGGCTCAGATGCGCCGCTGCTATGTTACGCCGTGCGATGTCAACCGCTTTTGCCGAATGGTCGGAGGCGAAGATCTGATAGTCGAAGTCACGGATTGCGTCGTCTGCCTCGGCTTTGACCGCATTCCATGTGTCTTTGTCGAAGTCGTGCCACGACATGAAGCCGTAGCTCTCGCGGAAGTAACCTGCCGGGATATTCATCGCGGCCATGGCAGCCTCAATCGGGATGGTGCCGGAGCCGCACATGCAGTCATAGAAATTACAGTCGTACTGCCAGCCTGTGAACTTGATGAGACCGGCGGCAAGCACCTCATTGATAGGAGCCTTATCGACTATTTTCCTGTAGCCGCGTTTATGAAGCGACTCGCCGGAGCTGTCGTACGAAAGCGTAACTTTCTCATTCTCAATATAGACATTAATTCTGAGGCTGGGGTTTTCAACATCAACCGACGGGCGGGCACCACAATGCTGGCGGAACTCATCAGCGATGGCGTCTTTCACCTTGAGTCCGACATACTGCGAGTGTGTGAAATAAGGTCCGCTCACGACCGCGTCGATGGCGAAGGTCTCGTTGATGTCGAAGATCTTGTGCCACTCGATTTTATTGACGCTGTTATATAGAGCCATCTCATCGCGGGCGACAAACTTCGCCACTGGTTTCAGAATGCGCAAAGCGGTACGGCACAGATAGTTAGCCTTGTACATCAATGCGTTATCGCCTTCAAACGAAACCGCTCTGTAAAGTTTCTCTACATTTTCCGCGCCGATTGCGGTCAATTCCTCAACCAACAGATCCTCGAGGCCGGCCATTGTCTTGGCGACCATCTTAAAATTTTCCACTTCAATATTTTCCATATTGGATTAAAATGAGTCAACAATTCTCTTCTGCCATTCGAGGAACTGTTCCTTTGAAGGTTGCAGTTTCGTTTTCTTGAAGTCAAGGTCGCCTTCGCATTGCATTGGCACGAGGTGGATGTGTGCGTGAGGCACTTCGAGGCCGAGCACAGCCATTCCGACTTTCAGGCACGGGAAGGCCTTTTTTATAGCTATTGCGACATCTTTTGCGAAGACAATCATTTCGGCGAGATCTTCGTCTTCGATGTCGAAGATATAATCCGTCTCTTTCTTGGGTATCACGAGTGTATGTCCCGGTGCGAGCGGATTGATGTCGAAGAACGCGAAGAATTTCTCGTTTTCAGCTATTTTGTAGCATGGTATTTCGCCAGCCACAATTCTTGAAAAGATTGAAGCCATGGTTATTCTCTTGTTATTTCAACGATTTCGAAAGTCATCTTTCCGGCCGGCACTTGTATTTCCACCTGGTCACCGACGGCTCTGCCGAGAAGGCCTTTTGCTATCGGCGATGTGATGGAGATTTTACCTGCCTTGAGGTTTGCTTCCTTTTCAGGCACGATGGTGTAGGTCATGACAGCCTTTGTCTTGAGATTCTTGATTTTGACTGTTGAGAGGATAAGCACCTTTGAGGTGTCCATCTTCGACTCATCGATGACGCGTGCGTTCGCGATAGTGAGTTGTAGGTTTACTATTTTCATTTCGAGAAGCTGTTGGGCTTCTTTTGCTGCATCGTACTCGGCGTTCTCCGACAGGTCACCTTTGTCACGTGCCTCAGCGATTGCCGCAGCGATCTTAGGGCGTTCGTTCACGCAGAGGTCTTCCAATTCATCTTTCAACTTCTGCAACCCCGCCTGGGTAAAGTATTCAATATCTGCCATAATATAATTTTTTTATTCATGTAAAAAAGAGACCCTTACCTAAATAAGGGCCCTTTTTACCTCAAAAATTGTATGCAAAGATACAACTATTTTTTCAAATGCAAGACTTTTTTTTAGAATAAAATTCTTGCACCGATTGAGTGTGTTCCGTTCCAGTGTGCTGTGTTGCGGTATGCGTAGTCGATGCATATCTTCAGGCCTTTCTTGTTGAGAGGTGCCTGGACTGATGCGCCGAGTGACAGACCTTTGTGAACGTTTGTGCATTCCATGTCTTCAATGTTTTTGAAGATGCCGTTCTCAAATGTGTAGCCGCCACGGAGGACAAGGATGTCTCTGAACGAGCCTTCAAGACCGAAGATGAACTGGTCTTTTGAGAAAGCGTTTGAATTGAAGTTGAATGCGAGTGACAAACGGCTGTTGTTTTGGAAGTTGAAATCGTATGCAGCAGCGATGCACAGCTGTGTCGGAAGTTCGAATTCGTCAGTACGGTTGACGATTGTCATCGACGTGTTGTTCATCCAGTACGGATCCATCTTCAACACGAGACCGTCTCCTGAATATTTCATGGTTGGTCCGATGTTCTTCAATGTGATACCGAAATGGATGTTGTCGGTAAGACCTGTGACATACTGGATACCGGCATCGAAGGCAACACCTGAACAATTCATATCAGCGATTGACTCACTGATAATCTTGACCAAGATACCGCCGTGGATACTGTTTGAGAATGACTTTGCGACGGCGAGGTTGATGTTCATCAAGCTTGGCTTGAAGGTACCGATGCCGGCGTCAGGGTTCTCGTTAGTTGTTCTTTCAATCTCACCGAAGTTCATCGACATGAAGTCGAGACCTAACACCAATGATTCGGAGACGCGGACCAATGCGCCGAAAGAGACGACTTTGGTGCCCGAACCTGCGAGCCAGTTGGTGTATGAGAAGTTGATGTCCATTGTATTGACAAATGAGATACCTGCGACGTTACCCCACATGGCGTCAACACCTTTGACAGATGCCATACCGGCATTTGCCCAGCCCGATGATGCCGCCCATGGGTTGATCAGCAGTTCATTTGCTCCAGCCTGACCTGTTCTGTCTTTATTACCTGCGAATGCTTCTGTGCTCGCGAATCCAATGATGATTGTCAAGCTTAATATTACGATAGTTTTAAATAACTTTTTCATGATCGTTCAATTTTAATTTGTTCGCAAATAATTTAGAATGTATTTAAGTCAACCTGACGCATAGCGCAGTAGAATTTGACGGTCTTTTCGCCGCCGCCTGCCGCCAAGTCTTTAACATGGATAAGGTAAATGCCGCTCGCTATAGGAGTGTTGGCGTGGTTGGTCAAATCCCAGTCGATTGATGTCGTTGTCGCGTCATCTTTCTTAAACTGGCGGATCTTTGTTCCGTTGACAGTGTAGATTGTCACGACGCACTTGTCAGGGACATTGACTATTTTCACCTTGTGCGTGAGGGCGTTAGCCTCGTAGCTTGACCAAGCGTAGTAAGGGTTCGGGACGACTCTGATGAGGTCGAGGTCGCTCTTCTGCTTGTTGGCTTCAAACTTCGTAGGTACCATATCCTTTGTCGAGAAGGTGTAGTACGGGTTCGGGAAGCTGTACAGGCGCATCAATGTTGTGTCTGACTCGTCGATGTATTCTTTCAGTTTGTCTGACACTGTTTCAAGCGGGTAGTCGCCGAAACCTGGTTCATACGGCTTGCTGATACGCACCGAGATACGCACAGGGTTGCCAGGCTGCAGCCACTCTCTTCCTTCGATTGCCATCGGCATGCCGACCCAACCGGGCATACGCCAGAATGCCTTCATGAAGTTCTTCTGCAATGATGATGGCGCACCTGCGATAGAATCAAGAATGTTGATTGTCGTGGCACCGCCATCGTATGCAGGGACTGCAAAATTGATTTCGTAACCATGGCCTCCCATAACATCCCATTCTGACATAGGAAGAATGTAAACATAGTGCTTACCTCCCATAAGAGGTGTCTTATCAACCGGGTCGAACAAGGCCGGATCTGAATACTGTGATTCGAGACCGAGGACTGTGTTCTCCTTGATTGCGACAGGGTTGAACTGCATGTCGTCTCCATTCATGTTCTTCAGGAATGAATCTTCGCCGAACATCATGTTAAGGCGAATGCCTGTTTCAACATCTATTGCATAGCCCGGGAACCAACCCATGCCATGGTCGGAGATGTAATTTGGATCATCTGGGTTGTCACTCGGACCGATCTGTGCCGCAGGGATGCCGTTCTTGTCAACAGAGGCAGCGTCACGAAGGTAAAATTTCCCGACATTTCCATCTGACAACTCTTTGTTCATGCACATCTCTATGACCGGGCAACGTGTCCACTTCGACTTATCTGCCGTCATGACGATGTCTATTGATCTCGTTGTATTAAAGAATGTCTTTTCGGCGAACGACTGATCGTACAACTCATACATCGGGCCGGGGAAGTTTTTCTCGACTGTTCCTGAGACGTATGTCAAAACGTATGGTGCCCATGTTCCGTCAGCGATATGTTCGTAGTTCTCATTCGGGTCGAATGGCTGTGATCCCTTATCGTATGAGCCTGACTTGACCTTATAGTCGTTGTTAGCCGTGTTATCCTGGTCACCATAGGTACCTGAGCGGATCCAGTTCAACGGAGTGCCGACATAATCGTCATCATCCATGATGCCTCCCAACCAACGGTTGGAACTGTCGGCGTATGTGACAGTTGTGTACAACATGCCATTCTTTGGTGCGAGAACCTGATATGCAGGAATCGGAGTACCATTCGAGTCTTCACCTTGTGAACCCACCTTGACAGGTCCGATGTTGTAAGGCTGAGTGATTGTGATTGACAGACCTCTCTCAAGGAACAACATTTCGTTTGCATTCTCGATGGTCTTGTTTGATTCATAGTAAACACCATCTTCCTGCATGTCATGCAAGTACCACCTTGCGGTCTTCTTAATTGCTGTATCACCAACGATTGAAGCGTTGCCTGTCACACCATGCATTGTGACATCAGAGAATTCGCCCAAGAAGAGTGAGTAGTCTGTCGGGACAACGTTAAGCGGGTCAACAACCTTCACATCGATAGGGCCGAATCCAGCCTTGTAGCTTGGATGATATTCGATTGGATACTCTTCTGACCCAAACGGAATCTTGTGGAAACGTTCTCCATCAAACTGTACTGCAAGGCCTTTCGCCAAGATAGTCTCCTCGACACCTTTTTCCAATTCGATACGGTTGCCGCCGTTGCCAAGACCTGCCCAGCGCCTGATAGCCGGCTGTGACTGATAAGTCGAATTGACGACAGTACCATTCACGATCTTGTGAGGAACTGCCGAATACAACTTGATGTTCTTACGGCCGGCGAGGTAAGGTGTCTTCTGTCCGAAGAGATGATCCGGCTCGGTTTCATCAACCTTGTACTCAAAGTAATTGTTGTAAGCGTACGCAATTGCCATGAAATAGTATGTCTTATGGTTGACAAGTGTCGGGTCGGTATTGATTGTGAAGGCATCCTGTGTCACGGCGAATGAGTGGGTGATGCCGTTGTCAGCACCCTGAACCATCAATGTAGGCACACTGACCTTGAGGTCTCCATCCTGAACCCAATTGATGATTTGACCGACATTGTTATCAACGTCGCACTGGAAAATCAGACGGGCCTTTGTGTCATCGGTAAGTTCATCAACGCTAACCGTGTTGTTGGCGAGCTGATAGATCTGGTAACCTTCGAAGCGGTAGTAAGGGTCTTTCACAGATCCGTCAGGGTTGCTGCCCTTGATATCCTGATCCTCCTCCATATAGTCCTCGTTGGCATTGTTTGATGATGGTGAGTTCGAGATATAGACTATGAGTTGTCTGTCGAGTTCGCGGATTGTGAGGTCCGGTGCATCCGGTCCGTCAAGGACCTTGAAGCATCTGTCGAACATCGACTGGCACTTATCGTCAACCTTACGGAGAAGTTCCACTGACGCCCATGCTTCGCCTGTGTTTGCGCGAGCCCACGGCACACCGAATGTGATATAGTTGACAGCACCTGCCTTCAATGTGAAAGGACCGGCAGACTGCATGAAACGACGGTCCTCGGGCGAGTTAGGTCCACCGTTGTTACCTGTCTCTTCGCTCCAGTAGAAGCCGTTCTGGTTGAAACCGCCGTTCGGGACGACGCCGCCTGTACCCCAGTTACACGGGTCAGAGTCGAACGGGAACATGAAGTCGCAGGCAGGGCCGACTACACCGTTCTCGCCCGGGACGGCTGTTCCGCCGTATTCCATCTTGGCACCGTTCAGCCAGATACCACGGAGGAGTAGGTAGTATTCAGCCGCCTCTTCCGGGTCACTGTTGGGGTGGTCATGGTCGTTGTTGTGATAAACGAAGCGGCGCATGCCGTAACGTTCGTCATCCGGAATGCCGTTACCGAAGTTAACGCCGTTGATGCTCTCGTCGCACAACTGTATGCTATCGCCGGTGAGCGGGTCATATTTATATTTAGGTCTGTCGAAGCCAACAGGGTCGAGGTAAGGGCCTTGGAAGAAGTCAACGCCGACCGCGGGTGGGTTTGGGCCGTAAGCTTCAGGCTCACCGTTACCATCGACAGGAACGCCGTTATAGCCGTAGCCGAGACCTCGTGACACGTCACAACCGACATAGTCGTCCTTCGCATAGCCGAGGTCAACGTCTGTCCACGGTGAGAAGTACGTGTTAGTCAAAGTATAGGTTGAACGGTTGATAATCTCATAGCTGTAGAAAGTCATGTTATTGATTTCATCATTTGTTGAAAAAGCAAAAGCTTGCGCCCTGATTTCCATACCGATTGCAGAGCCGCCTGTCTCGGTGTGGGCATTTCCTTTATCGTTGAACACCCACCAGATTGTCTGGTCACCTTTGATGAGCTGGTCGGCAAGGATGGAACCCTTGACTGTGCCACCATACTGTTCCTCCATTGTCGGCACCTTGGTATGGCAATATTTGTTTTCAATGTCATAGAAAGGATAGTCACCGACTGCGGGGTTGTATTCACCGTCGCCGTCGTTATCATAGAATGGTGCGAGGTAGTGGCTGATGCCAGCGACTTCACCATGAGCAGGCCAATTCAAGATATTTGCAGGGATCTTCGAGAGATATTCCGGATACGGGATACCGGTATTCGGGTCGCAGTTCGCGAGGAACTCATCGACTTCAGCGCGTGTGATGTTGTATATCTTGTCGTACATCATACATGTCTGAGCGTCGATGGATGCTGTTCCATCAACTGTAAGAGGGCCTGTCCAGAAGTCATTGCCTACCTGACGGAAACGGACAGCGGCGCACTTCAACTGGTTGTTGACGTCCATACCGGCAATCCAGAGTGAGCCAGCATACAATGATGTTGCGGAACCATTTGCGGGGATGTAGTACTTGGCGCCTGATCCGCCCGGGAGGTCCCACCACATATCACCACCGGCATTGACACGCACCTTGGCATTGTTGATGTTCAACCATGCGAATGTTGAAGATGGTGTGCATCCCGCGGTGGTTTGTTTCAGATTCCGAGATGTCGGCGCAGGTCCGCCATACTGAACCTTCTCGGATCTTGCTTCAGTTACACTTGCAATAAGAAATGCAACAGTTAATAAACGAATTATTGTCTTCATATTACCAGTATTTATTTTTCTGTTTAGAAGTTAAAGATAACACCAATTCTTATCTGTCGAGGTGATGAGTAATTGTAGAAGTTGTTGACATACAAACTGTACAATTCACGGAATGCATCAGCATCTGTCTGGTTGTTGATCTCACGTTGCCATTCAGGAGCTGAGAGGTATCCGTTATCGTCAGGGTTACCTGTTGAAGAATAGACGGAAACGACGTTCTTTGAGTTGAGCACGTTGAGAATCTGGAGATAGACGTTAAGATAAGCGTCACGGCTGTTCTCTTTCTTCTTGTTCAACTTGAAGTATATATCCTTGTCAAGACGGAGGTCAAAACGGAATGCCCACGGGAGGCGTGATCCGTAGTACGAACCTTTAAGAACGTTTGTCTGGTTTCCGCTGACAGGTGAGTTGATGTTTGACGATGCTGTGTATGGAGTACCAGAACCGCCCTGCATTGTTATTGACAAACCTGTGTTTGCAAGCCATTGGATAGGTTTCTTGCCAGATTTCTCGCGTTTTGAAACCGGTCCGTTATAGTCTTTGCCATCAGCAAAACGATAGTCCATCGAGATGTTGAACTGGTGACGGCGGTCCCAAGGCATTGCGAATGTCGAACGCAGGTTAGGAACACCGGCTGCAATCAAAGCGCTCATCGTTGTTGCTGATGCACCTGTTGCGTTTGTGAACTGCAATGTGTATGATGCACGCAGACGAAGGTTCTTTGTCCTGCGGAGGTCATATTCAGCCGTGAAACCTTTTGTGGTACCGAAGTCAAGGTTGCTGTATGATGAGTAATCCTTAGGATAAGCACCTGTGTAACGATACATCTGGATGTTGTCACGAAGCTCGTTGTAGTAAGCCGTGATCTTCATCGAAGATGTATTGGTGAGTTTCTGCTGGAAACCGAGTTCGTAGTTGATTGTCTGCTGTGGCTTCAGTGCAGGGTTGTTGAGAGTACCGCTGACCTGTGCGAAATAGTAATAGTCATAGATGTTCGTGAAGTTGTTTGAAGGACGCTGTGTCAACACGTCGTAGTGTGCGTAGAACAAAGCCTCATCGGAAATAGGGAATGAGAATGAGATACGCGGCATCACGCTCCACTGAGGGTTATAGTCCTTGAATGACTTCTGGTCAACATGCTGCTGTTTGCTGTCTTTCACCCATGCGTTGACTCCGAAGCCGGCATCGAGCGTGGTAGGGTCGCTGATTTCAGCGCCTTCCGCATTGTACCATGTGTTTCCGTTACGGTAACCGACGATTGACGTGACGTTCTCGGCCTTGTTGACATACACTGCATAGTCACTGCCGATGTTTGAAGGGACATCCTGGTATGAACCGTCATCTAATCTGATCTGGTTGCCATTCTCAAGCTTGTTGCCTACCGTGTAGTAGTCATAGAGTACATACGGGTCCTTCAAGACTTTCTGGTTGGCATCGAAGCGGTCAACACGGACACCGACGTTGAAGATGAGGTCTTTGAATGCAAACTTGTCCTGGATATAACCTGCCATGTAAATCGGCCTGAATGAACCCACAGGGCGTGTGTAGTTGCCATTCTCATCTGTCGCGGTGAAGAAGTCATCAAAACTCGGCTGGCCTTTGAGTTTGTTTCCCTTATAGTCGTAGCCGTAGTATGAGACATACGAATTACCGTCCTGTGTCAGATCGTCTGGTGTGAACATGCTGATGTCAAAGCCATCCTGAAGTGTTGCCTTGTGCATGACACCTTCCCTGTCATAATATTCAATGGAATTGTCATTGAAGTCGTATGAGTCGGTATTGATCCAATCAACGCCGTCAACGCTAAGACCCAAGGCCTTACGGAGATTGGCGTCAAACACGCGCTGTTCGGCAGCGTTGTATTTTCTGTAGTACACAACTGTATCGACAAACCCGTCGTGAGAAATCGCATGCGGGTTGTTCAAATCCAGCTGCATGATGTGGAAGTTAGCTGTGTTTCTCATCAGATACCAGAGGTTGTATCCATTAACGCCGTATGACCTGCTGTTACGCTGTTCATACTGGAAACCGATCTTCAACTCATGGTTACCGACCGTCATTGCCGTTGCAAGGTTGACGTTGAACAGGTCGCTCTCGCTGTATGCGTAGTTCGCCTGAATTGAACCCGGTGCACCATAAAGTCCGTAGAACGCGTTTGGAGAACTTGAGTTCAGAAGGCCTTGGCTAAGCTGGAGGTTGCTGAAGTTGTCGTAATGCAGGAACGGGTCATCATAGAGGTTGTAAATCTGTGATGTGTAGTTTGAAAGCAACGGGTTGTATGAACCTGGTTTGAACGTCACCAATGTGTCATAGTCCCAGCTGTTTGTGACCCACACGTTCCTATATATGTGTCCCGTTGCTGAATCCATTACTGTACCGAGTTCATATGAAGGCGACTTGTAGATGGAGTATTTACCGAGGTAACCGTATTTCCAAATGTCATCTTTATGATCAGGGTCGTACTGCTTCGAGTTCACGCGTGTGTAGTCAACCTGCAAGCTGTAGTAGAAGTTCTTGATGAGTGATGTGCTTTCAGGGTCTGTCGGGAATCTCTGTGAGAAACGTCCGAACACACGCCATGTCTGGCCTTCATAGATATAGTTCTTGTCGAAATTGAAATATTCCTGTGAGCGTGAAAACTCGTGGCTTTTGCTCTTGTAATAACTGCCGCCGACCGAAAGGTTGATAGTTTCAGTTGTACGGATGTTGATGTTGCCGGTCACTGAAGTGCTCCAGTTTGCGGTGTTCCTTGAGTTCTTCATGTATTCCATCGAACCCATTCTGGTATATTCACCATTCGGATATACGCCCATGCCGTCGCTTGAGATGCGGAGAGGATTCTGTTTGATGTAGTCTAACCATTGGTCTGTTGCCTTATAGTGGCCTATTGCGGAAATCGCGCCGTCCTTATTGTAGTTGAACTCGCCAGCGAGGAAGAAACCGAGGAGAGCTGTCTCTGCTTTCTTTCCCTTGATGAGTGGTCCCTGCAAGTTGATGCCAGCCCTGCTGTGGCCGTAGCCGTCAACAGACTGTTCCAACTCGACACCGGCTCCGAATGTTCTCGAAGGGCCTTTTGTCGTCATGTTGATGATACCGCCTGTGACGTCGCCGTACATGGCTGGAGTACCTGAAAGCATGACCTCGACCTGGTCGATAGCCGATTGTGGGACTGATGCCGAGCCGATGACACGGACACCATCAACGTAAAAAACCGTACCTTCCGAACGGGCGCCACGCATGTTCATGTCACCATCGCTCGACTGGAACACGCCGCCGACCGTCGCCGCGACAGCTTCAGCTGAACGGCTCGGCATCTTGGCGATTTCCTCGGCGGTGATTGTCGCGCCCGAAGAAGTCTGGTCCTTTGAAATCAAAGGCACCTTGTAATCGACAATCTCAACTGCATCCAGTACTTCTGACTGCATGCTCAATTGGATGTCTTGGAATGTAATCTTGTTGGCCGAAATGACAATACCCTTCATGATGAAAGTATTGTAGCCAACGAAGGTCGCTTTAAGGTCATACGTTCCTGGCGGAATAGGGTTGATGTCAAAATTGCCATCGAAATCGGATGAAGCACCTCCAGCCTGCGTACCGCCGTTCTCAAGAACAACGTTCGCAAATGGAATTGTCTCGCCGGTCGCTTTGTCAGTGATGACACCCTTGAGTCGACCTTGTTGTGCAAATGCCAACGACCACGACGTCAGCACAATGCAGAGGGTAAATAGTAACTTTTTTAACATACCTTGAAATTTTATGTTATACTACCTTTTAAGTGCATAATAAACAGGGTTCAAAATTACGACAATTTTTCAAATCTCCCAACTAAAATTATCAACATTGGGTAAAATATTTTTTAACAAAGTTGATAATTTATTTGTAACTCTCTCAAAATAAGATATTTAAAAGAGCACTTTTTTTATTATAATGCTCTTCCAAAAGTTAAATTTTAGCATTTTAGGAAGGTTTTTCAGGGTTTTTACCGCCTATTTTTGAAATTACACCTTATATTAATAGTGCACTTTGCCTACAAATTCCGAATTAATTCTACAATTTTCTCTTTTTTCCGGCGGGAAACAGGAATTTTCATGCCGTCAGACAGCACAAGCTCCATGCTGTCTTTAGCGAAACCGGCAATGTATCTGTTGTTGACCAGATGCGACTTGTGCGTCCTTGTGAAACCGCGTCCTTCCAACATTTCCTCAACATCTTTCAAAGTCTTGGTAATCATCAGATTACTGCCGTCTTTGAAATGAAATACAGTGTAATAGTTGTCCGACTCGCAATGCACGATGTCTTCTTCATCCACGACAACCATGTTGTCGGAAGTCGTCAGGACGATCTTTTTGTTCGACGTTGAATCCTTCGGCTCTAAGTTCTTCACAAAGTCGTTATATTTACGTTCGGCATCCCGTCTTTCCAGTTCCGCCTTCACCTTTTCGATGGCATTTATGAAATAATTGATATCCAATGGTTTGAGAAGGTAATCAACGACCGAGAGATGGAACGCGTCAATCGCATAATGTTCGTATGCTGTGATGATTATTACGCAGAAGTCTTCGCCTTTGAACTCCTTTATCACGTCAAGACCGGTGCCATCGGGCATCTCAATGTCGAGAAACACCAAGTCGGGCTTGTAGTTGCGTATCGCCGTGATGCCTGATTTCGCGTCTGCACATTCAGCGCAGACAGTCACATCCGGAGTGAATTTCTCAACGACCGTGCGCAAGAGGTCTCTCGAAAGTTTTTCGTCTTCAATAATTATGCTTCTAATCATGACAACACATTTTTATTTCCACACGAGTTCCGCAGGCCACACCGTGGTCATCATACAAGTCGATGATTTTCACCGAATATTCACCTTTTGAAACTTCATTTAGTATTTCAAGTCTTTGTTTGGTTATGCTCGTGGCGTGCGACTCCTCGGTCTTTCCAAGCTCACGCCGTTTCTGCGCCGCCTTCACGCGCCCTATGCCGTTGTCTTCCACAACAACCATGATGTCTGATTTGTTCATCGGCTTCACCTCTATCCTCAAGACACCGTTCTCCGCCTTGTTTGCCAATCCGTGAATGACGGCATTCTCAGCAAACGGCTGCAAAAGCATCGACGCGATCTTCACCTTTGTCACATCAATCTCCGGCGAGACATTTATCTCATACACGAACCTGTTGTTGAGCCTCATCATCTCCAAATCAAGATAAAGGCGTATCGACTCAAGCTCTTCCGACAGACTAATCTTCTCGCGGCTTGCGTTATTCAGGATCTTTCTCATCAGCCGCGCGAAACTCGAAAGATACAGCGATGCCTTCAGCGAGTTGTTGGTCAGTATGAAACTCTGGATGCTGTTCAACGTGTTGTAAAGGAAGTGCGGGTTCATCTGCATCTGCAACGCCTTTCCCTTGAGCATGAACATCTTACGTTCAAGCTCGTCAATCTCTCTCGCGTGTGCGATCTTACGGCGTTCTTTCCTGATTATCAGATTAATAATCACAAGAACCATAAGTACGAGCAGCAGCGTGACCCCGACTTTGAAATAAATGGTGTCATTCCATTTCGGCTTAACGACGATGGTGAGTTTGTACGGATCGCTCTGCACATCAGCCTCGTTAGCCGCTATCAACATGAAGGTGTATGTGCCAGCAGGTATGTTCCTGTACTCCGCCTGATGGTTCGCCGAGCCGACCGAACTCCATTGCCTGTCGTAGCCGTCAAGAATGTATTTGTATCTTATCTTGTTGATTTTGTTGAGATTATAAGCGGAAAAATCAATGACAAACGAATTGTCATCGTTTTTAAGTCTGATTGTGTCACCGCCGCGTATATTCATCATATCCTTTCCTGATGATGTGTTCACCTTAGGCACCATGACTTTCGGAACGGTCTTTTCTTGTTTGATAATCAACGGATTAAATACGCTGAAACCATTAAATCCTCCGAAATACATCATGCCGGAGTTGGCGCGGAATGCACCGTCCATCGTGAAATCGTTGCCTTGAAGACCATCGTTATAAGTGTAAACCGAAATCGCCTTGGTCTCCATATCGTACTCCCAAATGCCTCTGTTAGTGGAGACCCATGCATTGCCGTGACTGTCGAACAAGACAGAATATGCTATCGGGCTAACTCCATCTTTCTCGTTTGCCAACACGCTGAATGTGTTTGTCTTAACATCAAAAATCAGGACGCCGTCAAGGTAAGAGCCGAGATAAAGATTACCGTCATTGCCTTTCGTTATGTTGTAAAGTATGTTTTTCTCTCCGACATCAAAAGTCTCCGTTTTTCCATCTTCAAGGTTTCTGCACATCAGGCCCTTGTTGGTCGTGACATACAGGACATCATCGTCACAAAGGATGCCGCGCGAACATCCTTTGTAGATAAGCTCGCAAGACCTTTCCCTGATGTTGACACGCGACAGCCCGTTGTCGGAGGCAATCCAGATCCCACCATGGTCATCGTTCTCTATGTCATTGATTACCTGGTTGGAAAAATTCGGAAGCCAGTTCAAAAAACGTTTATCCTTCGTGTCATAACAGAATACCCCGTTATATCTCGTCCCGATCCAAAGGTAGCGGTTTCTGTCGTAAAACACCTTGCTGACTCGGCTTGTAGCAATGATTCTGTCGTCAATGCCGTAATAATCCTCGAAGCTTGTAAATGAGTTTTTTGTTTTGTTAAAGACGAAGACACCGTAGTCGGTTCCAAGGAACAGCTCATTATCAGTGACTTGCGCTATGCTTCTCACAGGCAGGTTATGTGTGCTTCCATTGGAAAGGCTGAACGAGGTGAAATTCTCGTATTCTTTAATCATCTTGTTGATTCCCAACGCGGTGGCAATCCAAAGTCTGTCGGAGCTGTCTCTGAAAAGTTTTATGATATAATCATCCGACAAGCTCAAAGACACTGAGCCATAACGCGTTATGTTGATCAGCGAGTGGTTTTTGACGTCAAACCTGAAGACTCCATTGCCGTTGGTACCTACAAGAAGCTCGTCATCATCAAAGGCGATGATGTCGGTGACATTCGGGTTCAAGATTCCGCCGGCTCCATTGTCGAAAGGCATCTGTTGTAATTTATCTGATTTATTTTCAACAAGATACATTCCTTTTTCAGTTCCAATGTAAATCTTTTCGCTATCAAAGACACAAATGCTTTTGACGCACATCTCACTGAATATGCCCACCGTGCCATTGATGGCTCTGTTGAATATTCCACTGTCTGTGGCAATCCACCATTTCTCCGAATCGAACTCTATATCATTGACATTCAGCTTAATGTCATCAATCTGAGTTATTATTGCGGATTTCAAATCAAAATCGAAAAGACCTGCATTGGTGCCAATTGACACCTTACCGCGCACCGGCTCGTAAAAACAGTTTATTTTCCTGTCGGTCAACAAGTTACTGTTTTTCTTGTTTTTCAAGTCGAAGATAGTGAGTCCGTTTTCGGTTCCGACAAAGAGGCTGTCACCGACACATAACAGACTGGTTATCTGGGCATTTTGGTCATATTCACAGCCAAACTCCACGAAGTTGTAATTATCGAAGCAGAACAGTCCGTTGTTAGTACCGAACCACAGCATACCTCTGTCGTCTTCCGCCATCGCATAGACGGTGTAAGAACTTATAGATAAAGGTATTACGGTTCGGCGCGAAGAGTTTCGCAAGATAGCGTATGCATCATCATCTCCCTGCCCCAATGCAAACTGCGTATTGAAGGCTGTCAAAAACAGGAATAATATATATGCTACTCTTTTCATTATTTCGTATCTCTCACTCCGTCCATGATAACCGGATCATTATCGCAAATGTTGCAATTTTTAGATTTCCCCCTGCGTTTCTTGGGCGCATTGTATTTCTCACTTCTTTTCCTGTTGTCTTTGGCATTGCGTTTCACCTCTTTCGACTGCATCGCCCAATGCTTTTTCACCGCTTGCTCGTATGTCATCTGATTCTCAATCCCTTCCCATGTCTGCGAGTTGTCCTTGTCTGGAATAATCACATCTTGCTTCGCCTTGCAGGAAGAAATCAGCAAACTTGCAAATAACAAAATCAATATTGTCAGATGTTTTCTCATAACTAAAAAAATCGGACAAATTTACACTTTTTTCAATTATTCTAAAATCATCAAACAAAATTTTAGTATTTTTGTTCAAATTTTTTAAAAAATGAAGAGAATTTTTATGTCATTATGGGTTTTTGCCTTGGCAACGTGGCTGTTTGCGTCGTGCAACAGCCGCCCGAAGAACCCAAACGAGCCGAAAGTTGACATCGACTTCACCATCAGCATAAGTTCGGTCAACGACTACAGCAACCTGAGCGTTGTCAGTGGCTGGATGTATGTCTCGGCCCGCGAGCCAAGCCGTGGAATCATCCTTTACAGATATTCCCAGGATGAGATAAAAGCCTACGAACGCACCCCGCCCAACAGCCCCGACGCCTGCGGCGAGCCGAACGCGCTGGCTGTGGAATATCCTTTCGTGGTTGACGGCTGCACCGACTACAAATACAACATCTTAGACGGCAGCATCGTCGAAGGCGGCGACGGCTATCCGATGATTCAATATTACACACAGTTTGACGGAACCAACCTGAGAGTCTATAATTAGTTTTAAAGTGTGAAGTGTTGAGAGTGAAGTTTATAACGACTTCACTCTCAACACTTCACTCCAATCTCTTTTAACTCTACTCTCTTAACTCTACTAATATCTGTAAATATCAGCCTTGTATGGGCCTTCGACAGGGACGCCGATGTAGTCGGCTTGTTTCTGCGTGAGCTTTGTGAGTTTCACGCCGATTTTCTCGAGGTGGAGACGTGCCACTTCCTCATCGAGGTATTTCGGGAGGCAATAAACGTCAACAGGGTATTTGCCGCGGTTTTTCCAGAGGTCCATCTGCGCCAGTGTCTGGTTGGTGAACGAGTTGCTCATCACGAAGCTGGCGTGACCTGTGGCGCAGCCGAGGTTCACGAGACGGCCTTCGGCGAGTAGGAAAATCTCGTGCCCGTCAGGGAAGATGAACTTATCGACCTGCGGCTTGATGTTCACTCTCTTTATTCCTTCGAGGTTCTCGAGACGGCTCACCTGTATCTCGTTGTCGAAGTGACCGATGTTACACACGATGGCCTGGTTCTTCATCTTGAGCATGTGTTCGAGTGTCACGACATCGCAGTTGCCAGTGCAGGTGACGAAGACATTACCTTCTTTTACAGCCTCTTCCATCGTTGTGACCTCATAGCCTTCCATCGCGGCCTGAAGTGCGCATATCGGGTCGATCTCGGTGACGAGCACACGTGCGCCATACGAGCGCATCGACTGTGCGCAGCCCTTGCCGACATCGCCGTAGCCGAGGACGACAACGACCTTTCCGGCGAGCATCACGTCGGTGGCGCGTTTGATGCCGTCGGCCAGCGACTCACGGCAGCCGTAGAGGTTGTCGAACTTCGACTTAGTGACGCTGTCGTTGACATTTATCGCCGGAACGAGGAGCTTGCCGGCCTCTTTCATCTGGTAGAGACGGTGAACGCCTGTGGTCGTCTCCTCGGAGACGCCCTTCCAGTTCTCGACGACCTTGTGCCAGTGCATCGGGTCTTCCTTATAAGTGGCGATGATGACGCTCATCAGGGCTTTCTCTTCTTCGTTTGAAGGCTTGACGTCCATGAGTTTCGGGTCGTTCTCGCAGTCATAACCTTTATGAATCAGCAAGGTGGCGTCACCGCCGTCATCAACGATGAGGTCAGGGCCGTTGCCGTCGGGGAAGGTGAGTGCGCGCATCGTGCACCACCAGTAGTCTTCGAGTGTCTCGCCTTTCCATGCGAAGACGGGAGTGCCTGTGGCGGCAATTGCGGCGGCCGCGTGGTCCTGTGTCGAGAAGATGTTGCAGCTCGCCCAGCGCACCTCGGCGCCGAGAGCCTTCAGCGTCTCGATGAGACAGGCGGTCTGCACCGTCATGTGCAGCGAGCCGCTGACCTTCGCGCCCCTGAGCGGTTTCTCTTCGCCGTATTTCTTGCGCAGAGCCATCAAGCCCGGCATCTCATGTTCTGAAATCTCAATGTCTTTTCTCCCCCACTCCGCGAGGCTCATGTCGGCCACGAGATTAGGGAGGTTCTGTTTCTTAAGTTCTTCTTTCATTTTAAATTTATTTTCATTTATTCAAACTATTCTAATTAAATTATGAGTTTGCTCAAGTTTGCTCGACTTCGCTCGCAATGACAATTTTTTTTGAGGAAAACCAAGCGCGGCTTCGCCGCGCAATCCCCCCAAAAAGCCGTCGTCATTGCGACCGACCGCAGGGAGTGGAGCAACCTCATCACTCAAAAAACACTCCGTCAATAAAGTAGAGCAACCTAAAATTCAAACACCACGGCATGTTCAGCCGCCACTTCACCATTAATATTAATAAGGTATCCATCGGCTGTTTTCTTCACCGAGACCTTGTTTCTGCTGCCAAGTATTTTCGGACGTTTTTTTTCAAGATCTTTTATATCACATTTAATCTCAATGCTTTGCGGAAGCGTCTTGCCTTCATCCAGAAGATAGAAAGCATATATTTTCTGTCTTCCATCCTTGCCGGAAGAAACATGCGTGAAACGCCATTTTCCGGAGCAATAAGGATAAACCGGCCTTGTCTTGTATATAGCGTCTCCGTTGATTTTCATCCACTTGCCTATTTCATGCATCCTTGACACCGCTGTCGGTGGCAGCTCGCCCTCCGGCGACGGACCGACATTGAGCAGGTAGTTGCCGCCTTTCGCCACGATGTCAACCAAAAGATGGATTATCTTATTGGTTGTCTTGTAGTTGTCTGTCTCGACATACGACCATGAGTTGCCCATCGACATGCACGTCTCCCAAGGATATGGCAGCAGCGTGTCGGGCACCTGCTGTTCAGGTGTCTGGTAGTTCTCGTATTTCCCGTGGACCGAGCGGTCAACAATCAGCAGGTCGGGGTTGTTCTCACGCGCCATTGCTGCGATCTTCGGCATGTCGATGTCCTGGATGAAGCATCTGCAGCCGAGCCACGGACGTGTCTCGTCGTCGATGCTGTATTCCGGACGGATCCAGCCGCCGTCGAGCCACAGGATGTCGATGTCGCCGTAGTTGTGCGTCAACTCCTTAATCTGTCTGTAGGTGAAGTCGCTGAAACGCTGCCATCTCTCGGGGTATCTCTGCGGGTCGTAGTTGACATTGCGGTCGGGTGTGGCCCACTGCGCCGCCCAATAGTCGCCATGGTGCCAGTCGGCCTTCGAGAAATAAAGTCCTGTCCAAAAGCCTTGATTTCTAAAGGCTTTCACTATCTCACCGGTGATGTCGGCTTTCTCGTTTTCCGAAAAAGGGCAAGAGGCATCGACTGTCGAATATGTCGTTTCCTTCGTGTCGTACATACAGAACCCGTCGTGATGTTTTGTGGTGAAGACCACATATTTCATTCCGGCTTCCTTGGCAAGTGCAGCCCATTCGTCGGGATTGAATTTGGTCGGATTGAATGTCTTGTTAAGTGCCTGATAGTCATTTTTATATTTGATATAATCGGCTCCTCCCCTGTCGATCCAGTCTTCATTGCAGATCGACCATGACTCGACGACACCCCACTGCGAATACATACCCCAGTGCATCATGAAGCCGAACTTCAAATCCTGCCATTCGGCGATGCGTGCCGTGATGACAGGGTCGTCCTCCGACTTCGTCAGGTCCTGCGCAAAAGTGGAGACACTTATTATCAGTAGTATTGCACTTAAAAGTTTCTTCATATTCACTACTTTATGGCCAAAGGTACTCTCAACTTTATTTTAACACAAGTTGCACGAGTTAGTAACACAAGTTGCACGAGTTTTTGTACTAACCTTTTCAACTTTATCCCACCACAATGTTGATGATTTTCTTCGGAATGATGATGGCTTTGCGGACCACCATTCCCTCGATCCATTTCTTCGATTCAGGTGCTGCGAGCACCACATCGCGCATCTCGTCCTGACTCATGCCGAGAGGCAGCTCGATGTCGAAACGTTTCTTCCCGTTGAACGAGACAGGATAGAGGAATGAGTCTTCAACGACATGTTTCTCATCAAACTCAGGGAACTTCTGGTTGACGACGCTGTCGTTGTGCCCCATCTGATGCCAGAGTTCTTCGGCGATATGCGGTGCATACGGTGAAATCATAATGGCAAGAGGCTCAAGGATTTCGCGTTTGTTGCACTTCATGTCGGCGAGTTCGTTGACACATATCATGAAGGCGGATACGACGGTGTTGAACGAGATACGCTCGATGTCTTCCTCTTCTTTCTTGATAAGTTTATGAAGCGCCTTCAGCTCGGCTTTCGTCGCCGGTTCATCGCTGATTGTCAGTTCGTTATTCTCGCCGTTGTAGAGTTTCCAGAACTTACGGATAAAGCGGAACACGCCTTCGATGCCTTGTGTGTCCCACGGCTTCGACTGTTCGAGCGGGCCGAGGAACATCTCGTAGAGACGCAGCGTGTCGGCGCCGTACTTCACCACGAGGTCGTCAGGGTTCTGGACGTTGAACTTCGACTTCGACATCTTCTCAATCTCCCATCCGCACACCATGATGTCGTTGCCGTCCTTGTCTTTCTCGAAGATGAACTGCGCGTCTTTGAGATCATCGCGCCACACTTTAAACGCTTCAGTATCAAGAATATCGTTATGAACCATATTAATATCCACACGGATGCCGTCAGTATATTCCTCGCGGCCATCCACGTTTTTCGAAACAAAGAGGTTGATGAATGGCAGTCCTTCCCTTTCTTCAAAAGGTGCCACTTCCTCGCCGGCGACGAGGTCTTTTATCTTCTGTATTGTCGCGGCAAATCTATCTTCGACGAGGACATCTATCAACGGAGGCAGGAACAGCTTGCAGCCGAGCTGCTTGGCTATCTCCTCATACGACTCGGCGACCTTGGCCAAGCCACTCATTTTCTTTGTCTCGATGATGATATTCTTCGACGGGCAATAGAAGTCGAACTGACGACGTCCCATCTTGTAATTTCTGATAAACTCGACACCTAACTTATTGTCTTTCAGCTCCTGCCAGAGCATCCACTCGGCCATCTTCTCCAAATTGGCACGATACACGAAGCTGGTTCTTCCCTGTATCATTCCTTGGTTGACGAGTTTCTTGAACGGTTCATCCTTGCAGGCGATGCCGAGGTCGTAGAGGAATTTGTTCCAGAAACGACTGTAGATGAGGTGTCCCGTGCCGTGTTCGGCGCCGCCGATGTAAAGGTCAACCTGCTGCCAGTAGTCGTTGGCCTCCTTGCTGAAATATTCGTTCTCGTTGTGCGGATCCATGTAACGCAGGTAATAGCCGCTTGAGCCGGCGAAGCCAGGCATGGTGTTCGTCTCTATCGGGTAGCCGTCGTCGGTGACCCAGTTCTTGGCACGCGCCAACGGCGGCTCGCCTGTCTCGGTCGGTTTGTACGCGTCGATTGACGGCAGTTCAAGTGGCAACTTGTTGATGTCCATCGGGTAAGGCATCCCGTCCTTGTAATACATCGGGAACGGTTCGCCCCAATAACGCTGACGGCTGAAGATGGCATCGCGGAGGCGGTAGTTCGTCTTGCCCTTACCGATGCCGAGTCTCTCGAGTTCCTGTATCATGCGCATGATGCCCTGTTTCACGGTGAGACCGGTCAGGAAGTCGGAATTGACGAGGACGCCTTCTTTCGCGTCGAACGACTCGGTCCATGTTGAAGGGTCGGTCGGCTCTTCACCCGGTTTCGCAACAACCTGGATTACAGGCAACTGGAAATGTCGCGCGAAAGCGAAGTCACGGCTGTCGTGAGCCGGCACCGCCATGATGGCACCTGTGCCATAGCCCATCAGCACATAGTCTGAAATCCATATCGGGATGCGTTTGTCGTTGAACGGGTTGACGGCGTAAGAGCCGGTGAACACGCCGCTCACCTTCTTCACCTCCGACATGCGCTCGCGTTCGGAGCGGTTCTTCGCCCATGTGACGTATTCATCCACGGCGGCGCGTTGCTCATCGGTGGTGAGTGCCGCAATAAGCTCATGTTCAGGTGCGAGCACCATGAACGTCACGCCGAACAAGGTGTCGGCACGTGTCGTAAACACTTCAAAGTCAATATCTTTATCGGCAACCTTGAAGAACACCGATGCGCCCATCGACTTGCCGATCCAGTTGCGTTGCACGTCTTTTATCGACTCGTTCCAGTCAATGGTGTCGAGGCCTTCGAGGAGACGTTCGGCGTATGCGGTGATACGCAGCAGCCACTGTCTCATCGACTTACGTTCCACGGGGAAGCCGCCGCGCACCGAGAGGCCGTCCTGCACCTCATCGTTGGCGAGCACGGTGCCGAGCTCCGGGCACCAGTTCACCATCGTGTCGGCGAGGTAGGCGAGACGATAGTTCATCAGCGTCTCCTGCTGTTCTTTCTCGCTCATCGCGTTCCACTGTTCCGCCGTGAAAGCCAGTGGTTTTGTACAGGCCGCGTCGAGGCCTTCGGTGCCTTGTTTTTCAAATATCTTGACGAGTTCAGACACAGGACGCGCCTGTTTCGCCTTGTTGCAATAATATGAGTTGAAAAGCTGGATGAACGTCCACTGCGTCCATTTGTAGTAATGCGGGTCGCTTGTGCGTACCTCGCGGTTCCAGTCGAAGCAGAAGCCGATTTTGTCCATCTGCTCGCGGTAACGGTTGATGTTCTTCTCCGTCGTGACGGCAGGATGCGTGCCGGTCTGGATGGCGTACTGTTCCGCCGGAAGTCCGTAGGCGTCGTAGCCCATCGGGTGAAGCACGTTGAAGCCTTTCAGACGTTTGTAACGCGCGTAGATGTCCGACGCGATGTAGCCGAGCGGATGCCCGACGTGAAGACCCGCGCCCGAAGGATACGGGAACATGTCAAGCACGTAAAACTTTGGTTTTGAATGGTCTATCTCGACCTGATAGGTCTTGTTCTCACGCCAGAACTCCTGCCATTTCTTTTCAATTTCCTCAAAATTGTAATCCATTGTCTGTTATTTAATGAAACGTCTAACCGTTTTTTGTTTTAAGTTTACCGTATTTGAAATAATAATATTTCAAGTTTTTTCACGTTTAAAAAAACGCACAAAGTTACAACATTTTTCCGAAGTATTTGTGTGTATTGTCATAAAAACACTAATTTTGCGGCTTTGATATTGACATGAATGCAAATTTCTACACACAAAACAAAAGATGGAAGATCGCATTGGCGGTCTTGGCGGTGATAATCGTCTGTGCATCAATATATTACACAAATATTTTAGTAAAGAAATTCGCCAATCAGGAGACGAAGCAGGTTGAGATGTGGGCGGCGGCTGTCCAGAGCCACGTTGACCTGATGAATTACACGAAGACGTTTTTCGAGGAGGTGAGCGGGCAGGAGCAGCGGCGTGTTGAGCTGCTGGCACTGGCGTACAAGGGTTTCTTAGAGGCCTCGCCGGAAGAAAACACATCTATTTACCTTGAAATCGTGAGGAGCAACATCAGCGTGCCGGTCGTGATAGCCGACAACGATGGTAACATCAGAAACGCGATAAACCTGCCCGAACGGTTCAGGGACAAGAAGTTTTTCGACAAAGACATGCTCGCCGCCTTCAGCATCTACCCGCCGATAAAGATCGACATCTACGGAAAGACATCGTGGCTGTATTACAACGAGTCGCTGATTTACAGCGAGTTGAAAGGTGTCCTCAACGACATGTTCAACATTTTCATCTCCGACATCACCGACAACGCGGTCGGCGCGCCAGTCATCATCGTTGACAGTATTGACAACAAGGTGCTGGCTTACGGCAGGCTCGACAGCCTCGACATGCAGGACAAGGATTACGTCGCCAACCAGCTGAGAGTCATGCAGGAAGAGCATTTCCCGATAAAGGTGAACTACATCGACAACAACAAGGCGTACATCTATTACAGAGGTTCCGACCTGCTTCAGAAGATGCGTTATTTCCCTGTCATTCAGATAATTATCTTCGCGTTTTTCTTTGTGATAGCGTATCTGCTGTTCAGTTACGCGCGGCGTTCGGAGCAGAACCAGGTGTGGGCTGGCATGGCGAAGGAGACGGCGCATCAGATCGGGACGCCGCTGAGTTCGCTGATGGGATGGGTCGAGCTGCTGAAGCTCGAGGAGAAGCCGTTCATCGGGACATCCGACATGGAGAGCGACATCGAGAGGCTCAAGACCATCACGGAGCGTTTCTCCAAAATCGGCTCCGTCCCGACGCTGGAGCCGACCGACGTGGTCGATGTCACAAGAAAGACAATGCGTTACCTCGAGAAACGTTTCTCATCGAAATTCAATTTTCAGATATTACTTCCTGAACGTGAGATAGTTACGCCGCTCAACGCCGCGTTGTTCGGCTGGGTTTTGGAGAACCTCACGAAGAACTCCATCGATGCCATGACTGACCAAGGAAGCATCACTGTCGAGATGACGGAAGACGACACCAACATCTTCATCGACATCACCGACACCGGCAAGGGAATGCCGCGTTCGACGTTCACGCAAGTCTTCAAGCCGGGTTACACGTCGAAGAAACGCGGATGGGGACTTGGCCTGTCGCTCGCCAAACGCATCATCGAAGACTACCACAAAGGCAAGATCTTCGTCAAAAACAGCGTTGTAGGACAAGGCACGACGTTCAGAATCACGCTGGGGAAATAACTCAAACCACCTCCCACTCGTCGATGTTCTTCTTTTCGCTTGAAAAACCAACACCGATTTTAAACAGTTTCCTGCTGTCCGCTGCGTAAGGTTCCGCATAGCCTTTGTCGTCAATCTGCTTCAACGCCTCGGCCGCTGTGCCGTCGAGCTTGAACTCGAAAATATATACATAATCGTTTGTCTCAACGATGATGTCGGCGCGACCACGAGAGTTTTCTTTTTCAGTTAAAGTCGTATAACAAGACA
>JAKSNA010000025.1 GCA_024400295.1 Bacteroidales bacterium | reverse complement strand
GGCATTTGTATAGCTGGCGCCCGTTGACCATGCCGTTTTTCTTCGTTATTGGGCTGCCGCAGTGAATGCACTTTTTTTATTCATAACCTTTGAACGCGCCAAACCCATAGTTATTACTATGCTTTCGGAAGATTTCAGCCTAATTTTTGTCCATTAGCCCTAAATCTCAGATGCAGGCATTCCCCAGCCCTCTGCAGGCAAATAAATAGACGCGCCACTCGGACCTGTCACCTTATATCCACTACCTGTCCAAGCCCACTTGCAAGAACTTTTAAGTTCCTCAAATTGTTCCTTAGTCGGTAACTCGTTTCCAAATTTTGACATCGCCTGATCATAGATGTAAAAACCACCTTCCTCATTTTTGTCTTTCCATAGTGTACCACTATGAAGACCTAAATCTACATAACCAGCAGGTATAGTAATCTCTTCGCCTTTTCGTTTTTCAGAATAAGGAACAAATACCAGTCTTGCAGGACGGCCATCATTATATTCTCCAGTGAAAATAAGAGAATTATTAGAGAAGACAAAATGCATCAAATCTCCATTTGTCGAATATTTTATTCCCCTTTTATTTGATTGGTCATAGGTATATGCATTATCTATCTCTTGAACGTGAATAGGGGCATTACTTGAATTTGAATAACGGATAAAATTTTTAATATGAACCTTATTCTCGGAAACAAAAGTAAGTACACATGACAATTGCCCGTATTTATTAATATGCATCCATTGCGTTCCTACTAATTCATTGCTGTAATGAGGATTGTCATATTCACTTGCTATTTGGTCATAGTGCTTCTCATCGGATTGTCGATTTCTTTGTGCTATTCGGTTGAATGCATCTTCTGAAACCAATTCTCCGCTTTGAGTTGATTCATTAATTGCCTCTATAGCATCGCTCGCATTTGTAAAACTTGATTTGGCAATCCAATTCGCCACTAAAGGAGCAGCTGCCGACGTTCCACTTTGGTATTTGGGTTTGTCTGATATATCTACCATTATAGTATTCACGCCCTCTATTTTATGATTTATCCTATTTGAGTATCCAACGGGGAAGGCCTTTCTTGTATCTTTCGCAGCAACAATTATCATATGTTCTTTTAATGTTTTCCGTTGATTATCATTCATTTTTTCAAGCGAAAGTTGAAAAGCCTCATCTATTGAGTGCATTGACTCATTTCCCATCGCCTTTGTTATGATAAAATTCTTGTTTCCACATTTGTGGGCTAAATCTGCATACCAACGTATATCATCTGCATAATCTTGGTAGAATGTTTCTTTGGATTTCAATGTCGTTCGTTCCTCGTCTTTGTATTTAGAAATACCCAAAGAGAAATTAACGATCGTCATATCTGTATTATTCATCTGTTTGCAAATATCAAGAAATTCACTTGACATTTTATCCCTCGATATTCCATCAATAGAATCTACATTATGCGCACTAACATAAATATTATCTAATCCTTCCTCCATAATCTCTTTGACCATCTCACCATGAGAAAGACTTGACCCTCTCACAGGATTATCAAAGCCATCAATGACATGCATTGACAAGGCACACGGATAAAGATATGTGTTGCGCACAGCACAATCGATGATCGGCGTCTCACATTGCGAAATCAACGCTTCAGCAGCTTGTTCACTATGTGTGCGTACCAAGTAATAATTGAATTGCTCGTTTGCATCCAAAATTTTCGCGTCGTGTTCTTTCAGCCAACAACATGCTTCAGAATGGGAAATGTCATTACGAAAAGATATCAACACTTGTGTGTTAATGTTATTTTCGCTAATAACTGTTTTTGATTTCTGATTTGGATCATATTTAGGAATTTTGTAACTCGGTTTTTGAGTGCAAGAGGATAAGAATAGACATGCTGCAAAAATAATAAACAAAAACTTTTTCATATCAATTTAAGAAATTCGTTTATTCTGACATTCTCCGAAGTCGTTCCACTATCGGATGGTAAATATACATACGTTTCACACCTGCATTATCATTGTTGTGATTATTGCTGCCGTCTTTAGAATAAGACACGACCAATTCATACGAATCACTTGCCGTAAAAGTATGTTTGTACACACCTGAATCTACACCAGATGTTTTTAAGAGTTGCTGTGCCGTCATGCCCGTACGCTGAATTGTTATTGTTAGATAGTCATATCCTTTTTCCGATGATACATAATAAGGAATATTTAGTTCGTCGTCTGCATAGGCGTAAAACGAATATGTCTTTGACGACACAGAACCAGATTGCTTATAATTGGATGACTTCCACGAATCGAAATACGTGTAAGCAGAAAATGTATTGTTAAATGCTCTATTAATATTTGTCAATTTGCGTTGAGCTTCATCAAGTTTCTTTGTTTTTTGATTCAGTGTATTTGTTAGATTTAACGTCTCGTTTTGAAGAGATTTAATTTGTTCATTTTTTTCTCGAATTGTACTGTCTAACCTAAAAATTGTTTCGGTATTACTTTGGATAATCTGCGATTTTGATTGTATTTGCACATCCTTATTCTGAAGCGTATCATTCAAATCGGATATTGTATCCGATTTACTTTTGATGAGCTGCGACGCATCTTGTGCATAAAAGAAAAACACCACTCCGCCTATAATAATCATAATCAACAAAAACAAAACCCACCTTATTTGTTTTTTCTGATGCTGCAAACGAGTGTATCGCTCTTTTAAATCATGATTTTCTTCATACAAGCGAGTAACAACCATATCAATATACCCGGATTTTTCGTTTTCTGCCTTGGTGAAATGGATGCAATTATACTCTTTCAACAAGTCATTCAATTTCCGTTCGCCAAAATTTTCATTGTATGTAACAGAAATCGTTTTGCGTGGAACGACATATTCATCAGGTAGATGTTTGAAATCATTGCGCAAATTGATTTCAACTAAGTCCCGACAATCTCGTATGGTTGTTTCTATTTCATCTGGGGTATCAATAAAGCGAGAATGGACAAACTTTATTTTGCCAGTACTATCAATTTGCAATATACTCCCACGTAAAGCAATATTGGAACACAATTGCTCAAATACGTTAAAAACATTGCCGATATGACTTAAATACAAGCCATTGATGGCAATGACCATACCGAAATATTGGTTCGTGCCGGCAGTGCGTAAATTACGTGTATAGACATAGTACACCACTTCGGCATTGCGCCAAATGGTCATTTGGGTGTCTGATTTTACTTCATCGTGAAAAGAACGGAATAAATCCGTTTTGTTATCCAACGGATATTGGTCATATCCATTGGGCGTTCCCAATAAATAGAAATCAAAGTTCACAATTTGAAGAATTAAAGATATTTATTATAAAATTCATCAAATTTCTTTGACAATTCGCGATAATACTCTAATTGTTCTTTCGAGAGGAAAGATAGGTCTCTTTTGTCTATCACATCCAAAGCATCACCAATGGCATATAAATCTGCTTTTATTACAAGTACGATTGCTTTATTCAGTTCCGCATCAGACCATTGCTTTTCTACACGCTGCTCATTGACTTGAATAATCGTTTCGTCAACCTTGTTCAATTTCGTTTGAACTTCATCAATCATCTTGATAGTTTCGAATTTCACGCTATTCTTGCCTGATAGTTCCTTTGCTTTTCCATTTATTTCTAATGTTTTATTTGAAAAAACAGAAATATCATCCGTATTAAAAAAATCATAAACAGCAAGACTATCTCGACACAACTCCAGTTGTTGTTCTAACGATAGACGACCAGCCATGTAAACTCTTAATAAAGAGTCCTTTTCTATTAATAATGAATCCTTTTCTGCCAATTGCTGTTGCAACTCTGTACGGGTCAATTTTTTTGTTGTTCCGCATGCAACACTCATTATTGCAATGAGGATAAAAATAATGCGTTTCATCTTGAAAAATAATTAATTGTTGACAATAGTGATTTTACAATTTAAATCTCCTTTTTTTATTGTAATTGTACCTCCGGCACTTACTCCATACCAACCATCTCCCCAATTGCCAATTTTTACTCTCTTTAGGTTTTCATTTTCTATGGAAATGCAACTTGAATCATCTATTGGAGTGGACTTTGAACCATCTATTTTTCTTATACAATAAACCAAGTAAGTTCCTTTCCCACCATCACCTTTTAGATTTATAGTTTCATCCTTTTTGATGATTATTTGCTCCTCATCTACTTTTGTAAAACTTCGATTAGTTCTATAAAACAAAATTTCGTATGATTGAACTTCTTGGTTTTTTGGACCCTGCACAGACGAATTTATTACTTTTTCTAATCTCTGATTAAACTCAAGAAGTTTTTTACTGATTCCACCAATGCTATTCTCACTATTTATATTAGTCTTCCACTCTCCAGCTTTTTTCTTATCTTTATCTTTCTCAATACTTTTGATTATTTCGTCAATATAAGATTCCCATGCATCGACTAACTCAGTATTTTTTTTCTTTTGCGTTTCCGAATTATTAATCTTAGATGTAATCTTAATATACGCTTCTGAATATTCATGCGATGTTGAATTAATAACTTGATCAACATTTAAACACAAAGCAGAATCTTGAAGATGTTCTCGGCGTTCTACATTATTCAAACTTTTTGCTTTATTGTATGCCTTCATATATTCTTCGCGATATATTAAATCGCGAACTTCTTTTATTATTCGTGTTTGTTGTTCTTCTTCTGGTTTAATAGTTTCGGAAGGCTTGCATATTAATATGACCAATAAAATTACGACAACGGCTGCCACACCGCCAAGGGCAAGTAATTTCGGATTTTTCCACCACGGTCCTGGAGGAGGTGGTGGAGGAAGTGGCCCACCGCCAGAGTCTTCCGCCTTGCCTAACTTTGTGAGTAAATTATCATAATCTTTTTCAAGAGTACTATAAATTTGCTTGGTTTTGTTATAACAATTGATAACTTCCTGAACTGCGTCATTGGAACATAAACATTTCTTGAAAGTTTCATTTATTTTCTTAATAAGATTGGACTTCCTTTTAACTTCAGCCACATTTGCAGATTCCAAATTTCTGTAGCATTGATTTACATATAATGAAAGTTCTGTACTGTTATTATTCCATTGCCACAACACTTCTTCTGGCATTGTTGGCTGTTTTGAATCGCCAGTTCCAACCCAATCAGGAGAAATTGACAATCGATTATATTGTCGTAGAAGGCTCCATAGTTTGTCATTATCCGCATTTTGAAGCGGAACGCGCTTGCCTAAATCTGGGTTCTCACTAGTAAATGAACCATCAATAGGTACGAAACTATCTGCAAAGGCATCTAAATTGGATAATATGTTAGATTGTATTCGTTGGGTAATATATTCTCGTTTTTCATTGAACCGAGTTACGGCATATTTTGCTTGAATATAAGAAGTTCCGTCTGTTGATTTTAGGATTTCTCCATCAGCAAGTATTACCTTGTCATAAATTGTATCAAAAAGACGATATAACTTCAAAATATCCGTGCAACAACCATTTTCAGGGAAGTATAATGCCATCCCGAAAAAAGAGCCCTCGCGTCCTTTTCCAGAAGATAAATTGTATTTGAGGTAAGCATACGTAATCCCTCCACCTCCAGCATTTCGATGGATGCTGAATTTCGTATTCTCTTTACTGGGATTGTAATAATTCTGAAAATAATTAGTTGTCACCAAATCCCCACCTAAGATGTCAAATCCATCGGGAACACCAAATATAAAAAATGAAGGTTGGGACATTTTGTATTAATTTTTTAATTGTTTTATTATTGCTTTCCACAACATGCGAGGATACCAATCATCCCCCGTGATATACTGCTGCCTGCCACTCTCTTCTGTTGTAAAAGCACCTGCAGAAAATGGGACAAATAGGAATTTTTCCGGTTTAAACCATTTCGTTAAAGGATTGGTATTCTTCCAATTATTGAATATGCCTCTATATTGGTATCTTATATCATGTTTAAATCTTTTCGTATTAGGCCTATCACCAATAAACAATGTACTTTCTTTATTCTCATCTACTTTATGACAAATAAAAATTGCTCTATCACGTCTAGTTGAATGAATTTGTTGTACTCTTTGAACATATTGTGTCTGAATCATTTCAGAATCTATATCCTCTCCATTCGCATTTGTCTCTTTGTCTGGATTCCAGCCTTTTTGAACGATAAAAGCCCAAATACGTTTATTACTCATATTTTGCGCTATAATCTGTTGTATATACGTTGGGAATGGTTTATTCGGAAACCTCGCATCAAAATAATGCTCACCTGGGGCCTCTAATATTTGACATATTGTGCGGCCATATTTATCAAGTACTTTAACCAACATAAAATTTATCACATCGTTTCCTCCAGGAGCATAATTGCTATAGCACAAACTTTTATAACTATTACATATTTTTTGATAATGTTTATCATGTGATGGACGAAATATACGATATGGTTCCAATTGATAACCCTGATCCTCTAAATAACGAGTAAGACGTACCAATGCCATCGTTTTGCCAGATCCTTTAGGACCAAAAAGAAGCACAAGAGGAGATGGGTCATCAACACGAACTCTTATTTTATTCACATCGACTTTTTCTTCATCGCTGTATGTTTCATCATCAACATCAATGGGTGTTTGGATAGGAGGTTTTGGCTTACTTGAATTCGGATTAAAATCTCCATCATAATTAGAACCACCCAAGGTAAATTCTTCATCTTGATTTTTTGCTTGTAAAGTAGACATATTATTATTATTTAAGTTATTTTCTAATTATCAATCTTCATCACTTTTTGCAAAAGCTATATCAAAGAAAACAAATGCGGCTATATCCACTAATATGGATAATACAATCCAATACCAAAGCCCATGGCCATTATATTTTCCTTCAAAAATATCCTTCCATACATTAAACACACTAGTTATTCCATCAACTTTCGTCACAATATTTTCGCGAGTATAATCATATTTATCTTCTGGAGAATCAAATGACACGAAAGAACGATATGTACTGATTGTGCCATAACTATGATATAATTTCTTTTTAATATCCCTCATCATATCACGATTATAATAATCAATAGAATCAACTTCAATGTAGTATTGTATTCCCCTAAGGTTTGCTATCTGATTATTGGCATCCCTACGAAAATTTTCGGTTTTAGCCGCTGTTAACATTTCCCGAATCTCCTGTTTCTTTTGATTCAATTCTTCATTTACTCGAGTCTGTATTCTATTTATTAATTCTTCGCGTTCTTTGGATGATAAAGACGAACGTGCTCCTATGGTTGTTTCTGCAATAGGAACTCCTAAAACAAGAGATAAATCATTCAGTTTTTCGCGAGCAGATTTTCCAAAACCAGGATTAAGCGGATTCCGAATCTCATCACATAAATTTCGTAATGCAGAACCGACTTCTGACTCTAATTTTTTTTGTGCTTTTTTTATATCTTCTTCTTGAAAGTCATTGTTCTGTAATTGAATCAAATACCCCAATGTTTGATCTACATCCTTAGTAACTACACCCACAACCTTATCTCTATACACAAATGTGTGCGTATTTGTAGGCATACTACACAACAGCCAAAAAGCAATAACCATAAAGATTCCTCCCCAAACATACAATGCAGGGTTCTCCACCGAAGTGTTAGGATTAAGCCCCTTTACAATTAATACACTTCCTATTGATGCCACAATAAAGAAACCAATAGAAATCACATAGCATACAGCCAAAGGCACATCTAAACTTAAATACAACGATTCAGCAGTTGCCCAACAACTTACAGCGGCAAAAGCAAAGAATGCGAGAAACGAGAAAAATCTGCCAAAATTAAAATTATTCATATTCATTATTTTTTAATGTTTACTAAGTTAAACTAAATTTTATAACCACGATTTCAGGTTACATTTCCTTTGTGTTTGTCCGTCTTGCAATAAGGGCAAACTTCGCCTTGATAATAATGTCCATTGGGGCACTGCTTAAATTCTCCGTTCATAATACACTTTTTTTCTTTTTCCCCCTCGGCGCACCCCTTTCCGAGTAAATACAAAAAAAGACGTGGGAGCTTTACCCTTGCTCATCCTGAGTTCTGGCCTTGGCTGCCAACCTTATAGGATAAGCAACGCCGCCAGCCCACGTCAGGGATGATATACGGATAAACTCCACGCCTGCAATAAGCGCGGACGACCGAATCGTCACCACCAGTGGACGCTCCGTTGCCGTCTCTTCCATAAGGTTTTAAACTGCCAAGTTTGAACTCAGAAGATAAACGTCAAGTAACGTCTTCATTATGTCTGCCCACCCAACCCAGCATCCTGTTTCCAAAAACGTAATCCCTGAAAACCAGGCCTCGGGCTGGCTAAGCGACTGCAAAAATAAAAATAATTTTTATAAAAAATTAATAGCGTCTTAATTTTTTTTGAAGTTTATTTCGGACAGTATTAATTATCTTTAAAAAAATTCTGATTAACCGTAAAAAACATTCAAACATTTACAATTTCCTGATACTCGTTCAGCCAATGAACAATCCGTTGGCTTTGTTGTTATGCCTCTGAAACAACAATTTTACCAACCAATAATTACAGTTATGAAAAAGAAAATCATCCCATTTTTGAGCGGCATCATGCTCTTCAGCTTGTTCTCATGCAAGCACACTGAAATTGTCACGACAACGGTAAAGCAACTCGACATCGAGCGTTATATGGGGCCGTGGTACGAAATCGCACGCTTCGACCACAGCTTCGAACGCGGACTCGTGGGCTGCATGGCTCACTACGAGCTTCAACCTAACGGCAAGGTGAAGGTGACCAACACTGGCTACAGGAAAAGCCTCGACGGGAAATTCAAGGAGTCGGTGGGCAAAGCCTATCGTCCCGACGACAACGTGCCGGGCAAACTGAAAGTGTCGTTCTTCCTGAATTTCTATTCCGAATACAATGTCCTTGAGCTTGCGCCTGATTACCGCTATGCGCTGATAGGCAGCAAGTCAGACAGTTATCTCTGGATTCTGAGCCGCACGCCAGAATTGTCGCACGAAGATTTGGATTTCCTGCTCAACAGTGCAAGAACACGCGGTTATGACACCGACAAGCTTATCTGGGTGGAGCAAAGATGACAGCCAAAAGACAACAATACCACACTGAAAACCCAGCGTGGTATTGATATTTTACAAAAAACGTCAGCTTTCTACTTGATGACGACTTTCTGGGTCTTCATCGTTCCGCCCAATGTCTGTACGAAATAAACACCCGGTGTCCAGTCGCTCACGTCGATGGTTCTGCTTCCGCTGAAGGCGAAGTTCGCCATGATTTGACCTTGCGCGTTGAGGATCAGCACGCAGAGGTTGCCGTGCTCGTAATCGGTGTTGAGGTTGAGCCGGTTCTGTGCCGGGTTAGGGAAGATGTCAACATTGAATGCTTCCGGCGTGACTTGTTCGTTGACATCGGAAAGCACTTCGATGTCATTGCTGTAAGTGATGACTTTTCCTGCAAGGCGCAGAATAGGGTTGTCGGGGGCATCGCAGAGCGGGCAGTCGTTCTGTCCGTTCACGCAGTCAGGGTAGTTCGGGTGGCACTCGTCGATGTAATTCGGGTCGAACTGATAGAACAGATTGACGGAGCCTTTGCTGATGTGGCTTGAGATGTCGAAGTCCCACACCATGGCGATGCTGCCCGGGCACCAGCCGGAACGCGGGTAAGTCCATGTGCCGTTCTGTGGCTGGCATCCGAATGGGTTCGGGTTGCAGTTCTCCCAGTTGTGCTGGTCAAACTCTTTGTTGTTGTCAACGAAGAGGTGATGTGTCGCTTCGAGGAACTCGGCGGCGTTGCCTGTGTTGTATGTTCCGTTCTGGCCGCTGCTCCAGTTGTGGCCCGTCGTCGTCACCTTGACTGACGCTTTCTCCGTGTTGCTGTCGAAGAAGTAATTGACTGTCGGGACAGGCTGCTGGTTGGCGTAGTCGCCGAACGAGAATGTGCCATACCATATTTCATCAACGTTGACGTACTTGTAATCAGGTGTGCCTTTTGTCATGTCGAAGGTCAAAGTCGGGTTGTAGCCGTCGCCGCTCCACGACTCGAAGAAGAGTTCAAACTCAACGATGCCTTGAAGCACCGAGGTGTAGTCGGTGACATCGAGGCTGGCTTCACATTCCACTCCGAACGGACTGATGTAACGGAACAGCTCCATCCACTCGCCGCGGTAGTTGCGTACCCTCACGCCGCCCACGCGGTCGTACGGGTCGCATGAGCCGACGCAGTTGTGCCGGTAGCTGGCGGTGATGTCATCGAACGCACCGACGTGCATCGGCATCTCATAGTCCTTGATATTTGATGAAATGCTTGGTGTTACAACGAGTTCACCGTTCATCGTGGTGACGTTTATGTTGTCGTATGTGTTTGACACTTCAAATGTTATATGGTCTGTCGTGACCTTCCCGCCGCTCGTGGTTATGCTGATGTTCATGTCGTGGCTGCCGAACGACGCTGGTTTCCAGTAGCCGTAGAAGTAGCCGTTGTCATGGTCATCGGGATATTTGGTGCCGAGGATGACATCGCTGCCGTCGATGGTGGCTTTCACCTCCTCAAACTCAATGGCGTCGTCGTGTTCGATATAGGTGCTGAGGCATATCACCATGTCGGAGAGTTCCGGCATATACACAATGCTTTCGTCGTAAGGACGGCGGATGGTGTAGGTTGGCGTGTAGTCCATCGGGTCGATGACCAAGAATGTCTTTATGACTTCGGGCGCGGGCAGCCATGTGTCGTCGCCGCCCTGTGTCGCCTTGACTTTCACTTCGCCGGTCTCGCCTGTGAGTGTGAGGATGTTTCCATTGAGTGTCGCCGGTCCGGAGACGTATTCAAACGACACCGGTAGTCCTGATGTGGCTGTCGCCTGAAGCGTGACGGGTCCGTTGATGGTCAGCTGTTTCGGGATGTCAGGCATGTTGATGTACTGTACGTTTCCGTCGGGCATCTGGCGCACGAGGATGTTGTCGAAGCCGCCTGTGCCGCCTTGTGAGTGGAAATAGATGCCGTCCCAGACCTTGTAGTCGTTCTTGTCGCCTGAGCCTGGCGTGAGGCCCATGTTGAGTTCGGTCATGTCGGCGATCTGCTGCCATTCGCCCCAGCCTTCACCGTCGATGTATTCTTTCACGAAAACGGTCACGGAGCCGGCTCCGTCGAAGGCGTTGAAGTCGAACGACAGTTTGTAACGCGCCCAGTTTGGAGTCTGCTGGTACGACGCTGATGTCACGCTCGTCGCCGACGGGAATCTGATGATCGGGTGGTTGTCGTTGTTGTCGGAGCCTTTCACGCAGAGGCTGACACCACCGTCGCCGTCGGTCATCCCGTCGAGGATGTTGCCGTCGTTGTCGGAGTCGAAGCCCACGCCGGCAAATGCGCCCCACCAGTTGCGGCAGAGGTCGAACTCAAGGTCGATGATGCCGCCGTTCTGGAAGTTGAAGTCGAAGCTGTCGCTCGCCTTGTGTGTCGCTGTCCTGCCCACGCCCGGGCCGCCGTATGGATAGAACACCGCGATGGATTCGTCAGGTGACATGAGTCCGTCGCTGGTGTATGCCACGTTGAAGTCCTGCGACGAGGCGGCGGTCTGGTAATGTGTCACCCAGCCGTCCTGTCCGTTGAGGTTCTGCGTGCCCTCCGTGAGGCTGTTGAAGTCGTACAGATGCTCCACCTGTGAGAATCCCGCCATGGCCGCCATAATCATGACCATCGTCAATAATGTCCTTTTCATCTTTAATCTTTTAACTTTTAACTTTTAACTTTTAACTTTCTACTCTCACTCCATCCACCATACTTTGGTGTATTTTGTGTCGCCGTTCGACATCTTTCCGACCTGTTTGATATAATTGTCATAGTTATATGTCACCTCGGTTGGAGGATATGGCAGGCGGTAGTATGTGAGTTTCTGGTGGTTGGTGGTTGTAGGCGTGTCCATGCCGCGGCGTGCGAGGCACCATGCCTCACCAGGCTGACGGAACAGGTCGAGCCAACGCTGCTGATGGATGACTTTGATGCAATCCTCAGGTGGGGGGTTGATTCCGGGAACTGGGTAAAGGACTCGATTCAGAATCTGTGAGGCGTACGAGCTGGCGACTGAATAGAAATCTACTGATTGCAGTGCGTCTGCCAATGCCGGGTAGGTGTATTTCCAGACGGGATTATATTGGACTGTCGCATCTGAATGCAGCTGCAGCCAGATGTAATACGAGTTTGTGATGCCGCTCACAATCAATTGATGCGATTCCATTTCTGAGATGGAGACGATATTTCTGAAAGCCATTTCGGCTTTGATGAAACAGACTTCTGCCGCGCTCATCAAAATCCTCGGGATGAAGCCGATCTGGTCGCTGTTGTCTCTGATGAGGTAATAGTTGAAAGGTGAATAGAGGCATCCGGGACCTTTAAAGGCGTAGTTCTGGTCGCGTGTGCGTTCGTATGGTGTGCCGCCTTCTGTCGGTGTCGATGCGTCTTTCATCTGCGGGAAGCCTCTCCATGCTCCCTGCGGGAACTCGTCGGTCTTGTGGTTGGTGTCGAAGAAGATATATGCACGGAGGTCGAAGATGTCTTCGCCTGTCGGGTCGTAGGATGATGACATCTGTGCGAAGACGGTCTCGCCCATGCGGAGGTTGCGGTGCTCGCGGAAACTCCAGTTTACGTCGCCGACGCTGTTGTTCAGCGTCATCGGCCAGAGCATGAAACCGCCGCTGCCGCACCAGTAGTCATCGATGACGGGCTTGTTGAAAGCGTCCTTCAGCAACGGGTCGGCAAACGCTGAGTTTTTGTCATACATTCTCAGGCCATGCTTCAGTATCAACGAGTTGGCTATCTTAGCCCATTTTTCATAATTATTGGCATAAAGCACGTCGTAAACTCCGAGACTGAAGAAGTCATTGCCGAGGTCGGTCTGGGCCTTGTTTTCGAGGAGTATCTCGCGTGCCCAGACAAGTTCGTTGAGAAGGCTCTCGTAAATATCCTTCTGACTGTCGAACTTCGGTTTCTTGTTGCTTGTCTCGGTAGTGTTGTACCAGATCTTACCGGCTTCCGAATAAGGGATGTCGCCGAAATAGTCTGTCACCTTGAATGTCTTAAATGCCTTAAGTACGATGAGTTGTGCTTTCACCTTGTCGCATATTTCCGGATCGTCCTTGCATTTCTCCTCAAAACGTTTTTCTATGTCGCGTATGTTTCCGAGGGCGTAGTAGTAGTTGTCCCAGACGGCCTGTGTCCCGATTTGGAAGTTGCCCCACGCGTCGGATGTCAACGCGCCGAGTTCAGTCTCCGGATAGAAAATCTCATTGTCGAGGTAGAACATCTCGTTGCCGTTGTACGCCAGCGATGAGACCACGCCGTTGAACAGCGGTCCTATCTCCGTTCCTGTTGGACTTATCGGGTTTACGTTCATGTCACCGAATTTCTTGCAGGAAGTCACCAGCAATCCCAAAGCCGTTATTATCAAAATGTATCTTTTCATATTTTTATCTTTTTAATCTTTAAAATATCTAAAATCTTAACTCTTAACACTCCACTCTCAACACTTTTTTAAATTCCGAATTTGAGTGTGAATAGGAACGACCTTGTCATCGGGTATGAGCCGTATTCGAGGCCCTGTGCGTTACCTGTACCGAGTGTGCCTTCCGGGTTGATGTTGTCCGGAAGGTTCTTGTAGATGTAGAACAGATCGCGGCCGGTGACGGAGATTGACGCGGTCTGGAAGAACTTGGTCTTTTCGAGCCATCTCTTGGGCAATGTGTAAGATATTGTCAGCTCTCTGAGTTTCACCCATGTGTTTTTGACGATGCCCGGCGTGGTGAGGTAGTTGCCCCAGCCGCCGAAATTCGGCATATACTTGTAATAGTAATGCACCACTTGGTCGTTGACGGCCGTCTCGCCGGTCTCTGTGTTGACCGCCACGCCAGGGAGCACCACGCCGTAGTTTCCGAGGAAGTTGCCTTCCGCGTCGTAGAGAGGAAGGCCGTTGCCTTCACGCTCGTACATCGTTTCGGGGCTTTGTCCTGTCTGCATCCCGATGACATACGAGCCGCAGTAAATCTGTCCGCCGATCTTGGCATCGACAAGGGCATAGACCTGCAGTCCTTTCCAGTTGTACGTGAGGTTGAAACCGCCTGTGAACAACGGTGCGCTGTTGCCGACGGGTACACGGTCTGCGGTCTTCATGTATTCTGTTCCTTCCGCGTTGAGGAGCGGGAGAGGTTTGCCGTTAGCATCATAAAACGGTCCGATGTGCGTACCGTTGGCGAGGTCTGTCTCATAGACATAGTCCCAGCCGTAGATGGTGCCGTATTCATCGCCTTCCCTGACAGCGATGGCAGGGCCGTTCGAACCCCACACCTCAGAGAGGATGTACATGTCGGCACCGCCGAGACTCACGATCCTGTTGGTGTTACGTGCGAAGTTGAGACCCATCTGCATGTAGCTGTTGGCATTCTGGAAGATATTGTAATTGAGAATCAACTCAACGCCTTTGTTGGTGACGACACCTGTGTTGATACGTGCGCTGCTTGAGCCTGATGACGGGGCGAGAGGCGCCGAGAGGATCTGGTCCCATGAGTAGATGTCGTAATACGTCAGGTCGAAGTTGAGTTTGTCCCAGAGACTCATGTCGAGGCCTATCTCAAATGAACGCTGACGCTGCGGTTTCAGCTGGAGCGGCGGCACCTGACCCGGCAGTGAAGCCGTGAGCTGTCCGCCGAAAGAGCCTGTGTTGTAAGTGAAGTCAAGCTGGTAAGGCAGGTCGTCGCTTGCTGTCATGGCCGCCGAGCCTCTGACTTTCAGGAACGAGACGATGCCCCAGTTGATCTTGAACGCCTCCGTCGCGACGAAGCTTAAGGTCGCCGACGGGTAGAAGTAGCTGTTGTTGTCGGCAGGCAATGTCGATGACCAGTCGTTTCTTCCAGTGATGTCGAGGAACAGCCATTTTGCGTATGAGACGTTGAGGAATCCGTAGAGCGAGTTGACTTGTTTCTCGTATCTCGACTCTCCAGGAATCATAGATGTCTGCGTCGTCGCGCTTATGTAGTTGTAAAATGTGTAGAGGTTCGGGTAAGCCCATGTGCCTGTGCCGGCCCACATGGAATATTTTTTCCTGTAATAACGCTCGCCGCCGAAAGAGCCTCTTATGTTCCATTGTGAATGGAATATGTTGTCTTTGTAAGCAGTGACGAGGAAGTCGGCGTCAAGGGTGTAGTCGTTGCCCATGTCTTGTTTGTAGAAACCGCTTGTCATGCCGTCGGCAAGTGTCGGCTTGTTTTTTGTCTCAAACCTGTCGTTGGTGTAGTCCATGGCGACCTTTCCGGAAACGCTCAGCCAGTCGGTCGGGTCGATGATGAGGCGTGCCGAGCCGAAGAACTTGTCACGGTTAAGCTCGGTGTTGTGGTTGTAGAAATCCCAGAACGTAGTCTGATACATGTATTTGTACGGGTAATTTTCCCACACGGTCTGCGTGCCGTCGGGCTGTTCGTATTGTGTGGCTTCGAGGCCTTGCCAGCTTCTCGGCCAGCTGTAGAGCAGGCCTTTGTTGAAGTTGGAATATGACTCGCCGAGGGTCGGGGAGTTGAGGCGGTAGTAATCGACGTACGTCAGGGCGACTTCCGCCTTCACCATTTTCGAGATGTTCATCATCGACCCGAAGTTGATGGTGGTCTGGTTGAGCTTGCAGTTGTCGATGATGGCATCGCTGCGTTCGTTGGTGGCCGAGATCCTGACGGAGCCGAAGTCGCCGGCGTTCTGGAACGACAGCGAGTTGACGAATGAGTTCGAGTTATGGTAAAGCATCGAGAGGTTGCCCGGCTGTGGCGAGTAGTCTCTGATGGAGCCGTCCCACCATTTCATCCGCGTGCCGTCCATCACCGGTCCCCACGACACTGCGCCGCCGTAGTACCCGAATGTGGTGTTTGTCGATTCTCCTTCGGGGCCGTTGTCGGAGCTGTATGTGTCGTTGAACACGTAGCTGCCGTTTTCGTCCTGTGTCATAGTCGGCGTCGAGAACGAGACGGGGCCGCCATAGCCGTATTTGTTCTGGACTTTACGGTAGCCGTAAGGTGTCGTGACTTTGTATGAGGTGGAGAAGTTCAGTCCGAGGCCGCTTTGTTTCTTTCCTTTCTTCGTGGTGATGAGCATCACGCCGTTGCCGCCTCTTGAGCCGTAAAGTGCTGCCGCGGTAGGTCCTTTCAGGATGTTGATGTCTTCGATGTCTTCCTGGTTGATGTTGTTCAGGGCTGTTCCCCAGTCCTGGCCGCCGCTCCAGTCGGTGATGCCGCCTTCGTTGGTCATCGGCACTCCGTCAACGACGATGAGCGGCTGGTTGTCACCGAAGATGCTGTTGTTACCGCGGATGACGATACGCGATGAACCGCCTGTGACACCGTCGGCGTTGATGATCTGCACGCCTGCCGAGCGTCCGCTCAAGGCACTCACGATGTTGTCGCTTCCCGACCTCGACAGCAGCTCGCCGCTGAAGTCCTCGGTGGCGTAACCCAGCTCTCTCTTCTGACGCTTGATGCCGAGAGCCGTCACCACGACATCGCTGAGCACCTGCGAGTCGGGACTCATCACTATGTCAATTTTCTTTCTGTTGTTGACAGCCACCTTCATCGTCTTCATTCCGACAAATGAAAACTCCAGCGTGTCGTTGGCCGCCGCCCCCACGGAGTAGTCGCCGTCAAGACCTGTCACGGTGCCCGTGTTGTTGCTCAAGACACGGACCGCCACACCTGGAATGCCTTCACCGTCTTCACTCGAAGTGACGATGCCTGTTACGATTAATTCCTGTCCGATGACCTGCATCGACAAGAAACAACACAAGATTAAAATGTAAATTTTCCTCATGGATGTAAAAATTTTTTAAACCACAAAAATAAACATTTTTTCAACCAACCTGAAAAATAAAAAACATTATTTTTGCAACAACAAAACCGAAGACTGAAATTTATGGTTTGTCAACAATACAGACACGTTCACGTATGTCTCCAACCTTCTTGATCTTCCATAAGTATTTTCTTCAAAAAAATTGATATTTAATATGTTAGGAGAAAATGAATTCTTATACGATTACGAAAAATATCCCTTGGGATATGTCGTTCCAGATTTGGAAAACAAAAATGTTGAGATTGTCAAAGGAGAAAAACATCACGGTTTCCTGAATTTTAGGGAGGCTGAGGCTTGGGCGAGAAAAAACATCATTCGTGTTTACTATGATGAAGAGACTGGCGGAAAAGGGAAAATATGTATTGGGAGAAAGACAATTAACAAGTACCTTACGTCTTCAGCAGTTGAAAAAAGTGATAATATCGATGTTCATCTGTCTGTCTTGAAAATTCTGCCACAAGTGATAATGAAAAGTATAGAAGTTGAAATACATCCTGATTTCATCAAAAAAGGTAATACAAGAAAACCTGAACATGGTATAAATTACGAGTCAATTATTCATAGGCTTTTTGGTGCGGCTCACATTGGTAATGATTTATACAGAGTTAAAATAACTCTTATTGAGTATTATGACAGGAATACTGCAATGAAACCTCATTCGTATGAGGCAACAAAAGTAGAACTGCTGGATGGCACTTTAAACAATGCCCAAATGGGCACGGTTCCCCGATCCAGCAGTTCTATTTCGGCTGCAAAACTACTAAAAAATGTTGAGATGTCGTACGCAAAAGGAAAATATTTTTTCTGATGCTCATAATTTTGTCTTAAATGCGTATTTTTGCACCATTCAAACTTTATTAACTTTCAACTTTACAAACTTTCAAACTTTATAAACTTTCATACTGTCATGGCAAAGACGAAAACGGTTTTTTTCTGTAAGGAATGCGGCAACGAGTCGCCAAAATGGATAGGACACTGCCCTGGATGCGGAGCGTGGAACAGTTATGTGGAGGAGACGGTGGTGACCGGAAAAGACAGCAAGTCGGTCGCCAAAGATATTGATTTAGCGCATTTTAAGTCGAAGCCGATCCCGATAAAAGACGTGGTGAGCGCGGATGAGAGACGCATTGACATGATATGCGGGGAGTTCAACCGCGTGCTCGGCGGCGGCCTCGTCCCAGGCTCCTTAGTGCTTCTCGGCGGCGAGCCTGGCATCGGGAAATCGACGCTGCTGCTTCAGGTGGCGCTGCATCTGAAAGACAAGAAAATCCTTTACGTCTCCGGCGAGGAGAGCCAGCAACAGATAAAAATGCGCGCCGACCGCATCGGGATAAAGAACGAGAACTGCCTGCTCCTCACCGAGACCGACACCCAAGAGATTTTAAGACATTTCAAGGACGTCATGCCCGACATCATGGTCATCGACTCGGTGCAGACACTCGAGTCGCCGAGTGTGGAGGCGACGGCCGGCAGCATCAGCCAGATACGCGAGACGGCGGCGGAGATGAACAAGATAGCCAAGACGTTTCAGGTGCCGGTGTTCCTCATCGGACATATCACCAAAGACGGCGCCATCGCCGGGCCGAAGATCCTTGAGCACATCGTCGATACGGTGCTTCAGTTCGAGGGCGACCGTCACTACGGCTTCCGCATCCTGCGCACGGTGAAGAACCGCTTCGGCTCGTCGTCGGAGCTCGGCATCTTCGAGATGAACGCCGGCGGGCTGCGTGAGGTGACGAACCCGAGCGAGATACTGCTCTCGCAACGCGACTCCAACGTCAGCGGCATCGCCATCGCCGCCATGGTGGAAGGGATGCGCCCCATGCTCATCGAGACGCAGGCGTTGGTCAGCACGGCGGCCTACGGCACGCCGCAACGCTCATGCACCGGATTCGACATCAGGAGGCTGAACATGCTTCTCGCCGTACTGGAGAAACGCGCCGGATTCCGGCTTGGCGTCAAAGACGTGTTCCTTAACATCGCGGGCGGTCTGCGCGTTGAAGACCCTGCCATCGACCTCGCGGTCATGGCGGCGGTGCTGTCGTCGAGCGAAGACGTCCCGCTTGACGGACGCACGGCCTTCGCAGCGGAGGTGGGGCTTTCGGGCGAGGTGCGAGCCGTGAACAGGGTGGAGGCACGCATCGCGGAAGCCGACAAACTCGGCTTCGACAGAATCTTCATCTCCAAATACAGCGCGAAAGGCCTCGACCTCGGCAAATACAAAGTCGAAGTGGTGCCGGTGGCGACAATAGGGGAGCTGTACAAGAAACTTTTTTGACAAAAATACTGCTGATGTAAAATATTATATGTATTTTTGCAGTAAAAATTTTAAATATGGCACAATCGACAATAACATTCAGAGTCGAAGACGATTTGAAAAATAATTTCGAAACGTTATGCAATGAATTTGGTTTCAATTATACGGCCGCATTCACGGTTTTTATGAAAGCCGTAGTGCGGGAAAAGCGTATTCCATTTGAAATAAAAGCCTCTTCACAAGAAATTAAAAACGCCAAAGCATGGGAGTCTTTTATGAAAATGCGTCGGAAAGCCGCCGATGAAGGATTGCAGGATTTGTCATTGGAAGAAATCAATGAAATCATTAAAGAAGTTCGGGATGAGAAATAATGTCTTAGCAGTTATTGATACGAATGTCTTGGTGTCGGCATTGCTATCTAAAGATTTAAATGCCAATACTATACAGATTATTAAAGCAATAATTGACATGAGAATTACGCCAGTGTACAATGATGAAATATTTCAGGAGTAGGAAGATGTTCTTTCACGTGACAAATTTCATTTTTCGGAAGAAAATATCAGAAATTTTTTGTCAGTCTTTAAGAGTAATGAAATAAACGTGAATAGAACCAAAGTTGAAGATGAAATATTTCCAGATCCAAAGGATATTGTATTTTATGAAGTTGCCATGTCAAAGGAAGATGCATTTTTAGTGACAGGTAATATCAGGCATTTCCCATCGAAACCATTTGTCGTGACACCAGCACAAATGATGGAAATCATTACGTAGTTAATAATTGAAACCACTTGTGCAACTTGTGTTTCAATATTTGTGCAACTTGTGTCAAAAAACTATCGCCCTGTTGTCGTCGATGTGTCCTGCCGGGAAATCCCAGACAACTTGATAATCATACTCTTTGACCTTCTCTGAAATGATTTCCTTTGCGGTCATGCCGAACGGAACGACATTGTCGTGCATCTGCGTGAACGCCCCGACAATCAGTCCCTTGAGATGAGCGAGCTTTCCGGCGCGTCTTAACGCCGTCATCATGCGGTCGATGTGGTAGAGGTATTCGTCCAAGTCCTCGATAAACAGCCATCTGCCGTCGGTGTCGGGAAATAAGTCGGAACCCAGCATTGAGTACAGAACCGAGAGGTTTCCGCCGACAATCTCGCAATCCTCCCACATCACCTCACCACCTTTCCCTTTTTCCTTTTTACCTTTTACCTTTTTACCTGTCAAAGCATCAAGCAATGAATCCAACGCTTCCTTGGTGTTATTTGGGAAATTTATCGGCATCGTGGCGTGAATGCTCTGATAGCCAAGCTGCTGCATCTTCGCGTGAAGCACGGTGACATCGCTGTAGCCGACAATCCACTTCGGGTGTCCGGCGAACTTCGTGAAGTCGAGTTTGTCAATTATCCTTATCGTCCCGTAGCCGCCGCGGACGCAGAAGATGGCGTCGATGTCATCGCGGTCGAGATAGTCCTGAAGCACAGCGGCGCGGAAACCGTCATCGCCGGCAAATTGGTGATATTCAGCAAACAGGCGGTCGTCATAAACCGGCGTGAAGCCTTTGTCGTTTATCCAGTCAACGGCACATTGTATCTCTTCGCGGCTTATTTTCCGTGCCGGCGCGACGAGGGCTATTTTAGAACCTTTTGTCAGATATTCCGGTGAAATCATGTTCAAAAATTTTCCAAAAATAGATAAATTTTGAAAACGGCGTAAAACAAATTTTTAAAAAATGTGTTGTTGTGGCGAGAAAGTTCTTAATTTTGCGACCTGAATTTTAAGATGAGAAGACATCACATACATATCGTCGTTGCGGCGGCTCTGTGCCTGCTTATCAATATGATATATCCGTATATCTCTCAAAATGAGGTGTATGGGAATGCCATCAATGATTTGCAGAAACAGGTCGAGACATCGTTCAACACCTCGCATGACGTGATGTCAGTCCCTTACTTCCATGATTCCGTGCCGGTGCCGCACATTCAGTCAACATCACTGAAAAAGACCCAGAATACGACCAACAACACCGTGATTCCAAAACGGTTACCAATCAATTTCAAGTTTTTCGGACCAAAGACCTCACCGCAGTCGTTGTGCTGCTTCGCCTCGCCAAACGATTTCTTCGTCGTGATGTTGAGGCATTTCAGGATTTGATGTTTTAGTCTTTAGTCTTTAGTCTTTAGTAGAGGTTTTTCACGGAGGGAAATCTCGTTAGTTATTTTCAAACATCAAATTTTACTTTTACAACATGAATACAATAGCAATATTATCAGAAAACATAAACAGTTGCCAGCTCCCGGATGTGGAGAAAAAAACAAACATCATATCATTCATTTTGAGTTCAATACTCGTTGCGCTTGCCAGCGTTCTGTTCGTCATGTCGGGAAATGTCGAGAGCAACTTGGGCTCTTCGACGGAGGTCTTTTTCGGTGTCGTGGCCATCGGCGTGGCACTTTACCTTATTTTCGGACAGAGAAACAAACTGATTGACACGTCAACAGGTTCTGTTGTTTCAAAAGACCATATATATTTCAGTGCCAATGATTTACACGGCATAAAAGTGGCTTTGGCGAACAAGGATTTTGACGGATTCGACAACGTACGGCGGCAGCCTGACGGAAATGTGCAGGTCGTTTTCTATTTCTCACGCGACAACAAATACATCGCAATACAGGTGCAGAAATACGAGCCGTTCGAGTACAAACCGTCCTCCGAGGTTTACGTCTTCCGCGGCGACGATGCCGAACGGCTCATCGGGAAGCTGAAGTCGAGCAAATAATTGTTAGTTTACAGAGGTTAGTTATTCGAGAAAGTGTCGTCGCAAAGGCGGCACTTTTTTATGTGGTTTAAAGATTTAAGATCCAAAACTTCATCTGACGTATTGGATTTACGATGTTTCTTTATGCTTCGCGGCTTGTGTCCCGACTGAAATTCAGCGACATACCGATGTTTTTTTCACTTTCAGATGACGATTTGTGACACGTTATTTCGTCTCCATAAAGTTATTGAAATTTTAAGTCGGACGTTGGATTATTTTTTGTAATTTTGCAGATTAATAAAATTAAGAGAATAAATCAACGTTAATAACAAAACCGGTTTCGGTACATATCTATTGAATTATGACAAAAGACGAAAAATTTGTTGAAGAAGGTTTGACCTACGACGACGTTCTGTTAATTCCAGCTTACAGCAACATCATTCCTCGTGATGCCGATTTGAGGACTAATTTCTCGCGTCGCATCATGCTTAACATCCCTATCGTGACGGCGGGCATGGACACTGTGACGGAGGCTCCGATGGCGATTGCCATCGCGCAGGAAGGCGGCATCGGCGTGCTTCACAAGAACATGACGATAGAGCAGCAGGCCGCCGAGGTGACGAAGGTGAAACGCGCCGAGAACGGCATGATCATCAACCCGGTCACCATCAGGGAAGGCGCATTGGTGTGCGACGCTCTGAAAATCATGAATGAATACCACATCGGCGGCATCCCGGTGGTCAACGACGACAACAAGCTCGTCGGCATCGTCACAAACCGCGACCTCCGTTTTGAACGCCGCACCGACCGTCCGATCTCGGAGGTCATGACAAAGGAGAACCTTGTCACCACGACGGAGTTCACCGACTTCGCCACGGCAGCCGACATCCTCCAGGAGCACAAGATAGAGAAGCTGCCCGTCGTTGACAAGCAGAACCACCTCATCGGACTCATCACATACAAGGACATCATCAAGATCAAGGCGAGACCGAACGCCTCAAAGGACGAGCATGGCCGTCTGAGAGTTGCTGCCGCTGTCGGCATCACATACAACACGATGGAGCGCGCCCACGCCCTCGTTGACGCCGGCGTCGATGCCATAGTCGTTGACACGGCCCACGGCCACTCGCAGAACGTGTTCAACGTGACGAGACAGCTCCGCAGGGAGTTCCCGAACATCGACCTCGTCATCGGGAACATCGCGACAGCCGAAGCCGCACGCGACCTCGCCAAACTCGAAGTAGATGCCATCAAGGTCGGCATCGGGCCTGGCTCCATCTGCACCACGCGCATCATCGCCGGCATCGGCGTGCCGCAGCTCACGGCGGTCTATAACGTCGCCCAGGCGTTGCAGGGCACAGGCATACCCGTCATCGCCGACGGCGGCATCCGTTACACAGGCGACATCGTGAAGGCCATAGCGGCCGGCGCCTCTTCGATAATGGCAGGCTCACTGTTCGCCGGCGTCAACGAGTCACCGGGCGAGACAATCATCTTCGAGGGCAGGAAATACAAGACATACCGCGGCATGGGCTCGCTCGAGGCGATGCAGAAAGGCTCGAAAGACCGCTACTTCCAGGATATGGAGGACGACATCAAGAAGCTCGTCCCGGAAGGCATCGTGGGCCGCGTGCCGTACAAAGGCAGCCTCTCGGAAGTGGTCTATCAGCTGGTCGGCGGTCTCCGCGCCGGCATGGGCTACACCGGCTCACACACCATCGAGGAGCTGCACAACGCACGTTTCATCAAGATCACCGCGTCGGGAATGCGCGAGAGCCATCCGCACGACATCACCATCACCCGCGAGTCGCCGAACTACAGCACAAAAGCGTGAGGTTAGGTGATTAGGTGATTAGGTGAAAGGACCGCATAAACGGCAAAATGAAAATATGACATCAAAATGAAAATATGAATAGGATAAAAGTTTTAGCATTAGTGTTGGCAATGTTGCCGGCAGTCGTTTCGGCGCAGAGCTGGAAGTCGAAAACCATGATGACAATCGGCGACAGGGACATCACCGCCGGTGAGTTCATGGGAATCTATGAGAAGAACAACGTCATGGGCGAGGTTCTCGATAAGAAAACCGTCGATGAATACCTCGACCTCTTCGTTGATTTCAAGCTGAAAGTCATTGAGGCTGAAAGCCTTGGCATGGATACCGTCAAAAAATTCAGAAAAGAGTTCAAGGGTTATCGCACACAGCTTGCAAAGCCATATTTCTCTAACGATGAGATCAATGAGAGACTGGTGGAAGAGGCGTACGGACGCATGCAGTGGGACATCAACGCGGCTCACATCCTTATTAGATGTGATGCTCATGCAGTGCCTGCCGACACCATGAAGGCTTATCAGAAAGCGATGAAGATTCGCGAGCGCATCATGAAAGGCGAGGACTTCAACGCCGTGGCGAGAGAGGTCTCCGAAGACCCTTCCGCCCGCGACATGGAAGAGATTCCGGGAAAACGCCGCGCCATCAAAGGCAACAGCGGCGAACTCGGTTATTTCTCGGCTTTCGACATGGTATATCCGTTTGAAAGCGGTGCGTACAACACCAAAGAAGGTGAGGTCTCGATGCCGGTGCGTTCAAGCTTCGGCTACCACATCATCAAGGTGAACAGCAAGACACCGGCCTGCGGCATCATCAACGCGGCTCACATCTTCCTTAAGGTAGATGAAAACGACCCGACCAAGACCGACTCGCTCGTCGCTGAAAAGGCAAGGAACGTGTATAATCAGATAGACGCCGACGGGAAAAACTGGAACGTCATGGTCAGCAAGTACACCGACGACAGAGGCACCGTCGTGAACAACGGCAAACTCTCCCCGTTCCGCGTGAGCCAGATAGTGCCGGAGTTCATCACGGCGGTGAAAGGCCTCCAGCCGCGCGAGTTCTCGGAACCGGTCAAGACAGACTACGGCTACCATATCATCCGCCTCATCAGCTGCAACGGCGTGAAAGACTATGCCGAAGAGAAAGAAAACATCAAGAAACGCATTGAGAAGGATATGCGTGCCAGCGTCAGTGAGGAGATCGTGCTGAAACGACTCATGAGAGACAACAACTTCAAGGAATACACAAAGGTGAAAGACGCATTCATCACATCTATCGACAGCACGCTCACACAAGGCGCTTATGTCGTGTCACCCGCGGTTGATTCCAATAAGGTCATCTTCAAAATCGGCAAAGACAAATATACAGTCCAGAATTTCATCGATTACATCGTTGATAACCAGAGAAGCGAACCGTTCCTGCAGCCGGCGGAGATGGCCTACGATTTCTATGCCGATTTCGTCAAAGAGTCGGTCTTCAATTACGAAGATACACATCTTGAAACGAAATATCCTGAGTTTGAATTGCTTGTAAATGAATATCATGACGGCATACTTCTGTTCGACCTTATGGAAAAGGAGGTCTGGAACAAGGCCGTGAAAGACACGACGGGCATTCAGAATTATTATGAAGAACACAAGAATGAATACGTCTGGGGTGACCGCGTGAACGCGATGGTTGTGACAACAATGAAGCCGGAGTTGGTCGATACGTTGAATGTCATTGTCAATCAAGACCTTGACTTTGATTCCGTCAGGGCGATAGTGAAAGGCGACAGCAAATTCAACAACGTGTCGGTAAAGAGAATATTCTTCCAGAAAGGCGACAACGTTGATGTCGATGCCATGCCTTGGGAGACAGGCAAGGTGGCGGTCGTGCCTTCAACGGTTGACAAAACCACCAAGATTTACAAGATCCTCGAGGTGCGTCAGCCGGAGCCGAAGACTTTCAAGGAGACGAGAGGCATCGTGACATCAGCGTATCAGGCGCAGATGGAAACAGAATGGCTGAAAAAACTCCATGAGAAGTATTCCGTGACGGTCAACGAGAAGGTTTTGCAGAAAATTAGAGAATACTACAACAAGTAAGACTGGTTTGGCTTTGACCGCTGTCCGTGCAGTTCTGAAGCGTTTTTGTTTTTAAAATCTCGAAGAATGAAAGTTAAAAGGATTATTATTGCTGTTGCGTTGTTAATATTTTGCAAGACAATAACTTACGCGCAAGAGGAGCAGATTATCGACAAGGTCGTGGCTGTTGTCGGACAGAACATCATATTGCAGTCGGATATTGAAGAGCAATACAAGCAATACCGGCTTCAGGGCGGCGTCAAGGGAAGCGCAAAGAGCATCAGATGCCAGATCTTGGAGGATTTGCTTTTCCAGAAACTGCTGCTGAACCAGGCGGAACTCGACAGTATCGAGATCACGCCCGAGCAGGTTGAGAGCGAGATGAACCATCTGATAAGGCATTATGTCGCGCAGCTCGGGTCGGAGGAGAATCTGGAGAAGATGTATAACAAGACCATGCTTGAAATCAAGGATGAGCTGCGTCAGCTCGTGAAAGATAGGTATTTGTCGGAACAGGTTCAGGCGAAGATCGTGGAAGGCGCATCAGCGACCCCCGCCGATGTGCGCGATTTTTTCCGCAGCATCCCGCAGGATTCAATCCCGATGGTAAATTCAGAATACGAGATAGCCGAACTCGTCAAGAAACCGCCAATCACGCTCGATGAGAAACTCGCCGTCAAGGACAGACTGTATCAACTCCGCGCAAGGATATTGAAAGGCGACAGGTTTTCGACGTTGGCGTTGCTTTATTCTGAAGACCCCGGCTCGGCAAGGAAAGGCGGTGAGCTGGGCTTCCACGGAAGAGGCGAGTTCGCACCGGAATTCGAAGCCACGGCATTCACACTGAAAGAAGGTGAAATATCGGAAGTCATTGAGACTGAGTTCGGTTTCCATATCCTGCAACTTATCGAACGCCGCGGCGACTATGTCAATGTGCGCCATATCCTGCTGACAGCTAAGGTAGCGCCTGAGGCACTCCAGAAAGCCTACGATGAACTCGACTCCATCGCCAATCTCATCAGAAACGACAGCATGACATTCGACGAGGCGGTCAGACGCTTCAGCGATGAAGACAACAAGGTGAGCGGCGGCGTGCTCGTCAACGAAATGACAGGCAGCACCTTGTTCGCACCTGAAGACCTCGACCAACAGGTGGCGGGAGTGATAAACAGCCTTCAGGTCGGTGAGGTCAGCAACCCCGTCCCGATGAAGACGAGTAAAGACAAAGACGCTTACAGGCTGTTGATTGTCAAGAAGAAAACAACAGCACATAAGGCAAACCTCAAAGACGACTATTCGCTGATCCAGAACTGGACGTTGCAGAAAAAACGCGAAGAAGCCATCAATAAATGGATCAAATCCAAGTCGAACAAATCGTATGTTAAGATATGTGACGAGTTCTGCACGTGCGATTTCCAATTCGACTGGTCGGTAACCAAATAAGTTATGTATAATTCAGACGTTGAAGGCGCAAAAGCCTTGGTTGAGAAATATCATTTGCTGAAAAATGAAATCGGCAAGGTCATTGTCGGACAAAACGAAGTGATCCACGATACCATATTGTCGATCTTCTGTCAGGGTCATGTCCTCCTGGTCGGAGTTCCTGGTCTTGCAAAGACATTGCTGATCAACACGATAGGACAAGCACTCGGGTTAAGCTTCAGCCGCATTCAGTTCACTCCCGACCTCATGCCGTCGGACATCGTCGGGACGGAGATCCTCGATGAGTCGCGGCAGTTCAAGTTCGTGAAAGGCCCTGTCTTTGCGAACATTGTCCTCGCCGATGAGATAAACCGTACACCGCCGAAGACACAAGCCGCGCTTCTCGAGGCGATGCAGGAGAAGAATGTCACTGTTTCCGGCAAGACCTACAGGCTTGACGCGCCGTTTTTCGTGCTTGCCACACAGAACCCGATAGAGCAGGAGGGCACGTATCCGTTGCCGGAGGCTCAGCTCGACCGCTTCATGTTCAACCTCAACCTTGGCTATCCGACATACGAGGAAGAGATTGCAGTGGTGAAGAACACCACAGCCGCTATTAATAATAAGGTGTCGGCAGTGATGAACGCCGAGGAGATTCTTTATTTCCAGCAGCTCGTGCGCCGCGTGCCGGTCCCTGACAACGTGTATGAATACGCGGTGGCGTTGGTCTCAAAGACACGTCCTGGCACCGAACGCGCACATGAGTGGGCTAACAAGTATCTCAGCTGGGGCGCGGGACCGCGTGCATCGCAGTATCTCATCATCGGGGCGAAAGCCAACGCGCTGATGAACGGCAAATATTCGCCCGACATCGAAGACGTCAAGCAAGTCGCAGTGCCGGTTTTGAGACATCGTTTGGTCAGAAACTACACCGCACAAGCCGAAGGGATAAGCATTGAAGAGATAATTTCGAGGCTGTTTTAACGGTTTTTTGAAGCCAAATTTAATAAAAAATTTATTTAACAGATTGACTATCAATTTAGTCAGTCTGTTTTTGATTATTATATTTATAATAATTACTTTTTCAATAAAATTTTTTTCATTTTTTTCGCTCCATGTGAAAAATTAATACTATTTTTGCGGTGTATTAGTTTAATAGTACAGTATGATAAAACTCGAGGGAATAAACAAGACATATTTCGGGGCGCAGCCGTTGCATGTGCTCAAGGGTATAGATTTGAACGTTGGGGAAGGCGAGCTGGTCTCCATCATGGGGGCGTCGGGTTCCGGCAAATCGACGTTGCTAAACATCCTCGGCATTCTCGACAACTACGACGGCGGCAGCTATTACCTCGCCGGCAAGCTGGTGAAGAACCTGTCGGAGAACCAAGCCGCGGAATACCGCAACAAGATGATAGGGTTCATTTTCCAGTCGTTCAACCTGATACCTTTCAAGACGGCTGTCGAGAATGTGGCGTTACCGCTTTATTATCAAGGTGTTCCGCGAAAAAAACGCAATATGATGGCAATGGAGTATCTCGACCGTTTCGGCTTGAAAGACTGGGCCGGGCATTACCCGAACGAGCTTTCGGGCGGACAGAAACAGAGGGTCTCGATAGCGCGTGCCTTGGTGACATCGCCGAAAATCATCCTCGCCGACGAGCCGACGGGCGCTTTGGACAGCAAGACTTCCATCGAGGTGATGAAAATCCTTCACGAAGTGAACGCCTCGGGAATAACAATGATTATAGTGACGCACGAAAGAGGAATTGCGAATCTGACAAACAAGATTGTTCATCTTAAAGACGGAATAATTGAGAATATTGAGGAAAATAACTCACAAATCGTTGATTTTGAAAGAGAAGTGAAATAAAGTTAAGAGATTAAAGAGGAGGGTTAAGAGAAGTTGAGGAATTTAAATATTTAAAACTCCACTCTTCACTCTCAAAACAAAAAACTGGTGTAAATGGATTTTTGGTCGGAGATATTCATGGCGTTGCGGCGCAACAAGCTGCGGACGGTTCTCACGGGTTTTGCGATCTCGTGGGGCATCTTCATGCTCATCATCCTGCTTTCGGTGGGCAACGGCCTGAAAAACGGCGTCAGCAGCAATTTCGCCGACCGAGCCAGGAACACATATACCATCTGGTCGAGTTCAACAGAGCTGCCGTACAAAGGCCACAAGGCGAACCGCTGGATTCCGTTGACAGACAAAGACATCGAATACCTTGAAAATCATTTATATCACGTGGATGAGGTGTCGCCAGTCTTCACCAAGGGCGGCACACTCATTTTCTCCGACAAGTCGAAGTCGGTGCAGATCGACGGCGTGCGGCCTATCTTCAAAAACATTCAGGGCATCAAAATTGTGGAAGGTCGTTTTATCAATGATAACGACATGAAAATCAAGGAGAAAGTCGTTGTCATCGACAAAAACACGGCTGATGAGATAAGGAATAAGATCCGTCAGCCGGAGGAGAAGAAAACAAACAAGAGGCACTTGAAGTCGCCTGAGGAGACCGTGCCGGTACTCGGCGAGTTTGTGAGCATCAACGGCATAAATTACGTCATCGTAGGCGTTTTTGAGAGCGACATGATGTGGGGAGGCACGGGGCAGTGCTACGCGCCGTTCTCGACGCTCCAGCAGATTTACAACGTCAACAATGAATATTACAAGCTTTCTTTCACCACTTTCGGCCTCGACACCAAAGAAGATAACGAGAGTTTCAGAAAGGAACTGAAACGTAACATGGCCCTGCTGCACGAGTTCTCGCCCGACGACCAGCGCGGCGTCTGGATTGACAGTCAGATGCTTAACGCCTTGGAGACGAACAAGATTTTCAACACCATCAACATCTTCATCTGGGTCATCGGCATCGCCATGTTGATTTCGGGCGTCGTCGGCGTGACAAACATCATGCGCATCACCGTCAAGGAGAGGACGTCTGAGATAGGCATCAGGAAGGCGCTCGGTGCGAAGCCGCGGTCGATACTCATGTCGATAGTCATGGAGGCGCTCATCATCACCACGGTGTTCGGCTACGCCGGGATGTTCGTCGGGATGGGCTTGATGGAGGTGATCAACAAAATCATGGAGGCCGTCAATGCCGGGAAAGGTGCGAACGAAGCGGCGGTCTTCCTGGATTTGAGCGTTGACGTGAAAATCGTGTTCATGGCGACATTGGTGTTGATAGTCAGCGGAGTTGTCGCCGGCATCGCACCGGCATGGAAGGCCGTGAACGTGAAACCTGTTGAGGCGATGAGCAATAGGAGTTAAGAGTTAAAAGAGGAGAGAGGAGAGAGGAGAGAAAAGAAAGAATATGATAGACATAGACAACATAAACGAGATTTGGCAGACGATTGCACGTAACAAGACGCGGAGCATCTTGACGGCGTTCGGTGTGTTCTGGGGCATTTTCATCCTCGTGATTCTGCTGTCGTGCGGCAACGGCTTCAGGAACGGCATCATGCAGCAGGTCGAGGGTTTCGCCGCCAACTCGTCGTTCGTGATACCGCAGGCGACGTCGGAAGCGTATAAGGGCTATCAGAAAGGCCGTTTCTGGAAGCTGGAAATGTCTGACATCCAGGCGATTAAAACACAAGTGGATGGCGTTGACATCGTGTCGCCCGTCGTCAGCAAGTATTCGTACAGCGGCGATGACAACGTGTTTTACGGCGTGAAAGGCGGCAATTTCAGTCTGAAAGGCATCCTTCCGAATTACAACGAAATCGACCGCTCGAAGATTGTCCGCGGACGTTTCATCAACGAGACCGACATCGCGGAAGCCCGCAAGGTGTGTGTCATCGGGATGAAGGTTTACGAGGACCTGATTGGTGCCGACAAAGACCCCATCGGCGTGATGATAAAGGCGAATGGCATTTATTATCAAGTGGTTGGAGTGATAAAGCCTTATTCTGACAACGTCAATATCTCGGGCAACAACAACGAGACGGTGTTGCTTCCGCTTAACACGATGCAGAGGGCGTATAATCTCGGTGACAAGCTCGACTTCATCATCTTCTCTGCTGTCAAAGGTCAGAAAATCAGTGTGTTACAAAATGATGTAAGGACTTTGCTGTGTGAGCTTCATTGTATCTCGCCAACCGACAGCGAAGCCATTTTAATGATTGACTTCGAGCAGATCTTCAAAGTGTTTGAGGCTCTTTTCACCGGCATCGCCGTGCTGATATGGATTGTCGGCATCGGCACCTTGATGTCGGGTGTCGTCGGGGTGAGCAACATCATGCTCGTCACCATCAAGGAACGCACGCGCGAGATCGGGATACGTCGGGCGCTCGGCGCAAAACCGTCATTGATAATCAAACAGATATTGGAGGAGAGCCTGCTCCTGACGGTGCTTGCCGGCATCGTCGGGCTTATGATTGGTGTCGCGATAATGGCTGTCGTCGCCAATTTCGTCGATATTTCAAGTGAAGATGCCGTGATGTTCGTCGAGCCTAACATCAGTTTCGTGACGGCCATTTCGGCGACGGTGATCATAGTGCTGTCAGGTCTGCTGGCGGGCATCTTGCCGGCGAAAAGGGCGATACAGATCAAGGCCATCGACGCGATCAGGGAGGAGTGATTTCAGAGGAGAGTTAAGAGAGGAGAGTTAAAAGAGGAGAGTTAAAAGAGGAGAGTTAAAAGAGTGAAGAGAACCGCGTAGCGGTTCCATATCCGTAGAAAACGGAAAAATGAAAACGGAAATAAATTTAATATAATATGAAAAAATTTTTTAAAATTTTGTTTGTCATTGCGTTAGTCGCAGCAGTAGTATGGACATTCGTTTATTTGTTTAAGAAGTCGCAGCCGAAGGAGAAGTCGTATGAGACGATAGAGGCGGTCGTTGGCACCATCGAGAAAAAGACCGTCGTGACGGGTCAGATTAACCCGCGCGACGAGGTGGCGGTGAAGCCGCAGGTGTCGGGAATCATCGCGGAGATTTACAAGGAGGCCGGCCAGACCGTCAGAAAAGGTGATGTCATCGCCATGGTGAAAATCATCCCCGACGTGAGCAGCCTCGCAAGCTGTGAGTCGCAGGTGAAGATGGCGAAGCTGAATTTAGATAACGTCGAACGGACGCATGACCGTCAGAAGACGTTGAAAGACAAAGGGTTGATTTCGTCGGAGGCGTTCGAGAAGTCGGAGCTCGAATACGAGCAGGCGAAAGAGAATTACAACAACGCCCTCGACCAGCTAAACATCGTGAAGGAAGGCATCTCGAAGACCGCCGCCGAATACAGCAACACCAACATCAAATCGACCATCGACGGGATGATCCTCGACGTGCCGGTGAAGGTGGGCAACAGCGTCATCAACTCCAACACCTTCAACGACGGCACGACCATCGCCACCGTCGCCGACATGAGCGACATGATCTTTGAAGGCAAGATGGACGAGACCGAGGTGGGGCGCATCAGCGAGGGGATGCCGATGGTGATCACCATCGGGGCGATGAACGACAGGAAGTTCGACGCCGTCCTCGAATACATCGCGCCGAAAGGCACACAGGAAAACGGCGCTGTCTTCTTCAAGATGAAAGCGAAGATGTATGTACCTGAAGACGTGCGACTTAGAGCCGGTTTCAGTGCCAACGCCGAAGTCATCATTGAGGGCGAGAAAGACGCCGTCACCATCCCCGAACGCTGCGTGATCTACAAAAACGACAGCACCTTTGTGTATAAGGACAATGTGAAGACACCCATCGTCGTCGGCCTCTCCGACGGCGTCAACATCGTGGTGAAAGAAGGCCTTGAAGCCGGCGACAAAATACGTGGAAACGAGATTGTGAAGTAGAAAGTTTATAAAGTTGAAAGTTTGTAAAGTTGAAAGTTTGTCATGAAGAGATACATTATTATTGTGATTCTTGCGTTTTCGTTTTCGGCGAAGGCGCAGCAGAAAGTCTGGACGCTTGAGCAGTGCATCGGCTATGCCATGGAGCATAATGTCATGGTGTTGCAGAGCCAGATGAGTCAGCAGACGGCTGAATATCAACATAAAATGGCGCGTCACGCCTGGCTGCCGTCGCTCAATGCTAATGCGTCGGAGGGCTTCGGCTTCGGGATGTCGCCTTCGGCAAACGGCATCTATGTCCCGAACAACTCGTCTTCAACGTCGTTCGGCATCTCAATGGATATGCCTGTCTTCAGCGGACTGAACATCTATAACCGTCAGAAATCCAGCGACTTGAATCTTCAGGCCTCGGAGAAAGACCTCGAATCGGTGAAGTTCGACATAGAACTCGCCATCATGGGATATTATATGCAAGTGGTTTATAATAAAGAACTTAAAACGATTGCCGAGAAACAACTCGCCCTGACACAGGAACAACACGCCAAGACACAGGAGCTCTTTGCCGTAGGGATGGTGGCGGAGTCGGATGTATATGAGAGCACAGCTCAGGTGGCGACAGCGAAATCTTCGTTGATTCAGGCTGATAACACCTTGATGCTCAGTCTTCTTGACTTGGCGCAAGCTCTTGATATTGACGATGTCGCCGGTTTCGATGTCGTCTCGCCGGAGAGTTTCACCGAAAAACAGGCTTTAGTTCTGCCGTCACAAGACGACACTTATAACCACGCACTCGTCAGCATTCCGAGGATGCAGGCGGAGAACCTGCGGCTTGAGAAGACCTATTACGACCTGAAATCGGTCAAGTCGGCGTGGTATCCGCAACTGAGCTTATATGCCGGTTTCTCCGACAATTATTACCGTTATTTCAACGGCAGCATCACAAACGAGCCGTTCGGCGAGCAGCTGAAAAACAACGGCCGCACGAGTGTCGGGCTGCAACTCAACATCCCGATATTCAACAGGATGCAGACGAAGTACAACGTTGAGACGGCAAAGATTTCCATTAAGAATCAGGAACTTGCAATTGACAACGAAGAGCTGAAATTGAAGAAGGAGATACAGCAGGCGTATTATAACGCACTCGCCGCCGAACAGAAATACGACGCTTCGCGCGAGAGTCACAACGCCGCCGAGATGGCTTACCGTTTCTCGAACGAGAGCTACACCGCCGGAAAAGCCACGCTGCTTGAACTCAACGAAAGCAAAAACCGCCTCTTCAAGTCGGAGAGCGAGATGCTCCAGGCGAAGTATGAGTATCTTTACAGGGTGAAGGTGTTGGAGAAGTATAATGAGTAGTTTAAAGAGGAGAGAGGAAGGAGGAGAGAGTAAAGAGTAAAGAGAACCGCGTAGTCAGGAATTCAGGTAATTAGGTAATCAGGTAATTAGGTAATCAGGTAATCAGGTAATTAGGTAATCAGGAGAGAGAACCGCGTAGCGGTTCCATATCCGTAGTCAGGAATTCAGGTGATTAGGAATTTAGGTAATCAGGTGAGAGAGGTGTGTTTTATTCGTGTTATTATTGAAATATGAAGGTTTTGTTGACAGGTAGTACTGGTTTGTTGGGTCATAACATTTTGAAAGTGTTGATTGACAGGCATTTTCAGGTTAATGTCATTGTGCGGGATGAAAAGAAATTGCTTATCAAAGGTGGTGATGTTCGTGTTTTCAAAGGCAGTTTCCTTTCTTTCAGCGATTTGTGCGCCGCCGCCGACGGCTGTGACGCGATAATTCACGCGGCTGCCGCCACCGACATGAGTCTCGGCTTTCAGGAGTTTGAGCGCGTCATCGTCGGTGGTGCGAAGAATGTCATTGAGGTGGCGAAGACAAAGAATATCAACGACATCGTCTTCATCAGCAGCGCGAACACGATAGGTCACGGGAGTGAGAGCCGCCTTGCCGATGAGACCGCCCCGATGGAGTATCCGTTTTCCGAATCGTATTATGCCCGGACAAAGAAAATGGCCGAAGAGTTGTTCGTCGAATTTTCAAACTCCACTCTCCAAACTCCAAACTCCACACTAAATAATAATCACATCGTGATTTTAAACCCCGGCTTCATGCTCGGCGCGTACGACACCAAGCCGAGTTCGGGGCAGATGGTGCTCGCGGCGTACCGTAAACCGTTGATGCTCACGCCGAAAGGCGGAAAGTCGTTCATCCACGTGCGTGACGTGGCGACGGAGGCAGTCAACGCACTCGAGATGGGACGCAACGGCGAGCGTTACCTCTGCGCCAATTTCAACATGACGATAAGAGAGTTCTACCGGCTGCTCTCAAAGACGTGCGGCTACCGGCAGATGTTGATAACCGTCCCGAACTTCTTGATGACCGTCATCGGCGTTTTCGGCAGTCTTTTATGGAAACTCGGAATAAGAAACCAAGCTACATTGGTGAATGTCAGACAGTTGTGCGTTACGGAGCATTACAATTCCGGCAAGGCGAGAAGAGAGCTGCAGCTGCCCGAGACACCGCTTGAGACCGCCATTGAAGACTGTGTGAATTTTTTGACAAAATGATGCATCTTTTTTGTTCCTCAAACGTTTAATTGGAAATTTAAAATTTAAAATATGAAAAAAATGTTACTTTCCGCAGCGGTGATGCTGCTCGCAATGGCAAACGTCTTTGCCCAAGGAATCGACACCACGTTGGTGATCAAGAATCACGAAATCAAGATTTACGATAACAACAACAAAATCAGTGTGAAAGTCTATGAGATGCGTGACGGTGTACGCGTGTCGAGAGAACCAGTCTATGAAAGCCGTTACAACTCAGAGACATACGGCACAGAACGCACCATGACGATCAAGGTGCCGTTCGGAAGCAAAGAGACTTATACTTACAGTTCTGACAGTGTGACAGTCAAGAAATCATGCCGCAAACACCGTCGTTACCTTGAGCAGCAGCTGCCAATTTTGTATTTCAACTACATGAACATCAGCAACGGTGACATTGCAGTCGTATCGCCTTACATCAAACAACGTCCCGTCTCTTTTGAATGGGGGATGTACTTCCCGATGACGATATTCAGCACCGGCAACCGCACCGTCTTCGGCATGGCCACGGGTTTCGGGTTCAGCAACAGCTACAACCAGTTCGACACGAAATACGTGATGGCGAAGAATGAAAACGGCGATATGGCTATGAGGACTTTGGCTGAACATACCGCCGGTCAGTTTGATGAGGCGAGCAAGAGTTACCTGCGCTATTGGAGTTTCCGTCTGCCTCTGACGATGCAGCTCCAGTGGAAAGTCGGCGGCAAACCGTTGACGGTGTCGGCGGGCGCAGAGGTGGAATGGCGCGTGGGGATGAGGTCGTTTGCGAAATACGACGGCGCAAAGCGCACCATCTGCGATAAGGTGAATTACAAGCCGTTCGGCTGCAACGCGATAGTACAGGTCGGTTATGCAGGTGTCATCATCTTCAGCAGAATGGGTCTCACCGACATGTTCGACAGCCCGGCCCTTGGCAGTGCGTACCAGTTCACGGCAGGAATAGGGTTTAATTTTTAGTTTGGAGTTTTGAGAGTTTAGAGTGGAGTTTAGAGTGGAGTTTAGAGTGGAGTTTTGGAAACTTCACTCTAAACTCTTCACACTCCAAACTTTTTTCGTATTTTTGCGGCATGGAAAACACAGAACATTTCGAGAATCAGAAGCACGAGTGGGAGTCGGCGTTGCAGGTGACCGGTTCCGACCAGCCCGCAGTGCAGGTCAACCCCAATGCTTTGGAGCGTCTGAAGGCAAGCCGTCAGGCGCTTCTGCCGTTGAATACGTATGTCGATGGGATCCTTGCCGGCGACATCACAATCTTAAGCAAGGCGATAACGTTAGTCGAGAGTTCGCTGCCGGCTCACCAGAAGCTCGCGCAGGAGATCATCGCCGAGTGTATCCCGCACAGCGGCAAGGCTTTGCGTCTCGGCATCACAGGGGTGCCGGGCGCGGGGAAGAGTACTTTCATCGAGGCGTTGGGCATGGAACTCGTAGGTCGCGGCAAGAAAGTGGCGGTGCTCGCCATCGACCCGAGCAGCCAACGCTCCAAAGGCAGCATCCTCGGTGACAAGACACGCATGGAGGAGCTTTCACAGCAACGAAACGCTTACATCCGTCCGTCGGCATCGGCAGGCACACTCGGCGGCGTGGCGCGTAAGACCCGCGAGGCGATAATACTGTGCGAGGCGGCAGGCTTCGACACCATCATCGTGGAGACCGTCGGCGTCGGGCAGAGCGAGACAGCCGTGTATTCAATGGTCGATTACTTCCTATTAATATTAATAGGTGGGGCGGGCGACGAGCTTCAGGGCATAAAACGCGGCATCATGGAGATGGCCGACGGCATCGTGGTGAACAAGGCCGACGGCGACAACGTGAACCGCGCCAACCGCGCCGCCGCTGAGATAAAGAACGCAGTGCACCTCTTCCCGCCGACGGAGTCGGGACAGGAGGTGAAAGTCACCACATGCTCAGCACTCACACATTACAACGTGCCGGAAGTGTGGGACATGATCGAAGGCCACGTCGGAAACATCAGGGAGTCGGGATACCTCGACGCGAAACGCTCAAGACAAGACGTGCAGATGATGCTCGACACCATCGAAAACACCTTGAAGTCAGACTTCTACGAGAACACATTGGTGAAAGATTTGCTCAAACTCGTTGAAGACGACGTCGAGAACAAACGTGTCAGCGCGTACGAAGGGGCGAGACGGCTGCTTGAGGCGTTTAAAAGTTAAGAGAGTGGAGTTCGTTATTTAGTTTTTAGTTTTGAGAGTGGAGTTTTGAGAGTGGAGTTTTGAGAGTGGAGTTTTGGGAGTGGAGTTTTG